>JAQERH010000023.1 GCA_027698105.1 Lachnospiraceae bacterium AM93-12TA
ATATCTTATATCAGTTTTTTGAGTTTACACAAAACTTGAAACGGTCTCCCAGGAGACTCCTGAAAGAGATGGAGGAGAACAGCCTGGAAAAGACGGTTGCGGAGATTCCCATTGATATGAAGGGCTTTTTCCATGTTCTGGATCTGAAGACTGACAAGATTGCTGCTTCTACCGATCCGGAGCTGTCAGGAGTGTACATGGGGGATATACTGGAAAAAGATGCAGACGGGAAGCTGAAAGAGAATTTCCACTGCTGGTTTCGCGGCAATAAGTACTGTGTCTACACAAAGACCTATGGAGATACTGCTCTGGTAAGATGCTATTTGTCACAGTACCCGCTGAAAAACACGATTTTTTCGACAATGATGGTTTTGATTTATCTGGCTCTGGCAGCTGCAGCCGTTATCGGAGGAATCGTATGGTATGTAGATAAGAAGCTGACTTCCAATCTGACTAAAATTATAAATGAGCTCAAGCAGAGCGATAAGGGCGATTTCGAAAATATTACAGTCAGGACGCAGGTGAAGGAACTGGACGAACTGATTCTCTACATGAATCAGATGCTGAAAAGCATCCGGCTGGGTTGGGATAAGATGATAGATATTATCGATAAAGGGCAGATTCCTGTCGGTATCTTCGAACATAATCAGTTTTTCGGAAAAAACTTTGTCAATGGCCGTCTTCTGGAGCTGCTTGGAATAGAGGAAGATGAGTTTGGTGAGGACAGGCTGCCTGCAGAAATCGAAAGCAGGCTGGAGGCTGTCTTAGGAAGGCCGGCTGAAGATGAGCAGATTTACCAGTATGACAGAAATGGAGAGGAAACCTATTTAAAAATTGAAAAGCAGACAGATGAACAGAGCGTTACATATTATGTTACAGACATGTCCATGTGGTGGAGAGAGATTAATGAACTGAGGGAGCAGAGCAATAAAGACAGTCTGACAGGTCTCTACAATCGAAGAGGGTTTCACAACAGAATGGACGAACTGTTTTCCAATCCGCAGACTCTGGGCTATGGCGCGGTGATTATGCTGGATGCAGATGGACTGAAACGGATTAATGATATATATGGCCACTCGGTAGGCGATGAATATCTGAAAAAAATCAGTTTGATTGCGAGAGAGGCCAAGGGACCTGGAACAATGGCCGCCCGGCTGGGAGGAGATGAGTTTATTATTTTCCTGTATGGCTTTGAGTCTCTTGAGAGCATAGAGGAGGCCTGTGGGGAGTTAAAGGCGAGACGCGGCGAACTGTTCACAGTAATCAATGGAGATGAGAGACTGGAATTTTCCATAGGCTGTGCTCTTTACCCGGACGATGGACGCAATTACCATTCTCTGATGTACATTGCAGATGAGAGAATGTATCTGGAAAAGCGAAAAAGGAAAATTACATATACAGGGGGGGTATAAGGTGGAGAAACGCCGGGAAAATTAAAGCCTAAAAAGGAGACAGGAGGCGAAGCATATGAAAAAAGCAGCGGCAGCTATGGGATGCCCTGAAACAGAAGAAAGGCAGCTTTATGAAATGAAGTACAGTTCGCCAGTCGGAATTCTGACTTTGATTTCTGACAGGGAATCCATGCTTTCCCTGAAGTTCGAAAAGGAGCGGTATCCGTTTATTATTCCGGAAGATTGTCAGCTGACTGTTCTTCCTGCCTGTGTTAAAGGAGGAGAAAAATACCTTCCCGTTCCTCTTCGGCAGGCTGCCAGCTGGCTGGACTGCTACTTTTCAGGACAAAAGCCGGATTTCCTTCCTCCTGTCAGACTGGAGGGAAGTGAGTTCCGCCGCCGTGTTTGGGAAGAACTGTTAAAAATTCCCTATGGGGCTACTGTTACCTATGGAAGCATTGCAAAGCAGCTGGCCAGGGAAACGGGGCGGCCTCATATGTCCGCCCAGGCGGTAGGAGGCGCAGTGGGACACAATCCTATTGGAATCATCATTCCCTGCCACCGGGTAGTCGGAGCCGACGGCAGCCTGACAGGCTTCGGAGGAGGCCTTGAGGTAAAGCGCGGGCTTCTGGAATTGGAGAAGAATGCTGAGTGAAAAATATTCTTGTTTGCAGGGGAGAAAAATCATGAGAAGAAAAGACCGGGAAGTTACGGACAGTAAAAAAATAGAGGAGATCCTGGAAGCGTGTGACTGCTGCCGGATTGGACTGGTGGATGGGGCGGAAGCCTATATTGTACCTTTGAATTTCGGATATGAGCGGATAGACGGACGGTTTATACTGTATTTTCACTGCGCGAAAGAGGGACGGAAGATAGATTTGCTCTCACGGCAGGAATCGGTATCATTTGAGATGGATAGAAAACACTCCCTGGTGGAAGGAGAGACAGGGTGCGATTTTTCCTATCGGTACCAGTGTATTATGGGAAAGGGAAGAATGGAGATTCTGGAAGCGCCGGAAGAGAAAATACACGGTTTAAGGCAGATTATGAAACATTACTCCGGAAAGGCAGACTGGGAATTCCGGCCAGAGGTGACAGCCCGGGTCCAGGTTCTGAAGCTGTCCGTGACAGAGATGTCGTGTAAAGAGAGTTGAAAAACATTCTTTTTGCCTGTACGGCTGCTTTGGGCTGTTGATGCATGAGAAAAATTTTCCGGTGACTTTTAATTGGAACGAGGAAAATTTTTTCTCGTGCATGATAGATCAGAGGAACTGCATTTTGCCCTGCTTTTTTCTCTGATCCTCTTGCAAAATATGGATTTTCCTGTACAATAAAATAGGCGGAGTCTGGAGGGGGAGAGAAAATCCCCCTCTTTTACAAATCGTGCCAGATTCAGCACATCCTAGACAGGGAGTGTTTTCTGTGCGCGATGGACAGACTGCCAAAGGGAAACTATGAAATATTAAATAATGCATATAAAGAAAGGAAACAACCATGATTAGCGCAAGCAATGTAACATTACGCGTAGGGAAAAAGGCACTGTTTGAGGATGTAAATATCAAATTCGTGGAAGGCAACTGCTACGGTCTCATTGGAGCCAACGGAGCAGGAAAGTCTACTTTCTTAAAGATTCTTTCCGGACAGCTGGAGCCTACTAACGGAGACGTAATTATCACTCCGGGACAGCGTCTGTCTTTCTTACAGCAGGATCACTTTAAATATGACCAGTACCCGGTTCTGGATACAGTTATTATGGGAAATGCCCGTCTGTACCAGATCATGAAGGAGAAGGAAGCCATCTACATGAAGGAAGATTTCTCTGAGGAGGATGGTGTAAAGGCCGCAGAGCTGGAGGGCGAGTTCGCCACCATGAACGGCTGGGAGGCAGAGTCTGACGCAGCCAACCTGTTAAACGGTCTGGGAATTGAGACAGAGTTCCACTATCAGCTGGTAGGAGACCTGACAGGCGCCCAGAAGGTAAAGGTGCTCTTAGCCCAGGCATTGTTCGGAAACCCGGATATTCTTCTTCTGGACGAGCCGACCAACCACCTGGATTTAGATGCTATCGCATGGCTGGAGGAGTTCTTAATCAACTTCGAGAACACAGTCATCGTGGTATCCCATGACCGTTACTTCTTAAATAAGGTCTGCACCCAGATCGCAGATATCGACTATGGAAAGATTCAGCTCTATGCCGGAAACTACGACTTCTGGTACGAGTCCAGTCAGCTGATGATCAAACAGATGAAGGAGGCTAATAAGAAGAAGGAGGAGAAGATCAAGGAGCTGCAGGAGTTCATTCAGAGATTCTCCGCCAACGCGTCCAAGTCCAAGCAGGCCACATCCAGAAAGAAAGCCCTGGAGAAGATTCAGCTGGATGAGATCCGTCCTTCCAGCCGTAAGTATCCGTATATTGACTTCCGTCCGGAGAGAGAGATTGGAAATGAGGTTCTGTCTGTTGAGAACCTGTCCAAGACCATTGACGGCGTAAAGGTACTGGATAATATTTCCTTTATCTTAAATCGTGAGGATAAGGTTGCCCTGGTAGGACCAAACGAGCAGGCCAAGACAGTTCTTTTCAAGATTCTGGCAGGCGAGATGGAACCGGACGAGGGAAGCTACAAGTGGGGTGTTACCACCACTCAGGCATATTTCCCCAAGGACAACAGCGCAGAGTTTGACAACGACGATATTATCGTAGACTGGCTGACCCAGTATTCTCCGGTTAAGGATGTGACCTATGTCCGCGGCTTCTTAGGCCGTATGCTGTTTGCCGGTGAGGACGGTGTGAAGAAGGTAAGAGTGCTTTCCGGAGGCGAGAAGGTGCGCTGTATGCTTTCCAAGATGATGATTTCCGGAGCCAACGTGCTGATGTTCGACGAGCCGACAGACCACCTGGATATGGAGTCCATCACTGCGTTAAATAACGGTATGACCAAGTTCCCAGGCGTGATTATTTTCTCCTCCCGTGACCATCAGATCGTGGAGACTACAGCCAACCGTATTATGGAGATCGTAAACGGTAAGCTTATTGATAAGATCACAACCTACGACGAGTACCTGGCAAGCGATGAGATGGCCAGAAAGCGCCAGGTATTTACTCTGACAGAGAATGAGGAGAACGAGGACTAAATCATAAAAAGGCGTCCGGAAAGGGGATAATAACATGGAGAAAAAGCCGGTACTGGTAATTATGGCAGCGGGAATGGGCAGCCGTTATGGCGGATTAAAGCAGATTGACCCGGTGGATCATGATGGAGATCTGATTATTGACTTCTCTATTTTTGACGCTAAAGAGGCAGGCTTTGAGAAGGTAGTTTTCATCATCAAGAAGGCTATTGAGAAGGATTTCAAGGAGCATATTGGAAACAGGATGGAAAAACACATCCAGGTAGAGTACGTGTATCAGGAAAACGATCTGCTGCCGGAGGGGTATCAGGTTCCGGAGAACCGGGTAAAGCCTTGGGGAACGGGACATGCAATTCTCTGCTGCAAGGATGTGATTGACGGCCCCTTTGCGGTGATTAACGCAGACGATTACTATGGTAAAGCGGCATTTAAGGAGCTTTACCGCCATCTCTGTGAAACAGAGGATAATGACAGATACCAGTACGCCATGGTAGGCTATAAGCTTTACAATACCCTGACGGAAAATGGCCATGTATCCCGCGGTGTGTGCGTGGCTGACGAACAGGGCCATCTGGCTGACATTCATGAGCGCACCAGGGTGGAAAAACACGGCGACAAGGCAGAGTACACAGAAGACAACGGCGCTTCCTGGACCTACCTGCCGGAGGATACTCTTGTATCCATGAATATGTGGGGCTTTACCTCCAGCATTCTCACAGAGCTGGAGGAACGCTTCACCGTATTCTTAGATCAAAATCTGCCGGTGAATCCGGAAAAGTGCGAGTATTTCCTGCCTTTTGTCGTAGATGAACTTCTGAAGGAGGATAAGGCCCAGGTGACTGTATTAAAGAGCGCAGACAAGTGGTACGGCGTTACCTACAAGGAAGACAAGCCTATGGTGATGGATGCCATTCAGGGCTTAAAAGACAGCGGGTATTACCCGAAAAAGCTGTGGGAAGATTAGAAAATCAAAAAAGGAATAAAAGACAGAAAACAGGGAGAAGGCGCATACCTTATCTGTAAGGGAAAATAAAATCTGTATTTTTCTTTGGCGAGCTGAAGGGGGGCTTTGATTCAGCTCCACGCCGGGAGAAAGAAAGGAGAATTTATGAAAAAGCTGACAGGCAGTCTTCCATTCCGTCTCCTGATTGGAGTGGCGGCCGGAATTATAGCCGGTCTTTACGCAGGAGAAGGGGTGATGAATGTAGTCGTTACCCTGAACTATGTGATGGGACAGTTTATCAATTTCTGCGTGCCGTTAATTATTATCGGCTTTATTGCCCCGTCCATCACGAAGCTGGGAAATAATGCTTCCAGGATGCTGGGAATCGCTCTTGGAATTGCCTACGCCTCCTCACTGGGCGCAGCGCTGTTTTCCATGATGGCAGGTTTTGGAATCATTCCGTCTCTGTCGATCAATGCAAACGTGGAGGGACTGAAAGAACTTCCCGAGGTGGTATTTCAGCTGTCCATTCCTCCGATTATGGGGGTGATGAGCGCCCTTGTATTTTCTGTTCTCATTGGTCTGGCGTCCACCTGGACGAAGGCGAAGCAGATAACAGGAATTCTGGATGAATTTCAGCGGATTGTGTTAGACATTGTAAAGAAGGTTATCATTCCTATCCTTCCGGTTTACATTGCCATGACCTTCTGTTCCCTGGCCTATGAAGGATCCATTACAAAACAGGTTCCCGTATTTATCCAGGTAATCTTGATTGTCATGGCAGGCCACTATATCTGGATGGCTCTGCTCTACGGTCTGGCAGGGCTGTACTCCAGGAAAAATCCCTTTAAGGTGATTAAAAACTACGGGCCGGCCTATCTGACGGCGGTGGGAACCATGTCTTCCGCAGCAACGCTGGCAGTGGCTTTAGACTGTGCGAAAAAATCGGAGCCAACCCTCAGAGATGATATGGTAGAGTTTGGAATTCCCCTGTTTGCCAATATCCATCTGTGCGGCTCTGTGTTGACAGAAGTATTCTTCGTTATGGTAGTATCGAAGATTCTGTACGGAACTCTTCCGGATCTTCCGACTATGACATTGTTCTGTGTGCTGTTGGGAGTATTTGCAGTAGGTGCGCCCGGCGTTCCGGGAGGAACCGTTATGGCGTCCCTGGGCCTGATTACAGGCGTGCTGGGCTTTGACGAGATGGGAACGGCCCTGATGCTCACCATCTTTGCTCTGCAGGACAGCTTCGGAACTGCCTGCAACGTGACAGGAGACGGCGCCCTGACGCTGATGCTGACTGGCTACGCTGAGAGACACAAGATAGAAAAGCAGAAGCTGGAAGTGGAATTGTAAAAATAAAATAAGACAGAAGAGGTTATGGGCGCAGCGTGGATTTTCCGTGCTGCGCCTGTGCTTTACAGGGGGAGTGCAAATGAAAAGAAGGAAGATTACCAAACAAACAATACTTTATGCCATACTGTTTGCGGCTTTTTCCCTGGCGCTTCACTTTATAACGGTTTATCTGCTGTGCCATGGGACGGGGCTTTTATTAGCTGGGGGAGATATGCTTAACAGCCCTGAAAAGTGGGAGATAAGGGAGAACGCGGAGATGATCATAGGGCAGGCAGGTATGTTGGGGAATCTGTTCATCGCTTCCTGCTATCTGTTTGTCATCACAACAGGATTTTTTCTGATAATCAGGAAATTTACTGCTATAGAGTATGTGGCTGCAGTTCTGTTATTTTGTCTCATACAGTTTGGAATTTTTATTTTAGAAAGATTGATAGATACCCATGGAATGACAGAGCTGTGCAACCGGCTGTGGGCTGTCCTGCATCAGAAAGCCGTCTGGATTCTTTTTATACTTCCTCTTCTGATATCAGTTGGAAGACGAATTGCCGACAGGGCAGAAGAAGGAATAGTGAGGAATGGTGATTTGACAGGAGCCGCCGCTCTGCAGGTAAGAATACCTACAGGGCAGGCGGCTCCTTGGCGATCACCACATTGTCCTCTCCCCGGTAGCTTTCCTGGGGAAGACGATCTGTGATAATTGTGGCAGATGAGAATTCGCCGAAGCTGACAGGGCTGGTCTGGAAAAATTTGCTGGAGTCGCAGAGTACATAGGGTTCCCTGGTTCGTTCCATGGCAAATTCCTTGATCAGGGCCTCATTGGGGTCTGGGGTAGTGAAGCCGGAAATACGGCTGACTCCGTTGGTTCCCCAGAATCCTTTTGTGAAATGATACTTTTTCAGGCTCAGATAGGCCTCATTTCCCACCACAGCCTCTGTAGAAGCCTTGATTTCTCCTCCCAGAACGGCTGCCCGAAAGCCCCGCTCCACCAGGCGGAGTCCGTGGGAGACTGCGTTTGTCACAAAGAAGGCGGATTTTTCCTCGATAAAGGGAATCATGGCTCCTGTGGTGGTTCCGGCATCCAGATAGACGAAGTCGTCGGGCTTAATTAAGGAGGCGGCGTACCGGGCGATCTTGATCTTTTGCTCCATGTGCTGTTCCTGGCGAAGAGCGACCTGGGCGTCGGCGGCGTCAATAGTCAGATCTGCCTGAACCGCCCCGCCGAACACCTTGATCAGAGCGCCTTTCTTATGGAGAACCGTCAAATCCCGGCGTATAGTAGACTCAGAGGCATTGAACCGATCCTTCAAGTCCTGTACCGTTACACTTCCCTGGGCGTTTAACAGCTTTAAAATCTCTTCCTGCCGCTTTTCCGTAAGCATTTTTCTTATCCTCCCTTTCCCTGGCAAATGAAATAATTAATGATATTTTACAACAAAATACGCGGAGACGCTACTCCAATACACTGAAACAGTTCGGTCATATAAAAATTCAGGCAGAAAAACACATTGAAAGTTTGTCTTCATAAGTGTTTTTCTGCCTGAATTTTATAGGGCTGACGCCCGAAGCTTCCTGTCTGCTGTAGACGGGCAAGAAGATGCATGGCTGAACGGTTTGTTACTACAGAAGATAAAGCAGGCGGGCTCTAGGACGATGGCGAGGCTTTCGCATGAGATTTGCGCTAATTTCCGCCGCCGAGCGAAGTGTCTGAGCCGAAAGGCGAGTTTTCGCGAACGGCGGATAAGGGATGCGCGAATCGAGTCGAAAACGTAGTCTGTCCCAGTTCCGCCTGCTTTATCCATGCTTTTACGCCACTTTCTTCTTCAGCACGCCTAACAGGAAGGCTCCGATCAGAGTTCCGATTACCAGAGCGGCCAGGTACATCATAGCGTTTCCGACAACCGGGAATACGAAGATTCCGCCGTGGGGAGCCATGAGAGTACATCCAAAGGCCATGGATAGAGCTCCTGAGACTCCCGCGCCGATGACGCAGGCAGGAAGCACATGAAGCGGATCAGAGGCTGCAAATGGGATAGCTCCCTCTGTGATGAAGGCCAGTCCCATGATAAAGTTGACAGGACCGGATTCTCTTTCCTCTTTTGTAAATTTGTTCTTAAAGAGCAGGGTAGCCAGGGCGATGGCGCAGGGAGGAACCATTCCGCCAATCATAACGGCTGCCATGATATCGTAGTTTCCAGCTGCGATGGAAGCAGTTCCAAAGACGTAGGCTGCCTTGTTGAAAGGACCGCCCATATCAATGGACATCATGCCTGCCACGACAATTCCAAGGAGAATTTTGCTGGTTCCGCTCATATTTGTAAGAGCTGTATTCAGAGAGGTATTTAAAAATCCTACTGGCGGCTCGATGACAAAAGTCATAATTAAACCGATGAGAAGGATGCCGAATACAGGGTATAAGAGCACAGGGGCGATTTTTTCCAGAGCCTCCGGCAGATGGCTGAACAGCTTTCCAAGGAAGAGAACCAGGTATCCTGCGATAAATCCGGCTAACAGAGCGCCTAAGAATCCTGATTTTCCGCTGGCGGCAATCATTCCGCCGACAAATCCTACTGCCAGGGCAGGCCGATCCCCGATACTCATGGCGATAAATCCAGCCAGGATTGGAAGCATGAAGCCAAATGCCACTCCTCCGATGCCTTTTAAGGCTGCCGCTGCTGGTGTGATGGTTCCAAAGGCAGATCTGGCTTCATCGGACAGGGAATTAATATCCACACTCAGGCCATCGATGAGGAAAGCCAGGGCGATGAGGATTCCTCCGCCTACGACAAAGGGAAGCATATGGGAAACACCGTTCATCAGCTGGGTATAAATTTTGTGAGCTGCGCTTCCGGAAGATTTTGTCTCCTTTACAGCCGCAGGATTTCCTGCCTGGTAGACAGGCGCGTCTCCCTTCACAGCCCGCTCGATCAGCTGCTCTGCTTTGCTGATTCCGTCAGAAACAGGACATTCAATCAGGCGCTTGCCGTGAAAACGATCCATGGGAACCTTGGCATCAGCGGCCACGATAATGCAGTCAGCCTCAGCGATTTCTGCCTCAGTCAGGACATTTTTGGCTCCTCCGGAACCTCTGGTTTCCACCTTCAGAGAACAGCCTGCAGCGCGGGCGGCCTTTTCCAGTCCCTCGGCAGCCATGTAGGTGTGGGCAATGCCGGTAGGGCAGGAGGTAACGGCCAGAATGCGGCAGGTCTTACCACTGCCAGAAACGGCTTTTGTCTCCTCGTTGGAAGGCTGATTCTGAGCAGCCAGCTGGCTGTCGATGCCTGGTTTTTCCTGATCTGCCTGGTCAATAACAGATAAAAATTCTTCTGCTGTCTCAGCTTTTGTAAGTTTTTCCACAAAGTTCTGATCCATCAGCAGCACAGACAGCTTGCTGAGTACGTCCAGGTGAATGTTGTCCTCTGTATCCGGGGCAGCGATGAGAAAAATCAGATGGGCCGGCATACCGTCCAGAGACTCAAACTCTACACCGTCTCTGACCACCATGGCAGCCAGACCAGGTTTGCGGACAGCGGCGCATTTTCCGTGGGGAATGGCAATTCCGCCTCCGATTCCTGTGGTGCTCTCCTCCTCACGAAGATAAACCTGCTTTCTGTAGCCTTCTTCATCTGCGATCTTTCCGCTGGCAGCCATCAGGGCTACCATCTGATCCAGAGCTTCTTTTTTTGTGTGCGGGGTTCCATCCAGGCAGATACTCCGCTTATCAATTAAATCTGTAATCCGCATGAGATTCCTCCTTTTTATCATTGTTGCTAAATTGACTCATCTGTTTCGTCCAGGCGCTGGTAAATGGAGCGGATTTCCTTCTCTGTTGCCAGAAATTCTGAGAATGCGCTGGCGCTTCCTGCCGATACTCCCATCCGGAAGGCGTGAGAGTAATCATGCTTTTCCATCCATCCGGCTAAGAAACCTGCTACCATGGAATCTCCGGCTCCTACTGCGTTTACAAGAGTTCCCCTGGGAGCTGGAAGCATGTGAACACAGCCCTCTGCATCTAAGAGCACGGCTCCCTGTCCGGCCATGGAAACCAGTACGTTCTGAGCGCCCATTTCCTGCAGCTTTTTGGCATAGGGAACGACTTCTTCTCTGGTTTTTAATGTAACATGGAAGAGCTCTCCCAGCTCGTGGTTGTTGGGTTTAATCAGAAACGGACGGTAGGGAAGGACGTTCATCAGAAGATCGCCTGTGGCATCTACGGCGAAGAGCACTCCCCGCTCTTTTAACATTTCCAGAATCCGGCTGTAACTGTCCTCTGGCATAGAGGCAGGGATGCTGCCTGCTAACACCAGCGTGTCGCCCGGATTCAGAGTGTCCAGCCGCTCCATCAGCTGCTTCAGAGAAGCCGCGTCAATGTCAGGCCCGGCTCCATTGATTTCAGTTCCGTCAAAATCCTTCATTTTTATATTGATTCGGGAACAGCCATTTTCAAGGAAAATGAAGCCGCAGGATACGCCGCTCTGGCGGATTCTCCGTTCAATTTCTTTACCGGTAAATCCGGCCAGAAATCCAAGGGCTGTATTTTCGATGCCCAGACTGTGAAGAACTGTGGATACGTTCACACCTTTTCCGCCGGGAAGAAGCTGCTCAGAGGATGTGCGGTTTGTCTTTCCCAGCTCAAACTGGTCGACAGTTACGATATAGTCCAGAGACGGATTAAATGTAACAGTATAAATCACGCTTAAAACCTCCTGTTCTGTTTGTTACTGCTATTATACAACTACAAACAGTCATAATCAATCAAAATAAGTCACAAAAACATGGAAATGAATTTGTGGTATTTTCACAAAAAATCAAATTCGGTCATAATCAATCATGCACGTAAGAAAAAAGTAAAAAAAATTTCAGTTTCTCCAACTTTCAGACAAGCTTCTTCGTCTAATAATAGAGAACAGACAGGAAAGAGAAAACCGGAGATAAAAAAGGCGGAAATCGCCTGATCACGGAGGAGAAAAATGCAGAGCGCCAGATATCAGGAATCTCATCGGGCAGACCGGTGCAACAGTGATAATTTAACCAGAAAACAGAGGGAATATTACAGGGAGAGACAGAAAATGAAACGGAGGAAGGAAAAGCGCCGCCGCCGGATCCGAAGTATCGTGTCTTCCCTGGAGGGCATTTGCCTGTGCCTGGTTTTGATAGCCGCCCTGCGCTATGTGCCTTTGTTTGGCAGCAGGGGAAGTACAGAAGGCTTTTCAGGAGCATTGGCTCGGAATTCCATTTCCCCTAAAAACGGGGCAGAGGCAGGTCTGCTCTGGGGAGAAGAGAAGACAGAGGAAACTTTACAGGAATCTGAAAATGGGAAAGCCGTAAGGAAAGCAGAGGAATCCCCATCCCAAGTACAGTCAGAAGAGGAACAGATGGAAGAAGAGCAGAGCGAAGCAGCGATGCCAGGGGGATATGATTTTTCACGTCCTGTTCCGCCTTCTGATCCGGTGGACGACAGCTATTTTGATGATGCTGTTTTTATTGGAGATTCCAGAACAGAAGGACTTATTACCAATACAGGGCTGACAGGCACAACCTCCTATACCTACAAGGGCCTGATGGTGGACACTGTGTTTACTAAGCCGGTGATTCGCAGAGGAGAGGATAAGGTTTCGGTGATGGAAGTCATGAAAACAACAGCTTTTTCCAAGGTTTACATTATGTTTGGAATCAATGAGAACGGCTGGCCCTACAACGATGTGTTTATTGAGCAATATGGTAAGATTATTGACGCTGTCCGTGAGATCAATCCAGAAGCAGTGATTTATGTCCAGGAAATTATACCGGTGACGAATCATGTATCCTCCACCCACAGCTATATCAGGAATGGAAAGATAGCAGAGTTTAACAGACTGCTGCGCCAGATGGCTCAGGAAAAACAGGTGTATTTTATCGATACGGCATCAGCGGCAGCCGGGCCTGACGGAAGTCTTCCAGATGAAGCGGCCTCTGACGGCATCCATCTGAAAAAGGATTACTGTAAAAAGTGGCTGGATTATTTAAAAAGCCATACGGTTTCACGATAAAAGAATGTAGAAATATGATATACAGCATGGATAGCGTCAGTGTACAGAGGGCGATGCGGCGTATGGTTCCTGGTACGCTGACGCTAAGAAGGAGAAAGAAAATGAAAAACAAAACATGGATGAGAAACGCAGCGAAAAAAGGAATTATGGCAGGACTGCTTCTGGCAGTCTGCGCCGCAGTGTCTGCCTGTGGAGGACAAAACGGGAAGACGAAGGCAGAAAATTCAGCGGAAAGCCAGGCAGTCAGCCAGCAGGCGGACGCTGGGGAAATCGGCAAGAAGCTGGCAGAAGCCCTGACCTTTGAGGATGAGCTGACCCTGGCAGATCAGGAGATGGCAGGCCTTCTCTATGGAATCGATACAGCGGTTTCATCGTCTGTCTATATCGGCAGCGGAGCCACAGCAGAAGAGATCGCAGTGTTTGAGTTTAAGACAGAGCAGGAGTGTAAAGAGGCAGTTGCTCTGGTAGAACAGAGGATTGAGGATCAGAAGGAGGCATTTGCTTCCTATATGCCAAAAGAGATAAAGCGTCTGGAGGGAACAGTGATCAAGCAATATGGCCGCTTTCTGGCTGTCTGTGTCTGCGATGACAGCCAGAAGGCGGAAGAACTGCTTTCTGAGTTTCTTCAGTAGAAGGAACAGACATGGTTTTCAGCAGTATTTCAGCAGCATTTTATCTAATTTTTAATTTTCTATCATCTGATAATTTTGATTTTCTATCATCTTAAAAATTTCTATGAGGAGAAGAACCTCTCTCTCTGCTCTCTTCCAAAATAATCGAGAAAATGGTATACTGATGCTATCAATATCGCTTTTCCGCCTCTCAGAAGAGGCGGGAGACGAGTCAGGAGACAGAAAACAGAATGAAAAAAATGATTTCATGGAATGTAAACGGCCTGCGGGCCTGTGTGGGAAAAGGATTTCTCGACATATTTAAAGAGCTTGACGCCGATATTTTCTGCATTCAGGAGAGCAAACTTCAGGCCGGGCAGATTGACCTTGACATACCAGGATATTATCAGTATTGGAGCTATGCAGACAAGAAGGGATACTCAGGAACCGCCCTGTTTACGAAGGAGGAGCCTTTAAGCGTGGTATATGGTCTGGGAATTGATGTTCACGACCATGAGGGGAGGGTGATTGCAGCAGAGTACGAGGACTACTATGTAGTGACCTGCTATACGCCTAACTCCCAGAACGAGCTGGCCCGCTTGCCCTACCGGATGGAGTGGGAGGACGCCTTCCGCTCCTACCTTAAAAAGCTGGAGGAGAAAAAGCCGGTGATCTTCTGCGGGGACCTGAATGTGGCCCACCGGGAGATTGACCTGAAAAATCCTAAGACGAACAGGAAAAACGCCGGATTTACCGACGAGGAGAGAGGAAAGTTTTCTGAGCTGCTCTCTGCGGGATTTATCGATACCTACCGCCATTTCTATCCTGATACAGAGGGAGCCTATTCCTGGTGGTCCTACCGATTTAAGGCCAGGGAGAAGAATGCAGGGTGGAGAATCGACTATTTCTGCGTATCAGAAAGTCTGAGAGACAGGCTGGTAAGCGCGTCTATCCACTCAGAAATTATGGGATCGGATCACTGCCCTGTAGAGCTGGTGATTCAGTAAGGCCAGATCGGAAGCAGGAGAACAGATATGAATTTATTGACCATTGAACATCTTACAAAATCCTATACAGAGAGGCTGTTGTTTGACGACACAGCTTTTTCTGTCAATGAAGGCGAAAAAATCGGGGTAATCGGCATCAACGGGACGGGAAAATCGACGCTTCTCCGGATCCTGGCAGGCCTCGAAGAGCCGGATCAGGGCAGTGTGGTGAAGGGGAGAAACCTTTATATCCGCTATCTGCCCCAAAATCCTGTATTTGAACCAGGATATACAGTATTGGAGAGCGTAATCCGGGAAAACCAGGGCCATGAGCAGGTCTGGGATCTGGAGGGACAGGCAAAAACCATGCTGATGACTCTGGGGATTCCTGGCTGGGATGAGAAGATAGAAACTCTTTCCGGAGGCCAGAGAAAGAGAGCCGCCCTGGCCAGTGTTCTTCTCTCTACGGCAGATCTGCTGGTGTTAGACGAGCCCACCAACCATCTGGACAGCGGCATGGCTGACTGGCTGGAAGAGTATCTGAAAAAGTTCAGAGGAGCCCTGGTGATGATTACCCATGACCGGTATTTCCTGGACAGTGTGACAAACCGGATTGTGGAGCTTGATAAGGGAAAACTCTACAGCTATCAGACGAATTATCAGGGCTTTCTGGAGCTGAAGGCAGAGAGGATGGCTATGGAGGAGGCGTCGGAGCGGAAGCGCCAGTCTATTTTAAGGGTGGAGCTGGAGTGGATGAAGCGGGGCGCCAGAGCCCGTTCTACCAAGCAGAAGGGACGGATTCAGCGGTTTGAGGAGCTGAGCGCCAGAAAGGGTCCTGAGTACGACGGAGAGGTGGAGCTGGGGTCTGTTTCCAGCCGCCTGGGCCGGACGACAGTGGAACTTAAAAATATCTGCAAGTCCTATGGAGATAAGATTCTGATTCAGGATTTCAGCTATATTTTCCTGAAGAATGACAGGGTGGGCTTTATCGGGCAGAACGGAAGCGGAAAATCGACTCTGATGAAGATGATCGCCGGCTGGGTGCAGCCGGATTCCGGAGAGATTGAGATTGGACAGACAGTAAAGCTGGGGTATTTCTCCCAGGAAAACGAGGCCATGGATGATTCTCTCCGGGTGATTGACTATATTAAGGAGGCAGCCGAGTATGTGAAGACGCCGGAGGGAAGCATTTCTGCCTCCCAGATGCTGGAACGGTTTTTATTTCCTTCATCTGTGCAGTATACGGTGATTGGAAAGCTGTCCGGCGGCGAGAAGAGACGCCTTTACCTTCTGCGTATTCTGATGGAGGCTCCTAATGTTCTGATTCTGGACGAGCCGACTAATGATCTGGATATCAGGACACTGACGATTCTGGAGGATTACCTGGACAGCTTTCAGGGTATTGTGATTACTGTATCTCATGACCGGTATTTCTTAGACAGGGCAGTGCGCCGTATTTTTGCTTTTGAGGGAAATGGAAAGCTGCGTCAGTATGAGGGTGGCTTTACAGATTACCAGGCCGCAAGGCAGGAGGAAGAGGCTGCTCAGGAAAGTCTCAGAGCAGCAGCATCAGGAACCAGCATGGAAAAAGAAACCGGGAATGGCTCTGATAAAAATACCAGGAAGAGCTGGAAGGACGGCCAGGTTAAAAAGCTGAAATTCACCTATAAGGAACAGAAAGAATGGGAGACCATTGAAGACGAGATTGCGGCGCTGGAGGAGAAGGCGGAGGCTTTGGGGCCGGAGATTAACAAAGCTGCCAGAGATTACGAAAAGCTGGCCGCTCTGATGAAGGAAAAGGAAGAGACCGAGGCGCTCCTGGAAGAGAAAATGGAGCGCTGGATGTATCTGAATGATCTGGCGGAGCGGATAGCAGAGCAGAACAGCCGTTAGGACGGGATGGGAGAGTGTAATGTGAAGATAGAAAAACTTGCTGCAGCAGAAGGAATGCCGGGATATTTTCCGCCAGGAGCTGTTAAGACGGAGGGAGGCTTCCACATCTGCACCATGGCAGAGGGAGAGAATGTGAGCCTGGCTGTGTTTGAGATGTCCGGAGGAAAAGAAAAACAGAGAGTGTTTTCGTTTCCGGAGAGTTCAAGGCTTGGAAATATGTATACAATCAGGATTTTAGGCGAGGATTTTTCCGGGCTCTCTTACTCTCTGCTCTGTGATGGGACAGAATGTCCGGATCCCTTTGGCAGGACGTTTACAGGACGGGAGACATGGGGAGACCTGTCCCATGTGAAAAATCCGCTGCGAACCCCCTTTGAGCTTCCCTATTTTGACTGGGAGAATGATAAGCCTCTTCAGATTCCCTATGAGGATATGATCCTGTACCGAATCCACACCAGGGGCCTTACCATGGGACCGGCAGGAACGGATCGGAAAGATAAGACAGCGGGCCGGCCGGGAACCTTTCAGGCAATCCGGGACAAAATTCCATATTTTAAGGAGCTGGGCGTTACCTCCCTGGAGCTGATGCCTCCGAATGAGTTTGAGGAGGTTATGATGCCTGACGGCTCAGACGGCAATCCCTATGGTTCGGAGGAGCCTACGGGAAAACTCAACTACTGGGGCTATGGACCGGGCTTCCTGTTTGCTCCCAAAGCTTCCTATGCAGGAGGAAAGCCTGGAAAAAAGAATCCTTCTGCGGAATTTAAGGATCTGGTCAAAGAGCTTCACAAAAATGGGCTGGAGCTGATCGTTGAGCTGTATTTTACTGGAAAAGAAAGCCCTGCCTTTATCAGCGAGGCAGTACGGTTCTGGGTGCGGGAGTACCATGTGGACGGCGTACACCTGACAGGAATTTCCTCCTGCCCGTCCCTTGCAGATGATCCATGGCTTTCCAGAACAAAGCTGTTTGCCTCTTATTGGGAGGAGAATGGCGCTGAAAGGGGAAGGCAGGAGAAGGGACGCCACCTGGCTGAATATAACGACGGCTTTCTGGTGGATATGAGGCGTCTCCTGAAAGGGGATGAGGATCAGATGAACGGTCTGATTTTCAGAAGCAGGAGAAACCCGAAACATATGGGAGTAGTCAACTATATGGCCCATTCCAACGGCTTTACCCTGATGGACTCTGTCTCCTATGAGATGAAGCATAACGAGGCCAACGGAGAAAATAATCAGGACGGAAGTGCCTGGAACTATACCTGGAACTGCGGTGTGGAGGGGCCAAGCCGCAAAAAAAAGGTAGTGAATATGCGTCAGAAGCAGCTGCGCAATGCCCTTCTGATCCTGTTTCTGAGCCAGGGCACGCCTCTTTTGCTGGCAGGAGACGAATTCGGCGCTTCAAAGGGCGGAAATAATAATTCCTACTGTCAGGATAACGCTGTTTCATGGCTGGACTGGAGACTTCTGGAGACAAACAGAGAGCTGTTTGAATTCACAAAGCAGGTCATTGCCTTCCGAAAAAAGCATCCTGTGTTCCACATGTCTCAGGAGCCGATGGGAATGGACTATCTGGTCTGCGGCCATCCTGATGTCTCCTATCACGGAGTCAAGGCCTGGTGTCCGGAATTTGAGAATTTCCGCAGGCAGCTGGGCATCATGTACTGCGGAAACTACGCCAGAAAGCCGGATGGAAGCAGCGACGATTTCTTTTTCGTGGCCTACAACATGCACTGGGAGCCTCATGAATTTGCCCTTCCCAGACTTCCGAAAGGAATGAAATGGCATCTGGCTTTTAATACAGATGACAAGGAGAAAAACGGCATTTATGAGGAGGGGAAGGAACCGTGCCTGGAGCAGCAGAAGCAGTTTCTGGTTCCGTCCCGGACCGTTGTAGTGTTTATCGGACTGAAGGACCCGGAGCCGGAGAAAAACGGAAAAAAAACCGGGAAGAAGTCAGATAAAAAAGCAGATAAAAAGTCAGGGAAGAAGCTGGCAAAGGGGGCAGCGGCTGTTCTTACCTCTGCGGCTCTCTCTCTATCCTGTGGAAATCCCTTTGGCGGCTCTGTTACAGCTTTTGCGGCAGGGCCGGGGACTCCCTCCTACGGCCAGGGAGATCCCTACAACAGCTATCAGTGGGCTTTTTTAAATAATGGCCAGTTCCGCCTGGTGACTGGAAATCAAAATATGAATTCTACCATGCCGGGACATCTTTCCGACAGTCAGGACAGCTCCGCCTACGGCCCTGAGACGGAAGGGAGGGTGACTACCTTTGCCAGGGCTGGCATGGATATTAACCTGACTCCGGCCAGGCAGTCCTATGATGCCCTGGAGAGCAAAAGCCAGGTGGTGGTGGCGGTGATTGACACAGGAGTTCAGCTGGATCACGAAGACCTGAAGAACAGTATCTGGACGAATGGGGGAGAGGTTGCCGGGGACGGAATTGACAATGACAAAAATGGCTTTGCAGACGATGTACATGGCTGGAATTTCTACTCCGGAAACGGAAACCTGTATCAGGGAAGCGAGGATAATCATGGAACCCATTCTGCAGGAACCATTGCGGCGGGGAAAAACGGAGTCGGTATAACCGGCATTTGCGATCCTGGTTATGTGAAAATCATGCCCTTAAAGGTGCTGGGAACTAAGGATGGCATCGGAACCCCGGAAAATGTGGCAAAAGCTGTCCGCTATGCGGAGGCTCAGGGCGCCTCCATCTGCAATCTCAGCTTCGGAACGGGAAAATTTAACCAGGAGCTTTACGATACCATGAAAAATTCCAAGATGCTGTTTGTGGTGGCTGCAGGAAACGGAGATAAGGAAGGGGCGGGAATCAATCTGGATGAAAAGCCTGTCTACCCGGCTGCCTTTGACCTGGAAAATATTATTTCAGTAGCCAGTATGCGTCTGGACGGAAATCTGGAACCCAGCTCTAATTATGGAGGAGGGGCAGTAGATCTGGCTGCTCCCGGCAAATACATTTTGAGTACCATTTCCAATAATCAGTATGCCTACATGAGCGGAACCTCCATGGCTGCGCCTATGGTATCAGGGGCAGCTGCCCTGATAAAATCAGCCAGACCAGATTTAAGCACAGAAAAAATCCGTGAAATTCTCCTGTCTTCCTCAGAGAAAAACAGCGCTATGGAGGGGAAGACTGTCACAGCAGGAATGCTGGATGTGGGAAAAGCCATGGAACTGGCAGGGAAGGCCTGATGAGGGGAAATCTGTTTCTTAGGGCGTTTCTGCCTCTGGCAGCATATGGAATTCTTACAGAGCTGGCTCTCTGGGGCTTTTCAGGAATCAGTGCAGCAGTTTCACAGAGCTGGTCCTGGGCGGCTTTCCTGGAATGGAATACAGTGCTTCCCTGGGCCAATGCAGCTGCAGGTCTGGCGGCGGCAGCGCTGTTCTGGAAATGGTATGACAGAGAGGAAGAGAAAGGCGGCGGAAGGAAGCAGCGCCGGAATGCTCGGCGAGAGTCAGGCCGTTTTCTTCTTCTGATGATTCTGGGTATCTGCTGCTGCCTGGGCGGCAGCGGGCTGATATTTCTGCTTGGAAACGCGCTGGCGGGAGTTTCAGCTTTCGGGACAGGTGCGGCAGCAGAAGCGGTGGGCTCAGAAATTCAGCCCGCGTCAGTCCGCGTTTTTTCATTGATGACAGCTTTTCTCTGCACTGGATGCATCATCCCTTTTGTGGAAGAATTTCTCTTTCGAAGAGCCTTATACGGGACTCTGAGAGAGGAAAAACACCTGGGATGTCTGGGAGCTGTCCTTATGTCCTCTGTGTTGTTTGGCCTGTACCACGGGCGTCTTCTGCAGGGGATTTATGCAGGACTTTTAGGCATTCTTCTGGCCTGTCTGTACCAGTGTACAGGAACCCTGACTGCTTCTGTTATTGTTCATGCAGCTGCCAACAGTTCGGCAGTCCTGCTGGAAATGGTTCATTATGGAAAGTGGCTTGCAGGCAGCAGGCCGGTTCTGCTTTTGCAGACCGGGACTGCGCTTCTTTTGGCAGCTGTGATTTTGCTTTACCTTTGTAAAAAAAGAAATTAGCGTCAGCGCATGCAAAGGCTGGCGCCATGGATAAGGAGAACGCAAACTTGAGTGAAAAGCAGTTTCGTAACAAGGTGTGCTTTGCCGCCTTTTTTTTCAGTCTGATGGTGGTAATGATTCACAGCTATAATGCAGATATGTTTCTGCTCCTGCCGGCCTCCTCTCTGGGAGAACAGACAGTATGGGCGTTTGAACACGTGCTGGCAGATGTTCTGGGTCCGGTGGCTGTACCGGGATTTTTTATGATTTCCGCTTACCAGTTTTACCGGAACTGTACCTTTCGGGATATAGCCCCTAAGATGGAACGGAGAATCAGAACAGTGCTGATTCCCTATCTTCTGTGGAACTTCTTTTATTATGCAGGCTACGCCCTGGCGGGAAAACTCCCTTTTTTGGCCGGACTTTCTGATAAAACAGCTGTGAAGCTCAGTATTCCGTCTATGGCAGAGGCGGTGCTTCATTTTACCTATAATCCAGTTTTCTGGTATATGTATCAGCTGATTTTCCTGATTGCCATATCCCCGCTGATTTACACGGTTCTGAAACATAAGTTTGTCGGACTGGCAGCGATTTTTCTGGAGCTTTACTGTATCAGGGAGCAGATCAGCCTTCCAATCATAAATATGGACGCATTGTTTTACTACAGCGCTGCAGCCTATGGAGCTATTCATGGAAGCTGGCTGGTGGAGGAGGTCTGGAACAGAGAGGGGACAGGCAGAAGGATAGAGGATAGAGAGAGAATAAAACACTGGGAACCGTGGCTGAGGCTGCTTGCGGCGGCAGTGGGGCTTGGCCTGGCGGTATATTTTTACCAGGGAATAACAGTGCGCCATTCTGTGCTGGAGACTGTGCTGTACCGGTTTACAGTTCCTGTTACGCTCTGGGCAGCAGTATCTGGAACAAGGCTTCCAGAAGCCAGGGAGTGGATGAAATACGGTTTTTTCCTGTATGCGATTCATTTTATTCTGGCCAGAGGAATGAATAAAATAGCGGCAATGGTTCTCCCCCGCACGGCGGTGACGGCGCTTCTGGTTTATCTGGCTATTCCTGCTGTCTGTGTTGTGGTATCCTGGAAGGCGGGAGAATTCCTGAAAAAACATGCAGGCCCATTCTGGCGTCTGATAAACGGAGGCCGGTAAAATGGCGTCAAAAAAACAGCTCATTCAAGGGATTGATACACTTGAATGGGCTGTTTCTGCTGAAAATATGAATTACCCGCTCCTTATTATGCCTCCCAGCGTCCGGAAGCGCCGCAGGGCAGTACCAGGCCGCTGTCTGTAACAGGAAGTCCGATTTCCTCAGAACGGACAGAACCGCCGAACTTCGGAACCAGTTCTGTAGAAAGCATATAGGTGAGGACGGCCGGAGCCAGTCCTGTAGTGTAGGAATTGATCAGGTAAAATAAGGGCTGATCTGACAGCAGCTTGGCGCACAGCTGTACAAACGGGTGGATGGATTCCTCGATTTTCCAGATCTCTCCTTTGGGTCCTCTTCCATAGGAAGGTGGATCCATGATAATTCCGTCATAGTGGTTTCCGCGGCGGATTTCCCGCTCTACGAATTTGACGCAGTCGTCTACAATCCAGCGAATCGGAGCTTCAGACAGGCCGGAGGAACGGGCGTTTTCCTTGGCCCAGGCCACCATGCCTTTGGAAGCGTCTACATGGGTTACATGGGCGCCGGCCTTGGCAGCAGCCAGAGTCGCGCCTCCTGTATAGGCGAACAGGTTCAGAACCTTAACCGGACGTCCTGCTTTTCTGATTTTATCGCCGAACCAGTCCCAGTTCGTGGCCTGCTCCGGAAACAGTCCTGTGTGCTTGAAGCTAAAGGGCTTTAAATTAAAAGTCAGCTCCTTGTAATGAATGCTCCACTGCTCCGGCAGATCGAAGAATTCCCATTCTCCGCCTCCCTTGGTGCTTCTGTGATAATGGCCGTTCATACGTTTCCAGCCCTTATTTTTCTTAGGCGTATCCCAGATAACCTGAGGATCCGGCCTGACCAGCAGATATTTTCCCCATCGCTCCAGCTTTTCTCCTCTGGAGCAGTCTAATACTTCATAATCCTTCCAGCCATCAGCTATCCACATAGTATTATGATCCTTTCTTTTTTATCATTCGGTTGAAAAAACAAGATAATGAAACCGGTTTCTTCTATATATAATATAGTTCGTTGTTCACATGTGATATTATATATGGCTGCGGGACAGGTGTCAAAGGTTTGTTTCCGAAACTGCGGCACATGCAGGGAGACTGCCAGGCGGAATTTCGTAATAGAATTGAAAGATTATTTTGCTTGAATATTTTATCTGCTCTTGTTAGAATGATACATAGGAGTATAAGCGGAATTGATAGGAGGAGCAGAGATGAAGAGAAAAGGGATTGCCGCAGCGGTTCTTTCTGTTGTGCTGACTATGGCAGGCGCGGCGGTTTGCTTTGGCGCTTCTGGCTGGCAGAAATCAGGAAATAACTGGGTCTATTATGATACGAACGGCTCTAAACTGACGAATAAATGGCAGAAGGGAGCCGACGGGCTCTGGAGATATCTGGACTACAATGGCAATATGGCGCTGAATTCCTGGGTGGACGGGGATTACTATGTGGATGCCAATGGTATTATGGTTTCAGGAAAATGGATGAAGCTGCCCCAGAAGAGCGACCGCTGGGATAATAATGCAAAACAGGTGTGGTACTATTTTACAAGTGACGGCCGCGCTGCTTCAGACAGCTGGCAGAAGATTTCAGAGAAGTGGTACTACTTTAACAGCGACGGAGAGATGCAGACCGGCTGGGCAGACGACGATCTCTATTACCTGGGAGACGACGGAACCATGCGTACAGGCTGGCAGTATCTGGAAGATCCGGATGCAGATGACGATGACAATGATGATGTGCGTCCTTACGAGGATGACGACGATCACCACTGGTATTATTTCCAGAGCTCCGGAAAACGTTATGTGCCGGAGACAGGCGGCGACAGCTATAAGAAATATAAGATTGACGGCGTAAACTATTATTTTGACGAAGAGGGGCGGATGCAGACCGGCTGGATCTGTGTGACTGGCGATGAGGATGACTTTAAGGATTACCGCTATCTTCAGGACAATGGAAAGCTGACGACAGGCTGGTATTCCACCTATCCGCCGGAGGATTACGAGGGTGACGTGGAAGACGAGGTACAGTGGTATTATTTCGGAAACGACGGAGAACCGAAGGTGGGCCCGTCTGTGGAGAACGCCTCTGTGAAAGATCTGGAGAAGATCAATGGCATTACCTACCTGTTTGATGAGAATGGAAATCCTGTTTACGGGCTGCGGAACTTAAACAGCGGCAGCAGTTTTGAGACCTACTACTTTGGAGACAGGCAGACAAGCTCTGTGCAGAAGGGCCGGATGACGATTGAGGAAGGCGACGGAACCAAGAGTGAGTTTTACTTTACAGAGTCAGGCGGAAAGGCAGGACGCGGCTTTACCGGTGTGAAGAATAATTACCTGTTCTATAAAGGCAAGCTTCAGGAGGCTGACAACGGAACGAAATACGAGGTTATCCGCGTGGAAGGTAAGAACTATCTGGTCAATACATCCGGAAAGGTTATGAAAGATACGACGGTGAAAGATTCCAGCGGTACAAAATTTGAAACCAGCAACTCCGGCATTGTAGTAAAGGTAGATAAAGAATCCGACAATGGCGACGAGTATGCAAGAGATCCATACGAGCCGGTAGAGTGGGACTAAGTAAATAAGTGTTATAAAAAAGAAATGTTTTCTGTGACTAAGTGTTTGATGGAACAAGAAAACATTTCTTTTTTGTACTATTTTCCGCTTCCGTCATTCTGCACAAAAACGTCAAAAACAGGCCGCAATTTTCTAAAGAAAAATCGGCGAAAAAAGTAGAAAAATCCCTTGCAATTACAGGAAACATATGATATGATACAGAGGCTGTGGCATGATAGCAATGAAGCGAGAGGTTGCTGCCTGAGAGATGGCAGGTTTTCCGTGGAGCGAATGTCAAGTTAGGAAACTGGCGACAAGTCACTGTACAACTTTAGAGAATACCTAATATATGGAGGATTCAGTGTGGAGTTTTGTAGGACACACACGGATATGTGTACAGTCACCGCTTGTCGTGCTTCAAATAGTACGAAAAGGAGGCGACTTTTTTTATGGCAAGTCAAGTAATGAGAATCACACTTAAAGCTTATGATCATCAGCTGGTTGACCAGTCTGCTGCAAAAATCATCGAGACTGTAAAGAAGAATGGATCAAAGGTGAGCGGACCGGTGCCGTTACCAACTAAGAAAGAGGTTGTAACAATCTTAAGAGCTGTTCATAAGTACAAAGATTCCAGAGAGCAGTTTGAGCAGAGAACTCATAAGAGACTCATCGACATCATCACACCAAGCCAGAAGACAGTGGATGCTTTATCCAGACTGGAAATGCCGGCTGGTGTTTACATCAACATCAAGATGAAAAACAAATAAGATTTGTCAGTTATCCTGAAGGGTTTAGATAGATTTCTGGACTGTTCTAGGATGAACGCGGAAAACCCGCGTTCCGCTGTAGAAAAAGACAGGAGGTCAAAAAATGAAGAAAGCGATTTTAGCTACAAAAGTTGGAATGACTCAGATTTTCAACGAAGACGGAGTTTTAACTCCAGTAACAGTTCTTCAGGCTGGACCATGTGTAGTTACACAGGTTAAGACAGCAGAGAACGACGGTTACGATGCAGTACAGGTTGGTTATGTTGACAAGAGAGAGAAGCTTGTTACAAAGCCAGTTAAGGGACACTTCGACAAGGCAGGAGTTTCCTACAAGAGATATGTCAGAGAGTTCCGTTTCGAGAATGCTTCCGAGTATTCCGTAAAGGACGAGATTAAGGCAGACATCTTCGCAGCAGGCGACAAGATTGACGCAACTGCTGTTTCCAAGGGTAAAGGATTCCAGGGCGCCATCAAGAGACATGGTCAGCACAGAGGACCTATGGCTCACGGTTCCAAGTTCCATCGTCACCAGGGTTCCAATGGTTCTGCTACAACACCAGGACGCGTATTTAAGGGCAAAGGCATGCCAGGACACATGGGTAATGTAAAGGTTACAATCCAGAACCTGGAAATCGTAAGAGTAGATGCTGAGAACAGCCTGATCCTTGTTAAGGGCGCTGTACCAGGACCAAAGAAATCCTTAGTAACAATTAAAGAGACTGTTAAAGCTCGTAAGTAAGGCTTAATAGGAAAGGAGGAACATACAGATGGCAAACGTATCTGTTTACAATATTGAAGGCAACGAAGTTGGCACATTAGAGTTAAACGATGCTGTATTCGGCGTAGAAGTGAACGAGCACCTGGTTCACCTTGCTGTTGTAGCTCAGTTAGCCAACAAGCGTCAGGGAACACAGAAGGCTAAGACACGTTCCGAAGTTTCCGGCGGAGGAAGAAAACCGTGGAGACAGAAGGGAACAGGCCATGCAAGACAGGGTTCAACAAGAGCTCCGCAGTGGACAGGCGGCGGCGTAGTATTCGCTCCGACACCACGTGATTACACAATCCGCTTAAATAAGAAGGAGAAGAGACTGGCTCTCAAATCCGCTCTTACAAGCAGAGTAAACGAGAACAAGTTCATCGTAGTTGATGAGTTAAACTTCGCAGAGATCAAGACAAAGAAATTTGCTGAGGTTATGAAGAACTTAAAGGTTGAGAAGGCCCTGGTAGTAGGCGCTGACGAGAACGCTGCATTATCTGCAAGAAATATTCCTACAGTTAAGACAGCTTTCGTAAACACAATCAACGTATATGACATTCTGAAATACAACACAGTAGTAGCAACTAAGGCTGCTGTAGCTTCTATCGAGGAGGTGTACGCATAATGGCAAATATTCAGTACTATGATGTAATCCTCAAACCAGTTGTAACTGAGAAGAGCATGAACGCTATGAGCGAGAAGAAATACACTTTCTTAGTTCACACAGAGGCAAACAAGACCATGATTAAAGAGGCTGTTGAGAAGATGTTCCCAGGAACAAAGGTAGCAGCTGTAAGCACCATGAACCTTGACGGAAAGACAAAGAGAAGAGGCATGGTATTCGGAAAGACTGCAAAGACAAAGAAGGCAATCGTAAAGCTGACAGAGGACAGCAAGGAGATTGAAATCTTCGCAGGACTTTAATTAGAAGAAGCGGCGAACACTATGTCGCTTTATAGAGAACACACCAGGAGGCGTTGTAGCCTTCGGCAACAACCGGATGAACACTATATCCGGCATCAGAAAGGAGTTTAAGTCATGGGAATTAAAACATATGGCCCATATACACCTTCCAGAAGACATATGACCGGCTCTGATTTCTCCGAGATTACAAAGACAACACCAGAGAAATCATTAGTAGTATCTTTAAAGAAGAACGCTGGTCGTAACAATCAGGGTAAAATCACTGTGAGACACCGCGGAGGCGGCTCCAGAAGAAAATACAGAATCATCGATTTCAAGAGAAATAAGAAGGATAGTATCCCGGCAACCGTTGTTGGTATCGAGTACGATCCGAACAGAACAGCAAACATCGCTTTAATCTGCTACGCAGACGGCGAGAAAGCATACATCCTGGCACCACAGGGACTGACAGTTGGAACAAAGGTTATGTCCGGTCCGGAGGCTGAGGCAAAGGTAGGAAACTGCTTACCGCTTTCCCAGATTCCGGTTGGTGCTCAGATTCACAACATTGAGCTCTATCCAGGAAAGGGTGGACAGCTGGTTCGTTCCGCTGGTAACTCCGCTCAGTTAATGGCTAAAGAGGGCAAGTATGCCACATTAAGATTACCTTCCGGTGAGATGAGAATGGTTCCGATTATCTGCCGCGCTACTATCGGCGTTGTAGGAAACGGAGATCACAACCTGATTAACATTGGTAAGGCTGGTAGAAAGCGTCACATGGGTATCAGACCTACAGTCCGCGGTTCCGTTATGAACCCGAATGACCATCCACACGGTGGTGGTGAGGGTAAGACTGGTATCGGTCGTCCAGGTCCATGCACACCTTGGGGCAAGCCAGCTCTTGGTCTTAAGACAAGAAAGAAACACAAACAGTCCAACAAGTTAATCGTAAGAAGACGAAACGCTAACAAGTAATCGTTTGATAGGAGGTAATTAAATGGCTCGTTCACTTAAAAAAGGACCATTTGCAGACGCGCATCTTTTAAAGAAAGTCGACGCTATGAACGCAGCAGGCCAGAAGCAGGTTATTAAGACCTGGTCCCGCCGTTCCACTATCTTCCCACAGATGGTAGGACACACAATCGCAGTTCATGACGGAAGAAAACATGTTCCGGTATACGTAACAGAGGATATGGTAGGACACAAGCTCGGCGAGTTCGTTGCTACAAGAACTTACAGAGGCCACGGCAAGGACGAGAAGAAGTCCCGTCGATAGACTTAAGCTTTGAAAGGAGGTTTTACAAATGGCTAGAGGACATAGATCCCAGATTAAGAGAGAAAGAAATGCTAACAAGGATACAAGACCATCCGCAAAGTTATCTTACGCTAGAGTATCCGTTCAGAAAGCATGCTTCGTATTAGATGCCATCAGAGGCAAGGACGTGCAGACAGCACTTGGTATTGTAACTTACAATCCCAGATATGCTTCTACTTTAATAAAGAAACTGTTAGAGTCAGCAATCGCAAATGCTGAGAATAACAACCAGATGAATGTTGAGAACCTGTATGTAGCAGAGTGCTACGCTAACAAGGGACCGACAATGAAGAGAGTTAAACCGAGAGCACAGGGAAGAGCTTACAGAATCGAGAAGAGAATGAGCCACATCACTGTAGTGCTTGACGAGAGATAATTAAGGAGGCAGATATGGGACAGAAAGTTAATCCACACGGCTTAAGAGTCGGTGTTATTAAAGACTGGGACTCCAGATGGTATGCTGAGGCTGATTTTGCTGACAACCTGGTTGAGGATCACAAGATCAGAACATACCTTAAGAAGAAATTATACAGCGCCGGTGTTTCCAAGATTGAAATCGAGCGTGCATCCGATAGAGTAAAAATCATCATCTACACAGCTAAGCCAGGCGTTGTAATCGGCCGCGGCGGCTCTGAGATTGAGAAGGTAAAGGCTGAGGTTCAGAAGCTTACTGACAAGAAGGTATTCATCGACATCAAAGAGATTAAGAGACCAGACAGAGACGCTCAGCTCGTTGCAGAGAACATTGCACAGCAGCTTGAGAATCGTGTTTCCTTCCGTCGTGCTATGAAGTCCGCTATGGGCAGAAGCATGAAGGCTGGAGTTAAGGGTATCAAGGCAGCAGTTGCAGGACGTCTTGGCGGAGCAGATATGGCCCGTACAGAGTTCTACAGCGAGGGCACAATCCCGCTTCAGACATTAAGAGCAGATATTGACTATGGTTTCGCCGAAGCAACCACAACCTACGGCAAGACAGGCGTTAAGGTTTGGATTTACAAAGGCGAGGTTCTTCCTGTGAAAGGAAATAAGGAAGGGAGCGATAAATAATGTTAATGCCTAAGAGAGTTAAGCGTCGTAAACAGTTCCGTGGCTCCATGAGAGGAAAAGCTACAAGAGGAAATGTAATTTGCTACGGTGAGTTCGGTTTAGTCGCTACAGAGCCATGTTGGATTAGAAGCAACCAGATTGAGGCAGCCCGTATTGCCATGACACGTTACATCAAGCGTGGTGGTAAGGTTTGGATCAAGATTTTCCCAGATAAGCCAGTAACTGCGAAGCCAGCTGAGACTCGTATGGGTTCCGGTAAGGGTTCTCTTGAATACTGGGTAGCAGTAGTAAAGCCAGGCCGCGTATTATTTGAGATCGCGGGAGTACCAGAGGAAACAGCGAGAGAAGCATTACGTCTTGCAATGCACAAACTTCCATGCAAGTGCAAAATTGCTTCTAAGGCAGATTTAGAAGGCGGTGATAACAGTGAAAATTAATAAGTTTGTAGAAGATTTAAAGGCAAAATCAGCTGCAGAATTAAATGAAGAATTAGTAGCTGCTAAGAAGGAACTTTTCAACTTAAGATTCCAGAATGCAACCAACCAGTTAGATAATACAAGCAGAATTAAGGAAGTTCGCAGGAACATCGCCAGGATTCAGACTGTTATTACAGAGAAGTCCAAGTTAGCTTAATCTGCATTTTGAGGCATAGAGAGAATAATCGAAAGGAGAATCTCTACCGTGGAAAGAAATTTAAGAAAAACACGTACTGGCAAGGTAGTAAGCGATAAGATGGACAAGACAATCGTTGTTGCTATCGAGGACCACGTAAAGCATCCTTTATACGGCAAGATCGTTAAGAGGACATATAAATTAAAGGCGCATGATGAGGAGAATCAGTGCGGAATCGGTGATACTGTTAAAGTGATGGAGACAAGACCTTTATCCAAGGATAAGAGATGGAGACTTGTTGAGATTATCGAGAAGGCAAGATAGTTTAATCAGAAAGGAGTATTCGGCATGATTCAGCAGGAATCCAGATTAAAGGTTGCTGATAATACAGGTGCGAAGGAGCTTCTTTGCATTCGTGTTATGGGCGGATCTACAAGAAGATATGCTAATATCGGTGACATTATCGTCGCTTCCGTTAAAGATGCAACACCAGGCGGTGTTGTAAAAAAAGGCGATGTAGTTAAGGCCGTTGTCGTACGTTCCGTTAAGGGCGCTCGCCGCAGTAACGGTTCCTATATCAAATTCGATGAGAACGCAGCAGTAATTATCAAAGATGACAAGAACCCAAGAGGAACTCGTATTTTTGGGCCGGTAGCAAGAGAGCTTCGTGAGAAGCAGTTTATGAAGATCGTATCTCTGGCTCCGGAAGTACTGTAAGGAGGTGCCGACTGTGCATAAAATCAAAAAAGGTGATCTGGTAAAGATTATCACAGGTAAAGATAAAGACAAGACCGGTAAGGTTCTCGCCGTAAATACAAAGAAGAATACCGTAACTGTTGAGGGCTGCAACATGGTTACTAAGCACACAAAGCCAAGCGCTCAGAACCAGCAGGGCGGCATCGTTCATCAGGAAGGCGCGGTTGACATTTCCAACGTAATGCTGGTTGTTGACGGAAAGGCTACAAGAGTTGGCTTTGAAGTTAAGGACGGCAAGAAGGTTCGCGTTGCGAAGGCTACCGGCAAGGTAATCGACTAATTACGGAGAGGAGGAACAAAAGTGGCTAGATTAAAAGAGTTTTATCAGAGCGAAATCGTAGACGCTATGATGAAGAAATTCGGATACAAGAATATCATGGAAGTACCGAAGTTAGATAAGATTGTTGTCAACATGGGTGTTGGCGAGGCTAAGGAAAACGCTAAGGTTCTGGACTCCGCAGTAAGAGATATGGAAATCATCACAGGACAGAAGGCAGTTTTAACAAAGGCTAAGAAGTCTGTGGCTAACTTCAAGATCAGAGAGGGTATGGCTATCGGATGCAAGGTTACTCTTCGCGGTGAGAAGATGTACGAGTTTGCAGATCGTTTAATCAACCTGGCTCTGCCGCGAGTTCGTGACTTCCGCGGTGTAAATCCTAACGCATTTGACGGAAGAGGAAACTACGCTCTTGGTATCAAGGAGCAGTTAATTTTCCCGGAAATCGAGTACGATAAGGTTGATAAGGTAAGAGGTATGGACGTTATTTTCGTTACAACCGCTAAGACAGACGAGGAAGCTCGTGAACTGTTAACTTTATTCAACATGCCATTTGCGAAATAATTAGGAGGATTATCATGGCTAAGACTTCAATGAAGATTAAACAGCAGCGCCCAGCAAAATTCTCCACAAGAGAGTACAACCGCTGCAGAATTTGTGGTCGTCCACACGCATACTTAAGAAAATACGGCATCTGCCGTGTATGCTTCCGTGAGTTAGCATACAAGGGCGAGATTCCGGGCGTAAAGAAAGCAAGCTGGTAGGCATTGAGCACTTAATGAGCCTGAGCTGAGAGGCGACAGGCGAATTTAGTGCGAAAGCCCGTCCTGAGCCTTAGCGAGTCCAAGCCGTCAGGCGACAGACGAGCTTAGTCGAATGGACGTTTATGGTGGCAGAGAATGTGTGGAAAGACGCATTCCGCCGCTCCAGCAACCCCAAATAGACAGGGAGAAAGCCCCGCAGGAGCGGGAAGCTCTCCCGGGTTCACCGCCCGTTACCGGGCTGAACTTTATAGAAGAGAGAATAAGGAGGCAAACTCAAAATGACAATGAGCGATCCGATTGCAGATATGCTTACCAGAATCCGTAATGCAAATACTGCTAAACATGATACAGTAGACGTTCCGGCTTCCAAGATGAAGTTAGCTATCGCTGACATCCTTGTAAAAGAGGGATACATTAAGAAATACGACATCGTTGAGGACAACGGTTTCAACACCATCCGCATCGAGTTAAAGTACGGAAAAGATAAGAGCGAGAAGATTATCTCCGGTATCAAGAGAATCTCCAAGCCAGGTCTTCGTGTTTATGCTAACACAGAGGATATGCCGAAGGTACTCGGCGGCCTTGGAATCGCTATCGTTTCCACAAACCAGGGAGTAATTACTGACAAAGAAGCAAGACGTTTAGGCGTAGGCGGCGAGGTTCTCGCATTTGTTTGGTAATCCAATCAATAGACAGATAACTGAAAACAGAGAAGCCGCCATGGCTTCTCCGAAAATCTAAGTAGGAGGTAAACAGGCATGTCACGTATCGGAAGAATGCCAGTTGCGATTCCAGCAGGAGTAACTGTTACAATCGCAGAGAACAATTTAGTGACTGTAAAAGGTCCAAAGGGAACACTTGAGAGAGAGTTACCAGTTGAGATGTCCATCAAGGAAGAGGACGGACAGATCATCGTTACAAGACCGAACGATTTAAAGAAGATGAAATCTTTACACGGCCTTACAAGAACCTTAATTAACAACATGATCCACGGTGTAACAGAGGGCTATGAGAAGGTTCTCGAAGTAAACGGTGTAGGTTACAGAGCTGCTAAGCAGGGCAAGAAGCTTACATTAAGCCTTGGATATTCTCACCCGGTAGAGATGGAAGATCCAGAGGGAATTGAGACAGTTCTCGAGGGACAGAACAAGATCATCGTAAAGGGTATCAGCAAAGAGAAGGTTGGCCAGTACGCTGCCGAGATCAGAGACAAGAGAAGACCTGAGCCGTACAAGGGCAAGGGAATCAAGTACGCTGATGAGGTAATCAGACGTAAAGTTGGTAAGACAGGTAAGAAATAAATAAGGAGAGTGTAAAGATGGTTAGCAAACAGTCAAGAACAGAAGTTCGCGTTAAAAAGCACGCTAGATTACGCAATCGTTTTTCCGGCACAGCCGAGAGACCGCGTTTAGCAGTGTTCAGAAGCAATAATCATATGTATGCTCAGATCATTGACGATACAGTTGGCAATACTTTAGTTTCTGCTTCCACAGCAGAGAAGGCAGTTAAGGCCGAGCTTACTAAGACAAACAACGTAGAGGCTGCCGCATATGTTGGTACTGTAATCGCCAAGAGAGCGTTAGAGAAGGGTATCAAAACAGTTGTCTTTGACAGAGGCGGATTTATTTATCAGGGTAAAGTTCAGGCATTAGCAGACGCAGCTCGTGAGGCTGGTCTGGAATTCTAGTAGGAAGGAGAACAATACAGATGAAACGTACAATCATTGATGCTACCCAGTTCGAGTTAGAAGATAAGGTAGTGGCAATCAAACGCGTATCCAAGACTGTCAAGGGCGGACGTACAATGAGATTCTCCGCATTAGTAGTAGTTGGTGATAAGAACGGCCACGTAGGCGCTGGCCTTGGAAAGGCTGCAGAGGTTCCGGAAGCAATCCGTAAGGGTAAAGAGGCTGCTGCAAAGAATCTTGTTGCCGTTCCATTTGATGAGAATAACAGTATTCCACACGATTTCCTTGGAAAATTCGGAAGCGCTAACGTGCTTTTAAAGAAGGCTCCGGAAGGTACTGGAGTTATCGCCGGAGGTCCGGCTCGTTCCGTACTGGAGCTTGCAGGATATAAGAATATCCGTACAAAATCCTTAGGTTCCAACAACAAGACAAATGTTGTTTTAGCTACATTAGCAGGATTATGCGCATTAAAGACTCCGGAAGAGGTTGCAAAGCTCCGCGGTAAATCTGTAGAAGAGATTCTGAACTAATAGGAGGAGATTAAAAATGGCACAGACATTAAAGATCACATTAGTAAAATCCCCTATCGGTGCTGTTCCGAAGCAGAGAGCAACTGTTGAGGCATTAGGCTTAAAGAAACTCAACAAGACAGTTGAGATGCCGGACAACAGCGCTGTTAGAGGCATGATTCAGAGTGTTAGACACTTAGTAAAAGTAGAAGAGAACTAAGATTTTGTAAGGAGGTGCAGTCATGGAATTATCCAATTTACAGCCAGCTGTAGGTTCTAAGCACAGCGACAGCTTCAGAAGAGGCCGTGGCCATGGCTCAGGAAACGGTAAGACTGCTGGTAAGGGACATAAAGGACAGAAAGCACGTTCCGGAGCTACAAGACCGGGATTTGAAGGCGGTCAGATGCCTTTATACAGACGTCTTCCTAAGAGAGGCTTCACAAACAGAAACAGCAAGACAATTGTTGGTATCAATGTAAGCGCTCTTGAGAGATTTGAGAACGACACAGTAGTAACAGTAGAGACATTAATCGAAGCAGGTATCGTTAAGAATCCGCGCGACGGCGTTAAGATTCTCGGAAACGGCGAGCTCACAAAGAAGCTCACTGTAAAAGTAGATGCAGTAAGTGAAGGAGCAAAAGCCAAAATCGAGGCTGTTGGCGGAACCTGCGAGGTGATCTAGTATGTTAAAAACACTCCAGAGCGCTTTCAGAGTGAAGGAGGTAAGACAGAAGCTCGTATATACCTTTATGATGCTGATCGTGTTCCGTATCGGATCACAGATGCCTATTCCAGGGGCAAATACGAGTTTCTTCGACGAACTGTTCGCAAGATACAACAATGATGCATTCGGTTTTCTCAATTCGATCACTGGCGGTTCCCTTACGAACATGTCAGTGTTCGCATTGAGCATTACTCCCTACATCACATCCTCTATTATCATGCAGCTTCTGACCATTGCGATTCCGAAGCTGGAGGAAATGCAGAGAGATGGTGAAGAGGGAAGAAAGAAAATCCAGGAATATACCCGTTATCTGACAGTCGGACTGGCCTTAATGCAGTCAGCTGCTATGGCAATCGGCTTCGGAGGACAGGGACTGCTTCTTGACTTCACAGCGCTCAACGTCATCGTGACTGTTGCAACCATGACAGCAGGAAGTGCAGTTCTTATGTGGATTGGTGAACGTATTACGGAAAACGGCGTAGGGAACGGAATCTCTATAGTCCTGCTCTTTAATATTCTTTCCACGATTCCAAGCGATATGATTTCTCTCTATGAGAGATTCATGCAGGGAAGACCTGTCGGCGCGGCGGCATTATCTCTGGTCATCATTGTTGCTGTTATCGCAGCTATCGTAGTATTTGTTATCATTCTTCAGGATGCACAGAGAGTAATTCCGGTACAGTACTCTAAAAAGATGCAGGGCAGGAAGATGGTTGGCGGCCAGTCCGCAAACATTCCGTTAAAGGTAAATACAGCAGGCGTTATCCCTGTTATTTTTGCCTCCTCCCTGATGAGTTTTCCGGTTATTATCTCCGAGTTTCTGAAGGTTGATCCTCTCTCTGTTCCGGGGCACATTTTAAGAACCCTGAACTCCAGTTCCTGGTTCCGTCCGGAAGCTCCGATTTACACAGTGGGAGTTTTAATCTATGTAGGACTGATTGTATTGTTTGCGTATTTCTACACATCCATTACCTTCAATCCTCTTGAGATTGCCAACAATATGAAAAAAGCCGGCGGCTTTATCCCTGGCATCCGTCCGGGAAAGCCGACATCTGACTACCTGTCAGGTATTCTGAGCTATATTATTTTAATCGGCGCCTGCGGTCTGGTGATTGTATGCCTGATTCCGATTATCGCGTCCGGTCTGTTCAATATTAACAGACTGTCCTTCGGAGGAACATCCTTGATTATTATTGCGGGTGTTATTCTGGAGACAATTAAGGCAATAGAGTCTCAGCTCCTGGTAAGAAACTACAGAGGCTTTTTGAATGACTAAATGATTCGCCTTCTGGGCGGGAGAGAAGGAAGGCATATTTTATGCTGACTGCTTCCGCAGGAAGGCGTTTCTTTTATTTATACAAAGTATATCTATTTGTTTATAAGAAAAATATCGCAGAGTTTTCCATCTTGGAAGCGGGGGAACGGCGGCAGAGCTTTATACTGCTGTCGGCTTCAGATGGAACGAGAGACAGGGAACGAGGACTTGGGGATCCATAAAAAAGCGATTACGGGAGGTACATGTTATGAAAATCATTATGTTAGGGGCGCCAGGAGCAGGAAAGGGAACACAGGCTGACAGAATTGCAGCAAAACACGGTATTCCTCATATTGCCACAGGTGACATTTTCAGAAGCAACATCAAAGAGGGAACAGAGCTGGGACAGCAGGCGAAGAAGTACATGGATCAGGGACTTCTGGTTCCGGATGAGGTAACAATTAATATGGTTCTGGATCGCATTCAGAAGGATGACTGCAAGGACGGCTATGTATTAGACGGCTTCCCAAGAACCATTCCGCAGGCTGAAAGCCTTGGAAAAGCTCTGCAGGAGAGAGGACAGAAGATTGATTTCGCCCTGAATGTAGACGTTCCGGATGAGAATATTGTCAAAAGAATGGGCGGCCGCCGTGCCTGCATTAACTGCGGCGCTACCTATCATACACAGTTTGCTCCGCCTAAGAAGGACGGCATCTGTGATAAGTGCGGTTCTGAGCTGGTGCTGAGAGATGATGACAAGCCGGAAACCGTACAGAAGCGCCTTTCCGTTTATCATGAGCAGACAAAACCCCTGATTGGCTACTATGAGCAGATCGGAATTCTGGCTACAGTAGACGGAACACAGGAAATGGATCAGGTGTTTAACAGTATTGAGACGATTTTAGGATAAGAATTCAGGAGCAGAAAATTATGGCAGTAACCATTAAATCCCCAAGGGAAATTGAACTGATGAGAGAAGCGGGCAGAATTCTGGCTATTACTCACAATGAGCTGGAAAAGGCGCTGAAGCCGGGTATGTCTACTCTGGATATCGACCGGCTGGGCGAGGAGATTATCCGCAGCTACGGATGCATCCCTTCCTTTAAAAACTATAATGGATATCCAGCCTCTATCTGTGTATCTGTCAACGATGAGGTGGTTCACGGGATTCCCCATAAGGATCATATCATTGACGAGGGCGATATTGTCAGCCTGGACGCCGGGGTTATCTACAAGGGTTATCACTCTGATGCAGCCAGAACCCACGGTGTAGGGGAGATCAGCCCGGAAGCCAGAAAACTGATTGATGTAACGCGGCAGAGCTTTTTTGAGGGAATCAAGTTTGCCAGACCCGGCAATCATCTGAATGACATTTCCACCGCTATCCAGGCCTACGCAGAGAGCTTCGGCTTCGGAGTGGTACGGGATCTGGTGGGACACGGTATCGGCTCCCATCTCCATGAGGATCCGGAGATACCGAATTTCAAACGCCGCAGGAAGGGAATCCTTCTTCAGCCGGGTATGACGCTTGCCATCGAACCCATGATCAATGAAGGATCCTACGACGTGGTCTGGCTGGATGACGACTGGACGGTAGTAACCGAGGACGGCTCCCTGTCAGCTCACTATGAGAACACAATCCTGATAACTGAGGACGGCCCGGAAATCCTATCTATGCTGTAGGACGCCGCCTTGACTTTTGAGGTGAAACATGGCAGAATATAAAGTCGGAAGCCTTGTCCGCTCCCTTGCAGGACATGACAAGGACAGCTTATTTATCATCACAGAGGAAACTCCGGAATATGTTTACCTGTCAGACGGCAGGCTGCGCCCTTTTGAAAAACCGAAGAAGAAAAAGAAGAAACACGTGCAGCCCACTCATTACTGGGATCAGAAGCTTACAGAAGCCATTGAGTCTAGCCGTCCTACAGTAGATGAGGAGATCCGCCTCTTTATTAAAAACTGGAAAAAAGAGAGAGAAATATAACAGCCGGGAGGTAGAGCAAATGTCTAAAGCAGACGTAATTGAAATTGAGGGAACCGTTGCAGAGAAGCTGCCAAATGCCATGTTCAAGGTAGAACTGGAAAACGGCCATATCGTTCTTGCAACTATCAGCGGAAAGCTCCGCATGAACTACATCAGAATCTTACCGGGAGATAAGGTAACGATGGAGATGTCCCCATACGATCTTTCCAAGGGACGTATTATCTGGAGAGATAAATAAGATATAGCAGATAATAACAGCAGAAAAAGGCAGGTATTTTCTTCCACTGAAAGTCAGAAATACCTGCCTTTTCTGCTGCTTTTTTTACATGGAGGTAAGCAGAGCGGCCGTGTTTTTCTTTTCTGCTTCACCAAAAGAGAGGAACGGCAAAAAAGAATGTTTTTCAAACTCCACTAAAAGCTTAGTCGTTGAAAAACATTCTTTTGCCTGCGCAGCTGCTTTCACCGGGAATGGATGCTTTAACAGTAAATATTAATAGCAACATGACATTTCTTAGACAAAAACTGCAGGCTGGGCGGCAACGGCGAGGCTTGCGCAGAGAGGTTTGTGCTAATTTCCGCCACCGAGCGAAGTGTTTGAGCCGTAAGGCGAGTTTTCGCGAATGGCGGATCATGGATGCACGAACCGAACAGAAAACGCAGCCAGCCGCAAAGGCTGCAGTTTTTGCCTGGCACGTTTACCGTGTTTTCGCGAAAAAATCCCTTGCATTATATAGAAATAAATGTTATAATGCTCTAGCGAACTTTGTTGAGGCATCAGAATAGATCTGCCCTTTTGAGCTGTGAACCCAGGCGGACAGGGGGGCGGGACTGTTTGATAGATGTACCTGTAGGCCCGCGGTTTGAGGACTGCAAGCTGTAACAAACGCGCTTTGTAAGTCCTTAGATGGACGGACTATTACGGAAAGGAGAATTACTGTGAAGGTTAGATCATCGGTTAAACCAATTTGCGAAAAATGCAAGATCATTAAGAGAAAAGGCAGTATCAGAGTAATCTGTGAAAATCCAAAGCACAAACAAAGACAGGGCTGATAAAAAGTCTGCCTGATTTTTTTCGCACACCGCTTTTCTTATGAACCACCAGGATAAGTTGTTCATAAAGAATAAGCATTTAGCATTACTTGTGGATTGAATGAAAGAAAAACTAATGGAGGTGTACTACACACATGGCTCGTATTTCAGGTGTTGATTTACCAAGAGAAAAACGTGTAGAGATCGGTTTGACTTACATCTACGGTATCGGTAGAGCAAGTTCCAACCGCATTCTTACAGAGGCTGGCGTTAATCCTGACACACGTGTTAAGGACTTAACAGACGACGAGGTTAAGAAGCTGGCAGCTATTATCGCTGATACTCAGACTGTTGAGGGTGATTTAAGAAGAGAGATCGCCATGAACATCAAGAGACTTCAGGAGATCGGATGCTACAGAGGAATCCGTCATAGAAAGAGCCTTCCGGTTCGTGGTCAGAAGACAAAGACCAACGCTAGAACACGTAAGGGACCAAGGAAGACAGTAGCAAATAAGAAAAAATAATAAGTAACAAGACAAGCGTGAATCAGGTTAGGTAATACAGTTTAACAGGATTCAATATCAGAGAAAGTAGGTTAGTTTAAAATGGCTAAAAAAGTGTCAACTGCTAAGAAAGTGACAAAAAAGCGTGTAAAGAAAAACGTTGAACGCGGACAGGCGCACATCCAGTCATCTTTTAATAACACAATCGTTACTTTAACAGATGCACAGGGAAATGCTTTATCTTGGGCAAGTGCAGGCGGTCTGGGATTTAGAGGTTCAAGGAAATCTACTCCATATGCAGCACAGATGGCTGCAGAAACTGCAACAAAGGCAGCTCTTATCCATGGATTAAAATCTGTAGACGTTATGGTTAAAGGACCAGGTTCAGGCCGTGAGGCAGCTATCCGCGCCCTTCAGGCATGTGGTCTGGAAGTAACAAGCATCAAGGACGTAACACCAGTTCCGCACAACGGATGCCGTCCGCCGAAGCGCAGAAGAGTCTAATTTAGGAGGAGAGTTAAGATGGCAGTAAATAGAGTTCCTGTTCTTAAAAGATGTAGATCTCTTGACCTTGATCCAATTTACTTAGGAATCGACAAGAAATCCAATAGAAATTCAAAGAGAGCTAATAAGAAGATGAGCGAGTACGGTCTCCAGTTAAGAGAGAAGCAGAAAGCTAAATTCATCTACGGTGTGTTAGAGAAACCTTTCAGAAACTATTATGCAAAGGCTTCTAGAATGAACGGACAGGTTGGTACAAACCTGATGATTCTTCTGGAGCTGAGACTGGACAATGTTCTTTTCAGAATGGGCTTTGGCCGCACAAGAAAAGAGACAAGACAGATCATTGACCACAAGCACGTTCTTGTAAACGGCAAGTGCGTAAACATCCCGTCTTACCAGGTTAAGGCTGGCGATGTAATCGAGATCAAAGAGAAATATAAATCTTCACAGAGATATAAAGACGTATTAGAGGTAACAGCAGGAAGACTTGTACCGGCTTGGTTAGAGGCTGACCAGGAGAACTTAAAGGGTACAGTAAAAGAGTTACCGTCCAGAGACGAGATTGATGTTCCTGTAAACGAAGTGCTTATCGTCGAGTTATACTCCAAATAATTAAGGGCAGTCCTTAATTAACTTCCCAAAAGGAGGGGTTAGTAGTGTTCGATTTTGAAAAACCGAAAATTGAAATTGCTGAGATTTCAGAAGACAAAAGATATGGCAAGTTTGTAGTGGAACCCCTTGAGAGAGGCTACGGCACTACATTAGGAAATTCTTTAAGAAGAATTATGCTCTCTTCTTTGCCTGGAGCAGCAGTAAGTCAGGTGAAAATCGACGGCGTTCTGCATGAGTTCAGTTCCATCCCTGGAGTAAAAGAGGATGTAACTGAGATTATCATGAATATCAAGAGTCTGGCAATCAAGAACAGCAGCGAGACAAACGAGCCTAAGACAGCTTACATTGAGTTTGAGGGCGAGGGCGTTGTGACAGCAGCCGATATCAATGCAGATTCTGACATTGAGATCTTAAACCCTGAGCAGGTAATCGCTACCCTCAGCGGCGGCGCTGACAGCAAGTTCTACATGGAGCTGACTATTACGAAGGGACGCGGATATATCAGCGCAGACAAGAATAAGAGCGATGACCTTCCAATCGGAGTCATTGCAGTAGATTCCATCTACACTCCTGTTGAGCGTGTGAATATGGCCGTTGAGAACACTCGTGTAGGACAGGTTACGGACTACGATAAACTGACTCTGGATGTTTACACAAACGGAACCCTGGCTCCAGACGAGGCGGTGAGCCTTGCTGCTAAGGTATTAAGCGAGCATCTGAACCTTTTCATTGACCTCTCCGAGAATGCCAGAACCGCCGAGGTTATGGTAGAGAAGGAAGACAATGAGAAGGAGAAAGTTCTCGAGATGAACATTGATGAACTGGAATTATCCGTCCGTTCATACAACTGTTTAAAACGTGCAGGCATCAATACAGTGGAGGAGCTGTGCAACAGAACTCCAGAGGATATGATGAAGGTGAGAAACCTTGGACGCAAATCCTTAGAAGAGGTGCTTGCAAAATTAAAGGAGTTAGGCTTACAGCTTAACCCAAGCGAGGAGTAGAAGACGCGTCTTCTGCCTCATTGAGACTGATTTATGGACAAAAAGCATCCGCCCAGTAAGCCCGAAGACGCATGGACGGATGTTCCACAAATGGAGGACATTATAATGGCAGGATATAGAAAGCTGGGAAGAACTTCCAGCCAGAGAAAAGCATTATTAAGAAACCAGGTTACAAACCTGTTATACAACGGCAAGATCGTTACAACTGAGGCAAGAGCTAAGGAAGTAAAGAAGATCGCCGAGGGCTTAATTGCACTTGCAGTTAAGGAGAAGGACAACTACGATACAGTTAAGGTTACAGCAAAGGTAGCTAAGAAGGACGCTGACGGCAAGAGAGTAAAGGAAGTCGTTGACGGCAAGAAAGTAACTGTATACGAGGAAGTAGAGAAAGAGATCAAGAAGGACAGACCGTCCAGACTTCACGCAAGAAGACAGATGTTAAAGGTTCTCTACGACGTAACAGAGGTTCCGACAGCTAAGGCTGGAAGAAAGAAAAATACAAAGTCTGTAGACCTTGTAGCTAAGATGTTCGACGAGATCGCTCCGAAGTACGCTAACCGTAACGGTGGTTACACAAGAATCGTAAAGATCGGTCTTCGTAAGGGCGACGCAGCTATGGAAGTTTTACTTGAGTTAGTATAATTTCATATCTGAACCAAAATATTTACCCCCTTCAGGAAGGAATTCCTGGAGGGGGTTTTTTAGTACAGATCTTTAAATTTAATGGAAAATATGAAGTAATTTGTAAAAAAAATGTCTATTTTCTATAACACAGCATATATATAGAAATTTACGATTGGATTTATTGTACCAGGCCCCCTATAATAAAACAGGTTAGCTGAGAGTAGAGTTACTCTACACTTGAACAGAAGAAAGGGAGAAGTACAAAATGAAAAAGAGAATTTTAAGTATTGCTGTGGCAGCAACAATGGTATTCAGCCTTACAGCATGCGGAACTAGTAATGGGGGAAAGGAAAAAGCTGAGGAAAGTAAAACTGCATCAGCAGAAGAAGAAAAAGTGATCCGAGTTGCAACTGCGGGTAACTATGCACCATTTACTATTTATGATGAAACAAAAAAAGAATGGTCAGGATTTGAAATTGATCTTTGGAATACAATTGGGGAAAAGACAGGATACGATATTGAGTTTGTAAAAATTGATACTCCGGCAGCATTTGCAGAGTTAGACCTGGAGCGTGTAGATACGATTGCAAAACAGATCACAATCACAGAAGAAAGAAAAGAAATCTATAATTTTTCACAGCCATTTTTCTTCAGTCCTTACTGTTTAACGGTTGCAGAATCTAATACAGATATTACCTGCTGGGCAGACATGGAAGGAAAAAATATTGGTGTTAAGGATGGAAGTGCAGATATTGAAGTAATTAAAGCCAATGATCCAGAGGGAAAGGTTAACATTGTGCTGTATGAAGATGATGCGTCATGCCAGAGAGATGTATCTTTAGGACGTGTTGATGCGACGGTATACGCTTCTTTAGTTTTGCCATATGATTTGGAAAAACAGAAAGATTTAAAGCTCAAAGCTGTAGGTACAGATGAAGCTCTTTATACAGAAGTGGATGGCTATCCATTCTGTAAAACAGAGAGAGGAGATGAATTAAGAGAACTTACAAATCAGGTTCTGACAGAAATGATGGAAGACGGAAGCTACGGCGAGCTCAGCAAAAAATGGTTCGATATTGATATTATGAATTCAGAATATGCAAAAGAATATTTTGCAAACAATAAATAGGTAACGATTGCATATAAAGAGTGACAAGTATTCCTAGATACTTGTCACTTTTTTAGGAGGGTAAAATGAATTTTGATTTTGAAAGTTTTTGGAAAATGCTTCCAATTGTTTTAAGCGGATTTAAAACTACGTTACTGTTATCGATTATTGCACTTTTCTTTTCAATTTTACTGGGTTTTGTGTTGGCTGCTTCCAGAAATTATAATATTCCAGTTTTAAAACAGTGTTCAGTTGTTTATACTTCTTTTTTTAGAAGTACACCATTCGTAGCACAGTTATTTGTATTTTATTATGGATTTGCTCAGATGTCGGAGTTCGTAAGAAATATGACAGGATTTTGGGCGGTTACCATGGTATTATCATTAAACTTTGCTGCATATATGGGAGAAAATATTCGTGCTTCCATAACATCAGTGGATAAAGGACAATACGAAGCAGGACGGGCAATAGGGCTGACAGCTTGGCAGACGATGTATCGTATTGTACTTCCTCAGGCAGCAAGGGTTGCAGTTCCAACTATGGGAAATACATTTGCCAACTTATTTAAATCAACATCATTAGCATTTACAGTTGGTGTAATGGATATGATGGCATATGCAAAAAATCAGGTACAAATTACATATAGGTATATGGAAGGATATGTTATTGTATTAATTGTGTACTGGATTATTTTATCAATTGTAACCTGGGGACAGTCAGTTATTGAGAAAAAAATGAGTAAACCGTATGTACAGGAGGCAAAGTAGAATGGAACAAAAAGAAATATTAAGAGTACAGGGGTTGAAAAAAAATTTTGGCACAAATGAGATTTTGAAAGGAATTGATTTTGAAGTTAAAGCAGGAGAAGTGGTCTGCATTATCGGCCCGTCTGGAACAGGAAAATCTACTTTACTGCGCTGCGTGAATTTTTTAGAAAAACCAACGGCTGGAAGTATTCAGATTTGTGATACAAAAATTACTGTACCTCATATGAAAAGAAAAGACATAGCAAAATTGAGAAGTAAAACAGCTATGGTATTTCAGAACTATAATTTATTTAAAAATAAAACAGCAATACAAAATGTTATGGAACCAATGACACAGGTACAAAAAATGCCGGCGAAAGAGGCAGAAGCAGAAGCAATGGAATTGCTTACCAAGGTAGGATTGGAAGAAAAACGTGATTTTTATCCTGCACATATGTCTGGAGGACAGCAGCAGCGTGTAGGAATTGCGAGAGCAATGGCAGTTAAGCCAGATATTTTATTGTTTGATGAGCCGACATCATCCTTGGATCCTGAGTTAGTAGGTGAAGTCTTAGAGGTTATTCGTTCACTGGCGAAGTCACATACTACCGCTATGCTTTTAGTAACACATGAAATGCGTTTTGCAAAGGAAGTGTCTGATAAGATTATCTTCATGGATGGAGGATATATTTTACAGTCTGGAACAGCAGAAGAAATTTTTAATAGCAATAACAGCCGAATTCGAAAATTTGTAGACAGTGTTTCAAAATAAAAGGAGGAGCAGCCAAAAATGAGACATAATTTTGATGAAAAGGTAAATCGAGTAGGTTCTAACTGTGAGAAGTGGGATTTAGAAGGAGAGTCTGGAAAGTTAATTCCATTAGGTGTGGCAGATACAGATTTTAAAGCACCTGAAGAAGTAATTAATGCAGTGAAAAAAAAGGCAGAATTTGGTGTATATGCATACGGAATTTTACCTGAAAAAAGATTTAAAAAAGCTATTGAAGGCTGGTATGACAGGCGTTTTCAGTGTACAGTGGACGAAGACGCACTTTGCTATTCTCAAGGAATTATGCCAGGTGCCTTATGGATGCTGTTACTTGCTTTAACGAAACAGGAGGACGAGGTACTGCTTCAGGAACCAGTTTATCATAATATGAGAATTATTACAGAGAATATGAATCGGAAAGTAATCAGTAACACTTTAAAATTGATGGACAACAAATATGAAATTGATTGGGAAGATTTTGAAGAAAAAGTAAAGCGTCCAGAATGTAAGGTATTTTTACTCTGCAGTCCTCACAATCCTGTGGGACGAGTTTGGACTGTAGGCGAGTTGGAGAGAATGTGTCAGCTCTGCATAAAGCATAATGTTTTTATTTTGTGTGATGAAATTCATAGTGATATTGTATACAAAGGATATAAACATATCCCATTGTTTTCATTATCAGAAGAAATAGCACAGCATTGTGCAATCATGAATTCTCCCAGCAAAACCTTTAATGTTGCTGGATTTTTTACAGCATTTGTTATTATTTATAATAAGGAAGTACGTGACAAATACCTGGAAGTATACAGGAGATTTCATTTTGACCATAATTTTATAGGTGCAGAAGCTCTGATTTCAGCATATAATGAGTGCGAATATTATGTTGATGAGCAGAATGCATATTTTTATGATAATATTCAGCGGGTAAAAGAATTTATCGAGAGAGTTATGCCAGAAGTTAAAATTATCGAACCTGAAGCATCATATCTTCTGTGGTTAGATTGCAGGGATTGGGGCTTAACGTCAGAAGAACTGATGGATTTGTTCAAATCCTGGGGAGTACGCATGAATGATGGAAGTATGTACGGAGCATCTGGACGGGGATTTTTACGCATGAATATTGCAACTCAGACAGAAACGCTGAAAGAAGCACTTGATAGAATTGAAAAAGGGTATAGTCATTGGAAGAAAAAATAAATTAATAATCTGATACAAAATTCACTATAAAATAAGAATAATATCTAGTTGTTCCGTCAGTTCACAGAAATATATTTTATTCTGATGATAATGTCAATATTTTTTGCAAAAATTAAATTCAGCCGTTTGGTGGCCGGCAGTCAATCGGCAATGATATCAGACATCAGATCATCCTCTGCTTTGAACAGATGATCCATGTTCATGTAGCATCTGGTTCCCCAGTTGGTTGCTGCTACATGACGCAGTCTGGCACATACGAGCATCAGAGCACTCTGCCCATCAGGAAAAGCACCGATTGCTTTTGTTCGGCGTTTGATCTTACGATTGAGGCACTTGTTTGTCCGGATTCTGGTCCAATGTTGGGTTGGAAAATCCATGTAGCTTAGAGAGACCATTTCAAGTTGAACCTGTTGACAAACGAAAGAAAAATGGCTTTCTGTATGGTATACTTATTATACCAATTACAGGAGGTCATTTTTTATGATGGGAAAACAAAGCGAACAAATCCAGATGGTCATCCTTGACATCGATTCTATGATTCCAGAGGCTCATCTTCTGAGACGGATTAAAAACTGTGTAAATTTTGATTTTATATACGAAAAGGCAGCTCCCTATTATTCTCCGATTGGAAGAAAATCGATTGTTCCCGTTGTTCTGATAAAAATGCTGCTGATTGGTTATCTTTATGGGATCAAGTCAGAACGGAGACTTGAGGAGGAAGTATCTCTTAATCTTGCTTACCGATGGTTTTGTGGAATTGATTTGATGCATAAAGTACCGGACCATTCCACATTCAGCCAGAATAGAAGAAGACGTTTTCAGGAGGCTGGCATATTCCGGGAAATTTTTAATGAGATCGTACTGAAATGTATTGGGCTCGTATCGGGCGAAACCGGTGTTGCGGATGGCTCCTTTCTTCCGTCCAATGTATCCTGGGACAGCCGCTATGAGGCAGTTGAAACGGTTCAGCAATCCACTGTAAAATATATGGAAGAACTGGAAGCAGAGCTTTCATCCATGCCTGGATATAAAGAACCGGAACATGTAACAAGAGAGAAAGAGTTTTTAAAAAGCCGGACCGATCCAGAGTGTGGCTATATCCATCAGGCCCGTAAAAAGGGGCTGGGGTATCTGACGGAGAGGACAGTGGATACCAGTCATGGAATTATTATCGGTGTGGATTGTTATCCTGCTAACCGGAAGGAAAGTGATATAATCCTGGAACATTTAAAAGGACAGCCTTGTAACTATCAGGAAATTGGATTAGATGGCGGATATGATATAGGAGCGGTACACAGAGGACTGGAGTTATTAGGGATTCAAGGTTATACAGCTATTCGTGAATATCAGAACAATGCAATGAAAAAAGGATTCTGTTATGAGGAAGCAACCGATCGCTTTGTATGTAGACAGGGAGAATAGTTAGCATTTCAGAAATTAATTTATAAAAAGTCAACCCAGAACTATTACCGTTTATATAGCCGTTCAAAGAAACAATGTAAAAACTGCCCCCATTTTTCATCTTGTGCCACAGTTCTCGGTACAGTCCGGATCTATGCAAGTGCTTATTATCCCTCATTTTATCGAAACAGCAAGAAAGTAGGGACCAGTAACTATCTGAGGGTCATGCGCTTTAGAAAGATATGGGCAGAAGGGACATTTGCAGTTTTAAAACGAGAATATAAATGAAATAAAATCCAGAAAAGAGGCCTTCAGAAAGAAATCGAAGAATGCCTCTTATCAGCAACGGCATTAAATCTAAAAAGGCTGGTAAAAGCGGTTTAGATAACCGAATTTACCGGGAGTATCCCAAAGTTTGTGTAAACCTTCAAACTGATGTAAGATAGACTTA
>JAQERH010000024.1 GCA_027698105.1 Lachnospiraceae bacterium AM93-12TA
GATGCGATTAAGGTAATGGATACCCTCTACTTCTCATTTTCAATCTTTCTCCTCCTTTTTCTCTATGCTCTGCCCTCCCGGACATGGGCTGCCTCAAATTCCTGAACCCACGTTTCAAACTGTTCCTCCGAAAGCGGCCTTGAAAAATAATAGCCCTGCACAATGTCACAGCCCAGTTCTCTCAGGGACTCAATCTGAACCTGCGTCTCAATTCCCTCTGCCACCGTTTCCATATTCAGCTGTTCCGCCAGTTCCAGGACACAGCTAATCACATTTCTCGTCTTTCTGTTGTCAAGATCCAGGAAGAAGGAACGATCCATTTTCAGGGAATCAATGCTGAAATCCTTTAAAAGGGTGAGCGAAGAAAAGCCTACACCGAAATCGTCCAGCGCACACCGGAAGCCACAGTCATGGATCGCTCCAATTTCCCTCTTTACCTTCTGAATATTTTCCTCTGTCAAAAAAACGGTTTCCGTCACTTCAAACTCTATCATACTCCTATCTGCCTGATGCAGATCTGCAATTTTTATAAACTCCTCCAAAAAGCTGTCATAGAGGAAATTGCTTCTGGAAAGATTGACAGAGACAGGAAAGTTCTCCTGAAGACTGTGCTTTCTCTTTCCCAGCCAGATGCAGACCTTCTCAAACACATACCGGTCCAGCGTTCTGATTTGCCCGCTCCTCTCTAAAACAGGAATAAAATCTCCAGGCGGTATGATTCCGTTCCCCGGCCGGTTCCACCGCACCAGCGCCTCTGCCCCTGTAATCCTGTTCTGACTCAGACTGACCTTTGGCTGAAAATACACCTGAAATTCCTCATTCTGAACCGCCTTTTCAAACATCTGCTCAATCTCTCTTTCTCTCTGGAGCTTTGCAGCTGCAGCCGCATCAAAGAAAACACAGACTTCTTTCTCCTCCTCGGTCTGTCCTTTCAGAGCAATTCTGGCCTGATCCTGGATAGCGGAAATATCTGTCTGATTATCCTGTACAAAACTAACTCCTCTTCGAAACATGATCCTGCGTCCTGGAAGTTTCCGTTCAGGACACTGGCGAAATTCGTTGATCTGCCTTACCATTTCTTCCAAGCGCTCCTCTATCACAGCCGGATTCTTTTCTCTTATGCACAGGAAAAAGTAATCCATCTCCGTGCGGGAGACAAACTCTCCCCGCTCCTGTTTCAGGCACTGGTTAATGACCTGGTAAAAATAAGCCAGCATCTCATCGCCTACCTTTAAGCCGCGAATCTCATTAATGCTCTTAAAATCCACGCAGTCCAGCAAAGCGACCGCAAACTGATCCGCCACCCCTCTTCTGCACAGCTCATGGTACTTCATCCGAAAATCAATCTTATTAATACCGCCCGTCACCTCATCTGTCAGGGCCAGCTCCTCCAGACGTTTTTCATTGTCATTGGAGCTGCTGAGCAGCTGAAGAAAAAACATGCCGAATACTGCCAGAGCTGCCAGAAGGCTGCCCAGCATCAAGAGAACATACCAATCAGAAAATGCCGTGAAAATAGACGAAGGGAACATCGTAACAGTCATCCAGTCATTCACCCCTGTAGGGCCGTAGGACAGGTAGTATGGCTGATTATTCGGAGCGCGGAAGCGGAACACACCGCTTTCTCCCGAACCCAGGGCATCTGCCATGATTTTTCCCTCTTCTGAGGGCGCCTTTTCTCCGCCCTGAGGAAGTATCTGGTTCCAAAGCTCCCTGTCGGTTTTAGACTGGGAGGCCAGAAGTTCCCTTCCGTTTCCATCAACCAGGAAACTTATACTCTCTCCGTTAAATGCTTTTTCACTTAAAATTCTGTTCAGGCTGTCTGTCCCGTCTCCGCCCCAGAGCATCCCTCTCACAGTACCATCCTCCATGATCGGGACGGCGTAGAACAGGCTGCCGTTTACAATATCTGCTGTACACGTTCCCTGCCAAACTGCCCGTTTTGACAATTCGCTGGCACAGAAATCTTCGGCGCTTCTTAATTCACCTGCTTCCCCATCTATCAGAAAAATACCGTCTGCACTGTCATACACAGCCAGAAAATCCAGCTGGTAAACTTCTCTTTTTTTCTTCAAGAAGTCTTCTACTGTATCCCAACGGCTAATCCTCTCTAAAGACTCTCTGAGACTGGTCATTTCTGCTCTTCCATTTTCCAGTTCCATTCCCAGAAGATCTCCCCTCTGTTCCGTATAGCTTTTCACATATTGCTTTTTAGAGTGAATTTCTTCAAGTTTCATGGAAATAGTACATACTGCTGCAAACAAAATCATTCCCAGAGCAATTATCCCCAAAAGCAGTGCATGGTGCTTCCGCTTCCGCCTCTGATGGTCAAGCTGATCCAGATATTCTTCCCGTTCCCTGCGGTATGTTCCCTTTTCTGCTTTCTCTATGTGTTTTTCTCTGTTTTTCAATTCTTTTCTCCTGCATCTTTAAATGCTTCGGTTTTTCTTTAAAATCTATGCTTATTATAAAAAACAGTATTTCATCCGTCAAGACAAAGAAAATGGCAGAACCGCACAGCACTCCGGCTGTATGCCGGATCCGGCACGGTTCTGCCTAAGCAGTTCCTGTTTCTATTCTATGCTCCCTGAGTCCCTTCTGTCTGGGCCGGAAGGGTCTCTATACCTTCTGATGTCTCTAATCCGCTTTCTCCTGTTTCTGCGTCTGTCTGTGTCTGCTCTTCAGACGAAGATTCCGGCTCCTTTCCAGATTCTTCTTTCTCTGGCTCAGGCTTTTCGTTCTCCTCGTCCTCCTCCGCATCCGAACCGTTCTCCATAGCGTCTCCGCTGATATCCGGCGCGTCAAATGTTCCCTTTACGGAACTGTAGGAACCGTTTTCCCTGGGCTTTACCCCATTCAAAATAAACGTATAGGACTGGCCGCCTGCAAGGCCGCTTATCTCTATCTGGCAGCTGTCAGAGCCTGTATCTGTAATTCTGGCGGCATAGCTTACACCGTCTGCATCTGTTACAGATACAGTAGGATTTTTCCATTTTACCTTTTCCTTAAAGACAATCTCCAGCATGCCTTCATAATAATCTGTATAGTCGATTTTGGCTTTCTTTCCGCCCTGCTCATCCTCTGGGGATTCCTCTGTTTCAGACGGCGTCTGAGGAACCGCTGAAGAAGCCGGCGGCTTTGCGCTCTCCGTCTCAGACGAAGACTGGCTCTCGGATGAGGATTCCTCTGTTTCAGAAGAAGACTCAGACGGCTCTGGCCGCGTAACTACAGTCGTTCCCGCCGGCGGATCCTCTCTTCCGGTGTCTGCTCCTACCTGATAGGCTCTCTCCGCAATCTCCTTCGCAATCTCCTCCATAGTCATAGAAGCAAAGGATTTCAATTCCTTTTCTGTCAGACCATTCTCCTCCACCAGCTCGTAGAGAAAACATGCCTTTCCGTAAGAAATTCCATACAGCTCTGAAATCTCCGTAATTTCCTTCATGTCTGTAGCCTGCTGATCATAGACAACAGCATTTACCTTGTGAGCCTCCAGGGAACTCTCTATGTCTGTCACCACGTCCTGCCGAAGCACAGAAGCTTTCTCTTTATCGTCATTCGACACAGTGACAAGAATCGCATTATCCAGCTCGTCCAGATAGCCGCAACGAACCATGGAACCGATAATCGCGTTCACACCTATATTCAAATCCACTCCATCCAGATCCATATCTGCCAGTACGGCAGCTCCGTCGTCATTTAATGGCTCTGCCTCCAGAATCCTGTCCTTCCTATTGACAGAAATCTCAATACTGGGATTTACATCCAGACCAATCACCGATTCCACCCTTGTGTTCTGCCAGCGCATACCTCCTCCGTACAGAGCTGCTATGCAAAGGCAGGCGGCGGCAGCTGTAACCACACGGTGCATCTTCCGGTATGTCCTCAAATGCCTCGGCGGCTCCGTATATAAAAGCTGCGGAGCACTTAAATCAATTTTATCAAGCACATTGGGAGTCAGGGTTTCCACCGCCGATTTTAAATGGCTGGCAATTTCGTCATTATTCCATTTTTCATATCCATCGGACAATGTTATCACCCCTCTCTCAAATGATTTTTTAATTTCTTCATAGCCCGGTTGTACTTAGACAGCACGGTAGCCAAAGGCATCCCCAAATCTGCAGCAATTTCCCTGTGCTTAAGTCCAGCTGTCGTATGTAGCAGTACAATCTGCCGTTCCTCTTCCTTCAGAATGTGAAGAGCTGCCTGAAGCACTACCTTATCGGCTGCATTCTCTATCTGCGGGCAGAATTCTCCTGTCTCCATCTCCGAAAGATCCGAAAGTCCCATGTCCGACTCATGCTTCTGATCTCTAAACCGCATATAGCAGAGATTTCTGGCTATGGTAAACATCCAGGCCAGGGGCTTTCCCTGTGACTGATAGCCTCCTGCGGAAGTCCATACCCGCAGATATGTTTCCTGCATGATCTCCTCTGCATCCTGCGGATTCCTCACAATAGACAGAATAAAGCTGTACATGGTTTTATCCGTATTCTGATATAACTGGCGAAAAGCCTCCTGATCGCCCTTTGCGACCTTCAGCAAAAGCTTTTCATCGCTGAGTCGCCCATAGTTTTCCGGCTCCTCCAGGACGGCAAACATCCCCATCAAAAACATGGATTTTGTTTCCTTTCTATATAGTTTAATGCAGCAAATTCATTTATTATTGCATCTGCCGCAAACTTTTTTATTTTATTCCTCTTTTTCTTCTACTCTCTTCCCCTGCGCCGGCTTACTCATACTGCACGCTCTTTAAGAACAGGCCCTCTGCCGGCGCTGTAAAACCTGCCTCTTCCCGTTCCAGAGTCTTGAACACCTCCTTGACGGACTGAGGTGTACGTTTATGAAGCCCTGCTTCCAAAAGCGTTCCTGTCAGAATCCGGACCATGTTGTAGAGAAATCCATCCCCTGTGAAGGAAAGTTCCACTACGCTTCCTTTTTGCTCTATCCCGATACTCTGCAGTGTACGCACAGTAGATTTTTTTGTCCGCTTCAGAGAAGAAAAACCGCGGAAGTCATGGGTTCCCACAAGAAGCTCTGCTGTTTCTCTCATAGCGTCAATATCCAGCTCCTCTCCCAGTCCATACACATACTTCCGCTCAAACACATTCTTTTTCCCTGCTGTATCGATCCGGTAGAGATAAGTCTTTGACACAGCGCTCAAACGGCTGTGAAACCGTTCTGAAACCTCCTCTGCCCCAATCACCGCTATGTCTTCCGGAAGATACTGGTTCAGATATTCCATAACTGCCTTGGAACATTTATCTGAACCATGAAAATGATTTAAAATTTTTAAAAATTCTGGATTTTTGTTGTTTTTGAAACAATCCTCGTTCAGACGGACATTGGCCGTCTGTCCCAGCGCATGAACACCTGTATCGGTACGGCCAGAACCCTGCACTGAAGCCGCTTCTCCTGTCATTCTCTCTAAAATACTCTCCAGTTTTCCCTGAATCGTATTCTGGCTGTTTCCCTGCTTCTGCCATCCCCCGTACCGGCTTCCATCATACTGAAGGATCAATTTAATATTTCTATACACTGAATCATTCTCCCATTTACTCTATTCTATTCACATTTCTGGATCCGCAGATTCTGTTTCACTGCGCCGGCGTTTCTGTCCAGCGTGCCGGATCACCGCAACTGTCAGGAAAAACAGAACTGTTCCTGCGGCCGTTCCTCCCATATCCAGCCACACATCGCTGATCTGTCCGGAACGCCCTGGTGTAAACAGCTGAAGCGTCTCGTCTATAAATGGAAGGGCTGTCGTCAGATACAACTGTCCCCAAACCCTTCCCTGGCCTTTCAGTTTTGTATGATTCAGGCTCTTGGTCAAAAGCAGTCCCAGGATGAAATATTCCCCAAAATGAGCGCACTTTCTGACCACATGCTCTGTAAGCCAGGGAGCGGCAAGCCCCAGCTCTCCCAAAACAGAATGGAGCATCCTGAGAACTGCTCCGCTTTCCTGGGAAGACAAATCCGCAGGTGTCAGAGAATTCGAGTAAATAAACGCTGTATAAAGAAGCAGCGCTGCGTGCCAAAATACATGTTTCTTCATAATATGTTAAATTTAAACTGTTCTCCCAGTGTTTTCTTAATGTTTTATTATAGTACAGGAGCAGTGGAAAGTAAAGGAGGCGTGACTGTCAGACCACGGAGCACAATCAGCACATTCATGGGCAATCCTCCGTTTTTTTATTATTTTCCCTGTTCATATTCTTTGCCAAAATTTTTTTCTCTTTTTCCCCTTGTTTCGTCCTTTTGACGAAATGCATAAACAGAAAATTAAACCTGCTATTATTGTCTGTTTATAGCAGGAAAATTGTTCTAAAAAAGGTACAAAAAATCGTTTTTCACCTATTGACAATTCAATTTCCGGTGCTATACTGAGTGCATTCAAAGGGAACGTGCCTTTGAAAAAAAGCGTTCCATTCAGCAGGTAAATCATACCTGCAGCGCTTTTCATACACATTAAAAACAAAGACAATACTCACTTGAAAGGATGGTAACTATGTCTGAGAACGATAAGAAGGATTTAATTCACGAGGTAAACGTAGCGTCTTCCCTCTATCACTTTGATACAGAAACAAAAGCAGCGGAGGCTGAGCACAAGCATCCGGCGGAGGGAACTCTGGAGAGAGAGCTGACTGACGTTTCTCTTCTCTATAATCTGGACACAAAAAACAAATAGCAGACCGCCTGCTCCGGCAAGCCACAAAAGCAGTCTGCCCCCCAGTTATTTACAAACTTCACATCTTTACGATGTCAGCCGTCACTGTGAAATTGTGGCGGCTGTTTTTTGCAGGCCCGCCCTTTTCCGGGTGGCTTCTCTTTTTCCAGAAATAAGAAAAACCCTTGATTTACAAGGGTTTCAAGCGGAGACGGTGGGATTCGAACCCACGTGCCGGGATGAACCGACAAACGCATTTCGAGTGCGCCGCGTTACGGCCGCTTCGCTACGTCTCCTGATATTGCCGCCTGAAAATCAGGCGGCGTTTTTTATTATACTAGATTTTTCTGCATTTGTCACCTGGTTTTCACCATCTGCACAACAAATGTCTTCCAGCGTTTACCGGCCTCCGGCAATAAACTGATCCAGTCCGTCTGCAATTCCTGCTGCAATCCGAGACTGATACTCCTCCTGGGAAAGCAAAAGCTCCTCCTGCTGATTGCTGAGAAAGCCCGTCTCCAGTACGGTAACCGGAACCTGGCTCCAGTTAATCTCACTGGACGCGTCTGTCCTTTTCACTCCCCGGTTCTTCGCTCCTGTAGCCTGACTGACGCTTCCTGCAATACAGCTTGACAGAGCATAGCTCTCTGAAGCCAGTTCTCCATTATAGGGATTTCCTGAGGACTGGCAGGAAGCCAGTATACCTGTAACAGAGGTGCTCTCCTGGCTGTGGGCATGAATATGAATCAGCGCCTTGGCTCCGCTTTTTTTTGCCAGCCTGGAGCGCTCTGCCCAGCTCATATTCACATCATTGCTCTCCCTGGCCATAACTACCTGATAGCCTCTTTCTGTCAGAATCTGCTTTGTCTTCTCTGCAATAGCCAGCGTAACATCGCATTCTCTAAGTCCCAGAAAGCTTCCGACTGCCCCTGCCTCCATTTTCTGAGTCATCCTGGAGGAATCCGGCCCTGCCGGCTCCTTCCTGATATTTTCCTTATTCTGATGTCCTGCGTCAATCACTATCACCGGTCCATGGCTGAATGGCTGAATTTCTCCATCTGACGCCGCTCTCACCAGCTCATCGCCATCTGAAGCTGCAGCGGAAAGAACTCCCGCCCCACCGTTCTGAGCTTCCTCTGGCTGTTTCACCTCCATAAACTGGTTCGACACATAGCACTCGGTTCCTTCATAGACAACCCGGCTCCATTCCCCGTTCTCACCTGTTCGCTGAAGTACGTCTCCTGTCTTTAGCTGAACAAGGATGCGGCTCTCTGTCTGGCTTTCCGCCCGAAGATTCACTCCGTCTCCTTGAACAACAACCTGATCGTCCCTGCTCTCAAAGCCATTGGATGTCGTCAGATCATTCTCCATATGTCCAATTTCCGGCTCCCCCTGCTGTTTTCCGAAAACAGCCAGCGCATTCAGCTGGCTGTCGGTCAGCCCTGCAAGAGTGTCATTTAAGTAGACTATATTATTTTCCGGAAGGATTTCTGGCGCCGCGCAGTTTCCAGGGGCCTTCTGCTCTCTTTCCAGCGCTTTCTCTGCCATCGGAGGCATCTGCACCAAAGACTTCTCTTCTGCCTGTCTGGCTCCCTGTTCCGGCGACTGCAGTCCAAGCAGAACAGGATTGCCAAGAAAGCTTCCCAGGCCGAAAATACCTGTCATGCACACGAGAAAAAGAGCCGACAGCAAAGCCCCTGCCCGGCGCTTTTCCTGACGCCGGCGATCAGAGAAACTCTGCTTTCTGCTTCTTCCTTTTCCTTCTCTGTTTTCCGCATATCGGGATGAGGACAGGCTTATCATTCCTGTCCTTTCTTTCTTCCCTGCTCCTTTTCTGCCAATCACAGTATTGTACCTCCCCCGGCCACATATTCTCCGTCATAAAATACAACGGCCTGGCCCGGTGTTATCGCCCTCTGGGGCTCGTCAAATTCACATTCCACTAAATCAGGTCCCACTTCTCTGACAGTACAGGCGGCCCCTTTGTGGCCGTAGCGGATCTTAGCCGTAAAGCGCATCTCCTGCCCATGCAGTCCGTCCACTGCCATCCAGTTCAGACGGCTGCAGCGAAGGGTTTTTGAGAATACGTCCTGGCTCTCCCCGATTACCACCTCATTGGTCTCCGGCCTAAGCTCTACCACGAATACAGGGTGTCCCATGGACAGGTTGAGTCCTTTTCTCTGTCCCACTGTATAGTGAATCAGTCCCCTGTGACGGCCCAGCACCTTTCCGTTTTGATCTACAAAATTCCCCTCGGGAAGCTCTCTCTTGGTATCCTCGACAATGAATTTTGCATAGTCATGATCTGGAATAAAACAGATCTCCTGGCTGTCAGGCTTGTCTGCAGTCTGAAGATCTAATTCTCTGGCCATAGCCCTGATCTCGTCCTTGGTAAATTCTCCCACCGGCATCAGGGTGCGTGAGAGCTGCTCCTGAGTCAGGCTGTAAAGGGCATAGGTCTGATCCTTTTCTGCCGTTGCAGATTTTCTCAGGGCATAGCGGCCGTTTGGAAGCTGCTCAATCCTGGCATAATGGCCTGTGGCAATGTAATCGGCTCCTATATCCAGGCTCCTCTTCAAAAGCGCCTCCCATTTTACAAACCGGTTGCAGGCAATGCAGGGGTTAGGCGTTCTGGCATTCAGATATTCGTCCACAAAATAGTCCATTACATATTTACGAAACTCTTGCTTAAAGTTCATCACATAGTAAGGAATTTCAAGCTTTGATGCCACTCTTCTGGCATCATCCACTGCGCTCAGACCGCAGCATCCCCCGTTTTCCTCCTCTGTCTGACGCTCTTCATCCTGCCAGATCTGCATGGTTACGCCAATTACATCGTAGCCCTGTTTCTTTAAAAGCCAGGCAGCCACGGAGGAGTCGACTCCTCCGGACATGCCTACTACTACCTTCCTCTTTTCCATGGAATTAATACTCTTCTTCCTCTTCTTCCTCACTGATATCAGATTTTGGCTTCTCAAGTCCTTCAATCTGAATTCCGTTCTTCTCTGCATAGTCCCAAAGGGCCGCGTGAATCGCTTCCTCTGCCAGAAGAGAACAGTGTACCTTTACTGGCGGAAGTCCGTCCAGGGCTTCCATAACAGCTTTATTTGTCACCTGCATGGCTTCCTGAATGGATTTACCCTTTACAAGCTCTGTCGCCATACTGCTGGTCGCCACAGCAGCTCCGCAGCCGAAGGTTTTAAACTTTACGTCTCTGATAATCTGGTTCTCATCGATATCCAGGTAAATTCTCATGATATCTCCGCACTTGGCGTTTCCTACCGTACCCATTCCGCTGGCGTTCTCTATTTCTCCCACATTTCTCGGATTCTGGAAATGATCCATTACTTTCTCTGAATACATGGCAATTCTCCTATTCTGTTTTATCTGTCATTACATTCCTTGTTATCGATTCTGATGCTTCATAAAATCCTCATAGAGAGGAGACATGGAGCGCAGCCTATCCACGATCTTCTTAATGCTCTCCACTGTGTAATCTAACTGCTCCTTTGTAATCTCTTCGTTTAAGGTAAGGCGAAGAGAACCGTGGGCAATCTCGTGAGGCAGTCCGATGGCTAACAGCACATGGGACGGATCCAGAGAGCCTGAGGTACATGCAGATCCGCTGGAACCGCAGATACCGTCCATATCAAGCATGATTAACAGAGACTCTCCCTCAATAAACTGAAATGCAAAATTGGCATTATTGGAAAGCCGGTTTACCGGATGGCCGTTCAGTCTTGTGTAGGGGACCTCCTTCAGCACCCGATCAATCAGATAATCTCTCAGCTCTTTCTCTCTGTTTGTACGTTCTTCCATAGAATTCATGGCAATCTCGCAGGCCTTGGCAAGTCCTACGATTCCAGGAGTATTCTCTGTACCGCCGCGACGCTTTCTCTCCTGGGCTCCGCCGTGAATAAAGGAGCGGGATTTCACGCCTGTTCGAATATAAAGGAAGCCGATTCCTCTGGGGCCGTTCAGCTTATGCCCGCTGGCGCTGAGCATATCAATATGGCATTCATCCACCTGAATCGGAAGATGTCCAAATGCCTGCACTGCATCTGTATGGAATAAGATTCCATGCTCCTTAGCAATGGATCCGATCTCCTTAACAGGCTGAATCGTTCCAATTTCATTATTGGCAAACATGATGGAGATCAAAATGGTCTCAGGACGAATCGCCTTTTTAAGCTCCTCTAATTTTACAACGCCATTTTCATCCACATCCAGATATGTCACCTCAAAGCCTCTGCTTTCCAGGTACTGGCAGGTATGAAGAATCGCGTGATGCTCTATTTTTGATGTGATAATGTGGTTTCCCTTGGCCCGGTAAGCCTCCGCTGTAGCCACTAAGGCCCAGTTGTCAGACTCTGTTCCGCCTGCTGTAAAATAGATCTCATTTGTCTTTGCTCCCAGAGATCTGGCAATCGTCTCTCTGGCATCTGCAATGGCCTTCTTGGGACCTGCTGAAAAATCATAGACAGAAGAAGGGTTTCCATACTGCTCAGTGAAATACGGAAGCATAGCCTCCACTACCTCTGGACGGGTCTTTGTAGTCGCCGCATTGTCAAGATAAATTAACTGTTTCATTTTAAATCCGCCTTTCGTTTTATTTTGTAGGAATAAAGGTAAAAGCTTCATCTACGTTTACTATTATATAGAAATTTCTGGGAAACACAAGTAGTAATAATTCTTATTTATAAAAATATAATAATATTAATTCCCCATACCGGGTGTTTTTATGAAAAAGAATCCTTTAATTACAGGAACTATTCTTCTGACAGGGGCCGGATTTCTAAGCCGCATTCTTGGATTTTTTTACCGGATTTTTCTGTCCAGGGCTATCGGCGCAGAGGGACTTGGCATCTATCAGATGGTGTTTCCCATCCATTCCATCGCCTTTGCCCTCTGCTGCGGAGCAATCCAGACCTCTATTTCACGTCTGGTGGCCAGAAATGAGCAGGCAGGGCGGACAGCGCTTCGAACAGGACTTTTTATTTCTCTGTCTATCTCTGCAGTTCTTACCCTTCTTATCTGGCAGTCAGCCCCTATACTGGCCCGTTATGTGCTTTTAGAGCCAGCCTGCACGCCCCTGCTTCCTGTTATGGCTTTGTCTATTCCCTTTTCTTCTGTCCACGCCTGCATCTGTGGCTACTATTATGGTATGAAACGGACAGCCGTTCCGGCACTGTCCCAAGTCGCGGAGCAGCTGATACGAATGGGCGCCGTATTTCTCATGACCCAGGTGCTGAACGGGAACGGCCGCCCTGTTACGGTCTCTGTCGCTGTCTGGGGAATGATGATCGGAGAAGCAGCCTCCGCAGTTTACAGCTATCTGAGCTATGCAGTTTCGGAAAATGGAATAAAAAAACAAAAGGACAGCCGTCTGTCACAGGACAGTTCCCCTTCTTTTTCAGCCATGGCTGTGCCCTTAATGGCCATGGCTCTTCCTCTCATGGGAAACCGGCTGATTCTAAACTGCCTTCAGAGCCTGGAAGCCATCTTTATTCCCAACCGTCTGACTGCCTTTGGACTGAGCCGGTTTGACGCCCTGAGTATCTACGGAGTCCTGACTGGCATGGCCCTCCCCTTTATCTTTTTTCCCTCTGCTGTCACGAATTCCCTGGCGGTGGTTCTGCTGCCTACTGTGGCGGAGGCTCAAGCCCAGGAAAACAGCAGCCGGATTGAACATACCATCTCCATGGCGCTGCGCTACAGCCTCTATATGGGTATTTTCTGCATCGGCCTGTTCACCCTTCTGGGACCGGAACTTGGCATGACTGTTTTCAAAAATAAAACAGCAGGACGGTATATCGCGGTACTGGCATGGCTCTGCCCTTTTATGTATATTTCCACCACCATGGGAAGTATTTTAAATGGTCTTGGAAAAACCTCTTCTGTCTTTTTACACAATGCAGTCTCCATGCTGCTGAATCTGGCCTTTGTAATATTTGGTATTCCCCAGATAGGTATGAGAGCCTATTTCTACGGGCTTCTTCTCAGCGAACTGCTGCTGGCCCTTCTCCATCTGTCCTGCCTGAACACAGAAGTCAGAATCTCCATACAGCCATGGGAAATGATTCTAAAACCCTGTCTGTGTCTGGCAGCATCTATAGGATTTCTGAAGTTCTGTACTCCCGTTCTGTCATGTCTTAAAGAAGAGGGAATGAACGGCTTTCTGTATCTGGCCGGACAGGGGGCTGTCATCAGCGCCGCATATGGAGGGCTGCTGTGGCGAATGCATGGAAAAAAATGTGCTAAAAACCGCTGTCAAACCCCCGGCAGCTAAAACGCAGAAACAGCCCGTATTGTTCCAAAAATTATATCTTTGCTGACATCAGTCATTCCTATGTGATCCATAATTCTGAAAAACCCCCGAAGAGCGCTCTCTCCGGGGGATCGTTTCATTATAGCCAGTTCTATCATTCTGTCTTATTTTTTTACTGTTTGGCTGCCACTGCCTCCATCTCCATTAACACATCCTTAGGGAGTCTCGCTACCTCCACACAGGAACGGGCCGGGCAGGCGCCCTTAAAATACTCAGCATAAATCTCATTGATTTTTCCGAAATCATTCATATCTTTAATAAATACAGTAGTCTTTACCACCTGATCCATGCTGGCTCCTGCTGCGGCAAGAAGATTTTTCACATTCTCCATCACCTGTCTGGCCTGTTCCTCGATAGTCTCTGCAATCTCTCCTGTAGCTGGATTGACAGGGATCTGGCCGGAGGTGTAAACCATTCCGTTTACCTCGATAGCCTGGGAATAAGGTCCGATAGCTGCCGGCGCTTTCTCTGTGCTGATTACCTGTTTCATAGCTGTTTTCCTCCTAAAATATAGTAATTTAAAATGTAAGCCCGCTGTTTCCAGCTGATGCTATTTTCTTAAGATAGAGTTCTCTGTGATCTCAATTTTTCCTTCCTTCAGAAGATGTCCCACTGCCCTTTTAAACGCGTTTTTGCTCAGATTAAATTCCCGCTTAATCACCTCTGGAGATACCTTATCACTAAATGGAAGCGCCCCGTCGAACTCATCAATCACCTTTAATATATCCTCTGCATCCTTATCAATCTGCAGATATGCCTTTTCCCGGCAGCTCAAATCCAGCTTTCCGTCCGGGCGGATTTTCGTAATCCTGGCTTCTATCACCTCGCCGATCCGGAACGTGCGAAATACCTCTTTCGCTGGAATCATGCCGTAATATTTGTCATCCACAGCTACGAAAACACCCAGCCTGTCATTGATTTCATAGACACGCCCCGTTACCTTGTCATCCTTTCTGAAGCCTTCTGCAGTCTGAAGATACGGATACACCTTCATGGTTGCCGCCAGACGGCTGCTCTTATCTACATACAGAGCCACAAGGCACTCCTCTCCTGCCCGGAGCTTTGCCGTCTGCTCCTTAAATGGAAGAAGCAGATCTTTCTCCAGTCCCATATCCAGAAAAGCGCCAATCTTAGTAATTTCCTTTATCTTTAAAAGCGCAGTCTGTCCTGCCTCCAGCTTCGGCTCAGCCGTAGTGGCAATCAGACGATCCTCAGAATCCTTATAAATAAATACATGAATGCTGTCCCCTATCTTTGTCCCATCCGGAACCTGCTTTTTAGGAAGCAGTATTGACGCCTCTGGATGCTCCTGCTCTCCCAGATATACGCCAAATTCCTTTTCTCTGAGCACCTTAAGTTCCTGTTTCCTTCCTAATTCAATCATGTCATTCGTCCTCTCTTTTTTCCTGTTCATTCCGGCTGCCGCGGCAGCTGCCCTTCAGGTACATATTTGCAAACGGCGTTCCATCCTCCCCTGTAAGCGAAACCGTGTAGCCGTTTTCATCTCTGCTGATTCGCGGAAACATTCGATCCCCCAGTACAGCCGCCTTTTTATATTCGATTTGAAGTTCCTGTATCTCAAAATCCTCCGGAAGAAATTCCCTGGCAATTTCTGCATACTGGGCGTTATTTACATGCAGGTTCGTGTCCAGATGGTGTCTGGACGCCTCCACTGGTTTTTCCTCCCAGTAGTTCTCCGGGAGACGTATCTTTCTCGGCGCCTCAGGCATAGGAAGCGGCTCCTCACATTCCCCATAGCCCTGAATCTCCTTAGGCGTCACTCTGGCAGGACAGCCCTTCTCCAAGTCATAGAAAAACCAGCAGGAATCCGCCTTTACAATTACAGTTCCGCTTTCATCTCTAATCAGAAAATTCCTGTATCCGTAAATGCCTTTAAATTTATGCGGATAAGTAGAAATCTGAATCCTCTCCCCAAGAACCGGATATCTGTCAATCACAATCTGCCAGGAATTCAGCCACCAGGCCCGTTTTTCTTCCTCCAGATAGGAAATCCCCATATGCAGGTCTTCAGACTGAAAAGTGGAACAGTCCTGGAAATAATTCATAATTCCTGTCACTGACAATCTGCCTGTCTCATCTGTCTCACTGTATCGGACTCTGCTCTCAAATGTATACATAATACTTCACCCCTCTGGAAGATTCTCTATCCGCCTTCTATCGTACCCTCCTATTATATCGGATCCTGTGACGCTTGTCCATGCAGTTACTGTCACTGTTTTTAGATTTTCATATTTTTTTTATATTTTTTCAAAAAAAGTGTTGACGAAATAACTTTCATGTCGTATAATAACACTCGTCGTTGGGGTATCGCCAAATGGTAAGGCAACGGACTCTGACTCCGTCATTTCAAGGTTCGAATCCTTGTACCCCAGTTAAATGGGAAAAGACATCAGTTTTCTGTAAATTCAGAAATCTGGTGTCTTTTTTGTTATCTACACCGGCGCAGAAATAAAAAATAGAAAAGGAGAAGCGTTCAGCGACTTCCAATTGGAGCGTGAACGCTTCTCCTTTTCTGCAATTCCTATCTTATTTTATAAACATTGCATCCCCGAAGCTGAAGAACCTGTATCTCTCCTTCACAGCTTCCTCATAGGCTGCCAGTACATGCTCCCGGCCTGCCAGAGCTGACACCAGCATGACGAGAGTGGATTCTGGAAGATGGAAATTTGTGATCAGGCAGTCCAGAATCTTAAACTGATATCCCGGATAAATAAAAATATCCGTCCAGCCGCTTCCGGCCTTCAAAATTCCATTTTCATCACTGGCTGACTCGATGGTCCGGCAGCTGGTGGTTCCTACGCAGATGACCCTTCCCCCATCCTTCTTTGTCTGGTTAATCTTCTCTGCTTCCGACTCCTCTACCATGTAAAACTCAGAATGCATATGGTGATCCAGCACATTTTCCACCTTCACAGGTCTGAAAGTTCCCAGTCCTACATGGAGTGTTACATGAGCAATTTTCACGCCCTGATCCTCAATCTCCTGCAAAAGTTCCTTAGTAAAGTGGAGTCCTGCTGTAGGCGCTGCCGCAGAACCTTCGTGTTTGGCATAAACTGTCTGATAGCGGTTCTTATCCTGCAGCTGGTGCGTAATATAGGGCGGCAGAGGCATCTGGCCCAGACGATCTAAGATCTCCTCAAAAATTCCCTCATAGGAAAACTGTATCAGGCGGTTTCCTTCCTCCACTACATCAATCACTGTTCCCTTTAAAAGTCCGTCTCCAAAGTTAATGACTGTGCCTGGCTTCGCCTTTTTCCCAGGTTTTACGAGAGTTTCCCAGATATCGTTTTCTCTGCGTTTCAGAAGCAGAACCTCAATTTTAGCATTTGTTCCCTCTCTGCTTCCAATCAGTCTGGCCGGAATTACCTTTGTATCGTTAATGACCAGACAGTCTCCCGGATTCAGGTATCCTAAAATATCACGGAATTTCCGGTGGGTTACCTCTCCTGTCTCCCGATCCAGTACTAAAAGCCTGGAGGATGCCCGATCCTCCAGCGGATCCTGGGCAATTAATTCCTGGGGTAAATCAAAGTAAAAATCCTTTACATTCATGTTTATTCAGCCTCTTTTCTATCTATTTGTATCTTCTGATTCCTCGCCCTGCATATATCCCGGCCCCTGTTCCATAAACAGAATTCGCCCTTTCAGCTCTTCGTCTGCGTTCATAGCCGCCTCCTTAGCCTGGTCGATCTGCTTTCCCAACAGCACCGTATCCTCATTTCTGTTTACCGCTTCCAGATATGCCTCCAGCTCCGGCGTCTTTTCTCCATCAAAAATCCGCCACTGCCCATCGCTGCATTTTTCCACATAGACCTCCACCAGAGACGGAGCAGGCGTGTCCACTCCGGAAAAGCGCACATCATAGGAAACATAAGCCACATAGGAATCTTCTGTCAGTCCCTTTACCGTGTAGCAGGAAATATTTTCATAGCCGGCGATATATTCTTTCTGTTTCTCAAAAGACTGCCGGAACTGCTCCTCCTGGGAGGTATCCTGGGATGTAAAAAGATTCAGGAACGTATCCATATCGCACTCTGAGACAGCGCGGAAATACTCCTCCATCAGCTGGTTAATCTCATGATGGGCATCTCTCTCCAGAATGCTTCCTCCAAAATCATAATGATACTCCTTCGTATCTGGTTCAATTACCACGTCCTGTTCCGTCCCCTCTGAATCCAGCCGTGTTTCCAGTTCCGGCTGTCCTCCCTTTCCTGCCTCTTTCAGAAATCCCGCTGCCAGAAGCACAGCTGCCAGCGCCAAAATCAAAAGGGGGACGGCCAGCAGAATTCCAAATTTGCGAAGCTCTTTATCTGACATAGGCTGTCCGGACGGTTTTTTTCTGCTTCTTCCCATTTTCCTGCCTCCTGTCTTTTCTCTACGTATTTTAGCAAAACTGCTCGTAAAAAGCAAATAACTTTTCCCTTAAAACACTTGCTTTTTTACATGAACTATAGTAAAATATCATCGATGCGTCTGTAGCTCAGTGGATAGAGCAATGGCCTCCGGAGCCGTGTGCGTAGGTTCGATTCCTATCAGACGCATTTTTTTGATCCCTGCAGAGATCCGCAGATGCCGGACTTTGCGGGGATTTATTATTTTTCGTGTTTCTCTTTTCCTTTTCTTTTCGCTCTGTTTTTTCCCTTTTTAATCAGGCAGACAGTGGCCAGTCCTGCTGCTGCAGCCCACAGGACTGCATTGGAATAGGTATTCACTGTTTCCATCACCCGTTCCCAGGAGGCTCCGGCCGCAGCCCCGGCACAGATCAAAGCAGTATTCCAGATCAGGCTTCCCCCTATTGTCAGCAGCAAAAAAATCCCAAACGGCATTCCTGCCATTCCTGCCGGGATCGAAATCAGGCTTCTGATGATGGGGACACACCGGCAGAAAAATACGGCTGATTTTCCTTTTTTCTCAAACCAGTCTTCTGCATCCGCTACATCTTCCTTCTGAAAATGGAGAAGCTTCCCCATCCTGCCTCCAAGAAAGTATTCCAGACGGCCTGGGGTGGCAAGACGCCCGGCTCCGTAGAGAACTGCAGCTCCTGCTGCCGAACCAGCTGTAGCAGCTCCTATCACGCCTCCCACTGTCATACCTGTATAGGTCGTCATAAAGCCTCCGAATGTCAAAATCACTTCTGAAGGAATAGGCGGAAAAAGATTTTCAATGAGAATTAATGCAAAAATGCCGATACTGCCCCATGAGTCCATCACCTGGAAGATTACTTCTCTCATACCTGTACCTGCCTTGTGCGTCTGCTTCCTCAATTCAGTCTATACAGACAGCTTATTCTCTATGACTCCCCCGGCTCTGATTTTTCTTATCCCCTTTCTTCCCTGTCCGCTGCGCCTCCCTCTGCCGCTTCTGTTTCTTCTGCTTCTGTTTCTTCCGCCTTCTGTTCCACCTCTCCTACAAGAAATTCTGCTCCCCTGCTTCCATCCTCATAAGTGCGGATAAGTATTTCGATGGGAGCCGTCACTGTAAGCCCTTCCTTATAGCGGGGCTCTTTTCCATTTGCCGTAATCCCTATCTCCACATCCATCTGTACTGGACTTCCAAGCGTAATATGCACCCTGTCAGCAACATTCAGTCCCGTAATTTCCTCCTCGCCAGCCCAGCTTAAATCTGCCTGGCCCAGTTCCTTCCCGTCCTGCCGGATCAGTGTTCCTTTCTGTTCTCCCTTCTGGATACTCAGGGAAAACCTATTTCCCATCTGGCTGAGATAATCCTCTTCTGTAAAAAAGTCAGCTGTCATGGTTCCTGATTCGCTCTTGAAAAATACACAAAGTAAGTCCCTGCTTCTCTTCGTTCCTGTCTCAGAATGGAATGATACGGTAAACATCGAGCCGCTGCTGTCTGGCTCCACGTCCGGCATCTGGCAGGAATCCGACATATACACAATCTCCGGAAAATAGCTGACGCTGTCCCCGCATCGAATCATCACTCCCTGAAAGGGCTTTTCCGGATCCAGGTATCCGTACATAGTTACCTGTAAATCAGGAAAGTCTGCAAGCACAGTTCCCCAGCCAGATTTCCCTTCTCCCAGCTCCTCCTCTCTCTTTTCTGATTTCTCCCATCTCTCCAATTCCTCTGCTTCCAAAAGCTGAAGATTATCCGGGCTGGCTGCATAAAACCTGCGGCGAAAGTCTAATTCTTCCTCCTCTGTCTTTGCCTCCTGCACTTCCTGTCCTGGCTGTGTCAGATCGGCAGACAGCTCTGCTGTTCTGTGGCTGACACTGCAGCCTGCAAGCCCTGCCGATGCCATCACCCATAAAGCCAGCAGCGAAACGCCTGCCCTTTTGATCCTTCTATGATTCTTTTTTCTGTTTTTTTCGTCCATTCTTCTCCCCTATCCTAAAGACGCCGGGGACATTCCTTTCTATCATGCGCTGATATATCAGGGCCTCCCCGGCGTTTTTTTCTGTTTACTTTTCTTCTAATAGGATACTTCCGGAAGAATACTGCGTCAATTTCCTTTTCCTTACGTTTTCTTTAGTTTTCTATTTCCCAATTAAGAATTATTTTAAAATTTTCTAAATCTGTCTTATTAATTTAGAAGATTAATCAAAAATACCTCCTGACGAAAGCTTCTCTGTTCTCTGGCAGCCCTCTCTATCTGTTCCAGAACCTCATCTGAATGCTCGATTTGACGGCAGAACCGGGACGTCAGCTTTATGAACAGCGCTTCTCCCAGTTTTTCCCCCAACGCCACGGAAGCCAAATACGCCTCCCGAAGGCAGAGTACAAAAAACAGAACTAATTTCACCTTGGAATGCAGATCTCCATCGTACATCGCCCCAGGCACATAGACATAGAGAAGGCTGGCTGCAAGATTTTCATACAGAAGGCCAAGTCCTGAACTTTCCCTGTCCCCTGAACCAAAGCCTGCCCCGACAGTCAGCTTCCTGTAGTCTTCATACCCGTTTTCTGTCTGGTACAGACCATCCATCCACTCTGAAATCATGGTTCCAAAGCCTGGATAAATCTCAGGCAGCTCTCCAAAAATCCCCAGAAATCCTGCCATGGAATCATACCGTTCCTCCGGCCTGTTCTCCCACTTGGAAATTTTCTTTAAAAACCACTGATATCCTGAAGGCGTCTGCAAGAGTTCATACCGTTTCAGCCTCTCTTTTATGTGCCTGAAGCTCTCCCTGTTATCTTCTTCCTGGAAGGCACGTTTTACAAAAGGCTGCAGATCATGGGCCAGGGCCAGAATCATCGTCAGTCTGTATCTAAGAGGGTACGTCCTCTCTGACAGAAAAGAAAACATGAGCGCCCTGGCTGTGAGAAGGCAGGATAAAAGCTGGTCCTCCCTCCCCTCTTCCAGAACATATTCCTGAAGCTTAATCCCATCACTGCTCTTTAAAATCAGCGCTGCCGCCTCCGGACAGGACAGAGACAGAGACCATTCCCTCCTGCCTCCATAATCCTCTGCATGGCGGGGATAGCTGCGGCAGGTACGGCACAGACAGGTTTCCCCCAGATCCCGGTGAATCCGGCACAGCCCTTTCTCCAGAAACGGGCATATCCCTTCTTTCATTCGGATCCTTCCTCTCAGAAAGTCAATTCCTCCCCGAAAATCAAAGCCGCCTCTTTTAAGCGTCCTGTATTTCTTCATTGTCTCCGGATCTACGCAGATATCCCAGCCCCGACAGCAGGTTTCCGGGCAGGCAGCTCCAGCGCACTGAAACTGCCTGTAATACTGCGGAACTGTGACTGTTTTTCTTGCCTTACTTTTCTTCGTTTCCTGCCCTTTTTTCTGATGCTTCACGGCTTCCTCCCTTCCTGTCCGGCGCTTTCCTTCCGCCTGTCTCACGCAGCACAAACTGTTTCACCGTTCCGTCCTTCTGCTCTGCATCCAGGCAGCAGGCTCCTCCCTTTTTTAATGTTCCAAATAAAAGGCGGTCTACCAGCAAAGGCTTGATTTCCCTGTCTATCACCCGTCCCAGCTCCCTGGCTCCGTACTCTCTGCTCACTCCTTTTTCAGAGAGCAGCTCCAGGGCCTTTCTGGTGTAGGAAAACTCCACCTGCCGGTCAGCTAACAGTGTTCCCAGCTCTGTCAGCTTCTTTCCCGCCACAGCCTTCGCAGTTTTCTTATCTATACTGTGAAATACTACAATTCGGTTCAGGCGGTTTCTGAACTCCGGCTGGAATACCTTTTTCACCTCATCAAGAACTGCATCATCTCCATTTTTTATCTCTTCCTCAGGACTTCCAGAGAAACCGATACCTGGCTTTTCCATCCTGCCGGCTCCGGCATTGGAAGTCATAATAAGGATTACATTTCTAAAGTCAGCCTTTCTTCCCTGATTATCTGTAAGCGTCGCATAATCCATTACCTGAAGCAGAATATTGTAGATATCCGGATGGGCTTTTTCTATCTCATCCAGAAGCAGCACTGCATGGGGATTCTTCCTGACTGCCTCAGTAAGAAGGCCGCCTTCCTCATAGCCCACATAACCGGCCGGCGCTCCGATCAGCTTGGCCACTGCATGTTTTTCCTCGTATTCGCTCATATCAAATCGAAGCAGATGAATGCCCAGCTCCCTGGCAAGCGTTCTGGCAATCTCTGTCTTTCCTACTCCTGTAGGACCTACAAACAGAAAGCTTGCAAGAGGTTTTCCAGGCTCCAGCAGTCCGGCTCTGGAAAACTTGATAGCATTGGCTACTTCCTTTACCGCCTCATCCTGGCCGAACACCTGGGAGGCCAGACATTTTTCCAGGGATGCCAGCTTCTTTGTCTCACTGCTCTCCACGGTCTGTCTGGGAATCCGGCAGATTTTTGCCAGAATTTCATCCACTACATCCTTTCCTACCGTCTGCCGCTTCTGTGCCAGAGGATGAAGCTTTCTGTACGCTCCTGCTTCATCCATCAGATCAATGGCTTTATCCGGCAGAAAACGCTCGTTGATATACCGGGTGCTCATATGAACCATGTACTCTATCACGCCCTTCTGGTAGGATACGCCATGATACTCCTCATAATGTTTTTTAAGTCCCAGAAGAATCTCTGCAGCTTCTTCCTCCCCTGGCTCCGCTATCTCTACATTTTGAAACCGGCGGGCCAGGCTTCGGCTTTTTTCAAAATACCGCTTGTATTCCTCATGGGTGGTAGCGCCAATAAAACGAATCTTCCCTGCCACCAGATAGGGCTTTAAGAGATTGGAAGCGTCCAGGCTTCCTTCTCCCACTGCTCCGGCCCCTACAATGTTGTGAATTTCATCCAGGTAGACAATGGGCTTTTCTTCTTTGGAAAGTCCCGAAAGCACTGCCTTCAGTCTTTTTTCAAATTCCCCTCTGTACTGAGTGCCTGCCAACATTCCTCCCAGATCCAGAGCATAGATTTTCGCTCCTTTTAGGGCTTCCGGAACCCTCCCCTCAGACAGCCGCCTGGCGAGGCCATACACCACTGCCGTTTTTCCCACTCCCGGCTCTCCGATATGAAGGGGATTGTTTTTCTCCTTCCGGCAGAGAATCTGCATGGTTCGCTCCAGTTCTTTTTCCCGGCCAATCAGCGGATTCGTCTCTGAAAGCTCCTCATTCAGGCAGGTAACGAAAGATTTCCACCGTTCTCCCCTTTCACTCCGGGGCTCCCTGCTTTCCCCTGTCTCTTCCCTATCTTCTGCTTCATCTTCCTGGCCTTTCCATCCCGTCTCTACATCGGCGTACAAACCTGCTGCTGACTCTTCGTCTGCTTTTACTCCCTCTTCCGCTTCAATTAAAGCCAGAAGCAGTTCCCCCTTCTCGATTCCCTGCTCTGTCAGATAATACAGGGCAAAGCTCTCCTTCAGGCTGAAATATGCCGAGATCAGGTGACCTAAATCCACAATCTTTTTTCCTCCGCTTCTGGCCGTCCACTCAGCTGTAAGCAGAAGCTCATTTAAGTCAGCAGACGGTTCCGGCTCTGCACCGGTCTGTCTCCTCTCCTCAGACAAAACAGGAAGTCCATTTATATAATCCTCCAGCTGCTCCGTCAGCCTTCCAAGCTCTCCTCCGCAGTTCTCAAAGGCCTCCTGGAACGCTGGCTCTGCCGCTATGTGAAGGAGCAAAAGCTCCGGGGTGACATATTCCAGGTGAAGGCGATCTGCCTCCCCCACCATTCCGCTGAATGCGCGCCCTGTTTCCTGGCTGATTTCCATCTCTTGTGTCTCCTCTCTTTCGCATCATTGGTCATTCACAGTCATTTCCCATTTCTGAATGGTTCCGTTCTAAAGCTGCAGACTGCCGTCAGGCCTCCTCTATGGTCAGCCGGAAGGGAAATCCTTCGGCCCTTGCCTGTCTCTCTGCCTCCTCTGCCTTTGTTCTGGCAATATCATAGGAATATGTTCCCACCACCGCCTTCTGGCTGTTGTGGACGGCCAGCATCAAAGCCATAGCCTCATCTCTTCCTTTATTAAAAATAGTCATCAGAATTTCCACTACAAATTCCATGGTGGTAAAATCGTCATTGTGCATCACCACATGGTAAAGGCTCGGCTTTTTAATTCTGCTTTTTGTATGTTCTCTCGCATTTGTCTGAGCTGACATGGCGTCTCCTCCTTTGAAAACAATCCTTCTTCTGAAGCTTTCAGTATATCATCGGAAGGGCAGTCTGTGCAAGAGCGGGAAAACAGCAAAATTTGTCATACAAAATGTTGACAATATCTGTTAAAATTGTTCTATGAAAAGATACAATTATGAATAACGCAAAAGATAAATGAAAGGAATATTTAGATAAAATAAGAGAGCTAAACACAAAGAGGCGCTGTAAAAGACGGACAGAACATTTCCAGTAACTTTAAACTGGAGCAAGGAAATGTTCTGTCCGTCCTGTACATTCTTATTATCTGCAGTCCGCCATCTCTGTCAGCACCTCTATAGCCGTCAGATAGGCTTCTGTTTCCACATATTCATTGGGCTGGTGAGCCAGATTCGGCTTGCCTGGGCCAAAGAGAAGGATTTTCTGCTCCAGATCCTGTTCTGCCAGGATGGAAGCGTCTGTGAAAAAGTTAATTCCAATGCTCTCCTGATTCAGTTCTCTTTTTCCCAACAGTTCTTTCAGCTGGCGTACCTTCTCATGCTCTTCCTCTATCTCAATGGCTCTCCGGCTGTTTTCCACTGTAAATGTGCAGTCAAACATCGGATTTTCTGACTTCAGCCTTTTTTCTGCCTCCTTCGCCCGCTCTAACACCATAGATGTGTCAAGTCCCGGAACCATACGGATATCCATCACTGCTTCGCAGCAGTCTGCTGTCATGTTAAAAGCCCCGCCGCCTCCAATCCAGTTAATCTGGGCTGTCGACTGTCCCAAAAATGGATGGGAAAACTGCTCTACATAGGACTTGAGCTCTTCAGCCGCCTTAAACAGACCGTGGATGGCATTGGCCCCCCGTTCCGGATAAGCGCCATGGCATGTTTTTCCCTTTACTGACAGGCGCAGCCACAGACAGCCCTTCTGGGCGGCCCCCGGCCTGAGAGCTGTCGGTTCTCCAATCAGCATGAAACTGGAAGCTGCCATCTGATTTTCCTCCACGATGCGCCTGGCTCCCAGACCGCCCTTCTCCTCGTCGCAGGTTCCCATAAACTGAATGGTATGCTTCGGCTTTCCGGGCAGGTGCGTCAAGGCGAACGCCATAGCTGCCAGACCACTCTTCATGTCAGAAGCTCCTCTGGCAAACATCTTCCCATCACGCTCTGTTACCTTCCACGGCTCTGTTTCCCACTTGTCCAGATCTCCGTAAGGCACTGTATCCAGATGCCCATTCCAGATATCTGTCTCCTCGCTTTCCCCTGGAATCACAGCAAGCACATTGGCATGGGTTTCATCGATTCGATCCACCCGGCTCTCGAGTCCATGGTTTTTAAAATACGCATCCAGATATTCTGCCACAGCGCCCTCGTCGTCCGTTCCATTGACAGAGGGGATCTCCAAAATATCCTTTAAAAGCTTTACCGCATCCTCTTTCGCTGTTTTTTCTATTTTTTCCATTTCATCCGCCTTTCTCGTTTTTTCAAATATCTAGCATCAGTGTACACTGACGCTGTATTTATAAAACGACAAAAACGGCCGCCGCTTCTGCGGCGCGCATATTGCCTGCGCCGCCAGAAACGTCAGCCGTCCTCTGATACTGCTTTCTTCCTGCCATGCAGGTTATCTTGTCTTCATCTTTTCAACCTGGCTGAGAGCCGGAATGGACGGAGCAGCTCCAAGACCGGATACAGTAATTGACGCTGCCCTGGCAGCCAGATCCATGGCCTCTCCCACAGAAAGTCCGCGGATCAGCCCTGCAACGAAGTATCCGGTAAAGGTATCTCCGGCTGCAGTGGTATCCACTGTCTCAGTTCTGTAAATAGGCTGCTCTGTCAGAACTCCCTGTTCCAGACATACCGATCCATTTTCTCCTAAGGTCAGCACAATCATAGCCCCTAGAAATGCCTCGGAAAGTTTTCTGCACAGTTCCACTCCCTTTGCAGAAGCTTCCGCCCGCTCCTTCTCCGGAACTGCCAGAATCTGGCAGGCCTCCACCTCATTGAGAATAAAAATATCCACAAAAGAAAGAGGCAGTGTTCCAATCTTCTCATCCATAGGAGAAGGGTTAAGTACAATTCTGAGCCCCCTCTTATGGGCCTGTTCCATGATATACGGAAGCTCATTAATTTCATTCTGCAGCACCAGGAAATCTCCGGCTTCAAACTGGTCAAGAGTCTCATCTACCTGAGCTTTCTCAATGCTCTGATTAGCTCCTCCGTAAAGGATAATACAGTTATCACCTTTTCTGTCCCTCTGAATAATCGCATTTCCAGTTCGGACTGAGGTGAGGCGTCTGACATACTCTGTCCGGACGCCTGCGTCCTTCAGAATATCGGTCAGAAAATCTCCGTCCGTTCCGATGGCTCCTGCATGGTAGACCTCTGCCCCTGCTCTTCCCAGAGCCACAGACTGATTGAGGCCCTTTCCGCCGCTGAATATATCCAGGCTTCTGGAGGAGATAGTCTCCCCCTTCTGCACGAAATGATCCAGGCTGTATACATAATCAATATTTAATGATCCAAAGTTTAATACCTTCATCGTTTCAACCACCTTGCCGTTTTTTCCGGGACAAACTCGGCTCATACTGACAAGATTATTCCTCTCTCATCAGCCATTTTGCCAGATTCTGGAACAGAATGTCATAGCCCTTCCAGTCACAGAACTCCGGCGGAGCCCAGTGAGGAGCACAGTCTGTTGTAAATGCTGCGGAACGTCCCTTTCCGTACTCACCCAGAGCAATAAACGGATCGCCGCATACCTCAGCCACCTCAACTGCCTCCGGCTTTAAGATGGTCTTGTTGTATCCCAGAACTCTCGGCCACTCTGCGTCAAGGCCTGCCAGAACAGGATGATCCTTAACAGTTACAGGACGCACGCCCTCGCAGTGCTCCATTCTGTCGTCTGTAGGAAGCACCTGAACCGGGAGTACCTCCTGAACGGCTGTATCCTGCCATTTTCCCTTGCCGTCCACGCCGGAGAAGGTCATGTAGCCGCCTACCATAAGGAGAGCGCCGCCGTCCAGCACATAATCTCTTAACAGATTGCAGCGGTTCGGCATAATCTCGCTTCTTGTAAAGGTAGCTGTCGGAAGGAGAAGTGTATTGGCTCCGATATCAGAGAGGATAATCAGATCATACTGCTTTAACTCCTCCATAGTAAATGGAAACTCCTCCATAGCCAGATGGTTTGGAAGGAAGGTAAACTCATATCCGCCTCTTTCCATTGCTGCCTTTAAATACTTCTCTCCTGTCTCATAAACAGAAGTATAAAAGGTATCAAATCCTTTTACGTGTGTGGTATAGCTCATCCAGGACTCGCCTGCAAGTAATACTTTCTTTGCCATGTTCTTTCTTCCTCCTATTGGTCAAATCTCTTTCTTAAATTACCTTTTATGAAATTTTTATCTGCTGCCGCAGAAGCTTAAAATCAGCTCTGCATAAATGAGAATGGATTCCAGATAAGCGTCAACGCTTACCCACTCGTCAATTCCGTGGCACTGGGCCAGATTTCCGGGACCAAACTGAATGGTCGGACAGCCGGCAATATTTCTCCACAGTCTGGAATCACATCCAGCCGGGGAGCCTACTACCTTAACTGCTTTTCCCTTAGCCGCCTCGTAGGCCTTCTTAAAGCTGTCCACAAAGGGATGGTTCTCCTCCATCTCAAAGCCGCCGCCTGCCTGGTAAATCGTCACCTTCGGCGGGTGAGCCTCCAGCCATGGATCAGATAAGGATACACGTTTTACTACATCCTGGAATTCCGCCACCACCTGGTCGTAGCTCATCTGAATGGGAAGATAGTGGACACAAGAGGAGAAGAAGCATTCTCCTGCCACCGTAGAACCAGCGGTTCCTCCTGAAATCACACCTACGTTTAAATTCGGAGACGGAAGAAGGGGATGCTTGTAAGTGAGAAGCCACTCGTGTTCCTTCTCGTTTAATGCCTGCATCACCTTGACGGCCTTCTCGATCGCGCTGACACCGTTTCGTTTGCCGCCGGAATGGCAGGCCTTGCCTTCAAATTCCACCTTAAAGAATACAAAGCCCATATGGGCCAGGATCAGCTCATCGCTGGTTCCCTCACACACCACTACGCCGTCAGCCTTCTGGCCGCTCATAATAGCCTGCATGGATCCGTTTCCGCCGCCTTCCTCATCGCACACAGAGGTAATCACTACATCCCCTGGAAGCTCTGTAAGGCCTGCGTCCTTTAACAGCTGCACTGCCATGACGGAGGCCATCAGTCCTCCCTTCATATCTGCCGTGCCGCGTCCGTACATCTTTCCGTCTCTGATTTCCGGTTTGAACGGATGGCTGGTCCACTCCTCTGTTTCATCCGCCGGCATAACGTCGATGTGACTGTTAAACATCAGACTTCTGCCTGCGTCATTTCCCTTGAATCTGGCATACACATTATAGCGGTCTGTCTGGTTGTGTCCCAGGTTTCCCTCCTGGTACAGCTCCTTACACCGTACAATGTCCTCCTCCTTCATGGGATCCACGGTTGTCTCGGCTCCCATCTCCTCAAACAGATGGATCATATAATCCTGTCCCTCTTTTTCCAGACCGCCGTCAATACCGTGGCCCAGATCGTGAGTATCAATAGCAACCAGATTTTTAAGCTGTTCAATATATTTGTCTCTGTTTTCAGCCAGAACTTCTTTTAAATCTCTCATGCTTCTCCCTAATTGTACCTTAATCGTACATTCTAAGAACTTCCTCAACCATATCCCAGAACTTGTCTGCGTCAATGCCAATACCCACGTCTGCATTTGGCTCCAGCTTCTGGTATCCGAAGAAATCACAGTTCGTTCTTCCATAGGACTGTACGCTTCTGATGTCAATCTCAGCGTGCATCGGCTTTGTCTCAACAACAGACGGATCAATCAGCCAGGCAATGGTAATCGGATCGTGGAGAGGGCCTCCCTCCCATCCGAATACCTCCTTCTGACTCTTGCAGAAGTGGCGCATCAGATCTACAAACAGCTTCGAAGCCTTGTTTCCAATTTTGTCCATCCTATCCACAATAGACGGATAGCAGAGAGCCTTTCTGGTTACATCCAGACCAATCATGGTAATGGGGCGTCCTGCTGTAAAGCACACATAAGCGGCATCTGCATCTGCAATAATGTTAAATTCAGCAGCCGGGGTAACATTTCCGTTTGTGTAGGCGCCTCCCATGAGAACAATTCTCTTAATCTTCGGCACAATTCTCGGCTCCATCCGGATTGCCATGCCAAGGTTAGTCATAGGGCCTGTAGTTACCATGGTAATATCTCCGTCAGACTCCATCAGTGTCCGGATGATAAAGGAAACTGCATGTTCCTTCTCCAGCTCTTTTGTCAGCGGCTCAAATACAGGGCCGTCAAGACCTGTCTCACCATGAATATCTCCGGCTGTCATCTTCTCACGAATCATAGGCTGTCCGCAGCCTGCATATACCGGCACGTCAAGTCCCAGGCACTGCACTACGTTCAGCGCGTTGATCTGCGTTTTTTCAAGGGTCTGGTTTCCGGCTACTACTGTCACGCCTAAAAGCTCGATTTTAGGACTTTTTCCAGCCAGCATAATGGCCACTGCGTCGTCATGTCCCGGATCACAGTCCAGGATAATCTTCTCTCGTTCCATGTGTCTGCTCCTCCTGTTTCTCTGTGAATAGATTTTTTCCTGTTCCTTTTATGCCTGCTTTCCCATAAGGGAAGACTCTCTCTTCTTGGCAGCTCCCATCTTAAGGGCCATGGATACAGCCAGCACGGCTACCGTTACAATGTACGGCATCATCAGTACGAACTGAGCCGGGAAGCCGTAAGCCTGAAGTCTGGCTCCGATGGAATCAGAGAAGCCAAAGAGCAGACATCCGATGGCTGTGAGCACAGGATTAGCGCCGCCGAAGTACATAGCTGCAACTCCCATGAAGCCTCGGTTATTAGTCATGTTCTCTACGAACTGGGTGCTGTATCCTAAAGACAGGTGGGCGCCTGCCAGACCTCCGATGAGGCCGGAAATCAGCATTGCCTGATACTTCACTGCATTTACATGAATTCCTGCTGTCTGCGCAGCCATCGGGAACTGCCCTACTGCCCTGAGTCTCAGACCCCATACGGTTTTATAGAACAGGAACTGCAGTAAAATAATGAAAATAATTACAAACCATTCGGTAAAACACCAGTCATTTAACAGCTCTCCCAAAACCGGTATCTTCTCCAGAAAATCGAAGTGCACACGGGGAATCGGGATAATATCCGGGTTTGAGAAGGTTCCGTTTGTCTTAAATAAAACCTGCATTAAAAACTTGGTAACAGCAATCGCTAACAGGTTAATACCCATACCAATGGCGCAGATTTCAGAATTGTACTTAATGTGACCCAGAGCCATAATCATAGCGATAATCGCTCCGCCTACCATAGCTGCAATGACTCCGGCAAGCCAGCTGCCTGTGAAAAAGCTTACTGCCACAGCGGTGAAAGCTCCCACCAGCATAATTCCCTCTGTACCGATATTTAAAATATTGGCCTGCTGAGTGATGGCCGCACAAAGGGCAGCGTAAATGATAGGAGTCGACGCGCGGAACGTGGCGTAAATTAACGACACATTAAAGATCTTTCCAAGATTTTCAAAAAGTTCCATTATTTATTTCCCCCTTCCCTATCATTGCCTTTTGGGGCTTCATCGTTGATGCCTGTGCCTCCTGTCTTAGCAGCCATTTCCTTCTTCTGGGCAGCCAGAGCCTTTCTCCTTCCGTTAAACTGGAACAGAAGCTCCATGGTTGCTACAATAATGAAGATAGCAGAAATGGTATCTACAATCGATTTCGGAACACCGGTAGACTGCTGCATCGCCATAGCTCCTGCCTTTAATACAGCTAAGAAGAACGCCATAAACGGTGTAAAAATCATGTTGGACTTTACAATCAGGGCCGCTAACATACCGTTAGTTCCCAGATCCTTTGCAAAGTTGTCCAGATAGTATCCATGTACGCCCAGTACCTCGATACATCCGGCGATTCCGCCTAACATACCGGAAAGCAGCATGGCGTTAATAAATACCTTTTTAGAGTTAATTCCTACATAATCTGCATGGTAGGGATTGGTTCCCACTGTACGGATTTTATAGCCCCACTTTGTCTTGTAGAGCATTACAATCACCAGCACCACCACGCCTGCCGCAATGAAAACTCCTGCGTTGGCTGAGGAAGGCTTGATAATCTTCGGCAGTGTAACAAGCACTGGATCCGACTGCGGGTTGGCAGTTCCTGCACTCATAGGGCCGCTGACAAGATAGGATCCGATGTACAGAGCCACTGTATTCATCAGAATGGTTACGCAGACCTCTGATACATTGTAATAAGCCTTTAACACAGCCGGAATAAGGGCCCAGGCTGCAGCCACTGCCATAGCTCCTGCAAAGCAGGCCAGCATAAGAATAGGCTTTGGAAGGAAGCCGCAGTTCACGCCAATCCAGGCCGCAGCAATACCTCCCAGACACACCTCTCCCTCTACTCCTACGTTGAAGGCCCCCGCCTTGGCCGCCACCGCAAAGGCGATGGAGGTCAGAAGAAGGGGCGTAAAGCCTGCGATGGTAGTTCCAAAGCCAAGCTTTGTTCCGAAAGCTCCCTTAAATACTGCGCCATAGGCTGCCAGAGGATTCTCTCCAATTGCCAGAATAAAGATAGCTCCGATACCCAGCGCAAGGGCAAGGGTCAGCAGAATTTTCCTTAAACCTTTTAATGACTGGCTCATGCCTCATCTCCCTCCTTCCTGATTTCATCTGTCTGTGCAGCTGCATTCTGCCCTGCTTTTTCTCCGCCCATCATCAAAAGTCCCAGGTTGTTCTCATTGGCCTCGCTGGCCTCCATCTCACCTGTGATCTTTCCTTCATGGATAACGATAATCCGGTCGGACAGAGATATAATCTCCTCCAGCTCCGCTGATACCAGAAGCACGCCGGCTCCCTTCTTTTTCGCCTGCTCCAGGGTGTTTCTGATGGACTCGATGGCTCCGATGTCAACGCCTCTGGTAGGCTGGGAAGCCACCAGCAGCTTTTTATTCATGGAAACCTCTCTGGCCACTACTACCTTCTGGGCATTTCCTCCTGATAAGGAGGATGTGGGGAGATGGTAGTCAGCCGGACGGATGTCAAACTGCTCTGTCATCTCCTGAGCGTACTGATCCTGAGCCGCCCGGTTCATAAAAGCGCCCTTGGTATAAACGCCCTTATCAATCTCTACTGCGATCAGATTGTCTTCAATACTCATATCACGGTTCAAACCGCGCTTATTTCTGTCCTCTGGAATGTGGGCCAGACCAGCGTCCCTCACCTTTCTTGGAGAACGGTTGGTGATATCCACACCATTCAGAAGAATTTTTCCTTTTTCCACACGGCGCAGTCCTGTAATGGCCTCAATCAGCTCAGACTGTCCGTTTCCATCAATTCCTGCAATTCCTACGATCTCTCCCTCGTTTACATGGAGAGACATGCCGCGGATTTTAGAGGATTCCTTCTGGCTTGGAACCCATACGTCCTGCACCTCCAGAATCTTCTCTCCAGCCTTTCCGTAGCTCTTATCGATATTTAAGAAGACCTCACGGCCAATCATTTTCTTCGTCAGATCAAGAGGCGTAGTCTCTTCCTTGTTCACAGTTCCCATATAGGTTCCCTGGCGCATAACAGAAATACGGTCGGAAATTTCCATTACCTCGTTCAGCTTGTGGGAAATAAAGACAAGGGATTTGCCTTCTTTTTTCAGGTTAAACAAAATCTCAAACAGCTTTTTTGTCTCCTGAGGCGTCAGAACCGCCGTCGGCTCGTCCAGAATAATGATATCTGCCCCGCGCATCAGAGTCTTGATGATCTCCACTCGCTGAGCCTCTCCTACAGAAATCTGGCTGACCTTTTTGTCCAGCTGAATTTCCATGTTATACTGGTCGATATAATGTCTGACTTCTTTTCTGGCTTTGTCAAAATCGATGGTAATGCCCTTTTTCGGCTCGAAGCCCAGAATCACGTTTTCCAGAACTGTCAGCTCATTCACCAGCATAAATTCCTGGTGAACCATACCGATTCCTCTGGCAATGGCAGTTCCCGGATCCAGTTTTGTGATCCTCTCTCCTTTTATGATAAATTCTCCGCTGTCAATGGGATACATTCCATAGAGAAGCTTCATCATGGTCGACTTTCCAGCGCCGTTTTCTCCGATCAGCGAGTGTATCTCCCCCTTTTTCAGGGTGAATTCTCCCTCTCTCACTGCGCGCACCTCGCCGAATGACTTTGAAATGCCCCTCATCTCCACTACATACTCGCTCATTGTTCCCTCCGTCCTGTACGCTCCTGTGAATTTGAAGCCCTGGCCTGCCAGGGCGCTTTACTTAGAGAAGGGGGAGTGCCGTTCCTGATGTGAAATCGCTGTGATCCCATATCATTCTGCGACACTCCCCCCTCACCGCCTGTTTCATCTGTTGTCTATTCAGAAACCTGCCTGCAGCTTACTGCTTTGCGCCGAATCCCTCGTAGTTCTCAACTACGATTTCGCCGGAAACGATCTTTTCCTGAAGCTCTTCACACTTATCCACAATATCCTGCGGGAACTTGTCTCCAAGGGCTTCCTTCATAACTGAGAAATCAGTTAAGCTTACGCCGCCCTCGCTTAATGTCAGGTACTGAGTGCTTCCGCCCTCAAAAGTTCCCTCTACTGCGGACTGGATAACCAGATAGCATGCATTGTCTACTCTCTTTACCATGGAAGTAAGCACGTGGCCAGGCTGATCATTATCCTGATCTAAGTCTACGCCGATTGCATACTTTCCTGCCTCTTTTGCTGCCTCAAGGATTCCAGGGCCTGTACCGGAAGCTACGTTCATAACGATATCTGCGCCCTGCTCATACTGAGCCAGTGTCAGCTCCTTGCCCTTTAACGGGTCAGACCATGTTCCTGCGAATGCCTGAAGGATTGTGATATCCGGATCGATGTATTTCGCACCCTGCTCATATCCTACATAGAAATCGTGGAGAACCGGAATATCCATTCCGCCTACCCAGCCGATTACGTTGTCTTCATTTACACCCTCAATATCTGTCTTCTGTGTGAACATAGCTGCTGCAGCGCCTGCCAGGAAGGAACCCTGGTTCTGGGCAAAGCTGATGGACTCTACGTTCGGAAGATCTACTGTGGTATCGATAACTGCGAACTTGGTATCCGGATAGTTCGGTGCATGTTTTGAAATATAATCTGCAATGTTGGAAGAAGCGCCGATAACCAGATCGTAGCCGCCTTCACATGCAGCTACCAGGTTTGCTTCCCACTCCTGAGCTGTCGTTCCCTCCAGGGACTTTAACTCAATGCCGAAGTCCTCTACTGCTTTCTGAGCGCCGATGTTACAGGAATCGTTGTAGGACTTGTCTCCCAGATTTCCTGTGTACACGATGCAGACTTTGAGACCGTCTTTGCTCTCTTCATTTCCGGCTTCCTTGCTCTCTCCTGCTGCTCCGCCTTCTGCAGCCTTTGTAGTCTCCTTACCGCTGTCTGATGATCCGCAGCCTGCCAGGCTTACGCACATCAATCCTGCCATTAACAGACACAGTGCTCGTTTCTTCATGTTTTCTCCTCCTCCATAACCTTTTGTTTCCTTGTTACACTTACTTTTGAATGACGCAGGAATTTAGGAAACTGTTTTCCTACATCATTTTCTCTGATAGTCAAATCATACATCTATGAAGCCCGTTTGTCAATATGTTTCGTTATTTTTGTATAGATTTTCTTTTTCTCCTTATATCTTTTTAAGTATATTCACCACTTCCATCCGGCTTTCCATTCCTTATTATGACTTTTTTCTACAAATACCGCAGTTTCCGAAACTGTTTTTCTCACTTTCCCTTGTTTTTGCCTGTCTGAGGGCGTATACTTTCTATGATATAGAGAGGAGAACAACTATGAATATTAAAGATATCGCGCGCCTGGCAGGAGTTTCCGTCTCCACGGTTTCCAAGGTAATGAACCGGAAAGACGGCACGATCAGCCAGGAAACAAGAGAAAAGGTTCTGAAAATTGCCAGAGATTACAATTACACTCCCTACGCTTCTGTGATGACTCCTTCCAGAAAAACCTTTCTCATCGGCGTACTGCTGCGCTCCTCCACTGTCCGGACTACCTTAAACGGAATCCTGGAGCGGGCCAGGGAGCTTGGCTACGGAGTCCTGATCTCAGACTCCGGCTCTTCCCTGGAAGGTGAGAAAAAAGCCCTGTCCTCGTTTTTCAGAAACCGGGTGGATGCGGTGCTGTGGGAGGCATTTGGAACAGAAAGCCTGCAGAACATGTCTGAGCTTGAAAAAGCCGGAATTCCCTTCCTGTTTTTCAACTGCACCCTGCCTGGATCCATAAACCTGGATTATCAGGGGATGGGCTATGCAGCTGCCCGCCTTCTTATTCAAAACGGACATCAGGATATTGCCTGCCTTCTCTCGCCGGGAAGCCGTACAGACGCCCTGTTTGAAGGCTATAAGAAGTGTCTGTTTGACCACCAGCTGCCTTTCCGCGAAGATCTGGTATTCCACGGAATTACCCCGGCTCTCCTTCACCGTCTGGCCAGCCATGGGGCTACGGCTGTCCTCTGCTCCCATTTCGCCTCTGCCCTGGAGCTTTATGAGAGAGGCCTGATTCTCCACTGCAAAACCCCGGAGGATTTCTCCCTTTTATCTCTCAGGGACGATGGGCGGCTGAAAACGCCGTTTCCGGATATTTCCTCCTTCTCCATTCCTCACCGTCAGTTCGGGCGCTTTCTCTGTGAACAGTTAATTCGCCTGACTGAGCGGGAGGAGGGCGACGGATCAGGCGTTTTGACTGAGGCGACTGTCTTTTCCTGGGGGCCTGAACCAGACAGCCTGTCCACCATAGGACTTCCCTTTTCCATGCTGCCTAAAAAAATGGCTGTGGTGGGAAGCAGCAATGTGGATATCTATCTGAAGGTAGACCAGCTGCCTTCCTCCGGCCGCGTAGCGCGCACCTCCCTGTCTGCCCAGCACGCAGGCGGAAAGGGACTGAACCAGGCGGTAGGAGCCGCTAAACTGGGACACCGTGTTTCCCTGATTACAGCAGTGGGCAACGATGCTGAGGCCGATATGCTCTATGAAACACTTCACAAGCATTCCATAGAATCCTCCGGCATCCGGAAAAACAATTCTCTTCCTACAGGAAGAGCTTACATCTTTGTAGAACCAGGCGGAGAATCCATGATCACCATCCTTTCCGGAGCCAACGACGCACTCTGTCCGGAGGATCTGAAAAGCAGCGCCCATTTACTCAAAGACGCTGCCTATACGCTGATCAGCACAGAGATTTCCATGGAAACCGTGGAGGAGGCCTGCCGGCTGACCAGAAGTCAGGGCGGCAAAACAATTGTAAAGCCTGCCACCTGCGGTCCCTTAAAGCCTGAGCTCCTGAAGCTGATTGATATTCTCATTCCAAATCTGGAAGAACTGAACGAGATCTGTCCCGGACCGGCTGATATAAAAGAAAAAGCTGCAGCTCTTTTAAATCAGGGGGCAGGGACAGTCATTGTCACCCTGGGAGCTGACGGCTGCCTGCTGTGTACCTCTGGGGAGGTAAAACATTTTCCTGCTTCTGACTTTCCTGCCATCGACAATACAGGAGCCGGAGATGCTTTTATCAGCGCCCTGGCCTCCTATCTGCTCTACGGCTTTGATTTGGAGCATGCAATTCAGATTGCCGGCTATGCTGCCGGATTCTGTATTACCCGCGAGGGAGTTGTTCCATCTCTCATTGACAAGAGTACACTGGAAACTTATCTCCAGCAGAAGGCTCCTGAGCTTCTGACCATTCCTGGTCACTAGGAGCCCTATACGCCAATTGGCGCAGAGGTATTACCCTTCTGCGCCAATCTCTTTTTTTACCCGTCTCATCTGTTTTCGATAAAGGATGAAGCCTATTCCAGCAGCCAGAATTTCAGCAGCCGGGAAGGCAAGCCAGACACCTGACAGCCCCATTCTTTCAGAGAGAACTATAGCCAGAGGCGGAATGACCACCAGCTGTCGGATGAGGGAAACCATCAGGGAGTAAAGTCCCTGTCCCATAGCCTCAAAGCAGCCGCAGAACACAGTTCCTGCCGCTGAAAAGATAAATCCAAGGCTAATCAGGCGAAGGCAGGAAATTCCCATCTCTAACATCTCTCCTTCTGCCCCGAACATCCCCATAATCGGACCTGGAACTGTTAAGAACAGAACCATTCCTGCGCCTAAAATCGCCCCGCAGGATATCATGCTGCACCTTACAGTCTCTTTCATTCGTTTCAGGCTTCCAAACCCATAGTTGTAGCTCATAATCGGACGCATTCCCTGGATAATGCCGTTTTCCGGCATATAAACAAAGCTCTGAAATTTATAATACAGTCCAAAGACTGCCACTGCCAGAGAAGAAAAGCTGGTCAAAAGTGCGTTTAAAATGCCCACCAGCAGAGATGGCAGGGACATCATAATACAGGATGGAATTCCAATGGAATAAATTTTCATAGCTACAGACTTGTTAAACCGGAATTCCTTAAAGCTGATATGAATGTGCTTCTCTTTTGTAATAAAAAGAAGCACTGCCAGGCCGCAGGCCAGCAGCTGTCCAGATACAGTGGCCACGGCGGCCCCTGCCACTCCCATGGCTGGAAATCCAAACAGTCCGAAAATCATAATCGGGTCCAGAATAATATTAGTGAGCGCTCCCGCTGCCTGCAGAATCATAGGCATAATCATATTGCCTGTGGCCTGGAACATTTTCTCAATATAGATGTGGAAAATACTTCCGAAAGCCAGACATACCACAATATATGTGTAGCTGCATCCCATGGAGAAGGTTTCCGGATCTGAGGTGAAAAATCTCAGAAACGGCTTGGTAAAAAAGAGGCCAATCACTACAAACATCAGACTGTGAAGCAGGGTAAACAGGATTCCATGGGTCGCCGCCAGGTTTGTCTCCTCCTGTTTTCCTGCCCCCAGACTTTTGGCAATGCAGGCATTAATTCCCACTCCATATCCCACTGCTACAGCCAGAATCAAATTCTGAAGCGGGTAGGCCAGGGACACGGCTGTCAGAGCCTTTTCACTGATTCTGGCTACAAAAATACTGTCTACTACATTGTACATAGACTGAATCAGCATGGAAATCATCGGCGGAATAGACATAGACATCAAAAGAGGAAAGACCGGCTTCGTCCCCATCACATTTTTTCTTGGTTCCATAAGTATCATTATCTCCTTTCCAACAAAAAAGGAGGCCATGATTCCCTGTTTAAATCAGAAACAGAAAAATCTATAGCCTCCGGCAGTGTCTTTTTCAAGATAGAGCACGCCTTGTTCAGACGCGCCCTATTAATCTATCAAATTCCTGTCTATTTGTCAAATCCTTTTAAATGAATGTAGTTCTTTATCAGTTCTACAGTCTGATCCAAGTCGAGGTTTGTGGTATTAATAGTCAGATCGTAGTTCTTCATATTGTGCCACTCACTTCCTGTGAAATACTTGTAGTATTCCCTTCTGGACTTCTCCATCTTTTTAATCCGGCGTTTCGCCTTCTCCTCATCAATGGCGTCTACTTCCATAACACGCTGTACTCTTCTCACCTTGTCAGCGCAGACAAAGATACGGATCAGGCGCTCCAGATCCTCCTCCTGATCCAGCACATAGCCGGCCGCTCTTCCTACGATAATGCAGGATTCTTCTCTGGCCAGCTCCCGGATCACAGAAGACTGAAACCGGAACAGATTTTCCGGCGCTGTCACATTTCCGCTTAACACTGGCTCCTCTGTAAAATCCAGCTTCCGGCCTACGATCCGATGGAGCAGATTATTTCCCGCCTTCTCATCTGCCAGACGAAAATACTCCTCTCCAATCGCACTCTTTTCTGAGGTAAGCTTTAAAATTTCATCGTCATAAAAATGGATTCCCAAATCTTCTGCCAGCTTTCGGCCTACGATCCGGCCTCCGCTTCCATACTCCCGCTCAATGGTAATAATCATATTTTTATTTCCCATAGAAGAACCTCCCTTCTTCCTTTACAAACCTTTTGCTGTCTGGTGCTGGAAAATGGCTTCTCTCAGCAGACGAATCTGCTGCTTCTGCTCTTCCCCTGCCCGTCTGGACTCCAGAATCTTCTGAAGCGCTCTGCGGTAGGTATCCTCCCCCAGTGTGTTCCACTCTGTCAGATATTCCATGGTAATCTCCGGAAACTTCACATAGCAGACAGAAACCGCCCAGGCCACAGCCATACTAGCATAGTAATCCGGCTGCTTGATCCTGTCCAAAAGCTGAAGCGTCTCCAGAATATGCTCCTCATCCACATACCAGCTTAACAGCATGACCGCTGCAAACCTGGCCTCAAATTCCCGTGCCGAAAAAACGTACGGCTTTAAAAAGTCAAGCACCAGCGCCTGATTCTTCCGGGTGAATTTAAGACTGGTACAGAAGGCATCGCAGACCGCCCAGTTATCTATTTTATCCACAAATTTCCGGATTCTTTTAATCTTTTCCCCGACTTCCTCCCTAATCGCTCCGACAATCAGCCCCTGCAGCTGCAGCTCCTCATAAGTCTCATCAGTCAGATGCTCCAGACAGGAGGGGCCCTCCTCTTTCAGGAGGCGTCGAGCCATGCTCCTGAGGGCCGGAAGGCGGACTCCTAAAATATTGCCCGCTCCCGGAATCAGCCTGTTCTGAAACTGGCGGTACGGCTCGTCAGCCAGGGAAAGCAGTTCTTTTTGAATTTCCGTGTATTCCTTCACTTCTTTTTCTTCCACGTTTTACATCAGATCGTTTACGCAGACTGCTCCGTAAGGACGGATACTCATACGGTAAGCATTTCCCTTTCCAAGAGCTGCCTCTATGTATGCCACATACTCATCCACCAGATCATTTGGAAGCATAGCCATAATTACACCGGCAAAGCCGCCTCCGTGTACACGGCAGGCTCCCCGCTTCTTCTCTGCAATAAACATCTCTGTCAGTGCCAGGGCCACACAGATTCCCTGTTCCTGCAGATCTGCTGTGGTATAGCAGTTCTGAAGCCATTTCCAGGAAGAATTTCCAGACTCTGTAATTTTCTGCAGGAATGTGTCAAAATCGTTCTCCTTCAGGGCCGCCACCTGAGCCTCCACTCTCTTATTCTCCTCAAAGAAATGGAACGCTCTCATAACAGAACGATCACCTGCATAGGCTCTTACCTTGGCCAGATTCTCAATCACATCCTTTTCCTCAATATCGGCGCAGACCTCTTTTCCGAAGAACTCCGCCACCTTCTTCATCTCATTTGGAACAGAGGAGTAATCTGCGCTTAAGTCAGCATGTCCCTTACCTGTATTCACAATAATCAGGCTGTGATCCTGAGCGCCAAAATCAAAGTCGATCTTCTCCACCTCCGGAGCCTCCGGTTTCTTAAAGTCGATGGTAATCAGACCTCCCACTGCACAGGCCATCTGGTCTAAGAGACCGGACGCCTTGTTCCAGAACTTGTTCTCAGAATATTTTCCAATGTGGGCGTAATCCACCACATTCATTTTTCCATCATTGAAAAATGTATTTAACATGGCGCAGATCAACATCTCATAGGATGCGGAAGAGCTGACACCTGCGGAGCTGATTACGTTGCTGGTGATAAAGGCGTCAAAGCCTCCGATCTCAAAGCCTCTCTCCTTGAAGCCCTGCAGGATTCCCTTCGTCAGATCAATAGTTCCCGCCATGCCCTTGCTGGGCTTTAAATCCTTTAAACTGATAATAAACTTCTGGTTGAAGGTTTCGCTTAAAATCCGCACTGTATTTGTGCCATTCTTAGCTGCTGCTCCTACACAGTCTAAGTTAATGCTTCCTGCCAGCACCTTGCCATGGTTGTGGTCTGTATGGTTTCCGCTGATCTCAGTCCGCCCTGGAGAACTGAACAAAAGCACATCCCCATCTCCGTATTCCTTTAAAAATCCCTCTGCCACATGACGGTAGCGGGCCTTATTTTCCTCTGCCTGAGCTGCTCCATAGAGCGTTTCCATTAACTTTCCTGCTTCATCTGTATCGAGTTTCTTTAATGTCTCTTGAATCATCATATCGTCTGGTTCTCCTTCACCCCTGATACTTATTTCTTCTGCCGCCTTTCTGCTGTCAGACGACAGTTTCTATTCTTTTTAAGTATACCATTTTCGCAGTGGATCCTCAATATAATATCCCCTGAAATTATGTATGAAAATCGTAACTGAATTTCGCTGTCCAAAACTATGCAGAAGAAAATTTCCCCTGTTTCCCTTAAAGTCGCTGAAAATCTGTGATAGAATGGAAAAAACGGCTTTTGATACATATAACAGAGGCCATGGATAAAAACAAACAGGAAAAGGACTGAAATGAACGATAAACAGGAAAAACTACAGAAAAACAATGCAGACAGGCTTTTGCGTACCAGGTGGGGAGAAAAGCCCTACTACTCTCTTGATTACTATTTAAAAGAAACCTTTGGACAGAAGGTTTACAAGCTGGCATTGGACGGAGGCATGACCTGTCCGAACCGGGATGGAACTCTGGATACCGGGGGCTGTATTTTCTGCAGCGAAGGCGGATCCGGCGATTTCGCCGAAGCCTCTTCTGTATACAATACAGCCCCAGGCTGTGCGGCGTCTCTGGTGCCAAAGCGCGTATCCCCATCCCTTCCTGAGATAGAGCAAAGGATTGCCCTGCTTAATGTCCACAGACAGATCGAACGAGCCAAGGATCGTGTTTCCTCAAAAATAAAGGACGGGAAGTATATTGCCTACTTCCAGTCCTACACAAATACCTATGCCCCTCTCCCTTACCTGGAGGCCCTGTTTTCCCAGGCTCTCTCCCACCCGGATATCGCAGCCCTCTCCATTGGAACCAGGCCTGACTGCCTGCCGGAAGAAATCATCGCTCTTTTAAAAGAACTGAACCAGAAAAAGCCTGTCTGGATCGAGCTGGGGCTTCAGACAATCCACGAGGATTCTGCCCGTCTGATTCGAAGAGGATATGAACTCCCCTGCTTTCTCGACGCCTTAAAAAGGCTGAAAGAGGCAGGTCTTACAGTCATTGTCCATGTGATTTTAGGACTTCCCGGAGAGACCAGAGAGGATATGCTGGAAACCGCCCGTTTCCTGGGGCATCTGACAAATCCCTCCATCGATGGAATTAAGCTTCAGCTGCTCCACGTTTTAAAAGGCACAGAGCTCTGCCGTCTGTACGAAGCAGAACCATTTCCCGTTATGGAACCGGAGGAATATTTCTCCCTGATCGCCGACTGTATCCGCCTGCTGCCCCAGAACATCGTCATTCACCGCATCAGCGGAGACGGCCCCAAATCCCTTCTCACAGCGCCTCTGTGGAGCGGCAATAAACGGTTCGTATTAAATTCCATCTCCAAAACCCTGCGGGAGACAGGAGCCTTTCAGGGTCAGTGGGCCTAGCTTTCCGGCTTGAGACTGCCTGCTGCATCCACAGAAATTCCAAAGGACAGCTCTTCCATGTATTGGTAAAAGCCTTCTCTTTCCTCCTCTGCCAGCATCCTGGTATATCCGGCAGAGGAGGTTCCCGGCAGAAGGGTAAGCACAGGCTCTCCCTCCCTGGGTACGTCCACCTGGAGAAGCATGGTTTTCGGGATACTGCTTCCAAAGACAAAATTGCCCAGGCTGTACACAATAGGCTTTCCCTTATAGTATTCAATCCCCTGAAGAACATGAGGGTGGCTTCCTATGACCAGATCTGCTCCCGCGTCAATGTACTGCTGCCCCAGAGTTCTCTGATAGCTCTCCGGCTCAGTCTTTCTCTCAATTCCCCAGTGGATGTAAACTGTGAGAAAATCGCAGGATGCCTCTGCCTTCTGAATCTCTTCCAGAAGCACAGTAGAATCATAAGCTGTCAGCATCCCAGGATGATCTGCTCCGGCAGCCCAGTGCCCTTTTGGAAATACTCTGGAAGCTGCCAGAAAACCAAAGGTTTTTCCTCCTGCTTCTATGGTTTTAAGAGCCTTGGCCTCGTCTAAGTTCTCTCCCGCTCCCGCGTGGAGAATTCCCGCCTCATCCAGCACTCGGATGGTATCGGAAAGTGCCTCTTTTCCATAGTCCAGAGCGTGATTATTGGCCAGAGCCACAATATCAGGCCCTATCTCCTGCAGAATCGAAACCTTTTCCTCAGGCAGACGGAAGGTGAACTGCTTGTCTGTCTCCGGCGTTCCCCGATTGCTGAAGGGAAATTCCTGATTAGCCATAAAGATATCCGCCTGCTCTATCGCCTGACGATATCCTTCGTCCAGCACACCGCCGATTCCTCCGCTTCGCCCATAAGCGCCTAACACATGATCAGACAGATAGACATCTCCGGCAAACAGGAGAGAAACCGTCTCTGCCGTTTCTTCCTGGCTGCTCTCTTCTGATTTTTCCGCTTCTTCTGTATTAATCTGAAGGACCGGCCTTTCTGTATTCTCCTCTGATTCTTCGCTTCCAGGTTCCGACGTTTTCTGTGCAGTTTCTGTCTCCTGTTTCCAGACTGTTTCTGTCCCCTGCTGTTCTATCTCCTGTTTCTCTGCCAAAAATCCATCTTTTCTGGCGAGAAACTGTTTTCCCACATATAAGCCGAAAAAAAGAAACAGAAGGCAGACGGCGGCAAACAAAAGCCGGTACGGTCCTCCTGTATTTCGGGGATTCCTTCGCCTGCTGCCTTTTCCTCGTTCCATCTGTTCTGTTTCCTTTCTAACTTCTTTCTAAATTTAATATCAGCCTCTGTATGCTACAGAGTCAGAATAATGCCTCCGTCATTGGCGTAAACAGTGGCTACCCCCGCTGTATCTGTAATTACTACATCCTTAAACTGCGCCTTGCTGCAAATCAGATCTTTCACGCGCTCAGCCCGTTCCCTGTTATTACAGTGCGCGATCACCAGACGTCTGTCCTCTGTCTCGCCTGCCTGCTTCAGGGCAATCTCCGCCATCCTGCCAAGGGCCTTATTCATGCCTCTGGCCTGCTCCAGCTTCACAATCACGCCTTTATCTCCAGCCATCACCGGTTTAATGTTAAGAGCCGTGGCAAAAAATGCCTGAAGCCCTGTCAGACGTCCATTCTTTCTAAGTGTATCCAGGGTTTCAAGAACAAAATACGTTCCCATCTGATCCCGGTATTCCTCTGCCTTCTTTACAACCTCTTCGAATTCCAGCCCCTGCTCACAGAGATCCCTGATACGCAGAGCTACATTCAGTTCACCGGAGGAGGCAGACAGCGAGTCAATGACAGCAATTTTCTTCTTATCAGCGCCGTACTCTTCCTCATAGAGGCTCTTGGCCAGGCAGGCAGAATTATAACAGCCACTCAGGTGAGTGGATAAGGTGACAACAAAAATCCACTCTGCATCACAGTCAAACTGCTCCTTAAAGTCCTCCGGGGAAGGGCAGGCGGTCTTCGGACAATCCTTGGCCTCCTTTACCAGCTCCAAAAAACGCTTCTGGTCAAAGGTTTCATCATCTCTAATATGCACATGATCGACCTGAATTGTCAGGGGAATCATGTGAAAATGAGGATCCTGCTTTAATTCCTCCGTCAGATCCATGCAGCTGTCTCCAAGAATTTTATAGGTCATAGGTATTCCTCCGCATCATCTAGTTTTCATTACTATTTATTATAATAATGATGTGGTTTAAAGTCAAGAACGGATCATGGCTCCAGGGCAGACTCCCTTACAGATACAGTTTCTGCCCGTTTTTTCCTGCCTTTTTATTGACTTTCTTCTATCTTTTCCCGAATCCGTGCTTTCAGCCCCTCCTGCTTTACGTCCCGCTCCAGCCCAATCAATCTCTGATGCTTTTCCATACTCACAGAGGCTCTGGTCCATATGACAGAATCCAATATCGGATCATAAAAGCAGACTTCTACCTCCTGTCCCGGCAGAAGCCTTCGTTCTCCAATGGCCAGACTGCCGTCCTGCCTGCGGGTCAGTTCTCCTTCTGCTGTAATCTCTCCCTCCAGATAATCAGCAAGCTTCTGAATCCGCTCCATGGCCTCTGCCAGATCGCAGAATACCTCTCCCCTCAGATAGTCCTCCGGATCTGATCCACTGTGAAACATCCCGTTCCAGATCCCGCATCCGTAGGTTTTCTGAAATTCTTTCAGCGCTTTCTTTACCGGTTCCAGCCCTTTCAGTATTTCCAGTTTTTCCAACTTCCTCTCTCCCTTCCAGAAGTTTCCGAATGCGGAAACTTATTATACCTCTATCTTAATGAGATAATACCATTATTGCAAGCACATGATGATTTTGTATGAAACTCGCGGGGACTGACGTTATGATTGTCTATGATAAACTGTGGACTGCCATGAAAGAAAAAGGCATATCCCAGAACCATTTATATAAATATTATAATATCAGCCGCGCTCAGATATACCGGCTGAAACACAATCAGATTGTGTATACCAGCACCTTAAATATGCTGTGCAATATTCTGGGATGCGACGATATTTCTGATATCGCTACCTTTGTTCCGGATCAGCCCGGGGATGAAGGATATAGGGAATGTGCGCAGAAAAAACAGGAAGGTAAATAGATAGAATATATAGAGGAAGAGGAAAGTTTTCACGCTCCGCCTAGAGTCGTTTAAAACTTTCCTCTTCCTCTTTTCATCCATTCGTTTTCACACCTCAGCCTGGCGCTGACAGAAAAATACAGGAATGCTGTTTCAACAAAAAATCCCGGATATTATCATTGTCAGAGCAAAAAAGGCCTAGGGCAGGCTGCCGCATCTCACATGCGGCAATATACCAGCTCTGCAAACTGCCCGTATTGCCGGACTGAATTCAAGCGGAACCGATGCAGGGTTTCTTCCTGTGTAAACAGAGGGATTCCTGCGCCCAGCAGCACAGGAGCCACCTGAATAATAAGGTAATCCACCATATCCTGGTTAAGCAGCGGGGAGAGAATGGTATTTCCTCCCACCACCCAGATATTGCGGTTCGGTCCCAGCTCTTTTACAAACTCCACAGGATTGCCCTTAACTGCTGCAAAACCGGGACAGGCAAGCTCCCTGTGGGTGAACACATAATTTTCCGTGGAGGGATAAGCTGCCGCCGGATTCTCCATTTTTTCAATTTCCTCGAAAGTGCGGCATCCCATCAGCGTAACATCCATCTGTCTGTAAAATTCATCGTAGCTGGTTTCCTCCGAGCTTCCGGTTTCATACAGCCAGTCAAGCCCATGCTCTTTTGTCGCCAAGTATCCGTCCAATGTGATACAGCCGTAAAAAAATACTGCCATCTTCGTACTCCTTTTGTATAAGTCCTTATCTGCTTCATGGTGTTAATATTGGTTTCCCATCTGCATGCAATCCGTCGCATTAATATGCCCGCTGAACAGAAAGAGTGTGACGGAACTGTCAATCGAGTAGGAGGCGGTGATTAACCGCCGTCCTCTCACACCACCGTGCGTA
>JAQERH010000025.1 GCA_027698105.1 Lachnospiraceae bacterium AM93-12TA
GCGGATTCCGGACTTTCACCAGTTAGAGACGTGCGCCGCCGGGCGCACTGACATAAGAAAGGGGCTGCCAGGCAGCCCCTTTCAATCTTTCCCGATTTACAGTACCTTATCTAAGAATGCCTTCGCTCTGTCTGTAGACGGCTGGGAGAAAAATGCCTCCGGAGTCGTATCCTCCAGGATCTTTCCTCCGTCGATAAAGCAGATTCGATCTGAAACCTCCCTTGCAAATCCCATCTCGTGAGTGACAAGAGCCATAGTAATTCCCGTATGGGCCAGTCCCTTGATAACCTCCAGAACTTCCTTTACCATCTCCGGATCCAGGGCGCTGGTAGGTTCATCAAACAGCATAATTTTCGGCTCCATGGCAAGCGCTCTGGCAATGGCGATTCTCTGCTTCTGACCGCCGGACAGCTTATTAGGATATGCGTCCGCCTTCTCCGTCAGACCAACCAGAGCCAGCAGTTCCATAGCCTTTTTCGTGGCCTCCTCTTTAGAAAGCTTATTAACCCGCACAGGAGCATAGATCATATTTTCCATAACCGTCATATGCGGAAACAGATTAAAATGCTGGAACACCATGCCGATATCCTTCCGGATTTTCTGGATATCCGCCTTTTTTTCCGTAATATCCTGCCCCTCAATGAGCACCTTCCCGCTGTCCGGCTTCTCAAGCAGATTAATGCACCGCAGAATGGTAGACTTTCCCGAACCGGATGGGCCAATCAGAGTTACTACCTGCCCTTTCTCAATCTTAAAATCAATTCCTTTTAAGACCTCCAGCTTTCCAAAGCTCTTATGTACGTTATGAAACTCTATCACTTCTGTTCACCCACCTTTCCAGACGGCCTGCCAGCATGGACAGAACCATTACAAATACATAGTAAATTAACGCAATCACCAGATACGGTTCAAAGAACCGGTATGTCATAACTGTGATCTGGTCTGCAGCCCTTAAAAGCTCCACTGCTCCGATGTAAGAGAGAATAGACGTCTCTTTTAAAAGGGCAACTGCCTCATTGACAAGGCTTGGAAGCACATGTCTCACTGCCTGGGGAAGAATAATGTCCTTCATCATATCCCGGTAGCTGACGCCTAAAGACGCAGCGGCCTCATACTGTCCCTTATCAATCGCCTGAATGCCTCCTCTGAAAATCTCAGACACATAAGCGGCTGAATTCAGGGAGAAGGTTAAAATTCCCGACTGGACGGCTGTAAACGTCACGCCCAGCAGCTGGGGAAGTCCAAAGTGTACAATACACAGCTGCACTAACAGCGGAGTTCCGCGGAAAATCGAGGTATAAAAACGTCCAAACCATACAAGAGGCGCACATTTGCTGAGTTTAATTAATGATAAGATTACACCCAGCACAAAGCCGCAGATCAGGCACAAAAATGTCATCTGAAGCGTCAGAACTGCTCCATGCCACAGAAATGGCCAATACTGCCACACGCTTGAAAAATCAAGGCTCATATCTGTCATCCTTTCTGTCTTAATTTTTTCTTATTTTTTTGAATATTAAAATAATCTATCCTGTTCTGTATATTTTCCCGGCACAGCGAACGGCAGGACGTGGTATCCGTCCTGCCGCAGTCCGCCTAGTCGGCGATAAACTCCTCGCTTAAATGCTCTGTAATAATCTCGTCCAGTTCTCCATTCTCCATCATTTCCTTTAAGGTGTTGTTAAAGGTCTCGTAGTATGGAGAACCCTTCGGGAATCCGATAGCAAAACAGTCTGCCTCGTTCTTATCTAAAAGGCTTAATTCAAGTCCTGTATTCTGCTTTAAAAACTCTACTGCTCCTGCGCCGTCTATGATGCAGGCATCTGCTCTCTTACTCTTAACCTCCTCGATGCAGGCCGGACTTCCCTGAATGCCTACTGCCTTCACGCCCTCGATGCTCTCAGCCACCTGCTGATAGTTGGTTCCGAATACATATGCAACTGTCTTTCCCTTCAGAGAGTCAAGGCTTGTATAATTATCCCCTTCTTTGTATACAATACCGTTTCTTGGGTAGAAAAAGATTTCAGAGAAATCAAGGGTCTTCTTTCTCTCCTCTGTAGGAGCCATACCGCCGCTGCAGAAGTCAATCTGTCCGGCCTGGATGGCAGCTGTTAAGCTCTTAAACGGCATATCCTGGAATTCTACAGTTCCTCCGTTCTTTTCTACAATCTCAGTTACAATATCAATGTTCATTCCTACATATGTCTTATTTCCCTTTGCGTCCATCTCAATTGACTCAAACGGCACGAATGTAGAAGAGCAGCCTACCTTTACTGTCTTTCCATTAAAAGGATTATCTGCAGAAACCTCTGCCTCCTCTCCTTCTGCTTCTGCAGAAGTCTCCTCTGCAGCTGCGGAAGTCTGAGCTGCCTCTGTACCTGCTGCCGTAGTTTCAGATGTGGAACCGCTTCCTGAACATCCTGCCAGAACGCCGACTGTCAGCGCTGTAATTAATGTTAATGCCATCTTTCTCATAATCATTCTCCTCATTCCATGAAATTTTCTCAGTTTCCAGTTTCCTAGTTGACTTGTCTCTTATAATAGCATAAATATGCATTCTATGCAATTCCCTTTTTAGTATTTTTTTATTTTTTCAGCAGTTTTTATCTTTTTTCCCTTCATTTGTATTCCATCCTTTCCATCTCGTCTTCTCCGTGGTATAATAGAATTGTTCAGCAGTTTTTTTCAATATCGGGGCTCCGTTTTTTTTCCAGTCGGAGTGTTTTTTATAAAAATCCCCCTATTGATTATATATGCAGATTCTATCATTTTTTATAAAGGAGGAACCTATGTCTGTTTTTACTGACGGAAAAACCAACGGTCCCGGCATCTGCTGGCCGGATGGAAAGCGGATCGCCGTTATGGTTACCTTTGATTTTGACGCTGAATTTTTAAGAATTTCCAGAGCTGAATCAAAAGGCACATCCATCGGCTTCACCGATTTCTCCAGAGGCCAGTACGGACCTCATACAGGACTTTTTCGCTGTCTTGATATGCTGGATGCCCATCAGATCAAATCTACCTTTTTTGTACCAGGAGCCGTTGCTGAGAAGTACGCCGCGCAGGTGCGCATGATCCATGAAAGAGGACATGAGCTGGCCTGCCATGGCTATCTTCATGAATCAGCCCGCGGTATTTCCCGGGAAGAAGAAGAAGCCATCCTTGAAAAAAGCGAAGCGGCTCTTATGGCTGTCACCGGAAAGCGCCCGGCGGGCCACCGGGGACCAGAGAGCATTATCCATCCCTTTACCCATGAACTGCTGGCAAAGCGGGGATATCTCTACAGCTCCTCCATGAAAGACTGTGATTATGCCTATCTGTGGGAGCAGGACGGAAAAGAACTTCCGCTGGTAGAGCTTCCCAATGATATTACCATGGATGATTTTACTTACTATTATTTCACCTTCAGCGATCCTGCTGTCCGGGCCATGTACACCAATCGGGAAGTGCTTGGAAACTGGAAAGCAGAATTTGACGGCCTTGCTGAGGAGGGCGACAAGATCTTTATCTTAAAGCTTCATCCTCAGATGATCGGCCGAGCCAGCCGCATTGCCATGGTAGGAGATTTTATTTCTTATATGAAGGGACACGGAGCCTGGATCACCACCTGCGAGGATGTTGCACGTTACGTTCTGAAACAGAACGGCCGTCTGGAGAGCAGCAAAGTGGCAGAGCATCAGAGAAAGGAGGCGCTGTAAATGGATTCCAGCCGTTTTGACAAGGTATTTCCCGCCGAATTTTCCGGTGATCTGAAGGTTTCCTGGCCAAATGGAAAGCGGATTGCCGTTATGCTGGCCTTTGACCTGGACGCAGAGACCATGTGGACTACCAGAGGAGACGGAAATGCCGATCACCTGACCAACCTGTCCAGGGGAGCTTACGGCCCTGTCCAGGGCGTACCCAGAATTTTAAATATGCTGGACAGCTTCGGCTTAAAGGCTACCTTTTTCGTACCGGGCGTGGTAGCGGACAAATACCCGGAAGTGGTAAAGGAAATCGCAGCCAGAGGTCATGAAATCGGCTTTCACGGTTATTTCCACGAAGAATTTTCTACTACCACCTATGAGCAGGAGAACGCCACCATGGAACGGTGTGAAACGCTCATCCGGGAACTGACAGGCCAGCAGATGGTCAGCCACCGGGCCCCCGGAGGAGTAATCCACGATTACAGCCTGCGCCTGTTCGCAGAGCGCGGCTATATTGCAAGCTCTAACTGGCGAAACAGCGACGGCCCCTTCATCCACGAGCTGGATGGAGTAAAAATTCCCCTGGTTGAGGTTCCAAAGGATTCCATCTTCGACGACACAGCCTACGATTTTTACACCGACAGCGCCCCGGAGCGCTATGAGCTTAAATCCCCCGGTGAGATGCTTGAAATCTGGAAGGAGGAATTCGACACTCTGGCAGATGAGGGAAGGATGATCAATTTTGTCCTCCACCCCCAGTTCATCGGCCGCGCAAGCCGTGTCAGCATGCTTAAAGAGCTGATCGGCTATATGCTGTCCCGCGGCGCCTGGATTGACACCAACCGGGCTGTAGCAGAATGGGTTTTAAAAGAAAACCATCTGCTTCCGGAATAGCTGCTGTTGCATCAATTATAAATTTAAACGAGGTACTGATTTATGATTTCATCTACAATAACACGGCGTTTCAGAAGAAGCCTGCGGCAGGGCAAAAAGGCGCTTGTGCTGGCTCTTATGTCCGCCGCACTCCTGTCTGCTCCTGCCTTCGCTGCAGTGAGAACCCCACAGGCTTCCGGAACGTCCACTTTCTCTAACGGAGGCGCTGTTATTGACGCATCCAACGCTTCCCAGGGCTATATCATGGTCAAATACAGCGGCGGCACTTCCCGCATCAAGGTACGCATTTCCAAGGGAACTGAGTACACCTATGATCTGAATACCGGCGGGAACTATGAGGTATTCCCCCTGACAGAGGGCAGCGGAACCTATACCGTTAAGGTATTCCAGCAGGTTCAGGGAACTTCCTATGCCCAGGTAATGAGCCAGGCAGTCACAGCAAATATCGCTGACAGCCAGTCTCCCTTCCTGTACCCCAACCAGTTCTGCAACTTCAACGCAAACTCTGCTGTTGTATCTAAGGCAGCCGAGCTGACAGCCGGAATCGCAGATCCTCTGGCAAAGGTTCAGGCCGTTTACCGCTATGCCATTGACCATATTTCCTACGATTACCAGAAGGCGGCATCCGTTCAGAGCGGCTATCTTCCGGTTCCAGACTCTACACTGGCCTCCGGAAAAGGTATCTGTTTTGATTATGCAGCTCTCATGACCTCCATGCTCCGTTCCCAGGATATTCCTACGAAGCTCGTCATCGGCTACACAGGAGGAACCTACCACGCCTGGGTAAGCGTATATCTGACAGGCCAGGGCTGGGTAGATAATATTATCTACTTTGACGGAACGAACTGGCGCTACATGGATCCGACTTTCGCCTCCAGCGGCAAGGGTGACGCTTCCATCTCCAGCTATATTTCCAACCAGGCCAACTACCAGGCTAAATTTACCTATTAATTAATGACTATTTCGTACAAGAGAAAGACGGCCCTGCTTTGCAGGGCTTATGAGGAATTCTGACTATGAAACAATCTGTTCCCTTTACCGGGCTTTCACTGTCCGGCTTCTGTATGCAGATTTCCATTCTGCTGAAATCAGCCGTCCCTCTTTATGAAGGACTTTCCGTCATGGCAGAGGACGCTTCCCTTCCAAAGGAAAAGGAGGTTCTCACAGCCATGGCTGACAAGCTGCGCATGGGCTTTCCATTCAGCCAGGCTGTCGCTGAGGCTGAATGTTTCCCAGCCTATGTCACCCAGATGACTCTTTTAGGCGAGCGCACAGGAACCCTGGATACAGTCATGGAGCACCTGTCCCGCTTCTATGAGCGGGAATACCGGCTGGGCGAAAATCTGCGCCGCGCCATTACCTATCCGGCCATCATGATCGTGATGCTGTTAGCCATCCTGTTCATTCTGTTTACAAAGGTTATGCCTGTTTTCTCCGGCGTCTACGAACAGCTCGGAACCTCCATTCCGCCTGCTGCCCAGACGGCCATCCGATTTGGAGGTATTTTAAGCGGAGGCACCCTGATTTTTGCAGCTGTCCTGACTGCCGTGTTCGCCATTATCCGGCTCACCAGCAGACCGGGACAGGAAAACAGCCTGTCTGCACGGATCTTGTCCCTGATTAAAAACCGTTCAAGCATTGCACGGCTCTCTGCCCTGCGCCGTTTCTGCTCTGTTATGGCTATGACGCTTCACTGCGGCATGGATATGGCTGAAGGCTGCCGTATGGCTGCCTCTTTGGTGGACAATGCTTCCGTTCTGCCTGGTATCCAGGCCTGTGAAAAAGAACTGGCCTCCGGAAAGGCTTTCTATGACTCTATCGAACCATCCGGCCTGTTCTCCGGCTTTGATCTGCAGATGATCCGCATCGGAAGCAGAGCCGGACAGCTGGAAACAGTCATGAAGGAGCTGGAGGAAGACTACGATGAGCGTTCCTCTGATGCTCTTGACAGCCTGATCGCAAGACTGGAGCCTGCTATTGTGTCTGTTCTGGCCGTTGCAGTGGGCCTTGTGCTTCTGTCCGTCATGCTGCCTCTTGCTGGAATCCTTTCCTCCATCGGCTAAACAGTGAACAAACAGGAGGATCCATATGCTGCATGTACAAGTTCAAAAAGAGAAGAGAAGGCTCACCGGATATCTGTTATCCTTCCTGCTCTTCTTTGCGATTCTTTTTTTCTTCCTCTTCTGCGTCAGGGCCATGGAGTCCAAAAGCGAGGAGGAAAGCCTGGCCTCTCTTCGAAACGCAGTCCAGAGAGCCTGTGTCCAGTGCTACGCCATTGAAGGACGCTATCCGCCCAGTGTAGAATATCTGGAGGAGCATTACGGCATTGTCATTGACAGAAAACGGTATCATGTATTCTATGACGGATGGGCCAGCAACGTAATGCCGGACATCACCGTTCTTCCCGCCGAGCCTGACAGCCAGGAGAAGGGAGGAACCTCATGAAAAAACGGACTCCATCGTCAGGAAAGACAGGATTTCTGTTTTCCATGCTCTTATTTTTCGTTTTTCTCTTCTGCTCTGTATTTACAGTCCTCATAGGAAGCCGCGTCTATGAAAATATCCGGGCGCGGGATAACGACTCCTTTTACCGGGATACAGCTGTCAGCTACGTAATAAACAAGATCCGCCAGGCGGATCAGAGCGGAGGAGTAACTGTAGGAGAGACCGATGACGGAACATCGTTCCTGCTTCTCACCTCTCAGGCAGAAGGAACTGTCTACGAAACCTGGATTTACACCACAGACGGCTGTCTTCGGGAGCTTTTTACTCCCAGGGGAAGCGGATTGTCCATAGAGGACGGACTAGAAATCTGTGCCTGTCCAGATCTTTCCTTCTCCTTAGATGAACCGGATGGAAAACGCCTTTTAACTATCTCTCAGGCTGCTTCCGACAGCGCTCTGCCGGAGGAAGGAAGAAGCATTTCCCTTCTTCTCAGAAGTGTTTCCGGCGAATTCCTGCTTCCAGATGGAACAGATATAAAAAACACACCAGAGACAGAAGCAGAGGAAGCTCCCGCCAGAGATTTTTCCTATCTGGGTATTCCAGAGGAAGTGGAAGCACCAAACGAAACAGACCGCCAGAGCGGTCAGAACGAATAAAGGAGGAGGGCAATGCTGAATACAAAATACACAGTAAAAAACAAACGGCCTTCCTACGCTTTTCTGATGGAAATGCTTTGGGTCTGCGGCTTCTTTGCCATAGCCGCCTGCATTTTTGTCATGGCCTTCGCAAAGGCCGATACCATGAGCCGGAAGGCCCAGGATTTAAACGAGGCTGTTATGGCAGCTGAGCAGGAGATGGAGCAGACCTTTTTCTCAGGCCAAGAAGGTTCCTGGAGCGTCTGTCTGGATAAGAGCTGGAAGCCGGTTTCTGAAAGCTCTGAACACCTTCTGCCCGGCACAGATGGCCCATTCCCAAAAGATACTTACGCCGTGCTGTATGTTACCAGCCAGGCTGACGGCGGACTCCTGAATGTGTCTATCCAGGTGGACACCCATGTTTCAGAATCCATTCAGGAAACTATCTACACTCTGAATGGAAGCCATATGACAGACATCAGCCAGGAAGGAGGCAGACAGTGAAAGAAACAGAAAAAACCAGCAGAATTAATATTGGAACTGCCTCCATTGTCCTGATCCTTCTGCTTCTGTGCCTGGCTGTATTTTCTCTTTTAAGTCTCAGCGACGCTCAGGCTTCTCTGTCCTTCGCCAGGCGGCGGGCTGAATCCGTGCAGGCTTTCTACCAGGCAGATGCCAGCGCTCAGAAATGGGCTGACAGCATTCGCGGAAAGAGTCTTACAGATGCTCTCTCCCTGGGCATTGTTCCGGAAGGAGCATCAGCAGAAGCATCCAAAGACGGCAGTACCATCATACTTACTATTCCCCTGTCCCAGGGCCAGTCCCTGATGGCTGAATACCGGCTGTCAGATGAGTGCCTGATTTCCTCCCGCATTTTCAACAGCGAGGACTACGCCATCGACACACGGCTTCCTGTATGGACAGGCCCGGACGGCGCAGAGACAGGAACAAACACTCCGTCCTAATACAGCTTTAAGCAAAGAGGTTTCAATATGGATATTAAAGAATTTTTTCAGGATGCCGTAAAACAGCAGGCCTCTGACATTTTCCTGATTCCAGGAATGCCTCTGGCCATGAAAATCAATGGCAGAATTGTACCTGTAGGAGAAGAGAAGGTATTCCCGGCGGAAATGGACAGTTATATCCGGGAAATTTACGCTATCAGCGGAAACAGAGATATGAGCCGCATTCAGGAGCAGGGAGATGACGATTTCTCTTTTTCCATTGTAGGACTGTCCCGGTTTCGCGCAAGCGTTATGAAGCAGAGAGGTTCCCTGGCGGCTGTCATCCGAATCGTCCGGTTTGATCTGCCGAATCCGGCGGACATACACATTCCGGAAACGATTCTAAACATTGCCTCCATGAAAAAAGGCATGGTACTTGTCACTGGAGCTGCCGGAAGCGGAAAGTCCACAACGCTGGCCTGCGTCATCGACCGGATCAACCAGACCAGAAACGCTCATGTCATTACTCTGGAGGACCCAATCGAGTATCTGCATCACCATCAGAAATCCGTTGTTACACAGCGCGAGATTGGGCACGATACAGCCTCCTATGTGGACGGCTTACGAGCTTCTCTGCGCCAGGCCCCTGATGTTATCCTGCTGGGGGAGATGAGAGATTACGAGACCATCCAGACAGCCATGACAGCTGCTGAAACCGGCCATCTTTTAATTTCTACTCTCCACACCACCGGTGCAGCCAACACCATCGACCGAATCATCGATGTGTTCCCTGCCGACGGTCAGCAGCAGGTCCGCGTCCAGCTGGCCATGGTTCTGAAAGCGGTCGTATCCCAGCAGCTGATACCGGCAACCGATGGTTCCCTGATCCCTGCCTTTGAGATTATGTTCGTCAACGAGGCCATCCGAAGTATGATTCGTGAATCTAAAATCCATCAGATTCAGAACGTCATCGCCACCAGTATGGCAGAAGGCATGGTAAGCCTGGACAACAGCCTGTTAAAATATCTTCAGCTGGGGCTTATCACCAGAGAGACCTGTGTCAACTACAGTCCGAATCCGGAACAGATGAAAATGCGTCTGGGAGTATAAAGTCATATATTAAGGAAGGACAACGATTTCCCCGCTCTGTTAGAAGCTGCAGGGAGACGTTGCCCTTTCTTTATTATTTTTCTTTGTCTCTCTTTCACGCAATAAAAAAACACCGACCCCAACGCTCTCCGTCGTCAAAATCAGTGCTTTTCAGTGCGCCTTCGGGGGCTCGAACCCCGGACAAATAGATTAAGAGTCTACTGCTCTACCAACTGAGCTAAAGGCGCATATTCAATTTTTTTAATTATGAGAACCCTTTTTCCAGCAGTTTCTCAGTGCGCCTTCGGGGGCTCGAACCCCGGACAAATAGATTAAGAGTCTACTGCTCTACCAACTGAGCTAAAGGCGCATATTTGATTTTTTTACAGGTTTTAAAGCCCTGTTCCTTAACACGCAAATTAGTATAACTCCAGATGTGCAAAAAGTCAATACCTTTTTTCGCTTCTTTTACAGAATCTTTTACAAAATTTTTAAGCTATTTTTTTCCCAGCCTTCCCAGAGCCTTTTCCGCCTCCTCCAGGCGCTTCTTCCACAGCAGCACTGTCCTGTTCAGCTGAACCTTATCGCAGGTGGCCCTGGAAAGAGCGCGCAGCAGTTTTTTCTTCATGCTGTTTTCCTTCTTTTCGCGTCTCTTTCCTTATTTTATGCCATCTGCTTCTATTTGTTTCCTTCGCTCTTCATCTCTTTGTCTGTTCTGACAGCTATCAGCTTACAAATCGCCTGTCCTCTGGAAGAGAATTTCTCCTCATACTCTGTCATCACATTTCCCTCTGCCATGGAACTGTTGTGAAGGTCAAATGTGTGCTCCTTCACTTTCCATCCAGCCTCTGGAATGGATTCCAGCGAATAATCAAACAGTCCTCTGTTATCTGTCTTAAACTCCACGTCCCCATCTGCCGCCAGAACCTGATCATAGACAGCCATAAACTGCGGGGAGGTCAGCCTGCGCTTTGCATGGCGGTCCTTAGGCCAGGGATCTGAAAAATTCAGGTAAATCTTCTTTACCTCTCCCTTCTCAAAAATCTCTCCCAGCTCCTTGGCATCTATGCACATAAAGCAGATATTAGAAACAGAAAGCTGCTCCCGTTTCTGAAGTGCCTTTAATAAAACGGTAGAATACCTCTCAATGCCTATATAATTAATATGTGGATTTCTCTGAGCCAGCTCCATAATAAACCGTCCCTTTCCCATTCCCACCTCAATGTGAATCGGATTCTGGTTTCCAAATACGCTGTCCCACTTTCCCTTCATTTCCTTCGGCTCCTGAATCACATAGGGACTCTGCTCAATAGCCTCCTCCGCGCCCGGTATGTGGCGTAATCTCATACTGTCTCCTCCTGGTCTGTTCTGTACTGATACTCTGCCTTTTATCTTACCATTTCCACTTCCCCGTTGCAAGACATAGCCGCGGCAAAAACAGTTCCTCAAAGAGTCAAGCTTTTACACTTTATAACAATAAACGAACAATTTCCTTACAAATTTAATTTTTTTGAAAATAATGGTGCAGAAAATGTCGAATTATATTATAATGACAGTATAAAAATTCAGCGGCAAAGGAGATGTCTTATGAGCACAGACAATATAAATACCAGCAGCTGGGAGCGCATACAGAAAGGCTTTCAGGAAACCGAACGGCTGCTGGGGCAGAAACGGTATAATGAATGTATGATCAGAGCGAGACAGACTCTGGAATTTATGGTGAAATGTCTCTGCGAGCGTTTCGATATCATGGAAGCCAGCCTGGTAGATATGATCGACGCTCTCTATGAGCATGAAATTATTAACAAGACAACCTGCGAACACTACCACAAGATTCGCATGATCGGAAATAAGGCGGTTCACGAGGAGGATAACCTGGCGTATAACGCAGGGCAGGCCTACCACCTCCTATCCCAGGAAATCTATACCTTTGCCAATGATTTCACCGGCAAGAAGAAGCGTCCGGTTCCCCGTTCCCAGGAAAGGGATCGTACCGAGGCGTCCTCTGAGAGCCGTCCTCATTCTTCCAGGCAGGGAGCTGCCCGCACTCCGTCCCGAAGCAGCTCCAGAGCCGGCAGTACTGCAAGGCGCAGACGTCCCCGTTCCTCAGGACCTTCCATTGATCCTGGCAGCCTGCTCAAAATTTTAGTTCCTGTAGCAGTTATTATTATTCTGATTTTTATTATCCGCATGGTTCACCCTGGAAAGGAGAATGGAGCAGAAACTACAGCTCCCATCGAGGTTGAGACAATCTCTTCCACCATAGAGGAACCCAGCACAGCAGAAGAAACGGAGTCTGCTGCCCCAGAGAAACGGTACAAAACCAGCGATACGCTGAACGTCCGTTCAGAGCCATCCACCAATGCGTCCAAATTAGGACAGCTGGCCCCTGGATCTGAAGTAAAGTATATTGAAGATTACGACGATACCTGGGCCAAGATTTCCTTTGAAGATCAGGAAGGCTATGTATCCAAAGAATATCTGGAACTGATTGCAGATTAACAACTGACACAGAAAAGGGGAAACATTTTCTTATTCCAATGGAAGTCATTGAAAATGTTTCCCTTTTCCTTGTTCTCTGTCTCATATATATGTGAAAATAGCCGTCGGATTTCCGGCGGCCATTTTCGTGAAAGAGTGAATTTTACTATATGTATAATCTCCACACTGCAGACGTTCCTGCACTGCAAATCTTAAACATGCAATTTTTTATGGGAATACGGGGACAATTAAGCCTCTGTCTCCTCCTCAGCTGCTGCTGTTGTCTCTTCCTCAGCTGCCTCTGTTGTCTCTTCCTCAGCTGCCTCTGTTGTCTCCTCCTCAGCTGCCTCTGTTGTCTCTTCCTCAGCTGCCTCTGTTGTCTCTTCCTCAACTGCTGCTGTTGTCTCCTCAGCTGCTGCTGTTGTCTCAACTGCTGCTGTTGTCTCTGTTGCTGTCTCCTTGCTTCCGCAAGCTGTTAATGCGAATGCTGTTAAAGCTGCTGCTGCAAATAAAACTGTTTTCTTCATAATATTTTTTCCTCCTCATTTTACAACAAAGTTATAAAATTATAAATCCTCTTACCACACAGATGGAAGAAACTGTCTGCTTCCCTCCTGAATGGCATAACCATAGTATAGTGTCTTTTTTTCAAAAATCAAGAGCCTGGAAAGATTTTTATGAATTTTTAATAATTTATTTGCCTTTTCGTTATGTTTTTCTTCTGTTTTTTCCACGATTTTTTCATTTTTCCTACGCTTCCGATTCCATCAGGTGCCGAACCAGTCCCGGAATTTCCCGAAGACTTGAAATCTCCCTGTTCGCCAGACTTCTGTCAAAACCAAAACGATTGTCAATCAGGGCTGCCACCTTCATCCCGGCAGCCTTTCCGGCTGTAATTCCCACTGTAGAATCCTCAATCGCCAGACACTGGGACGGTTCTACACCCAGTTTTTCTGCTGTATGCAGATAAATTTCCGGATCCGGCTTGCTTCTTTTAAACATTTCCCCGCTGACTGCCAGCTCCAGCCGTTCCCACACGTGATTCATAGAGAGGATATACCTTACCTGCTCAAGGCCTGTGGAAGAGGCAACCGCCAGTTTCATCCCCATATGCTGCAGTTCATCCATTACATCCAGAATCTCCGGGCGAAAAATAGCCTTATAATCCACTTCCTCAAATGCCCTTTTCCAGATTCCTCTATCATGATACTCCTGGCGCAGCTGCTCCCAGCTCTGCCCATTTCCGACAGCCCGCTCCACTATTTCCCAGCAGTCTTTTTTCGTCGCTCCGACTGTGCCGTACAGCTCTTCGATTCGGATATCCTGCTTCTTCTCTCTGGCAAACGCATAAATATACTCAAGATATGCTCCTTCGCTGTCAATAATGACTCCGTCCATATCAAAAATCACTGCTTTTATCACCTGTCTCTTCCTCCCTTTTACAAATATTGACAGAATTCATGCACTGTTTCAGCCTTCATTCGATCATTACAGGCAGTATACACGAACCGATTCTCCTTTTCAACTGTCTGATTTTTACAGTTTTATAAAATTTTTTTCCTATGCTTGCGTCAGGCGTCATTAATGGTATACTTATGTATGATAGAAAGACTATAGCAAGAGTCTCGAATAGTTACGCCGCCTTTTAGAGCACCTGCTAAAAGGCAGAATGGAGATTTTATGAAACAGAAAAACCTTCTGGCCTGGGCGGCCGGAATCCTCTGCACCTTCTGTCTGATGATCATATTTCTCATCACATCAGTAGAATCTGTCGTATACTGGACGCCTGGCTATTTTGAACGGGAATATACCATGTATCATGTACCGGAAGCTGTGTCCATGGAAATGGATGACCTGCTCTATGTCACTGACGAAATGATGATGTATCTGAGAGGCGAGGGGCGGGACAATCTGAATATTTCCGTCCCGGTAGACGGTCATACGCGCCCCTTCTTCAACGAACGGGAAATGGCCCACATGGAAGACGTGCGGAATTTATTTATTGGCGCACTGCACCTGCGAACTGCCTGTATGATGACAGCGTTCCTGTGCCTGAGCATCATGTTTATTATGAAAACAGACGTAAAAAGGATTCTTCCCAGGGCCATCTGTGCCGGTACAGGCATTTTTTTCCTGATGACTGCCGGGCTGGCTCTCCTGATATCCACAGACTTCACAAAATATTTTATCATTTTCCACAAAATCTTCTTTGATAATGACCTGTGGATTCTGGATCCGGCCACGGATCTGTTGATTAACATTGTGCCTGAACCCTTTTTTGTGGATACTGCAGCCCGAATTGCTTTTACCTTCAGCTTTTTGGTGCTGGCTCTGTTCTTCATCTGCCTGGCATGTATCCGCCGCTCTGGAAAGCGGAACCGAAAGGCAGCGGGAGCTGCTTTAAGCCTTGCTCTGTTTCTGGCTCTTACCGTTCCTTCCCAGACAACCTATGCATCTGAGGAATGGCCGGAGGATGTTTCCATTGAAGCAGACGCGGGAATTGTCATGGACGCTGCATCCGGCACTGTCCTCTATGGTAAAAATATTCACGAAACCTACGCGCCTGCCAGTATCACCAAGGTTCTGACCTCTGTCATTGTGCTGGAACAGTGCAAGCTGGACGAAGTGGTGACTTTTTCTAAAAATGCAGTCTACAATGTGGAAGCAGACAGCTCCTCCGCAGGCTATGACACCGGCGATACAGCTACCGTAAAGGACTGCCTCTACGCCCTTCTTCTGAAATCAGCCAATGAATCTGCAAACGCTCTGGCAGAGCACACCGCAGGCTCTACAGAGGCCTTTGCAGAGCTGATGAATGAAAAGGCAAAGGAGCTGGGCTGTGTGGATTCCCACTTTGCCAATCCAAGCGGTCTGAATGATGAAAACCACTATGTCAGTGCCTATGACATGGCCCTCATCACAAGGTATGCGTTCCAGAACGAAACCTTCCGTGAGATCGCTTCCACTACCTACTACGAGCTTCCTCCCAATGCGAGAAATCCCGAGGGACTGGGTGTCTCTCCAGGCAATAAAATGGTCAAAAAGAATTTTCCGGAATACCGTCCTGATGTCATTGGCGGAAAAACAGGATATACGTCCATTGCCCTGAATACCCTTGTCATTGGCGCAAAGCAGGATGATACAGAGCTGATTACCGCAGTGCTTCACAGCAACGGAACCACCTATTCTGATACCAGCCGCCTGTTGGACTTTGGATTCCAGAATTTTCGCTCCGTGCCTCTGGCAGGAAACGATACCTCATGGGAGCGTCTGAGCAGCACTCTGACCATTGCCGGGCTCCCCACCTCCCAGGCCCCTGCTCTTACCGTAGATCCGGACAGCCGTATTATTCTTCCAAACAACGCCGAATTTGATGAAACGGTCTCCCGGATCTCCTTTGATTTGCCGGAAAATGCTCCGGAAAACGCTATTGCGGCCATTCACTACTTTCTGGGTGAACATGAGGCCGGCACAGCTTGGCTGACCCTTGGAACAGAGACCCAGGACAGCCTGGCTCCGATTCCAGAGGCGCTGTTGAAAGTTGCTCCAGGTACCATTGCTCAGATCAGCTTTGAAAACAGCGAGGAAGATTCTGAAGACAGCAGGAATTCCTCTTTCCCTGAATCTGCCGCACACCAGAAAGAGGAAGATAACGGGAAAGAGACCAGCAAAAACATAGAAAAAAGCCATTCCGAAGATCCTGAGCCAGCTAAAGAGTCCAGGCAGGCAGATACTCAAACAGAAGTATTTAAAAAAATTCTCCCTGTTCTGATCCCGGTTCTCCTGGTTCTCACAGCTGCGGCGTGCCTTGGAGGTATGGGCCTTTATCTCAGAAGGAAAAAACAGCAGGAAGAAACAGAACGCCAGGAACGCCGCAAAAAACGGCTGGAACGGTTAAGGGAATCCGGAGTATCGGAGGATGAATTCAACGAAATTCTAAAAAACCGCCGACTTTCCATTCCACTGGAACCAGACCGGCGTTCTCCCAGAAAGCCAAAGCCATCCCACCGAAGTTCCGGATCTCTTCTGTCCGGAACAGGAAACGCTAAGCGCTCTCACCGAAGCAGAGACAAAGGCTTTTCCCTGAAAAAACGCCGCTGGTGGAAACGATAAAATAAAAAGAGAGAGAACAGGATTGTACACTCTATCCTCTTCCCTCTCTTTTTCTCATTTCTTTTTTAGCTTTGGCACGCTCTGCACGCTTCTTTTTTGCTTCCTCACGGCGGTTAATAATCAAATTCACCCCTGCCTCATCAGTCAGCTTTACTGTCTGAACGGCAAATATACTTCCATCTTCCGATTTTTTAATTCTCAGTTTCCCCTTCACATATCCATGCTCCGGACAAACTGCCAGGCAGAAATACTGCTTCTGATTTACCGAAAACCAGCGTATCTTCTTTTTTAAGAGCCGGCGGCATTTACAGCACATCACATCTGTCACCTGTTTTTCTCTCAGCAGCTCTTCTTTCGTATCCCAGGTTCTGGAAACGAACTTCGTGTATGTGGGAAAACGCAGTCTCAGCTCTTCCTCCTCTGTCTCCGGCGTCTGATAATAGTCTACAGAAAAATATTCCATCATACTGTAGAAATCCATTTTCCCCATCACAAGCCCTGTATACCAGGCATCATCCAAAGCCCTGTGAAATGGGCGTCCCTGCTCAATTCCCAGCTCTTCCACTGCCGTATCGAGAGATTCCCTTCTGCCGTCTCCCCGGATTAAACCGTAAATTTTCTGAAGATCATAATAAAACAGAGGCTTTCCAAAAGGAAGCTCCATTCCATGATATACCATGTTTCTCTGAAGCTCTGTCAAATCCATAGAGCCCCAGGTGCAAAGCCGAAAATCCGCACCGCACCAGTCCAGAAACTCCTCCATCGCCTTCTCAAACCGCTCTCCCTGCTGTTCCAGCTCCGCTTCGGAGAGATGTGTAACCTCTGATATTTTATAATGAAGCGTTTTATACACCTGAGGGCGCACCAGGCGGCTGAATTCTGAGATAATTCTGAGATTTCCATCCAGTTTCACTGCCCCAATCTCAATAATCTCAAAAGGGAGCCGATCCATAGACGTCTCTCTGCCCCCGGAGCTTTGATTCCACTCCAGGTCAAGCACAATATAATGTCCCATAGCTCTCATTCCTATTCTGTCTCACTTTGTGCGATTCAAGGAATCACTCCTGATTTAGATTCCCGTAAAACAACGTATTAACTTTACCACATTCTGTCCAATAAGTCGATGATATTTTCGACAAGGCACATTCTTAAATCACTCTATAGAAATATACATCATACAGAGATTAAATATACATTTTTTATGTGCTGAATATGTATTACCTGATTTTTGCATATTTTATGCATTTTTATTCATTTATGTTCTTTTTCTTGTATGCATAAAAATGAAAATATATTCACGTCTAATCTCTGCCTTTTTTCTGTTTTATGCTCCATTCTTTGTTATTCTCCCATTTTCTAATCTGTACTCAAACCTTTCTTTTATCCAGCATTGCATTTCAATGTAACCCAGAAATTCCAGATCCATAAAGTTCATTCTTATTTTCATCCTTATGTCCATCCTTATGTTCTGTATTCTGTTTTCCTTGCCTTCCTACCGCCAGTACATTATAATAGAATCGGCAGCTGACATCCTGCCTTTCTGCTTCACACAGCCTAGATTCTATTTTACAGATGAGATAAGGAATATCTTTTGTTTATTCCATAACTAATAGTTATCATGCGCTCTGCAGACCCTATTTATTCACTTTTATAAAGGAAGTACATAAACACATGGACACACTAAAACGATTTATCCATTATTACAAGCCTTATCAGGTATTATTCTACCTGGATCTGATCTGTGCAGCTGTTATCAGTATGATCGATCTGCTGTATCCACAGCTTCTGCGCAGCCTCACCAACACTTTATTTGCCAAAGATGCAAACATTCTCTTAAAGGGCCTCCTTCCCATCGGCATCGGCCTTTTTATTATGTATGTCATTCAAAGCCTATGCAAGTTTTATGTCTGCTATCAGGGACATATGATGGGCGCCAATATGGAACGGGATATGAGGCAGCAGCTCTTTGAACACTATGAAAAGCTTTCCTTTTCCTACTATGACAGAAATAATTCAGGACAGATGATGAGTAAATTAGTATCCGATCTCTTTGATATCTCCGAATTTGCTCATCACGGACCGGAAAACCTCTTTATTTCTCTCATTAAAATCATTGGTTCCTTCGTCTTTCTGTTCCTGATCAGCTGGCAACTGGCTCTGCCTCTGGTCTTTTTAGTCCTCTGCATGTTTTCATTTTCCCTGGCACAAAACAGGCGAATGCAGGCAACCTTTATGGACAACAGAAAACGAATCGGCGATGTCAACGCGAGCCTTCAGGACACTCTGGCTGGAATCCGGGTTGTACAATCCTTTGCCAACGAAAAGGTGGAACAGGAAAAATTCAAAAGCAGCAACCATCATTTTTTGATGTCCAAAGATGCCAACTACCGCTGCATGGCCAGTTTTATGAGTTTCAACCTTTTTTTCCAGGGAATGATGTATCTGGTAACTCTGGTGTGGGGCGGATATTTGATCGCCAAAGGTGTGCTTCAGGTATCTGATTTAGCCATGTATGCCCTCTATATCGGCATTTTCATCAGTCCTATCCAGATTTTAGTAGAACTGACTGAAATGATGCAAAAAGGGTTTTCCGGATTCCGCCGCTTTCTGGATGTAATTGATACAGAACCTGAAATCCAGAACCTGCCCAACGCAGTTCCTCTCACTGATGTCCGCGGAGACGTGCGATATGACAATGTAAGCTTCTCGTATCAGGAAGATGAACCTGTACTGTCTCATGTTTCCTTTCACATTCCGGCAGGAAAATCAATTGCCTTGGTAGGACCATCCGGAGGAGGAAAAACTACTATCTGCTCCCTTCTCCCCCGCTTCTATGATACAACAGAAGGACAAATTTTTATCGATGGAATCGATATTAAAACCCTGACATTAGAAAGCCTGAGAAGCCAGATTGGTATCGTACAGCAGGACGTTTATCTGTTCTGCGGCTCTGTTAAAGAAAATATTGCCTACGGAAAGCCTGGCGCTTCCATGGAAGAAATCATCGACGCGGCTAAAAAAGCAAACATCCACGACTTTATTCAGTCCCTTCCGGACGGCTATGATACCTTTGTCGGAGAACGCGGAACCCGTCTGTCAGGCGGCCAAAAACAGAGAATCTCCATTGCCCGGGTATTCCTGAAAAATCCGCCAATTTTGATTTTAGACGAAGCTACCAGTGCCCTGGATAACGAAAGCGAACGTCATATCCAGAAAAGTCTGGAAGCGCTGGCCAAAAACAGAACTACCATCACCATTGCCCACCGTCTTTCTACCATTCAGAATGCAGACGAAATTATTGTAATCAACTGCAATGGAATTTCCGAAAGAGGTACTCATCAACAGCTTTTAGAAACAAATGGTCTGTATGCCCATTACTACCAGATGCAGTTTGAAGGACTGCTGGAAAATTAAAATGCCGTTCATACTTCAGCTGCCCCCATATGTTTCACGTGAAACATATGGGAGGCAGTTTTTCATATTTCAAATCCCCTTCTTTTTCGCTTTCGTTTCTTTTTTCTGTCTTCCTTCCGTTTTTTAGCCTCATACCTTTTTCCTATCTCCCTTTTCCATTTTCCTCTCTTTATTCATTCTTACTGTATCTCCTTCCCTTTCACCTATTTCTTTTCCATCTCCTCTTTCATCCGTTTTTTCTTCCTGATTTTTCATCTATTTTCCCCTGACTTTTTTCCCATCTATTTCTCCTCGATCCTCTCTCTTTTTCATGCTCTCCTTTCTCATTCAATTCTATTTTTCATTTTACTGCCACATGTTTCACGTGAAACATAAGCACCGAAACACTCTAACTCTCCTTCCTCATACATACCGAAAAGGATAAAACTCCACCTTCACACCAGTTCAAACACCTTACTCAATAAAATACAACTTAACTCTTGACTTACCTTATCAGGATCAGTTATAATAATTAAGTTAGCTGATAACATTCGGCTGATATAGGTTTTGTTTCTGTAGCTCAGCAGGATAGAGCGTCCGCCTCCTAAGCGGAAGGCCAGCGGTTCGAATCCGCTCAGGAACATATTTCAGAATGAGGAATTCTTTTATTTAAGGAATTCCTCATTTTTTTGTTTCACATAATTTTGCATATGAAAAAGCCGGGACAGATAACAAGATCCATCCCGACTGAATTCTTAATTTTGTTCGTCTTTTTTCTACCCCAATGCCTCGTCAAAGAATACTCTTCCCTGCATCCAGACCTTTCCTTTGAACCGGCGCCCTACCTTCGGCTCCCCGAACAGATCTGCTTTATTAATGCAGACACGAAAATGGATATCATTACACTCCAGTTTCATATCGTAAAGTTCTTCTCCTGTTAATCTGTTTTGTTTGAGAAGAATTTCTTCTATTTCGCCAATAATCGAATACTGATCGCATTCAATTCCACTTGGCATGAAACAGGTATCAATAATAGTATACAAATCCTCTTTCGCCGCTCTTCTGGAAGCCTGGGAGTACAAATCAATATCTTCAATCGTCAGCGATTCCATTGCCTCTGGATCGCCATTTTTGGCAGCTTCCAAGAGATGATTTCTATTTCTGGATGCCACCTTAGCCATCTCAATCTGGTTCGCTGTTTTTTGCACAGGAAGCAGAATTTTTCCATGGACGGAAAAGCCAGCCAGATTAGCTCCCACTACTTCTGTACTTTTCCTTCGCTTCAAAAGCCTTTCCCGATACTCCATCCCGTTCGTCACATAGAAAATCAGAGAAATTCCTACTCGGTATTCATCTAATAATCCTGCATAGGTTTCTTTCTCTGTATGCCTCTGAATAGAACATTCTGCAGTAGAGGTCTCAACACTGCTCTCCAGATAAGGATAGTAATATTCGATTTCCAGTTCATCCTGCTCATTCATTTCTCCGCACATGGCAATTCCAATTCCGTCCGCTATCTCTGCACGAAGCTCATAAAAATCTGTATCCCGGTCAATCTGCACACACCGGGAATCCTTCGGCTCTTTCAATAAACATTTTAAAAGAGCTTTAATATCTCGATTTTTCTGATACATACTGAAACCAGCAGCACGCAAATATTTATGCATCGTTTCCGTCTCCTCTTACTTATGCGCCAATACGAATCAGAAACTGACGTTTCCTAACTAATATCCCAAAGCCCTTTCAAGAGCTTCTTTTTCCTCTGCTCCCAGAAGTACATCTGTGCTTCCCTTTTCCACATCTTTCATGTAGAGATAGCAGCCCTCCCGACTGTGAACAGAGTTTAATATAAATCCAGAATTATTATCGTCCAAAAGCGCGATGACAAAGCTCAAATTGCCTCCCATCCCTTTAAATGCGTTATACTTTACAATTCCGATTTTCTGGTAGCTGGCTCTCACCTGCCTGGTTAAAGATTTCAGCTGATCTCTGCTTTCCTTATCTGTCGCCTGCCGCACCACCGCTTCATCCATCAGATCCAGAATAATATCTTCCAGCGTTTCTGCATCCTTGCCTCTCATGAACATATCATAGCGCCGATACAGCTTTCTGTACTGTGAAAAGCACACCAGTGTCAGAATCATCAAAGCTAACGTAAGCACTGCAAGGCCGATAATCAGGTAGGCCGGATCAAAAAGAAGGTTATTTAACATACTGTTTTCCATTGTTTCTTACCGTTCCTGCCCTTTCTCTATACTTCACGAATCGACTGAAGCAGTTCAATCAGCCGTTCCAACTCTGCCGAAGAATAATACTCAATTTCTATCCTGCCCTTATTTTTATCCTTCTTATTAATTGTAACCTTTGTTCCCATAATTGATTTCAGCTTTTCCTCCAAATCCCGGTAAATAAAGCTCAAATCCTGTTCCGGCTTTTTTTTCTTCTTTTCCGGTGCTGCTGTAAGCTTCACCAGGCGTTCTGTTTCACGGACGCTCAGCTGATTCTCTTTGACTTTTACTGCCAGTGCATACTGCTGTTCTTTATTCTCCAAAGCGAGAAGCGCTCTGGCGTGACCGCCGGAAAGCTGATTTTCAATCAGCATGTTCTGAACTCGTTCATCCAGCTTCAGAAGCCGCATGCTATTAGTGATAGTAGCTCTGTTTTTAGAAACCCGTTCAGCCACTTCTTCCTGCTTTAAACCAAATTCCTGCACCAGCATCTGATAGGCTTTGGCTTCTTCAATAGGGTTTAAATCTGCCCGCTGCACATTTTCAATCAACGCGATTTCCACTGTCTGCTGTTTTGTATAGTCCCGAATTAAAACAGGGACTTCTTTAAGTCCCGCTAATTTAGCGGCGCGCCAGCGCCGCTCGCCGGCAATAATTTCAAAAAAATCTCCCTTTTTCTGTACCAGCAGCGGCTGAAGAATACCATAGTTTTTAACGGATTCAGCCAGTTCCTTCAGCTGTTCCTCGTTAAAATGCTTTCGAGGCTGTTCCTGATTCGGTTCAATCTGAAAAATACTGAGAAGCTGTTCTCTGGCTCCCTCTGTTTTCTGCTCCAATTCAGTTCCCGCTGCTTTCGCCTTTTCCCCTTCGCTTTTTGCGCTATTTTTCAAAGCATTTTTTCCAGCTGTTTTCTGCGCTGCAGATGTACCTGATTTCTTCGTTTTCTTTTTATCTGAATCTGATTTCGCTTTTCTGGCGCTTCCCGGAAGCACCATATCCAGTTCCTCCAGTTTTGCCTTCCGATCTACTGCGTGCTCCTCTTCCCCATGGCTGCTGTCCTGGTCTAAAGCCTCATGCTCCATCTCAGGGCGGGAATCCTCTTCCTGATAATCTGGAAAATAAGCTCTCAGTCCCTTTCCAAGTCCTCTTCTCGCCATTTTTATTCTTCCCCTCTGCTGATTACTTCCGCTGCCAGAAGCCGATAGCTTTCAGCTCCTGTTGACTTACTGTCATATAAATTGATCGGCATTCCATGGCTGGGGGCTTCTGCAAGCCTCACATTCCGCGGAATAATCGTTTTATAAATCGTTTCATTCAGGTTACTCTTTACATTCTCTACTACTTCCAGAGAAAGATTGGTTCTGGCATCATACATAGTAAATACAACGCCTTCCAGCTCCAGTTCCGGATTCATAGTCTTTTTCACCAGGCTGATCGTTCTGAGTACCTGGCTGAGTCCTTCCAGCGCATAATACTCACACTGTATGGGAACCAAAACGGTATCCGCCGCAGTCAAAGCATTCAATGTCAGAAGGCTCAAAGATGGCGGACAATCAATCATAATAAAGTCGTAATGATCTCTCACCGCATCCAGATGTTCTTTTAAAATAAATTCTTTTCTGTCCAAATCCAGCAGCTCTATTTCAGCTCCTGCCAGGTTGGAATCTGATGGAAGCACATCCAGATTTTCCTGCACTTCCTGGTGAAGACAGTCGTTCAGCGTACACTCGCCCAGCATCATTTCATAAACCGTCTCTTCCATATATTCCTTTTCCAGGCCCAGACCAGTTGTCGCATTTCCCTGTGGATCGAAATCAATGGCTAAAACCTTCTGTCCAGCTTCAGCCAGACAGGCCGATAAATTGATCGCTGTCGTTGTCTTACCCACACCGCCCTTCTGATTGGCAATCGCAATCACACGTCCCATAATGACTTCCTTTCCTGATGTAAGTATAAAAATATCGCTTGCCGTATTCACAGCAGCTCAAACATTCATTTCATTAGTATAGCACATCTTTTTGCCTTTTCCTACCGGAAATATCCCCAATTCCATATAAATGTTTCACGTGAAACTTTTATTTCCTCCTTTTCTATTTACTTTCTCCCAGTCCCACACCGCCCATAAACAGTATCTTTTCCAGTCCCATACCACGGAGAAGCAACAGCTTTCCCAGTCCTATATCATAAAGAAGCAGCAGTTCTCCCAGTCCTATGTCATAAAGAAGCAGCAGTTCTCCCAGTCCTATATCGTAAAGAAGCAGTAACTCTCCCAGTCCTGTGCGTAATATTATCAAATCAACATAAATGTTCACTCAGCTTCTTCCTTTATGGTATAATATCGTTAGATATTATACCGCGCCGGTTTAGGCCAGCGCAGCAAGGCAAATACCTTTCTAAACCGTGCGCATCCGCCGGAGGCTCATATCTGCCATGTGGATATGGGTAATATCGTTAGATATTATACCGCGCCGGTTTAGGCCAGCGCAGCAAGGCAAATACCTTTCTAAACCGTGCGCATCCGCCGGAGGCTCATATCTGTCATGCAGATATGGGTAATATCGTTAGATATTATACCGCGCCGCCGGGAAAATTTTTAATTTTAATTTATTTTTGTCATTAACGGGAATGATGTATATGGACTCATGTCCGTTTACGGACATGAGTCCCGCGATATAAAAAATATCCCTTTTTGCCTGATCTTTAAAGGAGAATAACACTATGAACACAAAAAATAAAGCCTTTACCTTAACTGCTCTGATTTCCGCTGCTGCGGCTTCCACAGCTTTTCTCAACAAATATATTGATATTTCTGCCGCCTCAAAAAATCTTCTTGGAAACACCCCGGCCCACACCTTCAAATGGCGTTTAGGCGAAGTTTCCTATACAAAAGAAGGAGCCGGAAAACCTCTGCTTCTTGTCCATGATTTTTATCTGGCTTCCAGTGGTTATGAATGGCATCTGGCTGTAAAACTGTTAAAAAAGTATTATACTGTATATACTATAGATTTATTAGGATTTGGCCGTTCTGAAAAACCAAATCTCACCTATACAAATTATCTGTATGTGCAGCTTCTTTCCGATTTTATCAGGACTGTAATCGGACACCGCACCAGCATCGTGACAACCGGAGCCTCCGCTTCCCTGGCTGTTATGGCCTGCAGTATTAATTCAGAGCTGTTTGATAAACTGGCCTTCATCAATCCCGAACCGCTCTCTGCCTGCGGACAACTCCATGGAAAAAATACCCGAATTTACAAGTTTATTCTGGATTTTCCAATTATAGGTACACTTTTATATCATATTGCTTCCAGTCGGGAACTGATAACACAAAGCTTTATACAGGATTTCTTTTGCTCTTCCTCATCCCTGAAACCTGTTTTTATTGATGCTTACTATGAGTCAGCCCATCTCGGCAGCTGCCCAAAAGCTGTTTTTTCAAGTATGGAGTGTTGTTATACCCGCTGTAATATTTCTCCTGCTCTGAAAAAAATTGACAACAGTATTTATATTTTAGGAGGCACTCAGAAGCCTGGCATTAAAAATACAATTCAGGAATATCAGGAAATCAACCCTGCTGTTGAATACGCGCTGATTCCCAAATCAAAGCATCTGCCTCAGTTGGAACAGCCGGAACAGCTGGTGAAACAGCTTCTGATTTTATTTGCCTGAAAAATATACATACATTACTTACTGAGGAAGAGAATCTCCCTTACAAATCTCGGCCTGCAGGCAAGGCACTTCTATGACTAAAAAATACAGGCAGAAGTACAAAAACATTTTATTTTCTGCACTTCTGCCTGTCCTGTTTTCTTCTATCAAATTGCTACTTCAACGGCTCCTTTGCCGGCATTCCCGCCTTTCGCGGATACTTTCCAGCTGTCGTTTTTATTTTTTTAATCATGACCAGAGTTCTCTCGTCCGAATTGGGAAGGCTGAATCTCTCCACCTTTTCAATACTTCCTCCCAGCTTCTGAACCGCTCCCCGGCCGTCTGCCAGCTCCTCATCTACTCGCCCCGATTTATAGGGAACAAAATAACCGCCCACCTTTACTAAAGGCACACAGTATTCTGACAAAGTGGACAGGTTGGCAACTGCCCGTGAAACACAGATATCAAATGTTTCACGTGAAACACGATCCCGGCCAAAATCCTCTGCACGTCCATGAACAGCCTGAATCTGCTCCAGGCCCAGCTGCTCGATTACCTCATTCAGAAACTTGACCCGCTTGTTCAGAGAATCTAACAGTGTCACTTTTAAACCTGGAAATGCAATCTTTAACGGAATGCCCGGGAATCCTGCCCCCGTTCCCACATCTGCCACTGAAAATGTTTCTGACTCCAGATTTGTTATCACTTTTTTCAAGGCCAGGCTGTCCACAAAATGCTTTGTCACAACCTCTTTCATCTCTGTAATTGCAGTCAGATTCATTACCTGATTCCACTCATTTAACAGCTCATAATATCTATAAAACTGTTCCATCTGCCTGTCTGTCAGTGTCACATCTGCATATTTTAGTTCTGTCTCCATCTGCTGCTTAAAATCTTCTCTCATCCGTCCCTCCATTACCTCTCTCTTATCATGCTTGGCTCTGCTGTGTCTTTTCTATTTATTCCCGGTTATTCTGATGCTTCAGCTGCTCTAAATGAACGAGAAGTACAGAAATATCAGCTGGAGAAACGCCGGAAATTCTGGATGCCTGCCCGATACTCATCGGCTTATAGAGATTCAGCTTCTGAACCGCTTCCATTCTCAGACTTTTCACAGAAGAATAATCAAACTTTTCATCCAGCTTTCTATTTTCCAGCTTCTTAAACTGAGCCACCTGCTGCTGCTGTCTGCGGATATATCCCTCATATTTAATATTAATATTGACCTGCTCTGCCACATCCCATTCAAGCTCCGGTCTCTTCGGGTCTATCTCCTTCACTGCCTCATAACTCAGCTCCGGCCTTCGGATCAGTTCTGCCATAGTAGCGCTGGATTTAAGCTCTGTACTTCCATATTTTCTCAGACATGCCTGTACCTGGCTGTTAGCTCCCACCGGCAGCTGGTTCAGCCGCTCTACCTCTTCTCTGATCTGGCGTTCCTTTCTCAGAACCCTCTCATACCGCTCATCATCGATCAGCCCGATTTCATGGCCAATACCGGAAAGCCTCAAATCTGCATTATCCTGTCTGAGAAGCAGGCGGTACTCTGCCCTGGAAGTCATCATACGATAAGGCTCATGACTTTCCTTTGTCACCAGATCATCGATCAGAACACCGATGTATGCCTGAGAGCGATCCAGGACAACAGCATCCTTTCCCATCAGCTTTCTGGCTGCATTTACGCCTGCCATAAAGCCCTGAACCGCTGCTTCCTCGTAGCCGGAACTGCCGTTAAACTGGCCGCCGCTGAACAGACCCTCTACTGCCTTAAATTCCAGAGTCGCTTTCAGCTGTCGGGAATTGATACAGTCATATTCAATTGCATAGGCGTTTCGAACAATTTTTACCTGCTCCAAGCCGGGAACCGTCCGGTACATAGCGGTCTGCACATCCTCCGGAAGAGAACTGGACATTCCTCCCAGGTACATTTCATTGGTATAAAGTCCCTCCGGCTCCACGAAAACCTGATGGCGCTCTTTGTCTGGAAATTTCACCACCTTATCCTCTATGGACGGACAATATCTGGGTCCTGTCCCCTCTATGGCTCCGGAAAACAGCGGCGAGCGATCCAGGTTATCCCTGATAATCTGATGAGTTTTCTCATTGGTATAAGTGAGCCAGCAGGAAACCTGCTCTTTCTGGACAGATTCCGGATCAGTTGTAAAGGAAAAAGGAACAATCCTCTCATCTCCGAACTGCTCTTCCATCTTGGAAAAATCAATGCTTCTCCTGTCCACTCTGGCCGGTGTTCCAGTCTTAAAGCGATACATCTCGATTCCCAGGGCCTTTAACGAATCTGTCAAATGATTGGCAGCCTGGAGTCCATTAGGACCTGTAGGATTGCTCACCTCACCATAAATACATCTGGCTCTCAGATAGGTTCCAGTAGCCAGAACCACAGCGCGGCAGTGATAGACAGCCCCTGAAAGAGTCTTCACTCCCGTCACTTTTCCTTCCTCTGTGAGAATTTCTGTAATTTCCGCCTGCTTAATGGTCAGATGATCCGTATTTTCCAGCACACAGCGCATCTGACGGGTATACATTTCCTTATCCGCCTGAGCCCGCAGGGAGTGAACCGCCGGTCCCTTGGACTGATTCAGCATTTTAGACTGAATAAATGTCCTGTCAATGTTTTTTCCCATCTCTCCGCCCAGAGCGTCCAGTTCGCGCACCAGATGTCCCTTAGAACTGCCCCCGATGTTGGGATTACAGGGCATCAGGGCAATACTGTCTACACTGACAGTAAACACTACTGTTTCCATTCCCAGCCGCGCAGCGGCCAGAGCCGCCTCACAGCCGGCATGACCGGCTCCCACAACTGCAATATCATATGTCTCCTCTAAATGCGGCATATTTTTTATTCCCTCTCTATTCTTCTGTCAAAACCATCTGCAGCATCCTTGTGTTCCAGCGCTGCTGTTCCATTCTGTGTCATCTCAGGCCCCATCGCATTGTTTCACCTGCTTTTATCCATATCTTGGGCCTTCCGATTATTAATATAACTAAAAATTATATTAATATCTCATTTTATTCTATCTCTCATTTTTTACCAGACTCTTATTACTTTCCCATACAGAACCGGCTGAAAATCTCATTCACCAGATCGTCCTCCAGGGCCTCGCCGATAATGGTTCCCAGCTGCTCATAGGCATTCATCAAGTCAATCGAAAAAAAGTCTTCCGGCATTCCATCCTCAATACTCCTCTCTACCAGCTTCAGACTATCGAGAGCTTCCTTTAAGGCTGTTTTGTGACGGATGTTTGTGATCATCACCTCATCATTAAAGTCAATCTCGCCTGACAGGAACATTTCCTTGATCTGCTCCTCCAGCGCGTCAATTCCCTTCTGCTCCTTGGCTGATACAGGAATCACCGGATGTCCCACTGTCTCTTTTAACTCTTCCTCATCTACAGCCATCGCAAGATCCGTCTTATTCAACAGCACAATCGCCCTTCTGCCCTGAATCAGCTCTATAATCTCCCTGTCATTTTCATCGAGCGGCCTGGATCCGTCCACCACATAGATAATCAGATCTGCCTCGTCCGCTGTGTGTCTTGCCCTGTCTACGCCGATCCGTTCTACCACATCATCCGTCTCCCTGATACCGGCAGTGTCCACAATATTTAAGCTGATTCCATGAAGTCTGATGTGCTCCTCCAGAATATCTCTGGTCGTACCTTCCACATCGGTGACAATGGCTCTCTCCTCTCCTACCAGAACATTCATCAGCGAAGATTTTCCTGCGTTTGGTTTTCCCAGAATCACAGTCTTAACCCCCTCCTTTACCACGCGTCCGTTGTCCGCGGAGGCCAGAAGACGTGTCAGTTCCTCCTTCACTGGTTTCAGACGGCTCTGCAGCTGCTCCGGATAGCCTTCCAGGGAAATATGCTCCGGATCGTCTAATGCCGATTCAATGAATGCAATCTCATAAATTAACTGTTCCCGCAGCTTCTTAATCTTTTTAGACATTGCTCCGCTCAACTGGCTGACCGAACTTTTCAGGGCATAATCATTCTTCGCATTGATGACGTCAATAACCGCCTCCGCCTGGGACAAATCGATTCTTCCATTCAGAAAAGCCCTCTTGGTAAACTCTCCCGGCTCTGCAGGCCGCGCCCCGTTTTTAATTACCGTTTCCAGAATTTTCTTCATCACCAGGACGCCTCCGTGGCAGTCAATCTCCACTGTGTCCTCCGCCGTATAGCTTCTCGGTCCCCGCATCAGCATCACAAGAACCTCATCTATCATCTCATCTCCGTCATAAATATGGCCGTAGTGGATGGTAAAGGTTTTTTCATCCTTCAGCTGTCTCCCGTTTGGCTTTCTGAAAATTCTGTCGGCTGTCTCCACTGCTCTGTCTCCGCTGATTCGGATAATTCCGATTCCTGAATTCGTAAGTGCAGTAGACACGGCTGCTATTGTATCATTATTCAGTGTATGGATCATAGCGTTTGCTCCGCCTCCTTTTTCCCGTATCTTTGTTTTCTTTCTGTTTTATAAGGAAAACGATCCCTCACCCGGAATCCCTTTCCTTATAAAGCAGCCAGACTCTGTTCTCTCTGTGTAAATCAGCACAGGCAGGGAGCCTGCTCCCTGCCTGAATCACTGTTTTCGGATTTTGCAAGCTGTCTTTGCTGCTATCTGTCCGTCTTTTCTTTTTTTCCGTCTCTCTTCAGAGAGATAATTACGTGTCTGAATGGCTCTTCTCCATCACTTCTTGTCACAACGTACTTATCATTCTGAAGTGCTGCATGGATAATCCGTCTTTCATATGGGTTCATCGGCTCCAGAGAAACAGAATGTTTTGTTCTCTTTACCTTATAAGCAATATTCTTAGCCAGAGTCTCCAGGGTTTCCTTTCGTCTCTCACGGTAATTTTCTGTATCCAGCTTCACCCGGATATACTCTTCCTTCTTCTTGTTCACCACAAGGCTTACAAGATACTGGAGGGAATCCAGAGTCTGACCTCTCTTGCCAATCAGGATTCCCATATCGGAACCTTCCATGTTAATATTCATTTCCTTCTCTTCCGGGTTGTACTCGGCTGTGATGGAAACCTCCATATTCATGGACTGGAACACCTGATTCAGGAAATCGATGGCACGATCCTCGATCCGCTCTTTCTTCTTTGCCCTGATTACCGCCGGCTTGGCGCCGATTCCTAAGAAACCTGAGCTCCCCTTCTCCACAACCTCATATTCCAGCTTATCGCTGGTCGTTTCAAGCTCGATCAGCGCTTTTGTAACAGCTTCATCCACTGTCTTTGCGGAAACTGTGATCATATCCATACTGCACCCCTCCTATTTGTTGTGCTTTTCGTTGTACTTCTGAACCATTCTGGCCTTAGCCGCAAGGCTGTCAGGCTTCGGATCGGAGTTATAGAACTCTGTAGAATCCTTAATCTGCTTTGCATTCCTTTCCAGTCTGCGGTTCAGCTCAGCCTCCTCTGCCTCCTGCTTTGCCTGAATATTCTTAAGGCTGGCAGCTGCATTCTGATTGATCTTTGCCGGAGGAAGTCCTTTCTTCGCACGCTTTTTATTCATCTTCTCAACATTCTTCTGAATCAGCTCATCCATATCTACCTTCTTCATATAGGAGTTGACAAAGATCTGCTGGAAAATGAGGATAATACCCTGTACTACCCAGTAAATACCAATACCAGCCGGCAGAGTAAAGCAGAAGAATACAGACATCAGCGGCATCATAATCATCATGCTGTTCATCATCTGAGCGCCAGGAGCGTCAGGATCTGTATTCTGTGTGCTTGACATCAGCTTTGTGGAATACCACTGAGTCAGACCAGCTAAAATCGGGATAGCCCAGGCAATCGTAATATTCGTAAAGCCTGTAAACGGCGCAGTTGCCAGGTTAATCCCAAAGAAAGAGTTCATCTGCTCAATCTTGTCTGCATTCTGGGCAATCACCTCGGAAATGGACGGAAATGCATTCTGTAAAAGAGTCCAGTTCTCTGGTGTAAACTTGTAAAGCAGGTCTACGATTTTATCAGCAGAGCCGGATAAAGCCTCAGCTGTAAAGCCAGTGCTCATCTTTCCGCCGATTTCAATCAGTTTTTCTGCAAAACCCGGCTGATTCTGAAGAGGCTCCACTACATTGTCAAAGAACACTCTTACAGAAGGAACATACGCCGGAATGTTGTAAATAACGCGGTACAGAGCTAAAATAATCGGGAACTGAATCAGCATGGGAAGGCATCCTGCCATTGGGGAGGAGCCGTATTTCTCATAAACCGCCTGCATCTCCACCTGCTGCTTCGCCATGGAAGTCTGATCTGTCTTTCCCTTATATTTTTTCTGAATCGCTGCAATTTCCGGATTCATCAGAGCCATCATCTTGGAGGATTTCTGCTGCTTTAAGGTAAGCGGAAACAGAAGAAGCCTTGTAATGATGGTGAACAGAATAATACATACGCCAATATTGAAAATGCCGAAGCTGCTGGTAAAACGGAACAGCAGATCCATGACAATTCCAAACAGGCTGGCAAACGGCCCTAAAATTGAGCCTGCCTTAGTCGCTACAAATAATTCCAATTAACTACCTCCTACTTGCTACGGAACCGGATCATAACCGCCTTCTGCAAAAGGATTACATCTGAGTATCCGCTTGCAGGCCAAAAAACCACCTTTTAACGCGCCGTACTTCTGAAGTGCCTCAATGGCGTATTGAGAGCACGTAGGCGTGTACTTGCAGTGAGGTCCTGTCATAGGGGAAATATACTTCTGATACCCCCGGATCATAAAAATACAGATCTGTTTCATCAATTCTTCTCACTTCGATTCTCTAAAATGTTATGAAGTCCGCATAGATGCAGATAGGCGCTCTCTATCTGCCTGAAATTAGAGTCTTTTGCAGCTGCTCTCGCAACCACCACGATGTCCAGTCCAGTCTTAACCATGTCCTTGTTCAGTCGGTAGCTCTCCCGTAAAAGTCTTGTAATGTGATGGCGTACCACGCTGTTCCCCACTTTTTTGCTGACGGAAATCCCGATCCTCGTATCAGTCTCTTCCCCCGTCCTCATCACATACATAATCAAAAGCCGGTTTGCATAGGATTTTCCAGTTTTATATACCTTCTGGAAATCTCCGTACTTTTTGATCGAATTAAAACGCTTCATGTATTCTCCCCTCGCTTCAGGACTCGCCCTGCGCACTCCCGCAGCGCGTTAAAGTTTGAGAAAAGAAAAGGCCACAATTTTACACTGAAAATTGCGGCCACGCTTCATTAAGCAGTTAATTTTGCTCTTCCCTTTGCTCTTCTTGCAGCCAGAACCTTTCTTCCGCCTGCGCTGCTCATTCTAGCTCTGAAGCCGTGAACTTTAGCTCTCTGTCTTTTCTTAGGCTGAAATGTCATCTTCATAATTCAAAACACCTCCTCATTCATCTGATTATCAAAGAATTTGTCTTATCCATAGTTAGACTATTTTAAACTAAACATCTTCTTGATTATATAGAACAACCCTTCACTAGTCAAGTATTTTCTGTATTTCTCATGCTTTTCTCTTTCCCTGTTTTTTCACTCCCATCTTCTTGTGGACAAGTTATCCACTGCCACAATATCTTGTAACCTGTTGATTTTACAGTCTCTTTTGAAATCTATCCACAAATTATCCCACACTTATTCACACACTTTACATAATTTATCCCCAAGGTGTTGATAACTTGTTGATAACTCACTGAATAACTTCTGGACAACCTGTGTACAATTTTTTCTATTTTTCCCAACCCCTTATATTTTCTCATATTTTGTGGACTCCGTTCTGTGTATATCCCTTTTTCCACTTATCCCCATAAGTTATCCCCAACTTTTTCACATTTCCATTGAAAATTGATTTGTAATCATGTAAAATATGATTAGATTGGGCAAATTTGCAGTTTTGCTTCTTTAATATATTTAGGAGATCTACTATGTTAGAAAAAATCAAAGAAAAATGGGAAGAAATTCTGCTGCATATTAAGGAAGAACATGAACTGAGCGACGTATCCTTTAAGACCTGGCTGCTGCCGACAGAGGTTTATTCCATGAAGGGCGACACGGTTCAGATCCTGGTTCCTGATATCCATTTTTTAGGGTACATGCAGAAAAAGTACGGTTTTCTGATTACCGTAGCCATTGCGGAAATTACAGGAATCGAGTGCAGCGTTGATTTTATTACCAAAGAACAGATCAAAGAGGCGCCGACAGAAGTTTCTGATAATCAGCTTCTCTCCAGGCCCTCTGATGTGGATCAGCAGGTGATCCAGAACGCCAACTTAAACCCCCGGTACACCTTCGACACCTTCGTTGTAGGCGCCAACAATAATCTGGCTCATGCAGCTTCTCTGGCTGTAGCCGAATCTCCAGGAGAGATTTACAATCCCCTCTTTATCTATGGAGGCGTAGGACTTGGAAAAACTCACCTGATGCATTCCATTGGCCATTTTATTCTTAAAAATAACCCTAAGGCCAAGATTTTATACGTGACCAGCGAAAAATTCACCAATGAGCTGATCGACGCCATCCGTAATAAAAACAATATTTCCACCACGGAATTCCGTGAAAAATACAGAAACAACGACGTTCTTCTGATCGATGATATCCAGTTTATTATAGGAAAAGAGAGTACACAGGAGGAATTTTTCCATACCTTCAATGCCCTCTATGAGGCTAAAAAACAGATTATCATCTCCTCTGATAAACCTCCGAAGGAGATTGAGACGCTGGAAGAGCGGCTTCGTTCCCGCTTTGAGTGGGGCCTGACTGTGGATATCCAGTCTCCTGATTATGAGACACGAATGGCGATCCTGCGCAAAAAAGAGGAGCTGGAAGGCTACAACATTGACAATGAGGTAATCAAGTACATTGCCACCCACGTAAAATCCAATATCCGTGAGCTGGAAGGCGCTCTGACCAAAATCGTGGCTCTCTCTAAATTAAATAAGAGGGAAATCACTACCGATCTGGCGGAAGAAGCCTTAAAGGATCTGATTTCGCCAGGAGGAGCCAGAGAAATTACGCCGGAACTTATTATCCAGGTGGTTTCCGAACATTTCGGCATCACCCCGGCTGATATTTCCTCCAAAAAACGCAATAAAGAGATCGTTTATCCGCGCCAGATTGCCATGTATCTGTGCCGCACCATGACCAGCACCCCTCTTCAGGGAATTGGAAAGTGTCTGGGAGATCGGGATCACACCACCATTATCCATGGAGCAGAAAAAATTACAGCTGATCTGGAAAAAAATGAGTCTCTTCGCAGCACACTTGAAATACTGAAGAAAAAACTGAGCCCGCAGTAACGCTCATCCACAATGGACGTGGAAAACCGTCTGGATAATCTGTGGATAATTTGAGAAGAATTTTCAGGCCCCTCAGACTCGTTTTGAACCTGTGGATAATTCTCAAGTTATCCTTCGCCTTTTTTCGACTTGTACACACCTTTTTCCAGTGGATTAGTCATTGATTTTTAAGGCTGTTTCAGACTTATACACATATTCACGCCCCCTACGGCGATTACGGCGAAATTTATTTATATCTTCACTTACACTGCGTTTCATTTTTTCAGCAAAGGAGTTATCAACAACTATGAAGTTATCATTTGAAAAAGACTCTCTGTTAAACGGTATTAATATTGTTCTCAAGGCTGTGCCTTCCAAAACAACTATGCCAATCTTAGAGTGCATCCTGATCGATGCCACCGGATCCGAAATCAAGCTGACTGGAAACGATATGGAGCTTGGCATTGAAACTCAGGTGGAAGGCCTTATCTTAGAACACGGAAAAATTGCTCTGGAAGCAAAACTCTTTTCCGATATTATCAGGAAATTATCCGGAGGAGATTCTCCGATTATTATAGAATCCGATGAAAAGTACAACACAACTATTTCCTGCGATAAATCTGTTTTCAAAATCCAGGGAAAAGATGGTGAGGAATTCAGCTATATCCCTCATATTGAGCGGGATCGCTATATTACTCTCTCTCAGTTTACTTTAAAAGAGGTGATTCGTCAGACTCTATTCTCTATTTCCCCGAATGACAGCAATAAAATGATGACAGGAGAGCTGTTCGAGGTAAAGGATAATGAATTAAAAGTAGTTTCTCTGGATGGACACCGCATGTCTATCCGGAAAATAGTCCTGAAAGAACATTATAATGATATAAAAGTGATCGTTCCAGGCAAGACTCTCGGTGAGATCAGCAAGATTCTCAATGGAGATAATGAATCAGAAGTACAGATTTTCTTCAGTTCCAACCATATTATGTTTGATTTCGACTCGACTCTGGTGGTGTCCCGCCTGATCGAGGGAGAATATTTCCGCATCAGCCAGATGCTTTCCAGTGATTACGAGACGAAAGTCAATGTAAACCGCCGGAGTTTCTTAGACAGTATTGAGCGGGCCAGCATCCTGATCCGCGAAAATGATAAAAAACCCATCATTATTACAATCAATGACGAGGGGATGCAGCTGAAGATGAATTCTGCTTTCGGAACGATGAACGCCGAGGTGGGAATCACCAAGTACGGAAAGGATTTGATGATCGGATTTAATCCTAAATTCCTGATAGACGCCCTTCGAATCATTGACGATGAAGAAGTGACTCTCTACATGATGAATCCTAAATCCCCATGCTTCATCAAGGATGAAGAGGAGAACTATATCTATCTGATCCTTCCGGTTAATTTTAACGCAGCGGCTGTTTAAGGAAACCGGGGAGCAGAATCGGGCTGGCGCCGCTTGTTCTGAAAGCAGAATAAGTGTGCGCCGCAGAAAGACAGAACAATGCATAAATGTATAAATATACAGTAAAAGGAGCCGTTTCAACCATGGAAGTAATTAAGCTTAGAGACGAGTACATTAAACTGGGTCAGGCGCTGAAGGCTGCAAACCTGGTGGAATCCGGCGTGGACGCCAAGCTGGCCGTACAGGATGGCCTGGTAAAGGTCAACGGTCAGGTGGAGCTTCAGAGAGGAAAGAAACTCTACGACGGAGATGTGGTGGAATTTGAGGGAACCGCCGTTAAAATTGAAAAATAGGAAAACTGGAAGCATATGTTTGTAGAATCAGTCGAATTAGAAAATTACCGCAATTACACAGGCCTGCACATGGAGTTTGATCCGGGAACCAATGTTCTGTACGGAGACAATGCCCAGGGAAAGACGAATGTACTGGAATCTGTTTATCTCTGCGCCACGGCTAAATCTCACAGAGGCAGCAAGGATAAGGAGATCATCCGGTTTTCCCAGGATGAGTCCCATATCAAGATGATGGTCCGCAAGGACGGCGTTCCCTACCGGATTGATATGCATCTGAAAAAGAATAAGACAAAGGGAATTGCAATTAACGGCATTCCCATCCGCAAGGCCAGCGAATTGTTTGGAATTGTAAATGTGGTATTTTTTTCTCCTGAGGATTTAAACATCATAAAAAACGGGCCTGCAGAACGCAGGCGTTTTATAGATTTGGAGCTGTGCCAGCTGAACCGGCTTTATGTTCACGCGCTGGTGCAGTATAACAGGACTTTAATTCAGCGAAACCGGCTTTTAAAGGAGATTTCCTTTAAGCCGGAGCTTTTAGATACCCTGGACATCTGGGATATACAGCTGGCGTCCTTTGGAAGAGATGTGATTAAAAGCCGAAAGGAATTTGCAGAACAGCTGAATGGACTGATCCGGGATATTCACAGCCATCTGTCAGGAGGCAGGGAGGAGCTGTTCATTCGCTATGAGCCGAATACAGAAGAGGAGGATCTGGAGTCTGCTCTGAAGAAGAGCCGGGAGACAGATCTAAAGCAGAGAACAACTATGGTGGGTCCTCATCGTGATGATTTGAGCTTTGTGGTGAATGGAATTGATATCAGGCGCTTCGGCTCCCAGGGACAGCAGAGGACAGCGGCCCTCTCCTTAAAACTGGCAGAAATTGAGCTGGTGAAGAAGATTGTAAGGGATTACCCTGTTCTTCTTCTGGACGATGTGCTTTCAGAGCTCGATTCCCGCAGGCAGGAGCACCTGCTGTCAGGGATCAAGCATATTCAGACGATCATTACCTGTACGGGACTGGATGATTTGGTCACCCACTCCTTTCACATTGATCGGGTATTCCAGATCGTAAATGGAACTGTTAAGGAAGAAAATTAGTTAGGAGGAACTTATGGGTTCAGAATACAGCGCAGATCAAATACAAATTTTAGAGGGGCTGGAAGCGGTGAGAAAGCGCCCGGGAATGTATATCGGTAGTACCTCCATAAGAGGCCTTCACCATCTGGTATATGAGATCGTGGACAATTCCGTGGATGAGGCTCTGGCAGGCTTCTGCAGCGAAATTGACGTTCAGATCAATGCAGATAATTCCATCACAGTCACAGATAACGGGCGAGGAATCCCGGTAGACATCCAGAAAAAGGCGGGGATCCCGGCCGTTGAGGTTGTTTTTACTGTGCTCCACGCAGGCGGTAAGTTTGGAGGCGGAGGATACAAGGTATCCGGAGGACTCCACGGCGTAGGCGCCTCTGTTGTAAATGCCCTGTCCCAGTGGCTGGAGGTGGAAATTTACAGAGACGGTCATATCTATAATCAGAGATATGAGCGTGGAAAATCCATGTATCCGCTGCAGATCAAGGGCGAATGTCCGGCAGATGTACACGGAACACGGGTTACCTTCCTGCCGGATCCGGAGATTTTTGAGGAGACAGTGTTTGACTATGATACGTTAAAGGTGAGACTTCGCGAAACTGCCTTTCTGACAAAAAATCTGAAGATTATTTTAAGAGATGACAGGGAAGAGAAACAGGAAAAGACTTTCCACTATGAGGGAGGAATCAAGGAGTTTGTCACTTATCTGAATAAGGGAGGCGAGAGCCTTTACGCTCCTGTTATCTACTGCGAGGGCATGAAAGACAATGTGTATGTCGAGGTTGCCATGCAGCACAATGATTCCTATACAGAGAATATCTATACCTTTGTCAACAATATCAATACCCCGGAGGGCGGAACTCACCTGAGCGGCTTTAAGACAGCTCTCACAAATACCTTTAATGATTATGCCAGAAAGAATAAGCTTTTAAAGGAAAATGAGCCGTCCCTGTCCGGAGAGGATATCAGGGAGGGCCTGACAGCCATTATCAGCGTGAAGCTGGAAGAACCGCAGTTTGAAGGCCAGACGAAGCAGAAACTGGGCAACACGGAGGCCAGGGCCGCTGTGCTGAACGTAGTAGGCGAGCAGCTGACCTATTTCCTGGAGCAGAATCCGGGAGTTGCCAAAATTATCAGTGAGAAGTCTATTCTGGCTCAGAGAGCCAGAGCGGCGGCCAGACGCGCCAGAGAGATGACCAGGAGAAAGTCGGCTCTGGATGGTCTTGCCCTGCCTGGAAAATTAGCGGACTGCTCAGATAAGAATCCGGAGAACTGTGAGATCTATCTGGTAGAGGGAGATTCTGCCGGCGGCTCTGCCAAGGAGGCCAGAAGCAAGGCAAACCAGGCGATCCTGCCGCTGAGAGGAAAGATTCTGAACGTGGAAAAGGCCAGACTGGACAAGATCTATGCCAATGCTGAGATCCGCTCCATGATCACAGCGTTCGGAACGGGAATTCATGATGACTTTGATATTTCCAAGCTTCGCTACCACAAGATCATTATTATGACAGATGCCGATGTGGACGGCGCCCATATCAGTACCCTGCTTCTGACCTTTATCTACCGCTTTATGCCGGAATTAATCAAACAGGGCTATGTGTATCTGGCACAGCCTCCGCTTTACAAGGTGGAGAAAAACAAGAAAATCTGGTATGCCTACAGCGATGCCGAGTTAAATGACATTTTAAAAGAAATCGGCAGGGATCAGAACAATAAAATCCAGCGCTACAAGGGACTGGGAGAGATGGATGCAGAACAGCTCTGGGAGACTACCATGGATCCGGAGAGAAGAGTTCTTCTGCGTGTGACCATGGATGAGGAGACTACCAGCGAGGTTGATTTGACCTTTACGACGCTGATGGGAGATCAGGTAGAGCCAAGACGTGAATTCATCGAGGCCAATGCCAAATACGGAACCCTTGATATTTAAAGCGTGAGCGTGAAAGCTCCCATTTTGGAGGATAGAGAATGGAACCAAATATTTTTGACAAAGTCCATGACATAGATTTAAAAAAGACCATGGAGAAGTCCTACATTGACTACGCCATGAGCGTAATTGCAGCCCGCGCCCTTCCGGATGTGCGGGACGGCTTAAAGCCGGTGCAGCGCCGTGTGCTTTACTCCATGATCGAGTTAAACAACGGACCTGACAAGCCCCACAGAAAGTGCGCCCGTATCGTCGGAGATACCATGGGTAAATACCATCCCCATGGAGACAGCTCTATTTACGGCGCCTTGGTTAATATGGCTCAGAAATGGTCAACCCGCTACATGCTGGTAGACGGCCATGGAAACTTCGGCTCAGTCGATGGAGACGGAGCGGCAGCCATGCGTTACACAGAGGCCAGACTGAGCAGGATTTCCATGGAAATGCTGGCTGATATCAATAAGAATACAGTTGATTTCGTACCTAACTTTGACGAGACGGAGAAGGAGCCGGTGGTACTGCCTTCCCGTTTTCCGAACCTGCTGGCCAACGGAACATCAGGAATTGCAGTTGGTATGGCTACCAATATTCCGCCCCACAATTTAAAAGAGCTGATCGCGGCTGTTATTAAGATTATTGACAATCAGATTGAGAAAGGAAGGGATACTTCCATCGAGGAACTGATGGAGATTGTAAAAGGACCTGACTTCCCTACAGGAGCCACGATTCTGGGAAAAGCCGGAATAGAGGAAGCTTACCGCACTGGAAAGGGAAAAATCCGTGTCCGGGCAGTGACGGATATTGAGACTATGCCAAACGGCAAGAGCCGCATCGTAGTGACAGAGATTCCCTACTTAGTGAATAAGGCCCGCCTGATTGAGAAGATCGCAGAGCTTGTAAAGGATAAGCGGGTAGATGGAATTACGGATCTGAGAGACGAGTCCAACCGCGAAGGCATGCGGATCTGCATCGAACTGCGCCGTGATGTAAACGCTAACATTGTATTAAACCAGCTGTTAAAGCACACGCAGCTGCAGGATACCTTCGGCGTTAATATGCTGGCTCTTGTAAATAATGAACCGAAGGTGCTGAACCTCCACCAGATGCTTACCTATTATCTGGATCACCAGAAGGATGTTGTTACCAGAAGAACAAAGTATGATCTGAACAAGGCGGAGGAGAGAGCCCATATTTTAGAAGGACTTTTAAAGGCCTTAGATTATATTGACGAGGTAATCCGTATTATCCGCGGTTCCAAAAACGTAGCAGAAGCCAAGACATCTCTGATGGAGCGGTTTGAGCTTTCTGATGTTCAGGCCCAGGCGATTGTAGATATGAGACTGCGGGCTCTCACCGGATTGGAGAGAGAGAAGCTTTTAAACGAGTATCAGGAGCTTGAAAAGCGTATTGCAGAGCTGCGCGCTATCCTGGCAGATGAGAATAAACTCTTAACTGTAATCAGAGAGGAAATCCAGATTATTTCCGACAAGTACGGGGACGACAGGAGAACGAAGATCGGTTACGATGAGTTCGATATGTCAGCGGAAGATCTGATTCCGGATGAGGACGTGGTAGTAGCGATGACGAATTTAGGCTACATTAAGCGCATGTCCAGTGATAATTTTAAGAGCCAGAACCGGGGCGGCAAGGGAATCAAGGGAATGCAGACCATTGAGGAGGACTACATTGAGGAACTTCTGATGACTACCACCCACCATTATATGATGTTTTTCACGAACAAGGGACGCGTTTACCGGTTAAAGGCTTATGAGATTCCGGAGGCAGGCAGAACGGCCAGAGGAACGGCGATTGTGAACCTGATTCAGCTTCAGCCGGGAGAAAAGATTACAGCTACTGTGCCGATGAAGGAGTTCGACGAGGATAAATTCCTGTTTATGGCTACCAAGAATGGTATGGTGAAGAGAACTCCGATGAAGGAGTATGAGCACGTGAGAAAGAATGGACTTCAGGCCATTGTTCTCAGAGAAGACGACGAGCTGATCGAGGTGAAGGCTACCGACAATACAGAGGATATTTTCCTGGTGACAAAGAAAGGAATGTGCATCCGCTTCCATGAAACAGACGTGAGAATTACAGGTCGTGTTTCCATGGGTGTCATCGGAATGAAATTTGATCCGGATGATGAGGTAGTCGGTATGCAGATGGCAAGCCAGGGCGAATGTCTCCTGGTTGTTTCCCAGTATGGCCTTGGAAAACGTACTCCAATCGAGGAGTTTACCAGCCAGTTCAGAGGCGGAAAAGGTGTGAGATGTTACCGCATTACCGATAAGACAGGAGATCTGGTCGGCGCTAAGCTGGTTAGTGACAGCCGCCAGATTATGCTCATCACCAATGAGGGAATTATCATCAAAATGAAGGTCAACACGATTTCCGTAATTGGAAGAAATACCTCTGGTGTCAAGCTGATGGATATTGATCCGGAGTCCGGCGTTGTAGTAGCTACTATCGCCAAGGTCCGTGAGAGCAGCGAGGACGAAGATGACGAGCTGGAGGGAGGCTTTGACGCTGATACAGACGGCGAAGAGAGCCTTCACGAGCAGACAGAAGAAGATACAGAGGAGTAGAGCAGCAGAACATAGAAAGCATATCAGAATGCTTATAAGCTAAAAGCAGACAGGCCCTGGCCGGGAGATTTGGGGCCGGGTGCTGTCTGCTTCTTTTTGTGTCACAGAAAAAATAAACCCCCTGCTATGCAGGGGGAGGGAAAATC
>JAQERH010000026.1 GCA_027698105.1 Lachnospiraceae bacterium AM93-12TA
AGGGCTATGCCCGAAAAGGAAAAACCACCCGCTATGCGGGTGGATGATTATTATGACATAGGAATTGTGTCTTATGCCATAAAAGCGCTTTGCTTAGGATGTGTATCCGTGTGAAAAAGAAACAGTCGTTTGCCGGGAGGAGGTACAATGAATTTTTTTACACCAGCAGAAATGATAAAAAATTATGGGGCAGCCGGAAAGAAAAAGGCAGAGATGCCTGTATTCAATATGCTGATTCTGGGCTTTCTGGCGGGAATGTTTATTGCTTTGGGAGCAGCAGTGACTAATACAGCCGGACACAGCATTGATAATGTGTCAGCTGTGCGGGTTCTATCAGGATTTCTATTTCCGGGTGGGCTGACTCTGGTAGTCTTGATGGGAGGAGAGCTTTTTACAGGAAACTGCCTGATGTGTATTTCTCTTTTAGAGAAACAGGTAAAGCTTGCCGGTGTTCTGAAAAACTGGGCAGCAGTTTATATAGGGAATTTTGCAGGAAGTCTGTTTACAGCCTTTGCCTGTGCAAAATTTGGCCAGATGAATTATTCTGGAGGCGGGCTGGCTGTGTTCACCATGAAACTGGCGTCATCCAAGTGTACTCTTCCATTTGAGAGCGCCTTTGTACTGGGAGTGTTCTGCAATATTCTCGTGTGCTTTGCAGTTCTGGCTGCCATGAGCGCAAAGGATACGGCAGGAAAGGTGATCAGTCTATTTTTCCCGATTTGCTTTTTTGTTATCTGTGGTTTTGAGCACAGCATAGCCAATATGTACTATATTCCGGCTGGAATTTTCGCTTCGTCTGTACCGGAGTATGCCTCTTTGGCATCAGAGGCAGGAATTGATCTGTCTGTCCTCACCTGGGGAAATTTTTTCCTGAAAAATCTGCTTCCCGTTACCCTTGGAAATATTACGGGGGGTGTGCTGACAGGCAGCCTTATGTGGCTGGGACATGTGTGGAGATCGAAACAATAAAAGTGTTACAGCAGGAAAAGACGCCGGGTACGGGGGGCATCCGTATCCGGCGTCTTACTCTGGACGCTGGCAAATCGTCGTTTGATCAATGAGCTACTGTTTCTGCTCCTCTTCGCAGTTCATATTGTTGAGAGAGCAGGAAATGTCATCTTTTTCGCCGACACAGTTCATGTCGTTTAGACCACAGCTGGAATCGTCGTTCTCACCTAGGCAGTTCATATCGTTTAAACCGCAGGTTTTGTCATCATCGCTGATTCCGTTTAAGTTAGACCAGCCGCTCTGTTTTTTCTCTTCCATATCCCATACCTCCTCACTGTTTAATAATTTTATTATATCCGCGGCCAGAGGAAAATTCAAGGAGGAGTCAGACGGGAAAAGTGGGAATTTCAGGGAGAATTTGACAGTTTGAAAGGATTGTACAGTAGAAGGAGAAGGAGGCCTGCTTCTTTTCCCTATTCAGTTGCTTTTCCTTTTTTCTGTCAGTATAATGAAGAGTAGAACAGGGCGGCGTACAGGCAGAATGATTTTTGTACGCCAGAGCGTCGGCCAGAGAACTGCTGGTACAGCAGGTGCAGAAAAATACAGGAAGGGGAGAGAGCCATGAGCCAGAAGCTGACAGAACAAATTCCAAATGAAAGCCGTCTTGCAGACGCAGAATTAAAGAAAAATCTTAAAATTATTTTTGAACGGGTGGAAAGACCACTTTGCCTGAAGGCTGTTTTAGATCCGGAACAGAGGGAGAGTGTGGAGATGGGAGCCTTTTTAAAGGCGGTGACAGAACTGAGTCCACTGCTGGAGCTGCAGCTGCTGGAGCAGGGGGAGGATCCGGATACAGATCAGCTTCTTGATACCAGACATCTGCCAGTGACAGGTCTGTTCCAGAATGGGGAGTATTTGGGTGTGGCTTTCTGCGGTGTGCCGGGGGGCAAGGAGATTAATTCTTTCGTATCAGCCATTTTAAATGCAGCAGGACCAAAGAAGGAATATGATGAAAAAATGCTCAAAAAGCTGGGAAAGCTGAAGAAAAAGAATGTGATCCGCGTATGTGTGTCCCTGTCCTGCCATCACTGTCAGAGCGTAGTGACTGCCGGGCAGACTCTGGCTCTTTTAAGCCCTAATGTGGAGTGCATTATGATTGATGCAAGGCTGTATCCGGATTTAGTGGAACAGTATAAGCTGTCCCGTGTACCGGCCATTCTGATTGGAGAAGCACTTTATATGGGCGAGAAGGATATGGAAGAGCTTGTGTCTCTTCTTCGGTAGAACGTAGCAGTCAGGTTCAGGATGAAAAAACGGGGATTGGTAAAAAAGCTGTAGTTTTTTGATGTATTATGTCATATATTGACGAAAATGTGTTTGATACGGATGGAGTATTAAAATAGCTTGTGCAAAAATGATAATAATATAACGATATATTGACTTCTATTGTATAATGTGTTAGGATCCTTTTAGTTGAATATGAACCGGGAGAGAGGAGCAGGTGAATAACGGCAGACATGCCGCTTATTGAATCTGCTCTTTTTTTCCTTTATAAGAGACGTTGCACCTATCGAAGGAAGAGCGTTCCGCCGCGGCAGCCCGGAATTGATTCATACCAGCAGTTTTAAGGAAGGTGAAGCATGGAGCAGAAACTTTACGATACCGTGACGGACTGTCCGGTGATTGCGGCGATTAAGGATGATTCAGGGCTGGAACGGTGTTTGGATTCAGACATACAGATCATCTTTGTGCTGTATGGCGATATTGTCAGCATACCAGAAATTGTAGACAGGATTAAGAAAAAAGGAAAGATAGCCATGGTGCATGCAGATCTGATATCAGGTCTGTCTGGAAAAGAGATAGCCATTGACTTTCTGAAGCGAAGTACCCAGGCAGATGGAATTATTTCCACAAAGCTGTCATTTATTAAAAGAGCGAAGGAATTGGGTATGGCTACCGTGTTCCGCTTTTTTGTCATTGATTCCATGGCATTTGATAATATTAAGAAGCAGTATGAAGCGGCCTGCCCGGATTTTGTAGAGATTCTTCCGGGAATTATGCCGAAAATTATTGCAAAGGTTTCTAAAATGGTATCCGCGCCTGTGATTGCAGGCGGTTTAATTGCGGAGAAGGCGGATATTTATGCGGCTATAGAGGCCGGAGCCATTTCCATCTCATCCACAAATCAGAATACCTGGTTTATTTAAGAGAGGAGGAGAAGGATGTCAGATACAAAAAGAAAAATGGCTCAGGCACTGAGGGATCTGATGGCTGAAAAGCCGCTAAAGCGAATTACCATTCAGGACATTGTGGAGAGAAGCCACATGACCCGCCAGAGCTTTTACTACCACTTTCAGGATATTTATGAAGTGCTGGAGCTGATTTGCCAGTATGAGCTGGTAGATCAGATTGCCTATCGGGAAGAGGAAAGCTTTGCCCACTGGATGGAGCGTCTGATGGAGATTGTGGAATCCAATAAGTGGTTTTACCGGAAGATGCTTCAGGATATGGACTGGGATCGGGTTTCCGGCTATCTGAAGCCGGCAGTGGAGGCTCAGATACGCCGTCTGGTGGCCGGGATGCTGACAGAACAGGAGACGAGATGCCTGTCCGGCGGCAGAGAACTGTTGGTGGATTTTCTCACAGTTTCCGTGATCCAGTATATATTCCGCTACATTACCAGCCGGAAGGTCCAGAAGGAGCAGAATGCAGCCAGCCTTAAGGAACTGCTTCAGATTTGCTCCCTTCTCTGCGCCAAGTGCAGTTCCTCGTCTGAAAATATAGATGAAATCTATATTAAAAACAGGATAAAGACGGCTTGATAAAAAATTGTTTTAACAAATTGAAACCATTGTCTAAAGACATTTGACAATAAAGGTGATACTATAAATGCATATCATGTAAGGAGGGGTTTCTTATGGCAAAGTATGTAATGGCATTGGACGCTGGAACAACCAGCAACAGATGTATCCTGTTTAATGAGAAGGGTGAAATGTGCAGCGTAGCGCAGAAGGAGTTCACACAGTATTTCCCGAAGCCAGGCTGGGTTGAGCACAATGCAAATGAAATCTGGTCCTCTCAGCTTTCTGTAGCGGTTGAGGCTATGGCTCAGATCGGAGCAAACGCAGAAGACATTGCCGCTATCGGTATTACGAATCAGCGTGAGACCACGATTGTCTGGGACAAAGCCACAGGAGAGCCGGTTTACAATGCAATTGTGTGGCAGTGCCGCCGTACCTCCGAATACTGTGATTCCCTGAAGGAAAAGGGATTGACAGATAAGTTCAGAGAGAAAACAGGTCTTGTGATTGATGCGTACTTCTCTGGAACAAAGTTAAAATGGATCCTGGACAATGTACCTGGCGTAAGAGAGAGAGCTGAGAAGGGCGAGCTTTTATTCGGTACAGTTGAGACCTGGCTGATCTGGAAGCTGACAAAGGGCGCTGTTCATGTAACAGACTACTCTAACGCATCCAGAACGATGTTATTCAATATCAACACCTTACAGTGGGATGACGAGATCCTGGCTGAGTTAAATATTCCGAAGTGCATGCTTCCTGAGGCAAAGCCGTCCAGCTGTGTTTACGGCGAATCCGATCCGGCATTCTTCGGCGGCCCGATCAAGATCGCAGGCGCTGCTGGAGATCAGCAGTCCGCTCTGTTCGGACAGACCTGCTTCAATCCTGGCGAGGCAAAGAATACATATGGAACAGGATGCTTCATGCTGATGAATACAGGAGAGAAGCCAGTATTCTCCAAGAACGGTCTTGTTACAACGATTGCCTGGGGACTTGACGGAAAGGTTAATTACGCGTTAGAGGGTTCTATTTTCGTAGCCGGCGCTTCTATCCAGTGGCTGAGAGATGAGATGAGACTGATCGATTCTTCACCGGATTCCGAGTATATGGCTAAGAAGGTAAAGGATACAAACGGATGCTATGTAGTTCCGGCTTTCACAGGACTGGGAGCTCCTCACTGGGATCAGTATGCAAGAGGAACTATCGTAGGAATTACACGAGGCGTAAATAAATACCATATTATCCGCGCAACACTGGAATCTCTGGCATACCAGACAAACGATGTACTGCAGGCTATGCAGGCAGATTCCGGCATTCAGCTGGAAGCTCTGAAAGTAGACGGAGGCGCCAGCGCAAACAACCTGTTAATGCAGATTCAGTCTGATATTATCCAGGCCCCTGTTCACCGTCCGAAATGCGTAGAGACAACCGCTATGGGTGCTGCTTATCTGGCAGGTCTGGCAGTTGGATACTGGTCAAGCAAGGAAGACGTTATTAAGAACTGGGCGATTGACCGTGTATTTGCTCCGGAAATTGAACCAGAGGAGAGAGACAAGAAGGTTAAGGGCTGGAACAAAGCAGTGAAATATTCCTTTGGCTGGGCTAAGGAAGAGTAATCGGCAGTCAGACTCATTAATCGGATAATAGAAAAGGGGGAATTTTTATGCTGCCATATATAGCTGAATTTTTGGGAACCATGATGCTGATCCTGTTAGGTGATGGTGTTGTAGCAAACGTAAACCTGAATAAATCTGGTATGAAGGGCGGAGGTTCCATCCAGATTACCTTTGCATGGGGCCTTGCAGTTATGCTTCCGGCATTTATTTTCGGAGCAGCTTCCGGTGCTTCCTTTAACCCGGCGCTGACACTGGCTCTGGCTATTGACGGAAGCTTTGACTGGGCTCTTGTTCCTGGATATATCATTGCTCAGTTTGCAGGCGCATTTGTAGGCGCTGTCCTTGTATACATTCTGTTCAAGGGACAGTTTGACGCTACACCAGACGCAGGCACAAAGCTCGGCGTATTCTGTACTGGACCATCCATTGACAATAAGCCATTAAACATTCTGTCTGAGGCAATCGGAACTTTCGTTCTCGTATTTGCTATTAAGGGTCTTGGCAATGTTCCAGGCGCAGCAGAAGTTGGCTTTGATAAATTCTTAGTATTCGGAATTATCGTATCCGTTGGTATGTCCTTAGGCGGACTGACAGGCTACGCAATTAACCCGGCCCGTGACCTTGGCCCGAGAATTGCACACGCAGTTCTTCCTATCCAGGGCAAAGGTGATTCCAACTGGGGTTACGCACTTGTTCCTGTTGTAGGACCAATCATCGGTGCTATCGCAGCTGTATTACTCTACGGAGCCATTCCGTGGTAAAGCACAAATAACGAAGTTATTTGTGCGCTACTCAAACAGAGCGCAGCGGAGTTTGAGTTTCCCGTCCAGAACGAAGTTATTTGTGCGCTACTCAAACGGAGCGTAGCGGAGTTTGAGTTTCCCGTTCTGAACGAAGTTATTTGTGCGCTACTCAAACGGAGCGCAGCGGAGTTTGAGTTTCCCGTCCTGAGTGTACAGGAGTGCGGGAAGTTAATTGAATAGGTATTGCATGGAGAGATGAGCCGGGCAAGGAAATCATCAGCTTACAGGCTGATTCCTCTGCTTGGCTCTCTTTAATTTTCTGATAATTATAAATTTAAAAACGAATTGTATATCGGAAATAGAGTTGCAGCAAGGAGGAATGGAATATGTATGACGTTATTATTATCGGTGCAGGCGTTTCTGGCTGTGCATCAGCCAGAGAGCTGTCACAGTATGAAGGAAGATTCTGCGTCGTAGAAAAAGAGGAGGATGTGTGCTGCGGCACGTCAAAAGCCAACAGCGCGATTATTCATGCCGGATATGATGCGGCTTCCGGTTCCCTGATGGCTAAGCTGAATGTGGAAGGCAACCAGATGATGGATCAGCTGTCCAAGGATCTGGATTTCCACTTCAGACGAAATGGTTCTCTGGTGCTTTGTATGCATGAGGAGGAGCTTCCGAATCTTCAGGCTCTCTATGAGAGAGGTATTGCCAACGGAGTGAAGGAACTTCGCATTCTCAGCAAAGAGGAGCTGAAAGAGATGGAGCCGAATATTTCAGATAATGCGGTGGCTGCTCTCTACGCACCTACCGGCGGAATCGTATGTCCCTTTGGCCTGACCATTGCTTTGGCAGAGAATGCTAATGTAAACGGCGTAGAGTTTAAGTTTAACACAGAGGTAAAGGATATTAAGAAAGTGGAAGACGGAACCTTTGAGCTTCACACAAACAATGGAGTGTTAAAGACAAGGTTTGTAGTGAACGCAGCGGGCGTTTACGCTGATGTGTTCCACAACATGATGAGTGAGGAGAAAATCCACATTACGCCAAGAAGAGGCGATTACTGTCTGTTAGACCGCACAGCAGGCGATCTGGTAGACAAGACAGTATTTACACTCCCGGGAAAATTTGGAAAAGGTATTCTTGTTACACCAACCATTCACGGAAACCTGCTGTTAGGTCCGACAGCGGTAGACATTGACGATAAAGAGGGAACGAACACCACAAGAGAGGGACTGGACGAGGTCATTGCGAAAGCACAGAACAGCGTTAATAACATTCCAATGCGCCAGGTGATTACCTCCTTTGCAGGACTGAGAGCCCATGAAGATCACCATGAGTTTATTATTAAGGAGCTTCCGGACTGCAAGGGCTTTATCGACTGCGCCGGCATTGAGTCCCCAGGTCTTTCCAGCAGCCCGGCTATTGGAAAGATGGTGGCTGACATTCTGAAGGAGAAGGCAGAGTTAAAGGAGAAGGACAATTTCATTGCCACAAGAAAGGGCATTCTGGATCCGAAATCACTGTCTAAGGAAGAGAGATCCAAGCTGATCAAGGAAAATCCGGCCTATGGAAATATTATCTGCCGCTGTGAGACGATCTCAGAGGGAGAGATTTTAGACGCCATCCACAGACCGCTGGGAGCAAAATCCCTGGACGGAGTAAAGCGCCGTACAAGGGCAGGTATGGGCCGCTGCCAGGCTGGCTTCTGTTCACCGAGAACTATGGACATTCTGGCAAGAGAGCTGAATATCAGCATGTATGAGGTGACCAAGTCTGGCGGAGATTCCAAGATTGTGGTTGGAACAAACAAGGACAAACTGTAAGGAGGGGGACGCCATGAAATCATATGATATTGTCGTTATCGGAGGAGGTCCCGCAGGGCTGGCTGCTGCAGCAGCTGCAAAGAGAAGCGGGATTGACAGCATTCTGATTCTGGAACGCGATAAGGAACTGGGAGGAATTTTAAACCAGTGTATTCACAATGGCTTCGGTCTTCATACCTTCAAGGAAGAGCTGACAGGCCCGGAGTACGCCCGCCGCTTTATTGAGCAGGTGCAAGAGCTTGAGATAGAATACTGTCTGGACACAATGGTAATTGATATTTCCCATGAAAAAGTAGTGACAGCCATGAATCGGGAGGAAGGACTCTTTGAGATTCAGGCCAAGGCTGTGATTTTAGCCATGGGCTGCAGAGAGCGTTCCAGAGGAGCTTTAAATATTCCGGGTTACCGACCGGCAGGTATTTACTCAGCAGGAACTGCCCAGCGTCTTGTCAATATGGAAGGCTTTATGCCGGGACGTGAGGTTGTTATTCTGGGATCTGGAGACATCGGCCTGATCATGGCCAGACGTATGACCTTAGAGGGCGCCAAGGTAAAGGTAGTGGCAGAGCTGATGCCATATTCCGGCGGCTTAAAGAGAAATATTGTACAGTGTCTGGACGACTTCGGTATTCCGTTAAAGCTAAGCCATACCGTTGTGGAAATCCGCGGTAAGGAAAGACTGACAGGAATTACCCTGGCTCAGGTAGACGGAAAAGGAAAACCGATTCCGGGAACAGAGGAGGATTATGACTGCGATACACTGCTTCTGTCAGTAGGTCTGATTCCAGAGAATGAGTTAAGCCGCGGAATGGGCGTAGACATTGAGCCGGTGACCTCAGGTCCATCTGTCAATGAGAGTCTGGAGACAAACATTGACGGCGTATTTGCCTGCGGAAACGTACTCCACGTTCACGATCTGGTAGATTATGTATCTGAGGAGGCTGCTGTTGCCGGAGAGAATGCTGCGAAATATGTGAAGGGAATTCTGCCTGAGAACAGCGGAAAAGAGATTAAGCTGGTTCCCACAGACGGAGTCCGCTACACAGTGCCGAAGACCATCGATCCGGAGAGAATGGCAGAGGAGCTGACGGTTCGCTTCCGTGTGGGAAATGTCTACAAAAACTGCTTTGTAAGCGTTTATTTTGACGATGAGCGTGTCGTTCACAGAAAACGTCCGGTAGTAGCGCCAGGTGAGATGGAGAATGTGAAGTTCAAGAAGACGCAGCTTGCGTCCTATCCTGATTTAAAGACGATTACACTGAAAATAGAGGAGGCGTAAGGCTATGGAAAAAAGAGAATTGATCTGCATCGGCTGCCCTCTGGGATGTATGGTGACCGTTGAGATGGAAAACGGTGAGGTGAAGAGCGTGACAGGCAACACCTGCAAGCGCGGCGAGGATTACGCCCATAAGGAAGTGACGAATCCTACCAGAATTGTAACCTCCACTGTTATGGTCAAGGGAGGAAGTCTGGATATGGTTTCCGTAAAGACGAAGAACGATATTCCCAAGGGAAAAATCTTCGACTGTGTCCGCGCCTTAAAGGGAGTCTGCGTGGAAGCTCCGGTACACATTGGAGATGTAATTGTATCTGATATCTGCGGCACAGGAGTCGATGTGATTGCCACTAAGGAAATCGAGGAAAAGAGATCATAGAACGCGCCAGGCGCATGAAACAGGTTCAGGGGAGAGGCAGAGTACAGGAAGAGCTGTATTCTGCCTCTTTTTTGCTCCCTGCGCATGAGAGATGGGCGCCCTGTTCCAGGGCAAACGCAGGTTCCCTGGTGGTAAAAGCAGAGAGAATAGGATATAATAAGAATGAATACTGCAGCTGTAACAGACAGAAAACAGAGAGGATGATACAATGGTTGAAATTTGCTGCGGAAGCTATGAAGATGCAGTGGCTGCCGAACGGGGAGGCGCTGAACGGATAGAGCTTAATTCTGCTCTGGCTTTAGGAGGTCTGACGCCTTCGGCGGGATGTATCAGGCTGGTAAAGAAAACGACGGATTTGACGGTGATTTCCATGGTGAGGCCCAGAGGAGGCGGATTCTGCTACACAGAGCTGGAGACAGAGCAGATGTTTGAGGAGGCTAAAATGCTGTTAGAGTGTGGAAGCAACGGTCTGGCTTTCGGCTTTCTGACGAGAAACCGGGAAATTGATTTGGAAAAGACAGGCAGGATGACAGAGCTGATCCACAGCTATGGACAAAAGGCAGTGTTCCACAGAGCGTTTGACTGCACCGCAGATCCGGAAGCAGCCGTTTCCCAGCTGATCCAATTGGGGGCTGATCGAATTCTGACCAGCGGCCTGAGAGGAACAGCATGGGAGGGCAGAGAGCTTTTAAAGAAGCTTCAGCAGGAGTTTGGCGGCAGGATTGAATTGCTGGCCGGAAGTGGTGTAAACGCAGGAAATGCCGGAAGATTGATGGAATTTACAGGCATTTCTCAGATTCACTCTTCCTGCAAAGGCTGGAGAAATGATCCGACCACATCAGGAGAACATGTAAATTACAGCTTTGCCGGGACGCCCCATGAAGATGACTACGATATGGTAGATGAGGTACTGGTGAGACAGTTGATGGAAAGTGTGAAGCAAAGAAAACAATGAAGGAGAACAGGGTGAAAAAGTTAACGGAACTATCAGCGAAAATGAAACGTGATTGGAACCATCCAATTTACAGGTACGCCGTTACAGCTGCTGCGGTAACGGCATCGGCGCTTCTTCAGGCTTTTGCCATGCAGGCCTTTTTAACACCTGCCCAGATTCTGTCCAGCGGTTTTACAGGGGTGGCGGTGCTCATAGACAGGATTGCTTCCCTGTTTGGGTATCATTTTCCTACTTTTTTGGGAATGATTGTCCTGAACCTTCCGGTAGCGGTATTCTGTTTTAAGCACATAGGAAAAAAATTCGTAATCTTTTCCATGCTCCAGGTATTTCTGGCCAGCTTTTTTCTTAGAACGCTGCATTTTGCGCCGCTGTTTGATGATGAGCTTTTAAACATCTGTTTTGGCGGTTTTGTCTATGGCATGAATATTGTGGTGGCCCTGAAAGGAAACGCATCCACAGGAGGAACGGACTTTATTGCCCTGTATGTGTCGAATAAGACGGGCAAGGCGATCTGGCAGTATGTGTTTGTCTTTAATGCCTGTATGCTCTGTGTGTTCGGAGCGATTTTTGGCTGGGAATATGCAGGATATTCCATTATGTTTCAGTTTATTTCCACAAAGACTATTGACAGCTTTTACCACAGATATAAACGGGTAACCCTGCAGATTACGACCCATGAGCCGGATCGGGTAGTGGAGGAATATGTGAAATATTACCGTCATGGAATATCTGTGATGGAGGGTTACGGCGGCTACAGCAGGCAGAGAATGGCTCTGCTGCATACGGTAGTTTCCTCCTATGAGGTACAGGATATTGTCCATCTGATGAAGCGGACAGATCCGAAGATTATAGTGAATGTTCTTCCTACGGAGACATTTTTTGGGGGATTTTATCAGAAGCCTATCGAATAATGGAAGGGACTGTACAGAAGGAGGAGACGCTATGACGGAAAGAAAGGGCGCAATTTTAAAACATATAACAGTGGGAAGGGTTCTGCTTATTCTGATTCTTATCTATATCGGATGCCTGGTGCTGCCCTATATCTGTCATAAAGAAGTTCCGGCTCTTTATAAGGAGAGCTTTCATGCCTCCTCCTTTTATGGCAGCGGGCCGGGGCCGGAGCGGACGGCTTACATAGATAACAATGATGATGCGCTGCTGTGGAGACTGCATCTGATTGAGGAGGCGAAGGAAGAAATCATCCTGTCTACCTTTGATTTTAAATCCGATGAAGCGGGAAAGGATATTATAGCCGCACTGATGCAGGCAGCAGACCGGGGCGTGCGGGTGAGAGTTATTGTGGACGGCTTTAATGGAGTTTTGAAACTGACGGGAAATAAGTATTTTAAGGCGCTGGTATCCTGCCCGGGTGTTTCCATCAGGATTTATAATCCTATCAGTCCATTCAGACCCTGGGATCTGCAGGCGAGGCTTCACGACAAGTACCTGATTATTGACGAGAGCATGTACATGCTGGGCGGACGCAATACGATGAACCTATTTTTAGGCGATTACTCCTCTCAGAAAAATATGGATCGGGAACTGTTTGTCTATGAGGAGGAGACGCCGGATGAAACTGTCTCTATTTCTCAGGTAAAACGGTATTTTGAAACGATATGGGCTCTTCCGGACAGCAGGGAATACGTCTGCCGGAAGAAGACTTCCTCGATAGAGCAGGCAGAACAGGAGCTGAAGGAAAGATACGGGTATCTGAAAGAGACGTATCAGGAGGCCTATACAGACTGGGATTATACAGCTCTTACTATGGAAACGAATAAAATTTCCCTGCTTTCCAATCCTGTGGAAACGGAAAATAAGGAACCGCTTCTCTGGTATTCTCTCCAGCAGCTGATGCTGGAGGCAGATCAGGTCACTATGTACACACCCTATATTATCTGTGGAAAAGAGATGTATCAGGGACTGGAGGAACTGCGGGACAGAGGAGTTTCGGTAGAAATGATTACCAATGATGTGGCCAGCGGAGCTAATCCCTGGGGCTGTACCGACTACCTGAACCAGAAAGAGAAAATCTGGGATACGGGAGTGAAGGTATACGAGCTGATGGGAGAGTATTCCAGCCATACAAAGGCAGTACTGCTGGATGACAGGATGAGCCTGGTGGGCTCCTACAATTTTGATATGCGCAGCACCTACCAGGATACAGAACTGATGCTGGCAGTAGACTGTCCTGAGTTAAACAGTGTGATCCGGAAAGAGGCAGAGCAGGATAAGAACAGCAGCAGAATTATGGGAGAAGACGGAGAATATCAGTACGGGGAAGGCTACGTCCCCAGAGAGATGAGCATTGGGAAGAAGCTGTTTTATTCTGTCATGAGAGTGCTGGTCATTCCACTGCGCCGTTTTCTGTAAGGGATGAGAAAGAGTCAGGAAAAAAGAGAACACAGAAAAAAGCAGAAAAAACAGGAAGCCATTTTGGCTTCCTGTTGCTTGTTAAAGGGTTCAATGTGATTAGAATTCTGGTTCAATCAGTCCGTAGGTCTGTCCCTTTCTCTTATAAACTACATTTACCTCTTCGGTCTCTGCGTTTAAGAATACGTAGAAAGAGTGTCCAAGAAGCTCCATCTGTACACAGGCTTCTTCCGGATCCATAGGCTTCATGGCAAATTTCTTTACCTTTTCAATCTTAATCTCATCGTCAGCCTCTGTTTCCTCCTGAACGTAGAATTCACTGAAATCTACGTGGGACTGCTTTTTATCGATGAGCTTCGTCTTATATTTTTTGAGCTGGCGCTCGATAATTTCTTCTACCAAATCAATGGATACGTACATATCTGTGCTCTGCTCTTCGGCACGGATAATGTGGCCCTTCACTGGAATAGTAACCTCGATTTTCTGGCGGTCTTTTGTAACGCTCAGAGTAATGATGGCCTCTGTATCCTGGTTAAAATATCGTTCCAGTTTTCCGATCTTCTCAATAACTGCTTCCCTAAGTCCAGGCGTAACATCAATATTTCTTCCGGTAATTGTATAACGCATAAGTCATCGCTCCTTTTTTATTGGGATGTCCTTAGTATACCACGTTTATCAGAAAAATTCAATTAAAAAATGAGAGTATTAAGAAAATTATTGTGAATTTTCCATAAAAGGTTTTCATTTATATGGGTAATAACAGGATTATCCAACGAAAGTTTTTGCCGTTTTTTTGTCAAGCAGAAAAGGTGTATTTTTTGCAGAAATTATGAAATTTATTACAAGTATACAAAAAATGGAAGATTCAGGGAGGATTGACGAAAAGTGGTGATAAACAGAAAAAAGTTGTGGATAATGTGGATAAATCGGTGTATAACTGCTTTTTCCCATAAAATGGACAAGAAATCATGTGCACAAATCGTGTGTATTGTCGTTGGGAATAATGTGGATAATGTGCATAAGTGAAAAACAGAACATATTTTTTGTGCAACTTGCTGGGTTTACAATAATTTTGGGAATTATGTAAATTGTGCAGAAGAGATTCAGGGCCGTACTGTTACAGGCAAACTGTAAAAAAATTATGAACTTCTTGAAAGATAGGGCGGTTAATGATAGAATAAGTAAGATTATAGATCTGCTTTTTTGCAGAACGATCAGACAAAAAAGAGACAGAAGAAAATGAAACATAAAAAATTATAAAAAAGAAAGCAGAAAATAGGAGAGTAGAGCATGAATCTGATAGAGAAAGTGTTTGGAACTCACAGTGACAGAGAGCTGAAGCTGATTTATCCCATTGTCGATAAAATCGTGGCTTTAAAGCCGGAGATGGAGAAGCTGACAGATGAGGAGCTGCGGGACAATACCAGGAAGTTTAAAGAGCGCCTGGCAAACGGAGAGACATTAGACAATTTACTTCCGGAAGCATTTGCTACTGTCCGTGAGGCGGCTAAGAGAGTGCTGAATATGGAACATTATCCGGTACAGCTGATCGGAGGTATTGTCCTTCATCAGGGCCGTATCGCTGAGATGAAGACTGGAGAGGGTAAGACACTGGTTTCCACCTGTCCGGCCTATTTAAACGCCCTGGCTGGAAAAGGCGTGTTTATCGTTACAGTCAATGACTATCTGGCAAAGCGAGATGCTGAGTGGATGGGAGAGGTTCACCGTTTCCTGGGACTGACAGTAGGCGTTGTATTAAACTCCATGACTCCTCAGGAGAGAAAGGCTGCTTACAGCTGCGATATCACCTATGTGACCAATAATGAGCTGGGATTTGACTATCTGAGAGACAACATGGCCATTTATAAGGAGCAGATGGTTTTAAGAAATCTGGATTACGCCATTATCGACGAGGTGGACTCTGTATTAATTGATGAGGCCAGAACACCTCTGATTATTTCTGGTCAGAGCGGCAAGTCCACAAAGCTTTATGAGGTCTGCGATATTTTAGCCAAGCAGCTGGAGCAGGGCGAGGCATCTGCAGAGTTTACAAAGCTCTCCGCTATTATGGGGGAGGAGATTGAAGAGACAGGTGATTTCATTGTCAATGAAAAGGATAAGGTAGTCAACCTGACTTTAGAAGGTGTTAAGAAGGTAGAGAAGTATTTTAATATTGAGAACCTGGCAGATCCGGAGAATCTGGAGATTCAGCACAACATGATTATGGCTCTGCGTGCCAACTACCTCATGTTCCGTGACAAGGACTATGTAGTAAAGGATAATGAGGTTCTCATTGTCGACGAGTTTACAGGACGTATCATGCCGGGACGCCGCTATTCAGATGGTCTTCACCAGGCAATTGAGGCCAAGGAGCATGTAGAGGTTAAGAGAGAGAGCCGTACACTGGCTACTATCACATTCCAGAACTTCTTTAATAAATTTAATAAGAAGGCCGGTATGACCGGTACTGCCCAGACAGAGGAGAAAGAGTTCAGAAATATTTATCAGATGGATGTTATCGTGATTCCGACGAACCGCCCGGTTATCCGAAAGGATAAGAATGATGCTGTCTATAAAACCAAGAAAGAGAAATTCCATGCAGTTGTGGAAGAGGTATGTGCAGCTCACGAGAAGGGACAGCCGGTTCTGGTGGGAACGATTACCATCGAAACCTCTGAGCTTTTAAGCAAGATGCTGAAAAAGAGAGGCGTTCCTCATAAGGTGTTAAATGCCAAGTTCCACGAGCTGGAGGCTGAGATTGTAGCAGATGCAGGTATCCACGGCGCTGTTACCATTGCTACCAATATGGCAGGCCGTGGTACAGATATTAAGCTGGATGACGAGTCCAAGGCCCTTGGCGGACTGAAGATCATCGGTACAGAGCGCCATGAGTCAAGACGTATTGACAACCAGCTGCGCGGACGTGCCGGACGTCAGGGAGACCCGGGTGAGTCGCGCTTCTATATTTCACTGGAGGACGATCTGATGCGTCTCTTCGGTTCCGAGAAGCTGATGGGCATGTTTAACGCTCTGGGAGTGCCGGAGAATGAGCAGATTGAGCACAAGATGCTTTCTAAAGCCATTGAGAACGCTCAGATGAAGATCGAGACAAATAACTACGGAATCCGTGAGAACCTGTTAAAATACGACGAGGTTATGAACGAGCAGCGTGAGGTAATCTACGAGGAGCGCCGCCGCGTTCTGGACGGTGAGAACATGAGAAACGTGATTATGAAGATGATCACAGATATCGTGGAAAATGCAGTGGATCTCTCTATCTCCGACGAGCAGAGTCCGGCAGACTGGAATCTGACAGAACTTAACTCCCTGCTTCTTCCTATTATTCCTCTTCCGCCTGTCACTCTGACAGAGGAACAGAAGAATATGAAGAAGAACGAGTTAAAGCATATGCTGAAAGAGTCTGCTACGAAGCTCTATGAGGCAAAGGAGGCGGAGTTCCCGCAGGCAGAGCAGATTCGCGAGCTGGAGCGGGTAGTTCTTCTGAAGGTAATTGACAACAAGTGGATGGCTCATATTGACGATATGGATCAGCTCCGGGAGGGTATTGGTCTTCAGGCGTACGGCCAGAAGGATCCGCTGGTTGAGTACAAGATGAGCGGCTATGAAATGTTTGACGCTATGACTGCTTCCATCCGTGAGGATACCGTAAGAACTCTTTACCATATCCGCGTAGAGCAGAAGGTGGAGAGAGAACCGGCTGCCAGGGTAACGGGAACGAATAAGGATGCAGCTCCTCAGGCTCCTCAGAAGAGAGAGACAAGGAAGATTTATCCGAACGATCCGTGTCCATGCGGTTCCGGAAAGAAGTTTAAGCAGTGCTGCGGACGCAAGATGTTAGCAGATATGCAGGAACGCAAGGAAAAGGAGCAGCAGAAGAAAGAACGCCGGGACGAGCGCCGCAAGGAGCACCAGGCAGAAAAAGCTGCCCGCAGAGCCGAGTATCAGGAGAGAAAAGCAGAGCGGTTAGCACAGAAAGCAGAAAATAACGAAGAGTAAAATATAAGGGAAGCAGAGCAAATTTGGAATATTGCCCTGCTTCCTTTTTTAGTGCGGAAGTGCAGCCAAGAAAGAGAAACTGTTTTCGGTGACTTTAAGTGGAACAAGAAAACAGTTTCTCTTTCTCATTCACAATCTTGCACAATCTCCCCTGCTCATGTTAAAATAGGGAGAAATATAAAAAAAGAAAGTGGGTGAAGCTATGGTTGAGCTTGATCAGTATAAGTATATGCTGTCAACGTATGAGGATACCCTGGTGGAAGTGAGGGATTCACTTTGACCTGGACGGCAAGGTGAAACGGATTGACGAGTTAGAGAAATCCATGGAGGAACCAGGCTTCTGGGACGATCCGGAGACGTCGACGAGACTGATGCGGGAGTCCAAGAATCTGAAGGATACCGTGGAAAGCTATAATAAGCTGGAGCAGGAGTATGAGGATATCCAGGTTATGATTGAAATGGGCTATGAGGAGAATGATCCGGCCCTGGTTCCTGAAATCCGCGATATGATGGATGATTTTACAGAAAAGCTGGAAACCATCCGGATTCAGACTCTTCTGTCCGGCGAATATGACAATAATGACGCCATTATGAAGCTGAATGCAGGAGCAGGAGGCACAGAGGCCTGTGACTGGTGCAGTATGCTGTACCGGATGTATCAGAGATGGGCGGACAGAAAGGGATTTACGACCGCTGTCATCGATTATCTGGACGGTGAGGAGGCTGGTATTAAATCCATTACGCTCAAGATTACCGGGGAAAATGCCTACGGCTTTTTGAAGTCTGAGAGAGGCGTTCACCGTCTTGTCAGAATTTCTCCTTTTAACTCTGCCGGAAAGAGGCAGACGTCTTTCGTATCCTGCGATGTAATGCCGGATATTAAGGAGGATCTGGACGTGGAGATTAATCTGGACGATCTGAGAATCGATACCTACCGTTCCAGCGGCGCCGGAGGACAGCACATTAATAAAACTTCCTCCGCTATCCGAATTACCCATCTCCCGACAGGAATCGTGGTACAGTGTCAGAATGAAAGATCTCAGTTCCAGAACAAGGAAGTGGCGATGCAGATGCTGAAGGCGAAGCTCTACCTGATGAAACAGGAGGAGAACGCAGAGAAGCTGTCTGATATCCGCGGAGATGTGAAGGATATCAATTTTGGAAACCAGATTCGCTCCTATGTGATGCAGCCTTATACCATGGTGAAGGATCACCGTACAGGCGCGGAGAGCGGAAATGTGAATTCCGTGCTGGACGGAGATATTGATTCCTTCATCAGCGCATATTTAAAATGGATTAACCTGGACAGCAAAAAGTGATTGAATATACTGGATAAATGTGATAATATCTTTCCTGTGAGTACAAGTGTTTTTCATACGCATACATTTTAATTCGGCAGTCCCTACCGGGGCTGCCAGGTAAAAAGCGGCTAAAGGCAGAAAGCAGGGGATCCGTTCAGCTGAAAGGCCAGCGGATGCCAGGCAGGGCTTTCAGCCGCTTTTTGTATGATAAAATAAGCTGAAGCAGGTGGCCGGACGGCACCTGACTGGAAGAGGAATGAGGAATGGAAGAGCAGACAAAGTATTTCGTTTTGAAGCAGAAAGCAGTGCCTGAGGTGCTTTTAAAGGTAGTGGAAGCAAAGCGCTTGCTTGAATCAGAGAGAGCCATGACGGTTCAGGAGGCTTCAGACAGGGTTGGAATCAGCAGAAGCTCCTTTTACAAGTATAAGGATGACATTTTCCCATTTCATGACAATGCAAAGGGAAAGACGATTACGCTGGTTCTTCAGATGGACGATGAAAGAGGGCTGCTTTCTGATATCCTTCATATTGTAGCTGTTTATAAGGCTAATATTTTGACCATCCATCAGAGTATACCTGTGGGGAATCTGGCTTCGCTGACACTGAGCGTAGAGGTAAGGCCGGATACAGGAAATATTTCCAAAATGGTGGAAGAGATGGAGATTCAGAAGGGAATTCACTATGTGAAAATAATTGCCAGGGAGTGATAGGACATGATTTATGCAGCAGTAATGGGGTATGGTACGATTGGTTCAGGAGTAGCGGAGGTTCTGGAAAAGAACCGGGATGTAATTACAGCCAGAACCGGAGAAGAGATACAGGTAAAATATATTTTAGATCTTCGGGAATTTCCGGGAGATCCCAATGAGGACAAGGTAATTCACGATTTTTCCGTGATTGAACAGGATGACGACGTGAAAATTGTGGTGGAGACCATGGGAGGCGTCCGCCCGGCTTACGACTTTGTAAAAGCCAGCCTGCTGGCGGGAAAGCATGTAGTGACATCCAACAAAGCGCTGGTAGCTGCCTGCGGAACCGAGCTTCTTCAGATTGCGAGAGAAAAAGGGCTGAATTTCTTCTTTGAGGCCAGTGTGGGAGGCGGAATTCCGTTAATCCGTCCGCTGACAGGAGCTCTTGCAGGAGAGCGCATTGTGGAGATCAGCGGTATTTTAAACGGAACGACCAACTACATTCTTACCAAGATGGCGAAAGAGGGGCAGACCTTTGAGGAGGCCCTGAGAAAAGCCCAGGAACTGGGTTACGCTGAGAGAAATCCTGAGTCCGATGTGGAGGGATATGATACCTGCCGGAAGATTTCGATCCTGACAGCTCTTGCTACAGGCAGAGAAGTCAATTACGAGGATGTGTATACAGAAGGAATTACTGCTGTGACGGACACTGACTTTAAGTATGCGGCCAAGCTTGGAACATCAGTGAAGCTGTTTGGCAGCAGCCGTATGGAGGACGGAAAGGTTTCCGTTTTTGTGTGTCCGATGATGATTGCCCAGGAAAACCCCCTGTTCAGTGTGAATGATGTCTTTAATGCTGTAATGGTAAAAGGAAACATGGCAGGAACGCTGATGTTTTATGGAAGCGGCGCAGGAAAGAGACCGACGGCCAGCGCGGTAGTGGCAGATATGATGGAAACAGCCATGAACATGAACCGGAATTTACCATTTGGTTGGGGAGCAGAGCGCCAGACCCTGACTCCGGTGGAGAAGACGGAATTTTCCTATTTCCTGCGGTTTGAGGGAAAAGCGCAGGAGAAGAAAGCGGAGATCGAGGCAGTCTTTGGTCCGGTCAGATTTGTGGAGCTTCCGGATATGGATGAATTCGCTGTTCTTACAGGAAGCATGACAGAAGAACACTACAGAAAGATATCTGCGGCATTCAGCGATATCAGGCAGATGATCCGGGCGCAGATTTAGAGGAGACAGGCAGGGAGCGTTTCCCTGCCTGTTTCTGACTGAGGGGTTTCAGTTGCGCCTGCCTTTAAAATCTATTATAATAAGGAATGCAGATGCTCCAAGTGTCTGCTGAATTGATTTTTGGGGAAATGAGGAAAATGTTATGGATATTATACAGGCGCTTGCATCAGAGCTTCAGATCAGAGTAAATCAGGCAGAAGCTGCAGTCAGGCTGATTGATGAGGGAAATACCATTCCGTTTATTGCCAGATACAGAAAAGAGGCTACAGGTTCACTGAACGATGAGGTGCTTAGAAATCTGGATGAACGATTAAAGTATCTCAGAAACCTGGAGGATCGAAAGAACCAGGTAATTGCTTCCATACGGGAACAGGAGAAACTGACGGCAGAGCTTGAAAAGAAGATTTTAAGCGTTGCAACGCTGGTAGCTGTGGAGGATCTTTATCTTCCCTACAGGCCGAAGAGAAAGACAAGAGCCGGAGCTGCGAAAGAGAAAGGACTGCTTCCTCTGGCAGATAAAATCTGGGATCAGAATCTGGAGCAGCCGGCTCTGGCGGAAGCGGAGCATTTTCTTTCTGAAGAAAAAGGAGTAGCGGATGCAAAGGCAGCCCTGGACGGCGCAAGGGACATTCTGGCAGAGAGAATTGCCGAGACGGCTGAGTTTAGAACCTATATAAGAAAAGCGGTGTTCCAGGAGGGGATGATTGAGTCCTCCGCTAAACATGAGAAAGAGAAATCGGTCTATGAAATGTATTACCACTTTTCCGAGCCGGTGAAAAAAGCGGCAGGCCACAGGATTCTGGCGCTGAACCGGGGAGAAAAGGAAAAGCTTCTGACTGTCAAAATAACGGTTCCTGAGGAGAAAATTCTGAGATATCTGGAAAAACAGATTATTACAAAAAATAATGAATATTCTTCTCCTGTGCTGAAGGAAGCAGCGGCAGACAGTTTTAACCGCCTCATCGGCCCAGCTATCGAGAGAGAGATCAGAGGAAGTCTGACTGAGAAGGCAGAGGCAGGCGCAATCCAGGTGTTCGGCAAGAATTTAAAGCAGCTTCTGATGCAGCCGCCAGTGGCGGGAAGAGTCGTGCTGGGCTGGGATCCGGCTTTTCGTACCGGCTGTAAGCTGGCGGTAGTAGATGAGACGGGAAAGGTGCTCCATACGGTGGTCATTTATCCTACGGCTCCCCAGAATAAAGTGGAGGAGTCCAAAAAGATTTTAAAGGATTTAATTAAAAAGTACCATATTTCGCTGATTTCTGTAGGAAACGGAACGGCGTCCAGAGAATCGGAGCAGGTGATTGTAGAGCTGTTAAAGGAAATTCCGGAGCAGGTGCAGTATGTGATTGTCAATGAAGCGGGAGCTTCCGTATACTCTGCCAGCAAGCTGGCTACAGAGGAGTTTCCGGAGTTTGACGTGGGACAGCGAAGCGCAGTATCCATTGCCAGACGTCTTCAGGATCCCCTGTCTGAGCTGGTGAAAATTGACCCGAAATCTATTGGAGTGGGACAGTATCAGCATGATATGAACCAGAAGAATCTGAGCGAGGCGCTGCAGGGAGTGGTAGAGGACTGCGTCAACAGTGTGGGAGTCGACTTAAATACAGCATCCGCTTCCCTGCTGGGCTATATTTCAGGAATCAGTAAAACGGTGGCGAAAAATATTGTAGCCTACCGGGAAGAAAACGGAGTCTTTAAGACAAGAAGGGAGCTTTTAAAGGTTCCGAAACTGGGACCGAAGGCTTTCGAGCAGTGCGCTGGTTTCCTGCGTATTCAGGGAGGAAAAAATCCTTTAGATGCCACCAGTGTACATCCGGAGAGTTATCAGGCCGCTGAGACGCTGCTTGCGCGTCTGGGCTACCATGTGGAGGAGCTTTCTGGAGACGGTTTTGCGGGAATTGGACGGAAAATCGGCGATTACGGCAGGCTGTCCTCCGAACTTTCCATTGGTGAGATCACTCTTCGGGATATTGTAAAAGAGCTGGAAAAGCCTGGCAGAGATCCGCGAGACGAGATGCCGAAGCCGATTTTGAGAACGGATGTACTGGATATCAAGGACTTAAAGCCTGACATGATTTTAAAGGGAACGGTGAGAAACGTCATTGATTTCGGAGCCTTTGTGGATATCGGAGTACATCAGGACGGCCTGGTTCACATTTCCCAGATGACCGAGCGCTACATTAAGCATCCCCTGGAGGCGGTAAGCGTAGGAGACATTGTGGAAGTCAAGGTTCTGGAAGTTGACCAGGAGAAAAAGAGAATTGGACTGACCATGAAAATAAAATAAGATAAAATGAGAGAAAAGGACGTATTTTTTTGTTCCACAAAAGTCACCAAAATACGTCCTTTTCTCTTGCGCTTTATGGTGGGGGAATCGAAAGAGAAGAGAGAAAAAAGAAGAAGAAAGAGGAAGAGTTTCCGGTGACTTTAAGTGGAACAAGGAAACGAAAAAAGAAGAGGGAAAGTTTTTCAGCGACTTTAAGTGGAGCGTGAAAACTTTCCCTCTTCTTAAATCCTATTTCCGATTTTCCTCCAGATACTTCTTCCCATCCTTTAAAAAGCTGGCCACAATCAGGAGAATCACAGCAGCCAGGGGAAAGGCAGCGATAATCGATACTGTCTGCAGATTCGCCATGGAACTGTCTGAGAAGACTAGGGCAATGGGCAGCAGAATCAGCATCAGGGACCAGAAAACCTTAACACCCATATGAGGCTCCTGTCCATCAGGAAGTTCTTTGTAAGAGTAGGCGGAGGCCACCAGGGCGATGGCGTCGAAGCTGGTAGCGTAGAAGGTAATCATGGCCAGAGCCAGGAGAATCAGAACAATCTGTGCCATTGGCAGAGTGTTTATAATGGCAATGATGGTGCTGTAGAGATCCTGACTGGCATTGTAGAGCCCCATAACGTCCAGGCGTCCGGAAACCTGCAGGCCCAGGCTGTAATTGCCCAAGATAATAAAGCTGGTGAAGGTTCCTCCCAGGCCGAAGACATATCCGCCCAGAATGGTCTGCTTTACCGTGCGCCCTTTTGAAATACTTCCAATAAAGAAGGGAGCCGCGACTGCCCACACCATCCAGTAGGCCCAGTAAAACATGGTCCAGGTCTGGGGGAAGGAGGTGGTCCTCTGAGGATCTGTAAAGGTAGCCAGAGTAAAGAAATTCTGAATCAGGGTTCCAACAGCGGAAAATCCCGTTTCTACAATATACCGTGTCTCTCCTCCGGCCAGAAATACATAGGCTAACAGGGCGAAAAACAGATATACACAGGAGGAAGCCAGTTTCATGACACCTTTCATGCCTCGCACGACAGAGAAGGTGTACACCATGCAGGTAACGATTAAAATTCCGATAGTAATCCATTTAGAGCTGTCCACATGGAACAGGCTGGCTGCCGTCTGGCTCATCAGTGGGGTAGCCAGACTGAAGGTAGTGGCAGTTCCAGCTAACAGGGCGAAAACTGCCAGGAGATCGATGAGGCGGCCAGGAGCCTTGTCTGTCATAGCGCCGAGAATCGGCCGGCAGGCTTCGGAATATTTCTGCTTTTTGCATTTTCTTACATGGAGCATAAAGCCGAAGGCACAGGCCAGAACTACATAGAAGCTCCAGGGAATCGGCCCCCAGTGAAACAGGGGATAGACGCTGGACCAGTCCTGAATGGAGCCCATTTCTGCCATATGGGGATCATTGGCATAGAGAATCCACTCGCACAGGGAATAGAACAGGATATCAGCCGCCAGACCGGAGGTGAACATCATCGCCCCCCAGGAAAAGGCGGAATACTGCGGCTTCTCTCCCGGCGCTCCCAGCCTGATGGTTCCAAATGGGGAAAAGGCCAGGTAGAGGGACAGCAGAAAAATTCCCAGGCCTACTGCCAGATAGTAGACGCCGAATTCCTCCCCGATAAAGAAGCGGATAGATTCCAGCACCTGTTTTGACGGTTCCGGAGCCAGAAAAAAAGCCAGGCACAGAGCCAGAATCAGGGCCAGGGATACTGCCATAGGCATGATATCCAGCCGTGCAGCCAGTTTTTTGTTATCTGAATGCGGTTCGTTCATGGAAGATACCTCCTTGATTGCTGAGAACAGGGGGAATCCCTGTCTATGTTCAATTTTATATAAAATAAAAAGATATTGAACATTATAACAGAGGATGGAGGGAAATGCAAGAGGCCTGTATAGAAAAAAGAATGTTTTAGCAGCCTCATGTTACAGAGCTGCAAAACATTCTTTTTAATCAATTCTTATGAATTATAAGTTTGTATAAATTTTATATCTAATTTTCGACTATCCGCATAGACATTATACTTTCAAGCACTTTGAGGTATAGAAAATGATTCAATTTACCACGTTTCTTCATTATCATGATTATTTTACTTTTTATAGGTTGAATTATCATTTATTATTTCTAAACAGAACAACTCCGTTGTAAATAATAAAAGGAATAGAACCAATTACCCCGACAAGTGTATAAATCGGGAAAGTAACAAATCCAATTATAAGTTTAGGCGCAATAGGAGTTAGCCATTTTTTAGCTAAACCACTGTAAAAAATCAAACCTGTGGGGATTCCGGCAAAAAGTAATCCAAAAGAAAGAACGCTTCTTGCAAATCCTAATGGTTCAGGAACAGACATATTTTGACTTGCCCAAAACGCAATGTATTCAGGGTTATTAAGCTGATTCATCTGATTAAGTGCTACAAAATAACCAAGCACACAACCAACGATTAAAAACAAACAAATAAGCAATATTTGTTTTAACTCTTTTCTCATAATTCTTCTTCCTTTATAGTCGAATAGTTCTCTGACAGCAATTATACTTCATCAACTTAAAGAATGAAAGAAAAATTTTTGTGTACAGAGTTCCTGTACAAGCCTTGTAACACACATTTCCGCAAAATTCATAGTCCCAATATTTTTCTCACAGGCGATAGGCAGCGGTCAAAATATCAGGTCTGCACCTGACATTTTCAAAGTGAAAACAGCAAGAGTCTTAAAGTTCCATATTCAATTTGGGGTGCAAAAAAGCAGGAGACCTTTTCAGATTTCCTGCTTCCTCTCAATGATAATGATTTAAAGCTGAATTTTTTCATTAAAACGTTAAATGTACACTATTTATGCCGGATATGCCGGATCTACATCACATTCTGGGGGGAACCATTTACCCATGCAGTAATATTGTCAAAGACAATGACTGCCCGCTTTACCAGGGCCTCCTTAGTAGCAAAGGCTGCATGGGGAGTGGCAATCACATGCTTGGCATTTAACAGGGGGTGTTCCTTTTTAACAGGCGGCTCTGTCTCAAAGACATCAATGCAGGCTCCGGCAATCCGTTCCTCATTTAATGCCTCTGCCAGCGCCTGACTGTCCACTACCGGGCCGCGGGCTGTATTGATGAGAATCGCGTTTTTCTTCATCAGGGCCAGCTGTTCTTTGCCGATTAACCCTCTGGTGGAATCGTTTAAAGGTGTGTGAAGAGATACAATGTCACACTGGGAAAGGAGAGTATTGAGGTCTGTGTAGGTAATGCCAGGAACATCCTTTTTTGTTCTGCTGAAGGCCAGAACTTCACATCCAAAGGCCTGGGCAATGGCTGCCACACGAAGGCCGATAGCCCCTGTTCCAACTACTCCGAATTTCTTGCCCTCCAGTTCAAATCCAACCAGCCCGTCTTTAGTTCCCTCTCTTCTCACCACCTCATTGCAGGCGGGAATGTTCCTATATAAAGAGATCAGAAGACCGAAGACCAGATCTGCTACGGCAGCAGTAGAATAGCCGGCGCAGTTGCTCACCAGAATCCCGTTTTTCCTGCAGGCGTCCATGGCAATGTGATCGATTCCAGTGAAGGCCACGGACAGCATTTTCAGGTTTTTGCAGCCGTTGATGACATCAGCATTTAACGGCAGATTAGATACAGCAATGATGTCAGCATCTTTTCCCCTCTCAATCAATGTTTCAGTATCTGTGACGCGGGTGTCGTAGTAAACCACCTCTACAGACTCCGGCAGCTGCTTTGCCGCCATGGAAAGGAGCTTTTCCTGTTCGACGCCCAGGGGCTCAATGATTACAAGTTTCATAAGTAGATTCCTTCTTTCTTAATAATAATATACCAGCCATTATACCATAAAGAGAGTCAGCAGGAAACGGCAGGCAGCTTTTAACCGGAAAAAACAGAAACGTGCTAAAGCAGAAAAAAACGCCTGAACCCTCACAGTATCAAGGAAAAACCATGAAAAAAATCTTCCGGAAGCCTTGACAGAAGCCGACAATCTGATATAATGAGTAAGCGTGCAAAATTCTCATGCAGTATTTTTGTGCGTAAAAACAAGGCTTTAGAATAGAAGAAGCCGCAACCAACAGACAATATCACAGGAGGTGAAAAGGATGCCTACATTTAACCAGTTAGTAAGAAAGGGAAGACAGACATCTGAGAAGAAATCCACAGCACCGGCTCTGCAGAAGGGATACAACTCTTTACAGAAGAGAGCTACAAACGTATCTGCTCCTCAGAAGAGAGGTGTTTGTACAGCAGTTAAGACTGCTACACCTAAGAAGCCAAACTCAGCTCTTAGAAAGATTGCCAGAGTGCGTCTGTCCAACGGAATCGAGGTAACAAGCTACATTCCAGGTGAGGGACACAACTTACAGGAGCACAGCGTTGTTCTTATCCGCGGCGGCCGTGTTAAGGACTTACCAGGTACAAGATACCACATCATCCGTGGTACACTTGATACAGCAGGCGTAGCCAACAGAAAGCAGGCTCGTTCCAAGTACGGCGCTAAGAAGCCGAAAGAGAAGAAATAATTAGGTGAAAATTCGATTGAATTTTAGTGCCGGACTTTGATATTGACTTGTAGGTTGCAGGTTTAATCATAAGAACCGAGCACGACACGCATCCGAATTGCTAAGCTCGTGAAAAACCTCGCTAAGCAATTCATGTGAGTACCTAAGATCTAATGAAACGCTGCGGAAACGAAATCTGCCTGCATTTGCAGCGTAAATCAGTTTCAGGCAGCCATATTAAGGAGGGAAGTAACGTGCCACGTAAAGGACATACTCAGAAAAGAGACGTATTAGCAGATCCGCTGTACAACAACAAGGTTGTTACTAAATTAATCAACAACATCATGTTAGACGGTAAGAAGGGAATTGCCCAGAAGATCGTTTACGGTGCATTTGACCGTGTAGCAGCCGAGACAGGCAAGGATGCTGTCGAGGTATTCGAGGAGGCTATGAACAACATCATGCCAGTTCTCGAGGTTAAGGCAAAACGTATCGGTGGTGCCACATACCAGGTTCCGATTGAGGTTAAGCCGGAGAGAAGACAGGCTCTCGCACTTCGCTGGATCACACTCTACTCCCGTAAGAGAGGCGAGAAGACTCAGGAAGAGAGACTTGCAAAAGAGATTCTGGATGCAGCTAACAACACAGGCGCATCTGTAAAGAAGAAAGAAGACATGCATAAGATGGCAGAGGCTAACAAGGCATTTGCTCATTACAGATTCTAATAGGAGGAAAAAGCTTTGGCTGGAAGAGAATATCCGTTAGAGAGAACCAGAAACATCGGAATCATGGCTCATATCGATGCCGGTAAGACGACAACAACTGAGCGTATTCTGTATTACACTGGTGTAAACTATAAGATTGGTGATACTCACGAAGGTACTGCTACCATGGACTGGATGGCTCAGGAGCAGGAGAGAGGTATTACAATCACTTCAGCGGCTACTACTTGCCACTGGACACTGCAGGAGAACTGCAAGCCGAAGGAAGGCGCTCTGGAGCACCGTATCAACATCATCGATACTCCAGGACACGTTGACTTCACAGTAGAGGTTGAGCGTTCTCTCCGTGTACTGGACGGCGCTGTAGGCGTGTTCTGTGCAAAGGGCGGTGTTGAGCCACAGTCTGAGAACGTATGGCGTCAGGCAGACACATACAACGTTCCTCGTATGGCATTTGTAAATAAGATGGATATCTTAGGTGCAGATTTCTACGGCTGCGTAGAGCAGATTAAGACAAGACTTGGCAAGAACGCTATCTGCTTACAGCTTCCTATTGGAAAAGAAGACAGCTTCAAGGGAATTATCGACCTGATGGAGATGAAGGCTTACATCTACAACGATGAGAAGGGCGAGGACATTTCCATTACAGATATCCCAGAGGATATGAAGGATGATGCAGAGCTTTACCGTACAGAGCTGGTCGAGAAGATCTGCGAGCTGGATGACGACTTAATGATGCAGTATCTTGAGGGCGAGGAGCCTTCCGTTGACGAGTTAAAGAAGGCCCTGAGAAAGGGAACCTGCGAGTGTCAGGCTATCCCGGTATGCTGCGGTACAGCATACAAGAACAAGGGTGTTCAGAAGCTCCTTGACGCTGTTATCGAGTATATGCCGTCTCCACTTGATATCCCGGCTATTAAGGGTACAGACCTTGAGGGCAACGAGATTGTGAGAGAGTCTTCCGATGATGAGCCATTCTCCGCTCTTGTATTCAAGATCATGACTGACCCGTTCGTAGGTAAGCTTGCTTACTTCCGTGTATATTCCGGTACATTAAACTCCGGTTCCTACGTTCTCAATGCTACAAAGGGCAAGAAAGAGCGTGTTGGCCGTATCCTTCAGATGCACGCTAACAAGAGACAGGAGCTTGACAAGGTTTACTCCGGCGATATCGCTGCAGCAATCGGATTCAAGTTCTCCGGAACAGGAGATACAATCTGTGACGAGCAGCATCCGGTAATCCTGGAGTCCATGGAGTTCCCGGAGCCGGTTATCGATATCGCTATCGAGCCGAAGACAAAGGCTGGACAGCAGAAGATGGGCGAGGCTTTAGCAAAGCTTGCTGAGGAGGATCCGACCTTCCGCGCTCATACAGATCAGGAGACAGGCCAGACAATCATTTCCGGTATGGGTGAGCTTCACCTGGAGATCATTGTAGACCGTCTGCTTCGTGAGTTCCATGTAGAGGCTAACGTAGGTGCACCTCAGGTTGCTTACAAGGAGACCTTTACAAAGGCTGTTGATCAGGAGTACAAGTACGCTAAGCAGTCTGGCGGACGTGGACAGTACGGACACTGTAAAGTTAAATTTGAGCCGATGGACGCTAACGCTGAGGAACTGTTCAAGTTCGAGTCTGCCGTAGTCGGCGGTGCTATTCCGAAGGAGTACATCCCGGCAGTAGGCGAGGGTATCGAAGAGGCTTCCAAGGCTGGTATCCTTGGAGGATTCCCGGTACTGGGCGTTCATGCTACTGTATATGATGGTTCCTACCACGAGGTTGACTCCTCTGAGATGGCGTTCCACATTGCAGGTTCCATGTGTTTCAAGGAGGCTATGAAGAAGGCTAACCCAGTTCTTCTCGAGCCGATCATGAAAGTAGAGGTTACTATGCCTGAGGAGTATATGGGCGACGTTATCGGTGATATCAACTCCCGCCGCGGCCGTATCGAGGGCATGGAGGACGTCGGAGGCGGTAAGCTGATTAAGGCATTCGTTCCGCTTTCTGAGATGTTCGGATACTCTACAGACCTTCGTTCCAGAACACAGGGACGTGGAAACTACTCCATGTTCTTCGAGAAGTACGAGCAGGTACCGAAGAGCGTACAGGAGAAGATCCTTTCCGAGAAGGCAGGAAAGTAATTTAGGAAATTCCGTTTCCAAGTGCTCCCCCGGCAGGAAAAAACTGCCGGAGGAGTATAAAAATAGGCTTGAAAAAGATATTCTGATAGAATATAATTGAAACAGCCTAACATATATCATATGGCCCTTTTTGGGCAAATTTAAGGAGGACGTTATAAAATGGCAAAAGCAAAGTTTGAAAGAAGCAAACCACATTGTAACATTGGTACCATCGGACACGTTGACCATGGTAAAACAACTACAACTGCTGCTATTACAAAAGTATTAGCTGCAAGAGTTGCAGGTAATGCACAGGTTGACTTTGAGAATATCGATAAAGCTCCAGAGGAGAGAGAGCGTGGAATTACTATTTCTACAGCTCACGTAGAGTACCAGACAGAGAAGAGACACTACGCTCACGTTGACTGCCCAGGACATGCTGACTACGTTAAGAACATGATCACTGGTGCAGCTCAGATGGATGGCGCTATCCTCGTAGTTGCTGCTACAGATGGTGTTATGGCTCAGACAAGAGAGCACATCCTTCTTTCCCGTCAGGTAGGCGTTCCTTACATCGTTGTATTCATGAACAAGTGCGACATGGTTGAGGACGAGGAGTTACTTGAGTTAGTAGAGATGGAGATCCGTGAGCTTCTTAACGAGTACGAGTTCCCGGGCGATGATACACCAATCATCCAGGGTTCTGCTCTTAAGGCTCTTGAGGATCCGAACGGCGAGTGGGGCGACAAGATCATGGAGCTTATGGATGCTGTTGACAGCTACATTCCAGATCCAGAGCGTGACACAGATAAGCCATTCCTTATGCCAGTTGAGGACGTATTCTCCATCACAGGCCGTGGTACAGTTGCTACAGGCCGTGTAGAGCGTGGTACACTTCACGTATCTGACGAGGTTGAGATCGTTGGTATTCATGAGGACGTTCGTAAGGTTGTTGTAACTGGTATCGAGATGTTCCGTAAGCTTCTTGACGAGGCTCAGGCTGGTGATAACATCGGTGCTCTTCTTCGTGGTGTTCAGAGAAACGAGATCCAGAGAGGACAGTGTCTTGTTAAGCCAGGTTCTGTAAAGTGCCATAACAAGTTCACAGCTCAGGTTTACGTTCTTACAAAGGACGAGGGTGGCCGTCATACACCATTCTTCAACAACTACCGTCCGCAGTTCTACTTCAGAACAACAGACGTTACAGGCGTTTGCGAGTTACCAGAGGGTACAGAGATGTGCATGCCTGGCGATAACGTAGAGATGACAGTTGAGCTGATCCATCCAGTAGCTATGGAGCAGGGACTTCGTTTCGCTATCCGTGAGGGTGGCCGTACAGTTGGTTCCGGTAGAGTAGTTTCTATCCTTGAGTAATCAACAGGACGATTGAATCTTTGCACAATATGTGCTTATAAATAATATGATGCTTTCCTGCTCTGCATGTATGATTTCACAGATGCAGGCCAGGGCAGTATCTTGCTCAGACAGTGTAAAAGGCGCTGCAAAGCTTTCGGGCTTTGCGGCGTTTTTTTTGTTCCTTCTATTTCAGGGAACAGGAGTTTGTGGTATACTGAAAGGCATGACAGAAATAATTTTTGAAAAACAGGAGGCCGTTTTATGACTTCATCACATACAGCCGGCGAGGCTGTCCGGCAGGAGCTTGCGCCGATTCTCAAATGGGTGGGAGGAAAACGCCAGCTTTTAGACTTTATCCGTCCGCTGATTCCGGAACACACCACTTACTGCGAACCCTTTGTGGGCGGAGGAGCCGTGTTTTTTGACCTGCAGCCGAAGAAGGCAGTGATCAATGATTTCAACCCGGAGCTGATCAATGTGTACCAGACGGTAAAGGATCAGCCGGAAGAACTGATTGCACTGCTGTCAGAACACAGGGAACATAACTGCCAGGAGTATTTCTACCAGATTCGTGCTCTTGACAGAGAGCCGGAGAAGTATCAGGCCCTGACCGCTGCGGAGCGGGCGGCCCGGATTATCTATCTGAATAAAACCTGCTATAACGGTTTGTTCCGCGTCAACAGCGCAGGCCAGTTTAACGCGCCCTGGGGGCGCTATAAAAATCCCAATATTGTTCCGGAGGACAATATCAGAGCTATGAGCCGTTATCTGAACAAGTCCAAGACAGTGATCCGCTGCGGCGATTACAGGGAAGCGCTGAAGGGGCTGAGAAAGGGAACTTTTGTCTATCTGGATCCGCCTTATATGCCGATCAGTTCGTCTTCCTCCTTTACAGGATACACAGCGTCAGGCTTTGGCCAGGCGGAACAGATAGAGCTGAAGAGACAGTGCGACCTTTTAAATAAAAAAGGAATTAAATTTCTGCTTTCCAACTCCTGCTGTGATTTTATTGAGGAGCTGTACAGCGGATATAAGATAGAGAGAGTTCCGGCCAAACGGGCCATTAACGCCAGAGCAGACAGGAGAGGCGCTGTTGACGAGGTTCTGGTGAGAAACTTCTAAACAGACAGTCTGCAGGGGGACAGTATGGGAATCATAGAGGAAAAATGGGAATCCCTGTTTCAGAGGTATCAGATTGCAGAACAGGTGGAAACAGGGAAGCCGTTTCTGATTACTGCGGATCAGATTCGGGAATTTAAGGAGCCCAGGCTGATGACGAAATTTGACACTAGGGAGTCAGTTCCCAGGGTGTTTGGAAGGTTCGGCATTCTTCCTGTGACGAGGGGAAGCTATGTGATTGGCGATTTTTCTTTATACCACGATTTTCCGAAGGAGGACAGCAGCGGAGGCGGTGTGATTCAGGTAGAGCGAAGCAGGATTCCGGACTATCTGGAGAGTATCGATATCCGTGACGTGCGGTCAGAGGCCGCTGCCATTAAGCTTATCAGTCTCACTGGAATTCTGGAGGATTTTCTGGGGGAGGAAAGGCTGGTGGAGACAGTATCCGGCCGTATGTCCTCAGGCGCCTTTGATTTTCAGGTCTGCTCAGAAGATGGAAAGCATCGCTCCAGGATTCAGGTGACCAATTCACAGCTGGAGATTGACGGAGGATTTGAGGGAAGAAACAGCTTTGCTATTTTGGAGGGAAAAAATGTAGTTCACAGTAATTTCCTGGTGCGGCAGCTGTATTATCCCTTCCGCCTGTGGGAAAGCCGCCTGACAAAGCCGGTGAGACCTGTATTTCTGGTCTGCTCCAACCAGATTTTCAGATTGCTGGAGTATGAATTTGCCGATCCTTTGGAGTACAATTCCATCCGCCTGGTAAAAGAGAGCCGCTATAGCCTGGAGGACACGAAAATTACCATGGAAGATTTAGCAGAGGTGTTAAGGAGCACTTCTGTGAAGCCGGAGCCTGAGGAGATTCCCTTTATCCAGGCAGACAGCTTTGAGAAGGTGATTTCCCTGACAGAGCACCTGGGGGAGAAGCCTTTGACTATGGCAGAGATTGCGGAGACCTTCGGATTTCGGGAAAGGCAGTCTGGCTACTACTACAACGCCTGCGCTTATCTGGGCCTGGCTGCCAGAATGAAAGGAACGGACGGTATGGTGCGGGCAGGGCTGACAGAGAAGGGGATCCGCATCAACGGGCTGAATTATAAAAAACGTCAGCTGGCTTATGCAGGCCAGATACTGGAGCATGAAATCTTTCATGAGCTGTTTGAGACTGCGGTGAGGACAGGAACTATGCCGGATAAGCCGTATATTCAGAGGCGGATGAAGGAACTGAGACTCTGTGGAGACAGCCTGATTGGAAGAAGGGCATCTTCTGTGGCAGGATGGCTCAGATGGATGCTGCGGCTGACAGAGGAGTAGGAGGAGAGAAATATGGATTCAAAAGAAGCAAGAGAGAGAATGAGAACAGGGCGCCTGTACTATGAGAGCGGAAGCGATCTGGGAGAAGAGCAGTCTAAGTGCCTGGAACTTTTATATGATTTTAATCAGACCAGGCCGTCTGAAGATGACAGAAGGCAGGAGCTTCTAAAAGAAATGTTTGCTGAAATCGGGGAGGAGTGCCATATTGAGCCGCCTCTCCATGCCAACTGGGCAGGAAAGAATGTCCATTTTGGGGATGGGGTCTATGCAAACTTTAATCTGACTCTGGTAGATGACGCAGATATTTTTGTGGGAAGCCATGTGATGTTTGGACCCAATGCAGTAGTGTGTACAGGAAACCACCCGATTTGTCCGGAAATTCGGAGAAAGCAGGCTCAGTACAACCTTCCGGTTCATATTGGAGACAATGTGTGGATAGGCGCCGGAGCCATTATTCTTCCAGGCGTGTCCATTGGAGAAAACTCTGTGATTGGAGCAGGAAGCGTAGTGACAAAGGATATTCCGGCTGATGTGGTAGCGGTAGGAAATCCATGCCGTGTAGTCCGGACTATCGGCGAGGCAGATCGGAAATATTACAATCACGGGGTGGAGATCGATATCGATTAATTAAGGAAAACCGTAATTTTAATATCTTAAATTTAAGAGAGTACGGGGAAATATATTCTGTGACTTTGAGTGGAACAGGAATATATTTCCCCGTATGTGTGTTTTACCTTTTATTCCGGATAGATCAGGCGGCTGTCGTCAATCACATCCAACACTTCCCGCAGGAAGCGGTCAGCCAGCCAGTTAGCCATGGGCAGGTTCATATCCAGATAATTTCCGCAGTCTCTGGCGCAGGCCCCCGGAACCTCATCCCGGTAATCCCTGATAAAGGCAAACAGCTCCTGCATCAGAGGAACAATGTCCCTGGATTCGTAATCACCGGATAAGAGCAGATAAAAGCCAGTACGGCAGCCCATAGGGCCGAAGTAGAGCACACGCTCTTTCCAGAGACTGTGGTTTCTTAAAAAAGTAGCAGCCAGATGCTCAATGGTGTGAACCTCCGCCGTGTTCATCACAGGCTCGAAGTTCGGGCGGGTCATACGGATGTCAAAGGTGGTGATGACGGTATCGCTCACCTTGTCCTTCCTGGACACATAGACGCCCGGCAGCAGCTCTAAATGATTGATGGTGAAGCTTGTAATTTTATCCATAAAAAAGTTCTCCCTGTATAGAAATTTACAGCAGAAGGAAATATTCTGATGCTATTATCAGTGTAGCAGAGAAGAAGAGGAAAGACAAGAAATTTTAAAGTTACCGAAAACCGATACCATAGGAAAACTCTCCAAAAGGTTTACAAACCGTGATTTTCTGCTATACTATAAGGCGTCTGAGAAAAAAAGAGGGAGGATAGTATGAAACTCGGCATTTTGAAAAAAGAAGAGACAGAGAGACAGAGCAGTGAGCCAGAGAGAATCTGGATTACATCCCGCTTTTTCTATCTGTTTTTTTTATATACGGTTTTTATCTGGAGCTGTGAGGCATTAGACCTGATTGGCTGGCTGGCAGGATTTGATCAGGCTGGTCTTTTATCGAGAATCACAGCCCTTATGATAACGGGAATTGTACACCTGCGGGTGCGAAGAAAAGCGTCCTTTTACGGGTGGGACGGAAGAGGAGCAGAAGGTGAGGGAAAGAAAGGCGTAGCCGTATTCCGCCTCCTCACCTGCACACCTGTGCTGGCTCTTTTGTTTCTCCTGAAAAATGAAGTCCTGATGCAGATGGGAAGCTATATGGTGGAGATTTTAGCGCTGCCTTATTTTCTGGAGCTTTTATTCCTGCTGTACATTATTAAAATCAGAAAAACAGTGACAGTAAAGCTGGTTTTTACCTGTCTGGCAGCAGGCTGTCTTCCGGTGGCAGATATTTACGTCTATGACAATAATTCGACAGACGGCACAGGCGAGCTGGCCCGCCAGGCAGGGGCGATTGTGCGGCAGGAATACCTTCAGAGGAAGGGAAACGTGATCCGCAGTATGTTTCGGGACATTGATGCAGACTGCTATTTGATGATAGACGGAGATGACACATATCCGGCAGAGCACGCCAGAGAGATGGTGGATCTGGTTTTAAGCGGGAGAGCGGATATGGTAATCGGTGACCGTCTGTCCTCCACCTATTTTACAGAAAATAAGTGCCCCTTCCACAATTTCGGAAACAGGATTGTGAGAGGGATGATTAACGGCCTGTTTAAAAGCGGTATCCATGATATTATGACTGGCTACAGAGCGTTCAGCCCTCTGTTTGTAAAAAGCTTTCCCATTCTTTCCAAAGGATTTGAGATTGAAACGGAGATGACCATTCACGCCCTGGATAAGAACTTTAAGCTGGCTGAAATTCCAGTGTCCTACCGGGACAGGCCGGAGGGAAGTACCTCAAAGCTTAATACCTACCGGGATGGAGCCAGAGTATTAAAGACGATTGTGAGACTGTTTCGGGAGTATCGCTCTTTTGCATTTTTCGGCTGGCTGGGACTTTTCTTTTTCCTGGCAGCGACCGGCTGTTTTACACCGATTTTTATGAGCTATCTGTCCACTGGCCAGGTGCTGAAATTCCCGACGCTTACCATTGTCTCAGGATTCTATGTGATTTCTTTCCTGCTGTGGGTCTGCGGACTGATTCTGGATGTAATTGCGAAGAAACACAGGCAGCTGTTTGAGCTTTACTTAAACAGGATTGCCATGGATCAGGTGGGAGAAAGGGAAAACAGATAAACTTGAAACCACGGCTGTTCTGTACTATAATGTCTCCATAGAGACTGACCAACCTCTGCCAGCCAGAGGAGAATAAGGAGAGCAAATATGTTAGACGGAAAGAAAACACTTTTCAGCGGTATGCAGGCCACAGGAAACCTGACTCTTGGAAATTATCTGGGAGCGCTGAAGAACTGGGTTACCATAAGCGATGAATACCAGACCTTTTTCAGCGTAGTGGATATGCACTCGATTACAGTGCGGCAGGATCCGGCGGAGCTGAGAAAGAGAGCCAGAAATCTTCTGACCCTCTATATTGCAGCAGGGCTTGATCCGGAGAAAAACTGCATTTACTACCAGTCCCATGTCAGCGGCCACGCAGAGCTGGCCTGGATTTTAAACTGTTTCACCTATATGGGAGAGTTAAACCGCATGACTCAGTTTAAGGACAAGGCGGCGAAGCATGCAGACAACATTAACGCTGGTCTGTTCACCTATCCTGTACTGATGGCGGCAGATATCCTGCTCTACCAGGCAGATGTAGTTCCGGTGGGCATTGACCAGATGCAGCATCTGGAGCTGACAAGAGATATTGCGATTCGCTTCAACAATATCTACGGCGATGTATTTACAGTTCCGGAGGCTTATATCGGAAAGGCAGGAGCCAAGATTATGAGTCTTCAGGAGCCTGCGAAGAAGATGTCCAAGTCCGATGAGAATCCAAACGGCAGCATCTACCTGATGGACGATCCAGATACTATTATCCGTAAGTTTAAGAGAGCTGTGACAGATTCTGAGGCCTGCGTCCGCTACTGCGACGAGCAGCCTGGAATCAGAAACCTGATCGACATCTACAGAGCCTGCACAGGAAAGACGGCAGAGGAGATTGAGAAGGAGTTTGACGGCAGAGGCTACGGCGACTTTAAGATGGCAGTAGGCGAGGCAGTAGTAGACGTGCTCCGTCCTCTGCAGGAGCGGTATGCAGAGCTTTCTAAGGATAAGGCATACATTGACAGCGTAATTAAGAATAATGCGGAGAAGGCTCAGTATTTCTCCAACAAGACGCTGCGTAAGGTACAGAAAAAGGTCGGCTTCCCGGAGAGAATCCGTTAGAGCAGGCATTCGGCCCTGAGATGGGCAGAAGCGATTATAAATCGTAAGAGGAAAGGAATCCATGTAATTCATGGGTTCCTTTTTACATATTCAGAGAGTTGACTATTGAAGATTTATCTGAAATTTTTTATAATATATCTGATCATCTGAAAAAGACAGGTATTTTGCTGATTTTTTGTTTGGGGTCAGAGAATGGAAGTATTTTCCTTAGGAAAACAGCGTCTCTGAGCTGCGCGGACGAAATAAGATTGGAGGAAACGGCTATGAAGAAAATTATCAACAGTGTGGAGCAAGTGGAGAATGAGATGGTCCTCGGTATGGCTAAGGCATATCCACAGTATGTAAGAAAGCTGGACTGCGGGAACGTAGTTGTCCGCGCCAACAAAAAGGAGGGAAAGGTAGCGCTGATCAGCGGCGGAGGCAGCGGCCATGAGCCGGCTCACGGCGGCTATGTAGGCGAGGGAATGTTAGATGCAGCTGTTTCAGGAGCAGTATTTACCTCACCGACTCCGGATCAGATTTATGAGGGAATTAAGGCAGTTGCTACAGATAAGGGCGTTCTCATGATAATCAAGAATTATACAGGAGATGTGATGAACTTCGAGATGGCCGGAGAGATGGCCCAGATGGAGGACATCTCGGTAGCCCAGGTAGTCGTAAACGACGATGTGGCTGTAAAGGACAGCCTCTATACAGTAGGCCGCAGAGGCGTGGCAGGAACTGTATTTGTACATAAAATTGCAGGAGCCAAGGCGGAGACAGGTGCTTCCTTAGAGGAGGTTCAGGCCACAGCCCAGAAGGTCATTGACAATGTGAGAACCATGGGAATGGCGATCCGTCCATGTACCGTTCCGGCAGCAGGCCAGCCTGGTTTTGAGCTGAATGACGACGAGATGGAGGTGGGAATCGGCATTCACGGAGAGCCGGGAACCCATAGAGAGCCGTTAAAAAAAGCAGACGAAATCGTGGACCTTCTGTTAGATAAGATTCTGGCAGATCTGGACTACAGCGGAAAAGAAGTGGCCGTGATGATTAACGGTTCCGGAGCCACACCTCTGATGGAGCTGTTTATTGTCAATAACCGTGTGGCAGATGTGCTGGCTGAAAAGGGAATGAAGGTTTATAAGACCTTGGTAGGTGAGTATATGACATCCATTGAGATGGAAGGCTTCTCTATTTCTCTTCTGCGCCTGGATGACGAGCTGAAGGAGCTTCTGGACGCAAAGGCAGACACACCGGCATTTAAGGCCTAGGAATCAGACGGCGGGAGATGCCTTTTGTGCTTCTCCTGCCGTTTCAGATCACAGGATCCGCCGGAAGAACGGCGGCTATACGAAAAAAAATATGAGAACAGGAGATAGGATTATGACAGATTGTGCAAAGGTAATAGAACTGCTTGATAAAATTGGAGATAAGATTATAGAGGAGAAGGAATTTCTGACAGAGCTTGATAAGCCAATCGGAGACTGCGATCACGGTATCAACATGGCCAGAGGCTTTGGCGAGGTAAAGAAAAAACTGCCAGGTATGGCGGACAGTGATCTGGGAACGATCTTTAAGACAACCGGTATGACGCTGGTATCTACAGTGGGAGGCTCTGCGGGCCCTCTCTATGGAACGGCATTTATGAAAATGGGCATGGCTTTAGCCGGAAAGAAGGAGATGAGCTTTGCCGATTTTCTGAAAGCCTTCGAGATGGGGGTGGAAGGTGTGAAGCAGAGAGGCAAATCAGACAAGGGAGAGAAGACCATGCTGGATGCCATGATTCCGGCATTAGACGCCATGAAAGCGGCTGCAGCAGAAGGAAAAGATGTGAAAACAGCCTGGAAAGAAGGCACGGAGGCAGCTGAGGCAGGAGTGGAGTATACAAAAACCATTATTGCCACCAAGGGAAGGGCCAGCTATGTAGGTGAGAGAAGCATCGGACATCAGGATCCGGGAGCAACTTCCTTTACCTTTATGATGGAGACAGCAGAAGCAGCACTTTAAGAGCTGAAAAGAACGGAGGCAGACAGATGGTAGGAATTGTAATTGTATCCCACAGTAAGAATCTGGCAGACAGTGTTGTGGAGTTCACAGGATTAATGGCCCCTGATGCGAATATTGCGGCAGCAGGCGGTATGGAGGACGGTAGCTTCGGAACCAGCTTTGAGAAGATTCAGAAGGCAATCGAGAGTGTGTATTCAGAGGAGGGCGTCATTGTCCTCATGGACATGGGAAGCGCCGTTATGACGACGGAGATGGTGCTTGACATGTTTGAACCGGATACAGTTAAGATGGCAGACTGCCCGCTGGTGGAAGGAGCCGTGGTGGCTACCATTAACGCAGTCAGCGGCATGAAGATGGATGAGATTCTGGCGGCGTTAAGCCAGGTGGCAGGAACCCCGAAATTTTAGGCAGCAATAAGGCGGAAACGGGAGGGACGATATGAGAAGATGGAAGAAGGCAGCGGCAGTCCTTCTGGCAGCGGCACTGGCGGCAGCGGCAGCAGGCTGTGCAAAGAAACAGGATCCCAAGGAGATTTACAGCGCAGCGGTGGAAAAGAATAACGCTCTTACCAGCATTGACATGGACGTGACTATGAAGATGGCCATGACCGTGGAAGAGGAGAGCATGGATATGGAGGTAACCAGTAATACGAAGATGGATCAGTCGGATAAGGAGCATATAAAGTTTATTACCGATTCGTCTGTAGCCATGGACGGCATGAATCTGGATACCACTGTTTTCTACGAGGACGGCTATTACTATATGGAAGCTATGGGCCAGAAAATGAAATATCCCATGGATTTGGAAAGCCTGACTGCCCAGATTGAGGAGAGCGTGGGAAGCACTACTCTTCCAGTGGAGAGCCTGGATACGGTGGAGGTAAAGAAGGAGGGGGAGAATCAGATCCTTACCTTTACAGCCAATCCGGAGAAGATGAACGATTATCTGGCCCAGGTCATGGGCGCTATGGGAGATGTGAGCCAGGTGTCCGGCCTGAATATGACCATCAACTCTGCAAGCGGCCAGTACACCATTGGAAAGGACGGCTACTACACAGATATGAAGATGAACATGGATCTGTCCATGGAGTCTCAGGGAGCGTCTGTAGGTATGATTCTCGATGTGGCAGGAACGGTTCATAATCCGGGACAGCCGGTGGAAATCACTCTTCCTGATACAGCAGATTATCTGGAGATTGATCCGGCTCTGCTAGGAGCCAGCTGATCCTGGATGAGCAATAGAGAAATGCAGGGGGCGGTATTGTCTGTGCCGCTTCCTGTTTTTTGTTCACAGGGCTGTTTTCGTGAAAATTTTAATAAATTGAAAAAACGGGATTCCTATGATAGAATAGCGGTACGGCAGACAGAGAGCCATTTCAGTTCAGATTCAGTTCTGAAGAAATTTTAAAGACAGGAAGGACGAGTACAGGGATATGAAGATAGCAGTTTCTTATGCCAATGGAAATGTATTCCAGCATTTTGGCAAGACAGAGTTTTTTAAGGTTTATGAGGTAGAGAATAACCAGGTAGTTTCCAGTGAGGTGATCAGCTCCAATGGAGAGGGACACGGCGCGCTGGCAGGTGTTTTAGCAGGACAGTCCGTCAACGTGCTGATCTGCGGAGGACTTGGCGGCGGAGCTCAGACAGCCCTTGACGAGGCAGGAATTCAGGTAGTTTCCGGCGCTGAGGGAAGCTGTGATGAGGCAGTGGAGGCTTACCTGAAGGGAGAGCTGGTTTCTACAGGTGTAAACTGTGACCATCACGATCACGAGGAGCACGAAGAGGGTCATTCCTGCGGAGGCTGCGGCGGTGGATGCAGCGGCTGCGGAGGCGGATGTGGTTCCCAGCCACAGATCATTATGGAGGGACGCAATGCAGGAAAGCTGTGCCGAGCACATTATAAGGGTACGCTCAATGACGGAACTCAGTTTGATTCTTCTTATGACAGAGGACAGCCGTTAGAGTTTATCTGCGGAGTAGGCCAGATGATTAAAGGATTCGATGCGGCAGTTGTAAATATGGAGCCAGGCCAGTCTGCAGACATTCATCTGATGCCGGAGGAGGCATATGGCATGCCGGATCCGGACGCTATTTTTACAGTAGTGATTGCCCAGCTTCCAGGGGCAGAGAAGCTGGAGGTAGGACAGCAGGTATACCTGTCCAACCAGTTTGGCCAGCCGTTCCCGGTGAAGGTAACAGCAAAGGATGAGACCAATATCACCTTTGACGCAAACCACGAGATGGCAGGCAAGGAGTTAAACTTCCATATTGAGCTTCTGGAAGTAGAATAAGAAACAGAATAAGCGTAAAAAGGAGACATATTCCGGCAGAACAGCAGGCCGGAATGTGTCTCTTTTTATTGTTAGGGCAAAGCCCTGTTTACCATTGTGTAGTTTTTCGTTGATCCGA
>JAQERH010000027.1 GCA_027698105.1 Lachnospiraceae bacterium AM93-12TA
AAGTCTATCTTACATCAGTTTGAAGGTTTACACAAACTTTGGGATACTCCCGTACCGAACGGTACGCACGGTGGTGTGAGAGGACGGCGGTTAATCACCGCCTCCTACTCGATTATCGCTGCATTGCTCAATGCTCCAGCATATTTTCAATAAAAATCCCATATCCTCTTGTGGGATCATTGACAAATACATGGGTCACAGCACCTACTAACTTTCCGTCCTGAATGATGGGTGAACCGCTCATGCCCTGGACAATGCCTCCGGTCAGTTCCAGCAGCTTCGGATCTGTCACCTTGATTACCAGGCTTTTATTTTTATGGGAGGTAGAGTAGTCGACCTTTTGGATTTCGATTTCATAGTCTTCTGGTTTTCCTGAAATGCAGCTTCTGATAAAAGCGCTTCCTTTTTGAACATCCTGCCGATATCCGATGGGAATTGGCTCTTTTCCTGGTCCTGAGCCAAACATACTTCCGATTTCTTTCCACATCTTATTTTCTGCTGTACCGAAAATTCCCTGTTCTGTATTAGTCTTAATAGTTCCGAGCTTTGACTGGCTTCCATAGTAAATGATGCCGGAGAGTACACCAGGCTTCCCCATGGCTCCCTTTTCAATGCCCATAATTTCTGTGTCGTAAAGCTCTCCTCCGCAGGTGCTAACTAAAAGTCCTGTGTCGCTGTCACTAATGCCGTGACCGAGAGCACCATATTCTCCCGATTCAGTTATATAGGTCATGGTTCCGATTCCCTGGGTATCGTCCCGGATCCATACGCCCAGCTTATAATCGCCGTCTTCCGTTTCAAGAGGAGTCATGGTGACATCCATCTGTTTTTCATCGCGGCGTACAGTCAGCTGAACCGGAGAATCCTGAGCTTCGGCGACTGCCTCAATCATATCTTCTTTTTTTTCAGCTGGCTGTCCGTTAATTGCTTCAATATAGTCTCCTGACTGGAGAAGTCCCTGAGCAGGTTCCAAGGAAGAACCATCCTTTGTTTTTACCGGGCCTGTGCCAATTACCATGAGGCCATCGGATTTCAGATAAATACCTACCGGCATACCGCAGGGGATAGCATATTTCGTATCGGAAACATTGACCTCAATATCCTTAAAATGGATCAGGCCAAACAGCTTCAGATCCAGCTGATAAGTTCCCTCGTTGGCAGAATAGAGGGAAAAAGGGCGGTTTATCTGAAGATGAAGCTGATCAGAGGGAATATTGGAATTATTTCCTACAACTACCTCGGCACTTTCGCTTTCCAGAGTGACCTTTACAGGAAGAGGAAAATGAAAGTTTTCCGACTCATCGACTACCAGATTCAGCCGATCCGGGATGGCTTCGTTTAAGTAAAACCAGGTAAAGCCCAGTGTAAATATAAGGCTTCCCCAGAAAACAGCGGTCAGCAGCCGCTGAAGTTTTTCTTTTCTAGTCACAGCAAAGTCCTCCTTATCACAAGTTGCATGTCATAAGCTGTTTGCCTGAACACACTGATTCAGACATTCTCTAGTATGTGAATAAAGACAGAAAAGAACTCAGCAAATTACAGGAGAAATATGGGAACAAAAAATTAGAAATACTAAATAAATATAAAATTAACCAAAAAATATCAGATAATGAAGAACAATTTAGTCAAATATTGCCTTGAATTGATTGTTTCAAGTGTTATAATACAAATGTAACAAAAAGGAATACTTAATACGACCTGAAGGATAAGGGAAGAGGCAGAGCACTCTGAACTGAATTCGTCAGAAGCCGCTAAGCAGTCAGTTTGATGGAGGAAAAGATAAATGAATACTTTAAGAGCTGAGAAGAGAACTATGGATGTGAAGGCCAAAAGGCTTAGACGGGAAGGATTTGTAACGGGAAATGTGTTTGGACGAGAGATCAAGGGTTCTATACCAGTAAAAATTTCCAAAAATGAAGCGGAACGCCTTTTGAAAACAAATGGAAAGGGCAGCCAGATTATACTGAATATAGACGGAACCGATATGGATGTTCTGATTAAGGAGATTGATTACAACGCTCTAAAAGGGCAGGTAGATGAAATAGATTTTCAGGCGCTTGTAAGCGGCGAGAAGGTACATTCTGTGGCAGAAATTCATTTGCTTAATCATGAAAAAGTAATTACAGGAGTGCTTCAGCAGATGTTAAAGGAGGTTTCCTATCGCGCTCTGCCGTCAGCTCTGGTAGATAAAATCGAGCTGGATGTAGGTGATATGAGAGTGGGAGATAAGATCAAGGTACGGGATTTGGCCATTGCCTCTGATAAAGATGTGCAGCTGCAGACAGATCTGGATACAGTGGTAGTTGAAGTATATGCTTCTAAAAATGCAGGAGCTGACGAAGAGGAGGAGAAAGACAGTGCGGAGTAAATCAGCCATGCGCCAGTTCGATTACGCCTGATGGCTGCATCTCACTGGACGGCTGGCGCGGTGTACCGGGAAAGGGATAAAGCCATGCGCCAGTTCGATTACGCCTGACGGCTGCATCTCACTGGACGGCTGGCGCGGTGTACCGAGAAAGGGATAAAGCCATGCGCCAGCTCGATTACGCCTGACGGCTGCATCTCGCTGGACGGCTGGCGCGGTGTATAGATAAAAGGAATAAAGCCATGTGCCCGCTCGATTTCGCCTGACGGCTTCATCTCGCTGGACGGCTGGCGCCGTATATGTCTAAAAGCAAAAAAGAACCCGGCTGGAAATGTAAACATTCCCCTCCGGGTTTTTCTTTGCTTTTATCCACGCATGGCTTATAGCTTAGCCAAAGTATCTCTCTAAGAGACCCTGGAATGCCTTGCCGTGACGAGCCTCGTCTCTTGCCATCTCGTGAACTGTGTCATGGATAGCGTCAAGGTTAGCTGCCTTAGCTCTCTTAGCCAGGTCAAACTTACCAGCTGTAGCGCCGTTCTCAGCCTCAACTCTCATCTCCAGGTTCTTCTTTGTGGAATCTGTGAGAACCTCACCAAGAAGCTCTGCAAACTTAGCTGCATGCTCAGCCTCCTCGTAAGCTGCCTTCTCCCAGTATAAACCGATCTCAGGATATCCTTCTCTGTGAGCAACTCTGGCCATAGCAAGGTACATACCAACCTCTCTGCACTCGCCCTCGTAGTTAGCTCTTAAATCTTCCATGATGTCTTCGCTTGCGCCCTGAGCAACGCCTACTACGTGCTCTGCAGCCCATGCCATACCAGCAGCCTGCTCCTGGAACTTGGAAGCTGGAGCGTTACATACAGGACATTTCTCCGGAGCTGCCTCGCCCTCGTAAACATAACCGCATACTGTACAAACAAATTTCTTCATAGCTTATACTCTCCTTTGCATATATAAAAATTTTTAGAATACATATCCATAATCAAGGCTGTTTGCTTCATTTTCCATGCCGGTTAATCATCTCGGCTGCAAATAAAACAGTAATGATTACTGATATTAATTTACCACAACTTTCGGCAATTGTCAATATTTATTTTGTAAAATAAATATAAATTTGTAACAGTTTAGCCATACATCCGGGCTTTCAGCGCTTTTCCTGCCGGAAGCCCTGCATGGCTGAACTGTACTGAAATGGAACTTAATGGGACTCTTCCTGCAGGCAGTTGCAGCAGGTTCCATAAAAGAAAACAGTGTGTTCCTCAACTGTCCCCTTCTGACACTCTCTGGCCGCAGCTTCCAGGCTTCCACTTATTTCCATGTCTAGATCCAGAATTTTTCCGCACTTTTTACACACATAATGGTAGTGGGGGGATGTATCATAATCAAAGTGATCCGTTCCGTCTCCGCAGGAAAGCTTGCGGATTTCCCCCAGCTCTACAAGCAGATTTAAATTTCGGTATACGGTTCCCAGACTGATGTTGGGAAACTGTTCGCGTATGCTGGTGTATAAAGCGTCGGCGGTGGGATGATCCTTGCGGCCCATCAGGCAGGCCTTGATGGATTCCCTCTGACGGCTGTACTTGAGGGTTTTCATGGGCAGTTCCTCCTTTTCATCTCATCTGCCAATCTGACGCATTCAGTTGACAAAGAATAGTAATAATAGTTACTGTTTTATTTTGCCCTAAAATTCTTTGTTTGTCAATTAGTTTTTTAGAGGGAAAATGGTGATATTGCATGAATTTTTGTTGGAAGAGCCCCCGGTTAGTGGTATAATTATCCATATGACATTAAGGGAGGTACGGGATGAGTAAAAAACAGGTGCGCCAAATGATAGAGGAGCTGACTGCCAAGCTGTGCGCCAGAGAGTTTCTGGCCGCATCGAATCTCAGCCGGGAGAGCGTTCAGATGCTGATGAACAGAGAGTACTGGGAGGGACAGCTGGGACGTATTTTCCCCATTAAGAGAAGGATCCAGTGCCGGGAGGTTTTCGAGATCTGCCGGGAACCTATGAGCCTGATTGGACGGGAGCCGCAGGATGGGTGGATGAAATTCACTTACCAGTATGTGTGCCATATCCTGTATCCGGACGAGGAGTTTTCCAGACAGGCGGAGCCATATGCCGCCGGAGCGCTGTTTTATCTGGCTGTTCTCCAGTTCATTTTTGATAAGGAAAGAGAGGTTCTCCCATTTGAGCCTATGGTGGATTTTGCATTCCTGTCCGAGCAGGAAGCTCTTTCCTATGAATCCAATACAGAATATAAAAAATTTAAAAATGCTTTTTACAGGGAATACGTTTATGAAATGATGCGGCTGAATGCGGAAGTGACGCCGTTCAGGACCCTGGAGCACATTGCAGGAGTTCACTATGTGGCCATGACAGTAGCCAGGGGACTCTATGAGGCCGGAGTGCCGATTGATCTGACTCTGACCAGTGGAGCTGCTGCAGGACATGACCTGGGCAAGTTTGGGTGCAAGCCCAATGAGCGGGTGCCGTATCTCCACTATTATTATACAAACCAGTGGTTTAACAGACACCATATGGAATATACCGGTCACATTGCAGCTAACCATTCTACCTGGGATCTGGAACCGGAGAATCTGTCGGTAGAGTCTCTTGTTTTGATTTATGCAGATTTCAGGGTGAAGCAGAGCAGAGGAGATGACGGCAGGGAAATTACCTATATTTCCAGTCTGGACGAGGCGTTCGAGATTATTTTATCCAAGCTTGACAATGTGGATGAGGTTAAGCTGAACCGTTACCGGTTTGTCTATGCCAGACTTCACGATTTTGAGGCATACATGCGCTCTCTGGGAGTGGATGTAAACCTTGATAAAAAACCGGTGAAAACACCTCCTATGCCGGATATCTCCCTGAGAAATACAGAACAGATTGTAGATTCCCTGATTTTCATGGGAGTGGAGCATAATATTGACGTGATGCACAGGATGGGAGCGGAGCGTCAGTTCGGAAATCTTCTGGAAGCGGCCAGAAGTGAGAAAAACTGGAAGAATGTCAGAGCATATCTGAACATTTTTCAGGAGTATTTTCCATATACAAATGACATTCAGAAGGAGCAGACACTTTACTTCCTTTATGAGCTTCTTATGCATAAGGAGGGAGATATCAGAACCCAGGCAGCCCGCCTGATAGGAAATGTGATTGCCCAGTTTAATGCAGGCTACCGGAAGGAGAGACCGGCAGATATGCCGGATATTGCCGATCAGAAGGCCATGGAGCTGTGGAAAACCTTCCTGTCCATGATTATCTGCCCGGATCACAAGCTGACTGTGCAGCACAAGAGAAGAATTGGATATAATTTAAAGCAGGTGCTGTCCTCTATGGTAGAGCATGCGGCGGCAGCAGATATTGAGGGATTTTTACAGGAATTTCTGCGCTGGTACGACTGCCCTGAAAAAAGAGAGAGCGGAGAAGCCTTTGTGCTTCTGGATGCCCTTCACAATATGCCCTTTAACCGGTGCAGCAGAGAGGATATGGAACGGATGGCAGAATTTGCCTGCTATTATGCCGTGCCCAGACAAAACAGCTTTGAAGGACTTATGATTGCAGCCTGGAGAGCCTTTAAGCTGATTACGGCAGAGGTAAAGGACGCGCCTTTCTGTGATAAAATTGCAGAGATTGTGGAGGATGAAAAGATTGGCGAGGACGATATCAGCCGCATTTTCCTCCAGTACAGGATTCTGTCCAATCTGGGACGCGACGTGTCGCGGCAGGAGGCGGTACTTTACGGACGTGATGTAGTTTCTGATATTTTCCTGGATAATCTGAAGATGGCGACGCCGTGGGTGCTGAAGGCTGTTAATATCAAGCTTCTGGTGGATCAGGTAGATCATGGAAAGAAAGAGAACATTCTTCACATTGCAGCCCACCTGTCCAATCTGATTAAGGTCAGCGAGTATGTGGTAGTGCGCCATGATGCAGGCCGCGCCCTGCTTCGTCTGGCTCCCCTTTTGACTCCGGATCAGCGAAATGAGATTGCAGTGGAGCTTTTAAAGGGACTGGAGGTAGGAGAGTACGAGTTTTCCAAATATATTCCGGAGTATTTGGGACAGCTGGCGCTGTGGCTTCCGCCGGAACAGCTGGAGGAGGTTTTAACCTACCTGCGGGGACTGATGGCCAATGCCAATGACCGGGTGGTTTCCGTAGCTTTGGATACAGTGGGAATTCTGACTGAGTATTATCCCCGCTATAAGGAGCGGTTTGAAGAGGATGAGGAGACATCGAAGGAGCGGCTGGGACGTCTGCTTGGCATGGTTTTGGGAGGCCTGGCAAACCACAGAGAAACGGTACGCCAGGAGGCTCTTCTGGTAACAGGACAGTATATGTTTGGCTCCCGCAGGCTGAATGACCATGAGAAGATGGAAATTTTTGCCCTCACCCATAAGAAGCTGCTGTTCCTGATTAATGAGAACCGGGGAGGGGAGCTGACTGCATTTTACCGGGCGGAAGCGCTCTCCAATATCTGCCGTTTTATCACTGCCTACCGCCTGACCATTGGCCAGATGGAGATTGAAGAGCGGAAAAAGATTGCGTTCTTCCCAGGAACATTTGATCCGTTTACACTTTCACACAAGGGAATTGTCCGGGAAATCCGCGACATGGGCTATGAGGTCTATCTGGCTGTAGACGAATTTTCCTGGTCTAAGAAGACTCAGCCCCACCTGATTCGGCGTCAGATTGTAAATATGTCTGTAGCGGACGAGTTTCATGTGAATCTGTTCCCTGACGACATTCCTGTCAATATTGCTAATCCGTCTGATTTGAAGCGGCTGAAGGAGGTATTTGCAGGAAGAACTGTTTATGTGGTAGTAGGCAGCGATGTGATTGCCAATGCGTCCTCCTACCGTAAACCGCCGGAGAAGCATTCCATCCATTCCATGAATCACATTGCTTTCCGTCGTGTGGGAGACAGAAGAAGCGATAATAAATACAACCGGGAAATGATGGAGATGATTACCGGAGAGCTGATTGAACTGGAACTTCCGGAGTACCTGGAGGATATCAGCTCCACAAAAATCAGGGAAAATATTGACCTGAACCGTGATATCTCAAACTTAATTGATCCGGTGGTGCAGGAATATATTTATTTTAACGGCCTGTATCTGAGAGAGCCGGAGTATAAGCCGATTCTCAGGGCCAAAGCCATCGGCTTTGAGGAGACAGAAGAGCTTTCAGGAGAGGATGAGAAGGCTGTGCTGGACTGGATGCTCGGTGAAAAGGCAGACGGCCGCAGACTGCTGGAGCGTCTTCAGAGTACAGAGGGAACTTTTCTTCTTCTAAGGAATACAGTGGAGGAAAACCGCCTGATTGGGTTCCTGAAGATGCGGTCTGTGATGCCGGAGGAACTGTTTAAGGTATTGGGAAGCGTATCCATGGCCGATATGGTGCGGCGCCATACCCTGGGAAGCATTCTTCTCATTACAGGAATTTATGCGGAACCAGACAGCCCGATCTATGACCCGGAACAGCTTCTTTTGACGGAGGCTCTGGCCAAGGCCCTGGAGCAGCACTGCAGTTATGCGATGTTCCTTCCAGAGGAGGAACCGGGGGAATCGTCTTTAGATGCTGTCATCCGACAGGGATTTGTGGAGGCGGAAAACTTTGAGGGAAAAAGGCGTCTGTGGCTGGTAGATATGCACGCGCCGTTAGTGCTGGTACAGAATCTGGAGACTACGCTGAAGGAACCGTTTTCCAGCAGCCCCAGAATTTTGAAGGCCATCTACAAGGCTCACAGGGAGCTTCAGTCTGCCATGACAAGGCTTTACCCAGGAGAACTGGTGCTGTCATTATCAGCCAGCGTCATTTATCACCGTCTGGTGGACAAAATCACCCAGATTAATCAGGTTCCAGGCGAGCCTACAACGCCGAGAGTGCTGGGCAATGACATGTGTGTTCCCTTTGGAAAAATTCTGAGAGGAAAGGTTGTTCCCAACACTGTGACAAAGACCATTCACACAGATAAGGTCTATGAGCCGGATCTGGACAGCTACAGGATTGAGGCATTCCCATATTATTCTCCGCTGAGGAGCCAGGTGAGAACGATTAAATCCTTCGGACGTCCTGTCATTCTGGTAGACGATCTGCTTCACAAGGGCGGCAGGTTTGACGCCTTAGAGCCTTATCTTCGGGAAGAAGGCGTGGAGGTAAAAAAAGTGCTGTTAGGTATGATTTCCGGCTATGGAAGAGACGCCATGGCTACCAGGGGATTCGAGGCAGACAGCATCTATTCCATTCCAAACCTGAAGTTCTGGTTTGTGGAATCGACCCTCTATCCGTTTATCGGAGGCGATACGGTACGCCGCGATACGATGAAAGTAGCCGGTCTGATGCCTTCAGTCAATATGGTACTGCCCTATATGGTTCCGCCATTAAAGGGATGCAGCGAGGAATCTCTGTTTGAGCTGTCAGCCTGCTGTGTGAGAAACTCCAGGGACATTCTTCTGGCTTTGGAGTCAGAGTACCGGGCTTTACTGGGCAGAAACCTGACTCTTTCCAGACTGTCAGAGGCGGTAATCCTGCCCCTCTGCCCGGATAAAGGAGACTGCATAAACTACGATCCAAACCTGGCGGCATCGGTTTACCTGGAAAATGATCTGGAAATGCTGCACCGCATCAGCCAGCTGAAAAATCTGTAAATCTGTAAGATTCATATAGATCTTATTTATCTAAACTATCTATGAGGAGGACAATGAGTATGTTTTATTACCGCATCAATGGAACACTCTGCTGCAGCTTAAACGGAGAACTGGATTTCCCTAAGGAGGAGCTTTACGGCCGCGGCACAGATGAAAAAGAAGCCAGAGAGAAGGCGGCCGGCGAGGAGGAACTGGTATTTCTGTTTGAGCGTTCTCCTAAAAACTGCCGTGCTTCTTTCCGGGTAACTGATCCGGCGCTTCTCTATCAGGACAGGGAGGACGTGTCCTGGCTGAATAAGAATGCCCTGGGAGAGGGAATGCGTGACGAGATTGTAGACTCTTTTATTCAAGAAGGAAAAATGAGGGCAGTGAATTTAAAACATCCCAGATTCCAGGAGATTCTTTCAGAGAAGCCGGAAAAGAAAAAGAAACGTGTTCATGTACTGGCGATTGGGGATGTGGGAAGCACTCTTCTGACAGGTCTCCATCTGCTGGGAGGAGATGTGATCAGCTCCATTGGAATCTGTGATATTTCCGATAAAGTGACAGCCCGCTGGGAGTTTGAGGAAAACCAGATCGCCTATCCCTGGGACTACGACGCGCTTCCGGAAGTGGATGTAGTGAAACCGGAGGAGCTGTTTCAGTGCGACGTATTCGTATTCGTAGCCTCTAAAGGAATTCCGCCGGTGGGCTCTGAGGTCAAGGATGTGAGAATGTACCAGTTTGAGAACAACTCCAAGATTGTGGCTCAGTACGCCCGTCAGGCCAGAGAGGAGAAGTTCCGGGGACTGTTTGCAGTGGTATCGGATCCGGTTGATCCTCTCGCAAAGGCAGCCTACCTGGCCAGCAATACAGACGAAAATGGCGTTTTTGATCAGAAAGGCCTTCGTCCGGAACAGATCCAGGGCTACGGACTGGGCGTTATGAATGCCAGAGCTGCCTACTATGCAAAGCGTGACGAGAGATTTAAGCAGTTCCTGACAGAGGGACGCAGCTTTGGCCCCCACGGCCAGGATCTGGTGGTTGCTGATTCCATTGAACATTACAATGACGAACTGTCTAAGGAGCTGACTCAGCTGACTGTGACAGCCAATCTTCATATGAGAGCCATTGGTTTTAAGCCGTTCATTGCTCCGGCTTACTCCTCGGGAGCCATCTCGTTGATTCTTACTCTGCGGGGAGAATGGCACTGTGGCTCTGTTTTCCTGGGAGGAATTTTCATGGGAGTAAAGAACCGTTACACATCTCATGGACTGGAGACAGAAATTCTGCCGCTGCCGGATGCTCTGTATGAGAGGATTGTGACGGCGCAGGAGAATTTAAAAGCTATTAATTAGGCGGCTGGATGCAGAAATCGAGGAAAATAAGATGGAACAGGAAGAACGTGACGGAAACAGGGTGAAAACAGGCGGAAGAATCCTTCTGATTCGCCCCAGAGAGCCAGGAGGGCGGGAAAATTCCCGCCTTCTTAGAGTGCTCAGAGAAGGGCTTGCAGATATTTGTCTTCAGGAGGTGACGGAAGTATCACAGCTGGAGATGATGACCGGCCAGACGGGCCGCCTTGCCCCGGAAGGCTGGCAGGGCAGACTTCTGGTGCTGTTTGCCATAGATCTTGGGGAGCATGGCATTAATCTGGAATATACAAGACTGTTAGGCTGGCTGCGAAGCCATCCAGGCAGCCTGGACGGTTGGACCGGAGGCGTGGTGGCAGATGCAGACAGCGATCTGTATACCAAGTCTGTGGCCAGGGAGCTGGTTTTTACTGCCAACAGTTCAGGATGTGCCTTCGTAGGACGTCCCTTAGTGGAGGGGACGAAGACACTGTCAAATTTTGCAATTGTAGCCTCTAACCTGGGAACTGATTTATATGGAGCCTATGTGGCAAGTGTAAAAATGCTGGCAGAACAGCTTATAGCACAAGAGAGGCAGGGAAGAGCGGGAGGAAAAGAACTTCTGGTGCTCCATGCCTCCAGCCATAAAAGTTCCAACACCTATGCAGTCTGGCAGAGAGTCAGACAGTATCTTCAAGATTGCTCCATTACAGAAATAGGTCTGCGAAACGGAACACTGGCAGACTGCTCCGGCTGTCCCTATAAGATGTGCCTGCATTTTGGAGAGAAGGGAAGCTGCTTCTACGGCGGAGTGATGGTGGAGGATGTATATCCGGCTGTGAAAAAGGCAGATGGAATCCTTCTTCTGGCTCCGAACTACAATGACGCTCTGTCTGCGAATCTGACAGCTTTTATTAACCGGCTGACTGCTCTGTTTCGGACCACACGTTTTTATGATAAGAAACTGTTCGGAATTGTAGTGTCCGGCTATTCAGGCAGCGATCTGATAGCAGAACAGATGATAGCGGCGCTGAATATGAATAAAACTTTTTATCTGCCAGGTCATTTTGCCATGTTGGAGACGGCTAATCACCCAGGTGAGGCCATGAAGCTTCCGGGAATTGAGGAGCGTATACGGCAGTATGCAGAACATATCCAGAGAAATCTGTGAGAATCCAAACTTTACAGACTATAAAAAAGGAAGTATACTAAAAAACAGTAATTATTTGCTAAATAACAACAGCTTCCATGAAAGAAGCTGAGTATTTGGGGAGCAGAGAGTATGAGTATCAGACAATGGAAGAGGACATTTGCCATCGGAGCAGTGATTGCCCTCACATCCCAACTGTATTGGAACGCGTTTATTGATTATTTTCGGATTTCTACTTCTGTTATCCTGCTTCCTGTTCTGCTTATGACAGTGGGGCTGGAGCTGCACACCCTGACCACATGCTTTATTACATCGGTGATAGTGTTTGCGGTGAGGTTTCTGATTCAGGCAGGCAGTGGAGGAATCACAGGGGAGACGGCTCTTTATGTGCTTCCAGGCGCGCTATTTTATTTCAGCTATGGAGTGATTTTCAAGTTATGTATCAGGAACAGGCGGGTCGCGACCAGGAAAAAGCTGATGTGGGCCATTTTTCTGTCGGACTTCGGAGCGAACCTGATCGAGTCAGAGATGCAGGAGTATCTGCAGTTTCGAACCCTTGACGAACACATCATCATTTATCTGGCAGCCATCGCCGTGATCCGAACGATGTTTGCCTGCATGCTTCTGGTGGGAGAGCGGCAGTACCGGGCACTTTTAAAGAAGAATGAACATGAGCGGCGGTATCAGCGGCTGTTTCTGATGAAAACAGGCCTCAAGAATGAAATTTATTTTATGAGAAAAAATTCTGAGGAAATTGAGTCCGTTATGGCAAACGCCTACCGGCTTTACGAAAAGCTCTGTGAACAGAAGCTTCCCGATGAGATGAAGCAGATGTCTTTAGCCATAGCCAGAGACGTCCATGAGATAAAAAAGGATTATTTCCGCATTATTCAGGGAATTGAGGAGGAGATTGGGAACGAATATGAGGAAGAGAATATGAGCTTTCATGATATTCTCCAGATTCTCCAGTCCTCCACCTACCATATGATTGCAGCCAAGAAGCTGGATATTAAACTGGTATTCAGCTGCAGAGACGACTTTATCACCCGAGGCCATTACACCTTGATGGCGGTGCTGAAAAATCTGGTTAATAATGCCATTGAAGCCATTGAAAGCGGAAAGAAGCCGGGACAGGTGAAAATTTTAGAGAAGAAAGAAAATGGAGTTTATATATTCCAGGTGGAAGACAATGGGCCAGGTATTTCCGAGCGCCATCTGCCCAATATTTTCGAGATGGGATATTCGACAAAGTTTGATTATAAAACGGGAAACATTTACCGGGGCGTAGGCCTCTGGGGAGTCAGAAATACAGTGGAGGAGCAGTTTAAGGGAACAATCAATGTGGTTTCACAGCCTGGAAAGGGAACCAGATTTCAGGTGGAAATCCCTGCCGAGAGATTAGAGGAGTCATAATATGGAGATTTATATTGTAGAAGACGACAGAATGGTGATCAATATTCTGGAAGATATAATAGAAACCAATGGGCTTGGAACCGTCTGCGGAACCTCCGGCGGACAGCCGGCAGATATGGAAGAGATTGTGCGTTTGAATCCTGATGTGATTCTGGTGGATTTTCTGATGCCGGAAAAGGACGGAATCCAGCTGGTCAGGGAGCTGAAGGAGGAAGGCTGCGGTTCACGGTTTATTATGATTTCTCAGGTATCAGCCAAGGAACTGATAGGGAAGGCATACAGTGCTGGAATTGATTTTTTCATCAGTAAGCCGATCAATATTATAGAAGTAAAATCTGTGATTGAAAATGTAGAACGGCAGATTCAGAATGAGAGAACCCTTTCCAATATCAGAAAGATGTTTCTGGCAGAGATGAAAGAGGAGCCGGAAGAAAAGAAAAAGAATGACGGATATGTGAAAAAGCTTCAGGTTATTTTAAACAGAATTGGTATGTCAGGGGAGAAAGGCTGTGATGATATCATTAAAATCTGTCAGTATCTTCACGCCAACGACAAGCCTATTTCCCAGGTCAGCATCGGACAGCTGTGCGAGATTTTAAGCACAGCGCCTAAAAACATGGAGCAGAGGGTACGACGAGCCATCGCAGTCGGAATGTCAAATCTGGCTCATATGGGGATTGAGGACTTTATGAATGAAACATTTACAGCTTATTCAGGTACCCTTTTTCCCTTTGAGGAGATCCGGGCAGAGATGGATCACATCCGTGGAAAGCGGAAATACGGCGGAAAAGTCAGCATTAAGAAGTTTATTGACAGTCTGATGCTGGCAGCAGACAGGGAATCCCGCTTTTAAAGAGAGAGCCTGAGAGGCTGTTTTTGCCAAAAATAAACAATCCATAAACTTTCTGAAAAAATCTTTTCGTTTTTTTAACAGATTCCTGTTTTTTTTTGTAGTATTTTGTAAGCCGAATGCTATAGTACCACCATAAAAAATATTGGAGGTATGTGTATGGCACCCATTTTAGAACTTGATATGTATCAGGCAACTGCGGTCGCAGCTCTTGTGCTTCTTCTGGGACGTTTCCTTGTAAAGAAGATTCCGCTTCTGGATCGCTACTGTATCCCGGCGCCGGTTGTGGGCGGTTTTGTTTATGCGATTGTTCACTGTATTGTAAGATCTGCTGGAATCATTGAGATCAGCGCAGACATGACATTAAAAAATGTTTTCATGGTAGTTTTCTTCTGCAGCGTTGGTTTTACAGCGTCCTTCAGAATGTTAAAGAAGGGCGGAGTTCAGACAATTATTTTCCTTGGCCTTGCATTAGGTATGGTAGTGCTTCAGAATATTCTGGGCGCAGGTCTGGCTACAGCATTCAGCCTGGATCCAAGACTGGGTCTTGCCACAGGTTCCATCCCAATGGTAGGAGGACACGGAACAGCAGGTTCCTTTGGACCTCTCCTTGAGGATTTAGGCGTGGCGAATGCCAGTGTAGTAGCCATCGCTTCTGCAACTTTCGGTCTGGTGGCAGGCTGTGCCATTGGAGGACCAATTGCAACATCTAAGATTAAAAAGTTTAAGCTGCATTCCGCAGAGGCAGCTGGCGGAGAAGGCGGTATTGAGACTGAGGATGCAGGAAAGGTAGATTCCAAGAGATTCCTGGATGCAGTTCTGGCTCTGATTATTGCTATCGGTTTCGGTACTATTGTTTCCATGCTCCTCGGAAAGCTGATGACTTTCCCGTTCTACATCGGCGCTATGTTAGTCGGAGCAATCATCCGTAATGTGGCTGACGCTACAAAGAAAGAGCTTCCGATGGAAGAGATCGGCGTAGTCGGCGGTTTCTGTTTATCCGTATTCCTTGGTCTTGCCATGATCGACATGAAGTTATGGCAGCTGGCAGAGCTGGCTCTTCCGTTAGTAGTAATGTTAGCAGCTCAGACTGTTCTCATGTTCTTATACGCTAACTTTGTCGTATTCAACGTATTAGGACGCAACTACGATGCAGCAGTTATGACAACAGGATTCTGCGGTTTCGGTATGGGCGCTACTCCAAACGCTATGGCAAACATGCAGGCAGTAGTAGGCCAGTATGGACCGGCTCCTACTGCATTCATGGTAGTTCCGTTAGTAGGTTCTCTGTTTATCGACTTCTTAAACGCTACTATCCTGACAGGCTTCATTAACTTCTTAGGTTAATCAGCGCGTCACCTTTCAGCCGGTCCCTGGGGCCGGCTGTTTTTTGTAATGAGGCAGAAAGACTTCGGATTTGCGGGAGATTTTTCCGCCAATTATCACTGCAGCTGCCCAGAATTAGCGTCCATTATTATGTAATATAAATGAAACATAATAATATGTATAATGGGATATTAATTTGATTATGCAGGGATAATGAGTTATAATTAAAACAGAACGTAAGATTTTCACAAAAACAGTAGATTTTTTGCAGTCTTTTTGGTACAATGTAGACATGAAGCAAAGAGGCTACTTTGTTGAGTGAAAACTCACAATATTAATGCGAAAGCAGGAGGTATATTCCAATGAGCAAGTATGTTGACAGAGTTCTTGCAGAACTCAAAGAGAAAAATGCACATGAGCCAGAGTTCCTTCAGACAGCAGAGGAAGTTTTATCTTCTTTAGGCCCGGTTGTTGATGCACATCCAGAGTACGAGAAGGTTGCTCTTCTTGAGAGAATGTGTGAGCCGGAGAGAACTATCGAGTTCCGTGTTCCGTGGGTAGATGACAATGGTCAGACTCATGTAAACCGTGGCTATCGTGTACAGTTCAACGGCGCTATTGGACCGTACAAGGGCGGCTTACGTTTCGCTCCTTCCGTAAACCTCTCCATCATGAAGTTCTTAGGCTTCGAGCAGACATTTAAGAACAGCTTAACAACACTTCCTATGGGCGGTGCTAAGGGTGGTTCCGACTTCGATCCGAACGGCAAGAGCGACGGCGAAGTTATGAGATTCTGCCAGTCCTTCATGACAGAGTTATATCGTCATATCGGACCAGACGTAGATATCCCAGCTGGTGACCTTGGCGTAGGCGCTCGTGAGATTGGTTATATGTACGGACAGTACAGAAAGATCAGAGGTGCTTTCGAGAACGGAACTATTACAGGTAAGGGCAGATCCTTCGGTGGTTCCCTGGTTCGTCCAGAGGCTACAGGATACGGCGCAGTTTACTATGTAGAGGCTGTTATGAAGCACGAGAACGATACTCTGGCAGGCAAGACAGTTGCTTTGGCAGGTTTCGGTAACGTAGCTTGGGGTGCTGCTAAGAAGTTAGCTGAGTTAGGCGCTAAGGCTGTTACACTTTCCGGACCAGATGGATACATCTACGATCCAGACGGTGTTGTAACAGAGGAGAAGATCAACTACATGCTGGAGATGAGAGCATCTGGACGTAACAAAGTTCAGGATTACGCAGACAAGTTCGGCGTACAGTTCTTCCCAGGTGAGAAGCCATGGGGCCAGAAGGTTGATATCGTTATGCCATGTGCTACACAGAACGACGTTGATCTTGAGCAGGCTAAGAGAATTGTTGCTAACAACATCAAGTACTACATTGAGGTTGCTAACATGCCAACTACAAACGAGGCTCTTAAGTTCTTAATGGAGCAGCCGAACATGGTAGTAGCTCCTTCCAAGGCTGTAAATGCAGGTGGTGTTCTTGTATCCGGTCTTGAGATGAGCCAGAACAGCGAGAGATACTCCTGGACAGCTGAGGAAGTTGATTCCAAACTTCACCAGATCATGACAGGTATCCATGATGGTTCTGCTGAGGCTGCTGAGAAGTACGGCTTAGGCTACAACCTGGTAGCTGGTGCTAACATCGTTGGTTTCCAGAAGGTAGCTGACGCTATGATGGCACAGGGTATCTGCTGGTAATCAGTACCAACAATCGTTACATAAAGCGGTTATCTAAGTAAAGGGGGCTGCTGCATTAAGTGGATCATGCCTGACATCAGGCACACTTAAGGCAGCGGCCCTTATTTAAACCAGGCAGACCGAATGGCTCTGTCTGAAACTGAAAGGAGATAGAATTCACTATGAAGTGTCTTATTATTGATAAGGTATATGCAGGCATTGCAGAAGAGCTGGGAAAATACATGGAAGTAAAGACAGCAGACAATCTGCCGTCTTCCAAGGATCAGGTTCTCGCTGAGATCGGAGATGTAGATGTTCTGATTATGCGTGTAGATCCGAAGATTGACAAGGATATCATCGACGCAGCTAAGAACTTAAAGATCATCGGTGTTTGCTCCGTTGGTTTAAACCACATTGATATGGATTACGCTAAGGAGAAGGGAATCCAGATCTTCAACGCTCCTGGCTTAAATGCAAATGCAGTTGCAGAGCTTACCATTTCCAAGATGCTTGACATCTCCCGCGGAACCATGACAGCTAACACAGATGTTAAGGTTAAGCATGAGTGGGATAAGTACAAGTTCGTTGGCCGCGAGCTTCGCGGAAAGACACTGGGTGTTATGGGCTTTGGACGTATCGGACGCCGTGTAGGCGAGCTGGGCCGTGCATTCGGTATGACAGTAGTTGCTTACGATCCATTCTTAAAGGCTGAGGACTTTGAGAAAGAGAACGCAACAGGCATGAGCATCGAAGAGCTCTTAAAGGTTGCTGATTTCGTATCCATCCATGTGCCGTTAACACCAGAGACAAAAGATCTGTTCAATGCTAAATCCATCGCTGAGATGAAGGACGACGCAGTTGTTCTCAACATGAGCCGTGGTGGAATCGTAAATGAGAAGGATATGTACGAGGCATTAAAGGCAGGCAAGATTGGCGGATATGCAACAGACGTTATGGAGAACGAGCTGGCAGGCAGCGGTCTCACAGGAAACGATACATTTGCAAGCCCGCTGTTCGAGTGCGATAACTTCATCGTTTCTCCGCACATCGGCGCTCAGTCTGTAGATGCTTCCAAGGATATCGGTATCCACATCACAGCTAAGGTAAAAGAGGCTCTTGGCCTTTAATTAAGAGATAGTATAAAAGGCGGGATTCGCAGTGCGTGTCCCGCCTTTTTCAGATCTCCACAATACAAGAGAAGTGAAAATACTAAACAGGGCAGAAAGAAATGCATATTTTTTACAGGAAAACTATAGAAATATCAGATAGGATATGGTTAAATAGATATAGAATTTTAGAATCAGGAGGAGAACTGTATGTCAGAAGAAAGATTAAATGAAAATATGGAGAATATGGAGACCATGGCAGATTTCGAGAAAGAGATTGAGGAGTCTTTTAAGAAAAATGAGGACACTCCTGTGTGGGAGAAGTTTGCCAGGATGATGGAGGAAAAAACTCCTCTTCAGGTGGAGATTGCCGAGGCAGTAAACGGCGGCGTGACTGCTTACGTAGACGGTATCAGAGGTTTTATCCCGGCGTCTAAGCTGGCTGCCACCTATGTGGAAAACCTGGAGGAATGGGTTGGAAAAACTATTGACGTGCGTGTGATCACTGTTGAGGAAGACAGAAAGAAACTGGTTCTTTCCGGACGTGAGCTGGCCAGAGAGAAGGAGCAGGAAGAAAAGAAAAAGAGAGTGGAGCAGTGTCAGATTGGAGCTGTACTGGAAGGCACTGTTGAGACCATCAAGGATTACGGCGCATTTGTCAGACTGGAGAACGGACTGTCTGGTCTGGTACACGTATCCCGTATCAGCAGCCAGAGAGTTAAGCATCCAGGCGCAGTGTTAAAAGAAGGCCAGACCGTTAAGGTAAAGATTGTAGGCATTAAAGACGGAAAGCTGAGCCTCAGCATCCGCGATGCTCAGGAGAAAGAGGAAGAGGAACTTCAGCAGGAGGAGTTTTTCGATTATCACGAGAACGGCCAGGCTGCTACCAGCCTCGGCTCTCTGTTAAAGGGGCTGAAATTTTAATAAAATATCTGGCTCAGCCAGCGCGCGAGCTTCAGGGAAAGGAGGCCATTCATAATGAATATTCCAAAAAGCTTTAATCAGATGGATCAGTGGAAGGCCGTGATGTTTTTGTATAACTCCGCGCTGAAGGAGATCAATACAAAGATCGAGATTTTGAACAATGAGTTTGTTCATATTTATTCCTACAACCCGATTGAACATATTAAATCCCGACTGAAGACGCCGGAAAGCATTGTAAAAAAGCTGAAAAGCGACGGCAGAGAGGTGACAATCCCAAACATGATTGATCACCTCAGCGATATTGCCGGAATCAGGATTATCTGTTCCTTTACTTCGGATATCTACAGGATTGCCGACATGATTGCCAGGCAGTCAGATGTAACGGTACTGTATGTAAAGGATTACATTAAAAATCCTAAACCCAACGGGTATAAGAGCTATCACATGGTAGTGACGATTCCCATTTACCTGAGCGAGGGGCCAGTGGACACCAAGGTGGAGATTCAGATCCGCACAGTGGCCATGGACTTCTGGGCCAGCCTGGAACACAAGATTTACTATAAGTTCGAGGGAAATGCCCCTGATTTTTTGGAGAAGGAGCTGAAGGCCTGTGCCGATATGGTGGATCTTCTGGATGCCAAGATGTTTTCTCTCAATGAGGCAATTATGAAAATAAGCGCCGAGCAGAGGATGAAAGAGGAAGAAGAGTTCAGGCAGTCGCAGGAAGCTCAGAAATAATAAGATAAAAGACGGAGAAGAAAGACATGAAAATAGTACTGCAGAGAGTAGCCCATGCCAGTGTGACTGTAGACGGACAGGTAATTGGCAGCATAGGACAGGGATTTCTCGTGCTGCTGGGAGTATGCGACACAGATACAGAAGCGATTGCTGACAAGATGGTAGACAAGCTGTGTAAGCTTAGAATTTTCCAGGACGATCAGGGAAAAACAAATCTTTCCCTGGCGGATGTGGGAGGTGAGCTTTTAGTTGTCAGCCAGTTTACCCTGTATGCGGACTGCAAAAAAGGCAACAGACCGAGCTTTGTCAAGGCGGGAGCGCCTGACATGGCTAATCGGCTCTACGAATATGTAGTGGAGAAATGCAAGGGCTATGTAAGCCGTGTGGAGCATGGGGAGTTCGGCGCCGACATGAAGGTGGAGCTTTTAAATGACGGCCCGTTTACCCTGGTGCTGGACAGCGAGGAAATTTGCCGGTAAAACTGCTCCAGAAAAAGCAGATGGAACCGGAGAATACAGAAAAATAGCAGAAAAAGGAGTATGACAGACATGGATGAGAACGTAAAGGAGCTGCAGAAACAGCTGACATGGGAATTTCCGCACATTGCAAAGGAAGCACCGGATCAGACTAAGGAGGCAGCCGAATACTGTGAAGGCTATAAGGCATTCTTAAATAAATCCAAGACAGAGAGAGAGTTTGTGGCTGAGGCAGTGAGGATTCTGTCTGAAAACGGATACCAGGAGTATGAGATTGGAAGAAAGTACGAGACAGGCGATAAGGTTTATTATGTTAACCGTAAAAAAGCCCTGATTATGACTACCTTCGGCTGCAGACCGTTAGAGGAGGGCATTCGCTTAAATATTGCTCACATTGATTCCCCTCGTCTTGATTTAAAGCCTAATCCGCTTTACGAGAAGACGGATCTGGCCTTCTTAAAGACTCATTACTATGGAGGAATTCGTAAATATCAGTGGGCGACGATTCCGTTAGCTATGCACGGAGTTGTAATTACAAAGGATGGAGAGGCAGTAAACATCTGCATCGGTGAGGATGAGGGAGATCCGGTATTCTGCGTGACAGATCTGCTCCCTCACTTAGCGGCTGATCAGAATGAGAGAAAACTGAAGGATGGAATCAAGGGCGAGGAGCTGAATGTCCTGATAGGTTCAATTCCATACGCAGGCGAGGAGATCAAGGAGCCAGTGAAGCTTCTGGTGCTCAAGCTGTTAAATGAAAAATACGGCATGACAGAGAAGGATTTCACAAGAGCAGAGATTGAGATGGTTCCGGCTGTGAAAGCGACAGATGTGGGCCTGGACAGAAGCCTGGTAGGCGCTTATGGACAGGATGACAAGGTATGTGCTTACACAGCGATGACAGCAGAGATGGCCACAGAGAAGCCGGAGTATACGACAGTAACGGTTCTGGCAGACAAGGAGGAGATCGGTTCTGTAGGAAACACAGGACTGGATTCTGATTTCAGCCTTCATTATATCGAGTATCTGGCAGATGCAGCAGGCGCAGATGTAAAGACAGTGCTGAGAAATTCTGTATGCCTTTCCTCCGATGTAAATGCTGCCTATGATCCGACCTTTGCCAGTGTATATGAGGAGCGCAACTCCTGCTATGTGAACAAGGGCTGTGTGCTTACCAAGTACACAGGAGCCAGAGGAAAGTCCGGCAGCAACGATGCCAGCGCAGAGACCATGGCCAAGGTGATTGACATTATGGATCGTGAAGGCGTGTACTGGCAGACCGGCGAGCTGGGAGCTGTGGATGTAGGAGGAGGCGGAACGGTTGCCTGCTTCGTGGCTAAGATGGATGTGGATGTAGTAGACCTGGGAGTGCCGATTCTGGCTATGCACGCTCCGTTTGAGCTGGCTTCCAAGCTGGATATCTACAACACCTATAAGGCGTTTAAGGCATTCTACAAATAAATCTTAAAAAACAGTAAAAATCGGAAAAACTCTTTTTTATCACAGTATTTTGTGATATTATGTGTTTTATACTTTTCAGAACGTGTTTGGAGATGGACGTACATTTCCAAACACGTTTTTAAAGAAGAGTGAGGAAACAAACGGCGGAGAGCCGTCTTTTCAATGAGTAAAAAAGAGAGTAAGAGGACAGGTAAATGAGGAAATTTGTAAAGGCAGGACTTGCAGGAATCGCAGCTGTGATGCTTATGACAGGCTGCGGAGCAAAGGATCAGACAGCGTCACCGTCTGATGCAGACAGTAAGGCGGAGCAGACAGAAGCTTCAGAAGAAAGCACAGAAGAGTATGTGGCCGAGGGCAGCATTACTCTGGGAGAATACAAGAAGCTTCCGGTTACAGTGATCAACCCGACTGTTTCTGACGAGGAACTGCAGAGCCGGATTGACACAGTGCTTGGAGGTCATGCTTCCTGGGATGCAGTAGACAGAGCAGCAGAAGACGGAGACAGAGTGAAAATTGACTACAAGGGCTTAAAGGATGGAGAGGCCTTTGAGGGAGGAACAGCAGAGGGATATACGCTGGTTCTGGGCTCCAACACCTTTATCGATGGCTTTGAAGAAGGTCTCATCGGTGTAAAAGCCGGGGAAGAGAGGGATTTAAATCTGACTTTCCCGGAGAATTATCAGGCTGAGGATCTGGCTGGACAGGATGTTGTATTTGAGGTGAAGGTTCATGAGGTAGCTGAGAAGCATGTGCCGGAGCTGACAGACGAGTTTGTAGCTGAGAATTTCCCGGAGCTTGGAACTGTGGACGCATATAAGGCAGATCTGAAGCAGCAGATGTTAGATTCCAAGACGATGCAGAGTGAGCAGCAGAGAGATGCAGAGCTTCTGGCAGCAGTGGTGGAGAATTCTGAGATTATCTGCGCTACAGATGAAGTAAATGAAGTGTATGATCAGCAGATCCAGTATTATACCTCTATGGCGGGAATGTACGGCATGGGGCTGGCTGACTATGCAGCTATGATGGGCATGGATGAGGACGGTTTCCGCACAGAGGTGAGAAAGATGTCCGAGCAGACTGTAAAACAGCAGATGGCTCTGATGGAGATTGCCAAGAAAGAAAAGCTGACAGTTGATGACAAGGACAGAGAGGCCCTGGCTGAAGAGTATAAGGATGCCTACGAGAGCGTGGAGGACATGATTGAGAAAGCCGGCGCTGAAAATGTAGACAATGCAGTTCTTTATGATAAAGCAATCCAGGTAGTTGTGGATCATGCGGATATTACAAAGGTGGACGGACTGGCAGTAGCTGAGTAATTTACTGAGGACAACAGGAGGATTTAGGAAATGCAGATGTTATATGACAGAATCCGCAGGGACGGAGTGGTGAGAGCTGGAAACGTGCTGAAGGTAGACCGCTTCCTGAATCATCAGATGGATATTGAGCTGTTTAAAGAGATTGGCAAGGAGTTTAAACGCCGTTTTGCCGATGCTGAGATCAATAAGATCCTGACGATTGAAGCGTCCGGTATTGGAATCGCCTGCATCGTAGCCCAGTATTTCAACGTACCGGTGGTATTTGCCAAGAAGACCAAGACAAAGAATATTGCGGGAGATGTATACACGACAAAGGTGGAATCCTTTACCCACGGAACCGTATACGACATCATCGTGTCCAAGGAATTTCTGGGAAAGGGAGATAAGGTTCTTGTGATTGACGATTTCCTGGCTAAGGGAAAGGCCCTGGACGGTCTGACAACACTGATTCAGAATTCAGGAGCTGAGCTGGTGGGAGCTGGAATCGTCATTGAGAAGGGCTTCCAGTGCGGCGGAGATATTATCCGCCAGAAGGGAATCCGTCTGGAGTCCCTGGCCATTGTGGACAGCATGGATGAAACCACAGGGGAGATTGTATTCCGCGGCGAGAAGAAACAGGGCTAGGAAGATTCAGACAGGCTTTGCGCCGTTAGACACAGATACAGCGAGGAAGGCATAAAGGAATTACAAAGTGGGAAACAGAAAAGCGCTTTTTTTTGACATTGATGGGACACTGCTCAGTGAAGGAAGGGACAGAAGAGTGCCGGAGAGCGCCAGAACAGCTCTTTTAAAGACGAGAGAGAAGGGGAATCTGGTGTTTGTAAATACCGGAAGAACCTGGTGCGAGACAAAGGAGGTCAGGCATCTGATTGATGCAGATGGATGGCTCTGTGGCTGCGGTACCTACCTGATGGCAGAGGAGAAAGTGATATACGACAGGAGAATCCCCCAGAAAAGAGGAGCGGAGCTGGTAAGGCTGATCCGGGACTGCCGTATGGACGGAGTTCTGGAAGGAGTAGAATTCTGCTATATGCAGAAAGCGCCGTCACCCTCCAGTGCAGTGGAACAGTTCAGACGGGATTTTTCAGTGATGGGGATTGTGTCAGAGAAAACCTGGGACGATGAGGATATCAGCTTTTCCAAGTTTTGTCTGGTGACAGATGAAAACAGCCTTCTGGACCGGTTTAAGGAAGAAACCAGAGAGGATCTGGAGGTGATTGACAGGGGAAGCACCTTTGTGGAAGTGGTTCCCAGGGGACACTCAAAGGCAGCAGCCATTGAGCGGATCCTCTGCCAGTATGGGCTGTCTCTGGAGGACGCCTGGGTATTTGGAGACAGCATGAACGACCTGTCCATGTTCCAGTACGCTCAGAATGCTGTGCTGATGGGGAAGCATGACAAGGAGCTGGAACCCTACGCATCTTTCATAACGAAGACAGTGGAGGAGGACGGAATCGCCTTTGCCATGGAGAAATTTGGATTAATTTAGAGTATAAAAACAGCGTCTGATGTGATGTCAGGCGCTGTTTTTGTAATGCGAAGATGATACTGGAAAGATTACCATTTCTTTGAAACGATGATTTCTCCCTTTTTGATGACCGTCTCTACCTGGCTGACAGCCGTGTGATAAGGCAGGTAGGCGATGGAAGGGTACTTCATAATCAGAATGTCAGCCTGTTTTCCCTTCTCAATGCTTCCGATGGTATCAGCCCGTCCCACTGCCGCCGCACCGTTGATAGTCAGAGCTGTGATGACTTCCTCGATGGACATGTTCATGTAGATACAGCCCAGGGCAATCAGAAGGGGAATGGAGTTGGTAAAGCAGCTGCCGGGATTTAAGTCAGAGGCCAGAGCCACAGCACAGCCGCTGTCAATCATTTTTCGGGCCGGAGCGTACTCCTCCTTTAAACAGAAAGCAGTGGCAGGCAGCAGTGTGCTGATTACGCCTGTCTCGGCCATCTGGCGGATGCCTTCATCAGAAGCCTTCAGCAGATGATCTGCAGAGACGGCCCCAACTCTGGCTGCCAGTTCACTGCCGCCTAAGGGGTACATTTCGTCAGCATGGATTTTCAGGCGGAAGCCCAGCTTTTTTGCCTGATTTAAATAGTATTCGGAATCTTCAATGGAGAAGACATTTTTTTCACAGAAAATATCGGCAAATTCCGCCAGGTTTTCTTCTCTCACAAGCGGCATTACATGGGTCAGCATGTGATCTAAAAATTCCCGTTCCCTGCCTTTATATTCCGGGAGAACACTGTGAGGGCCAAGAAAGGTGGAAACCACATCCAGAGGATGGCGCCTGTCCAGCTCTTTCATGACACGAAGCTGCTTTAATTCTGTATCACAGTCCATGCCGTAGCCGCTTTTTCCCTCTACTGTGGTGACTCCGAATTCTGCCATCCGGTTCAGCCGATCCATGCCCACGGCAATCAGTTCCTCCTCGGAAGCCTCTTTCGTAGGGCGGATGGTGGCGTTAATCCCGCCTCCCCGTTCCATAATGGACATATAGCTGTCTCCCTTCAGTCTCCAGGAGAATTCGTCTGCCCGGAAACCGCCGAAGATAAAATGGGTGTGGGAGTCTACAAAGCCTGGGAGAACTGTTTTGCCAAAGGCGTTTAAAACAGAGACAGGCTGACCGTTTATTCTGATATCGGCAGTCTCAGCTGCCTGGAAGGAAGCAGATCCTGTCGCGGGCTGAAGAGCGTCGGCCTGTCCCAGGTCAAGGCCCAGCCTCTGATCCAGTTCTTTCGTGGTTCCGACCGCTTCGATACGTCCGTCTGCAAGCAGTACTGCTCCGTCCTGAATCAGGCCGATATCAGACATCTCACTGCCCCGCTTGGGCGCTTTGCCCCGGCAGGTAACCAGCTCCGAGGCATGGCGGATATACATTTTTTTCATAGATAAAATCCTTTCTGATTCGATGCTATTGTTTCTTCACCGCATTCTGATAAGTCTTTTCAATTAAAGCGTTGTCTGCGATATAAGGCAGAGTGATGACGTCACTTTCCTTTCGCATCTGGTTGTACTCTGCCGCTGTCTCGATGGAGTGTTCGTTTCTGGCCCAGCTTCGTCTGGAAACGCCTATCATGGTATCCCAGGGAATGGCCTCCCGGATGATAGCGTCTGTCTCAGCCGTGCCGTCCAGCACAAGACCGAAGCCGCCGTTAATGGCTTTTCCGATACCAGTGCCGCCGCCGTTGTGGAGAGCGACTAAGCTCATGCCTCTGGCTGCGTTTCCGGCATAGCACTGAACAGCCATGTCTGCAGTCATATTGGAGCCGTCGTAAATATTGGAGGTCTCACGGTATGGAGAATCGGTTCCGCCTGTATCGTGGTGATCGCGGCCCAGCATAACCGGTCCGATTTCGCCGTTTCGTACCATCTCATTGAATTTCAGGGCGATATCTCTTCTTCCGAACGCGTCCTGATAGAGAATGCGGCACTGTGTTCCCACTACTAGCTGATGCTTCTCTGCGTCCCGGATCCAGATCCAGTTGTCCTTATCCTGAGGTCTGCGGTCAGGATTGATAATCTCCATAGCGGCGTGGTCTGTTTTCACCAGATCCTCGTGCTTTCCAGACAGACAGCACCACCGGAAGGGGCCGTAGCCATAGTCAAACAGCTCAGGTCCCATAATATCCTCCACATAGGATGGGAAAATGAATCCCTCGCTGGTGTCAGTTCCATTTTTTGCAATATCCTTTGCGCCGGCATCAAAGACAGCTTTCATAAAGGAGTTGCCGTAGTCGAAGAAGTAAGCGCCTCTCTTTACCAGCTCTTTGATCAGGTGGAAATGGCGGATCAGAGACTCGTTGACAAGCTCTGCAAAATGCTCCTTGTCGTGAGCCAGCATTTCGGTTCTTTCCTCAAAGGTAAGGCCCTGAGGGCAGTAACCGCCGTCATAAGGCACATGGCAGCTGGTCTGATCAGACAGAAGCTCGATTTTGATTTCGTGATCCACTGCATACTGGAGCAGATCCACAATATTTCCGTGATAGGCAATGGAAATCGTTTCTTTCCGCTCCATGTAGTCGGCAGCCAGACGGAAAGCCTCCCCGGCGCTTTCTGTAATCAGACTAACCCAGCCCTGGCTGTGACGTGTCTCAATACGGGAGTAATCCACCTCGGCAATGATTCCAACTCCTCCGGCGATCTCGATGGCCTTAGGCTGCGCGCCGCTCATGCCTCCCAGACCGCTGGTGACAAAGAGATGCCCGGCCAGATCTCCGTCGTGGGGAACTCCCAGGAATTTCCGGCCTGCATTTAAAATGGTATTGAAGGTACCATGGACGATTCCCTGGGGGCCAATGTACATCCATCCTCCGGCAGTCATCTGACCGTAGGAGGAGCAGCCCATGGCGGTCGCTTTGGCCCAGGCCTCCGGATTGTCACCCTCCCCTACCATCAGGCCGTTGGTGATAATGACCCTGGGGCTTGATTTATGAGATTTGAACAGTCCCAGCGGATGACCGGACATGACGACAAGGGTCTGTTCGTCGGTCAGGATCTCAAGATATTTTTTAATCAGCTGATACTGCATCCAGTTCTGGCACACCTGTCCTGTTTCTCCATAGGTCACCAGCTCATAAGGGTAAAGCGCTACATCGTGGTTTAAGTTATTGTCAATCATAACCTGGAAGGCTTTTCCCTGAACGCAGTTTCCTTTATATTCGTCAATGGGTTTTCCGTAAATTTTCTCCTTCGGCATAAAGCGGTAGCCGTAAATGCGCCCTCTGGTAAGAAGCTCCTCCATAAATTCCGGAGCCAGAGTCTCATGGAGCTCTTCTGGTACATAGCGGAGAGCATTTTTGACAGCCAGTTTGATTTCACGTTCATTTAAAGTAAGCTCTCTCATGGGAGCCCGGCGTATGCCCTCTTTGAATACAGGATATTCTGGAAGGACAGGATCCAGCTTAATGGTCATAGATGCACTGATCTCTTTGTTATTCATATCTTACACCTTCCTTTTAAAATCATTGATAATTTTATTATAGAAATACATAGTCTAAAAAACGTCAATTTTCACTTTCATTGACCAATGATCCCAAGTAAGGTATACTTAAGAAAGACTGAGAGGAAGGCGGCCGGAGGGGTCGGACGCCTGCCCTGCGACAACTAGGAGAGGGAAATGGAAAAAATTGTAGTACAGATGTTTGGAATTCCGGAAATATGGCTGGGGAATGAAAAAATCCGCTTTCCTTATAAAAAAGCAGAAGCATTTTTCTACTACCTGTGTGTGCGGAAAAAAGTCAGCCGGGATGAGGTGATCTGCCTTCTCTGGGGAGATGAGGATGAAACATCAGGAAAGAAGAAATTAAGGGATGCTGTGTACCAGGTGAAACGTCTGTTAGGCAAGGAGCTGCTGCTCACAGGCGGACACACAGAAATAGAATTGAATCCGGCTGTTTCCCTTGAAACGGACTGGGAGGAGCGGGAAGAAGAGACTGCAGAGACAAAAGGGGAATTTTTAGAACATTTTTTCATTAAGAACTGTTATGAATTTGAGGAATGGGCAGAGGAGACCAGGACACGCCTTCGCAGACGCAGGGCAGAGAAAGCCAGATATCTGATGAAAAAAGCGGCTGAAGAGAGGAACGACGCCAAGCTTCAGAAATACAGCAATCTGCTTCTGGCAGCTGATCTTTACAATGAGGAATTGTATTATGAGGTGATGAGCCTGTATGCGGAAAACGGCAATTACAGTATGGCTATTCGTCTGTACAATGACCTGAAAAAGCTGCTTGCGGAGGAGCTTTCAGAGGAGCCTTCCAGAAAGCTCAAGGAGCTGTTTCAGCGTATCTATAATATGAAGGAAACTGTGCAGACAGGGGAAGCAGGGCTGAAACCTGCCTTTGTGGGAAGGAAAAAGGAGCTTTATCGTCTCAGCGGTTTTCTGGGCGGACGGGACGGCGCAGAAAGCGCTATGGCAGTCTGCGGTGAAAGTGGTTCCGGAAAAACAGCCTTTTTAGAGCAGGGCATCCGCCTGGCTGCAGGAGACGGCTTTACAGTTTTAAAAACAGCCTGCTACAAGCAGGGAGAGGAATTCTATTTAAGCCCGTGGAATGACATTTTTCAGGAGCTGTACCAGCTTTCGGAGCGGGAACATCTGGAAAGTGAGGCCGGACAGATTCTGGAGGAGTTTTTAAGAGGAACGGAAGCTGAGGAGGGGAGAGCGTCCAGGATGACCTATCCCATGGTAGAGAAGATGGCTCTGGATTTATTGCGGATTGTGTCTGGAAGAAGGAGAATTCTCCTGGTATTTGATGATATTCAGTGGATGGATTCTATGAGCGGACAGCTCCTGAACCGGGTTCTGCTGCGCCTTGGAAGGGAGAAACTTCTGCTTCTGTGCAGTATGAGCCGGGAAGGCGAAGCGAAAGCTCTGGAATCTTTGGAACCTCTGCTTTTAAAGGATCAGGCTAAAGTGCTGAGACTGGAGCCATTTACCAGAGAGGAGACAGACGAGCTGATTCGGAAAACGCTTCCTGAACTGGCCTCAGAGGAGGAAAAAAAGGCGGAGATTTACAGAGCTACAGATGGAAACGCATTTTTTCTGCGGGAGCTTCTGACCTTGATTCGGGAAAAGGGATATACTCTGGAAAAGTCCAAGAAAACAAATTATGTGATTCAGGCCAGGCTTTCCGGCCTCTCCAGGCGGGAAAGAGAGGTTTTGGGAGCTATGGCAGTGTTCCCAGAGAAAATCGGGCTGGAGGAGCTGGAACTGCTGCTTCCGGATCTGGATCGCCTGTCTCTTCTCAGGCTTCTGGAAGCCCTTCAGGAGCATTTTCTGATTCGTGAGGTGCTGACTGGCTGGAATGTGCAGTATGAATTTGTACACCGCGCTTTTCAGGAATACGTCTGTGAGCAGCAGAGCAGAGGAAAGACACAGCTGTACCACCAGATTCTGGCCAGATATTATGAGGAAAAAACTCTTCAGAGCAGGGCGACTACACTGCTTCCCCAGGTGATTTACCACTATGAGGGCTGCCATAATCTGATCAAGGCCTGCTGGTACAAAATCGAGTGGATGAAAGAATACTACACGCTGGTCAATGAAAATTTTCCAGTGCTGCACTGGCAGGTATCTGATTTATCTGAAAATATGGGAGTCATGCCTCAGGCCGGTGAAATGATAAAACTGGCCGGAGAGATTATGGAGCTTCAGGGAGGTTCGGAGGAGATCCGCCGGATGAAGCTGGAAATGAATTATATTCTGGGACGCTATTACATTGCCCAGGGAGAATACAGCCAGGGACTTTCCCATATTGAGGAAGGAATCCGCCTGGCAGGAGAACTGTCGGAGACAAGAATGCTGTTATCTTGCTTTAGACAGCAGATTTTCTATGGAATTCAGGTGGAGGATCTGGAACAGGTGAAACTCTATGTGGAGCAAGGGATTCGGAAGGTGAAAGAGGAGAGCCTTTGCAGGGAAGCATTTGAAACCCTGGAGCAGGCTCTGGAGATACATACGCTCAGGGACCCGGAGGAGACGCTTAACCATTTCTTTTCAGAGGCAGGGGAAACCTGTGTGTCAGAGGGAGCTGAGTCAAAGGACTGGGAAGAGTACAGTACCTTCCTTCGGCTGAAAGGCTGGTATCTGCTCCACAGCGGGCAGTATTCTCAGGCAGAGCGGCTCCTGTCTGCCGCAGCCGGCATTTTCAGACGTCTGGGAGCCAGCTGCGATCCGGGACGGGCGGCCTGTCTAAGCTATATTGGAGACAGCCTGGAACGGCAGAACCGTTTTTCAGAGGCAGTAGTTTTCTATGAGCGGGCTATGGCTTTAGTGGAGGAAAATCCCAGAATTAATGGTCTGGGGCAGTTTTATGCCAAGGCAGGCCAGGCTCTTTATATGGCTGGAAATACGGAACAGGCCAGAGAATATCTGGAGAAAGCGGAGGAAAGGCTTGAGGAGAACGGCTGCATCTGGGGGCTGGAACGGGTAGAGGCTCTGCTTTGCCTGCTCAGCCTTTCAAAGCAGGATTTAAAGACAGCAGAACGCCGTTTCTGGGAGGGAATGAGACTGTCGGAAAAAATCAGAAATCCCCAGACGCAGAAAATTTTAAAAGAAGCACAGCAGCTACTGGAGGAAAAAGGGGTTTTGCTGACAGAACAGGGCAGGAAAGACAGTCTTTAATAGACGGTTTTTTGACGCTGTGTTATGTATAATAACAGTAGAAAAGAGAAATACAAAAAAGAGAGAGGGTTTTTTATGAATAAGGTTCTGATTACAGGAGAAGATTTGACATTAGACGATATTGTCAGCGTATGCCGCGAGGAGGCTCAGGTGGAGATTTCCCAGGAGGCGAAGGATAAGGTAAAGGCATCCAGACAGGTGGTGGATGATTTAATTGCGGAAGAAAAAGTCGTTTACGGCATTACAACAGGATTCGGAAAATTCAGTGATGTGGTGATTTCCCAGGATCAGTGCAAAGAACTGCAGAAAAATCTGATTATCACTCATGCGGTGGGAGCTGGAGAACCATTTTCCAAAGATATTGCAAGAGGCATTATGCTGCTGCGTATTAATAACCTTTCTAAGGGATTTTCCGGAATCCGTCTGGAAACGCTCCAGACTATGGCAGATATGCTGAATAAAGGCGTCACTCCGGTTATCCCGGAAAAAGGCTCTCTGGGAGCTTCCGGAGATCTGGCTCCTCTGTCCCACATGGTTCTTCCTATGATCGGCCTGGGCCTGGCTGAGTATCAGGGGGAGGTACTTCCAGGAAAAGAGGCAATGGATCGGGCAGGAATCCCTGTGATTGAGCTTTCAGCTAAGGAGGGCCTGGCTCTCAATAATGGAACACAGGCGATGACAAGCGCAGGCTCTCTGGCACTTCATGACGCGCTGGATCTGATCAAAGCGGCCGACATTGCTGCAGCATTAAGCTTTGAGGCACAGAATGGTGTCGTAGACGCTCTGGATCCAAGAGTTCACAAGGTACGTCCTCACAGCGGACAGATGGCTACAGCCAGAAACCTCCTGGCTCTGTTAGAGGGAAGCAAAAATACGACAAGACAGGGTCAGATCCGGGTGCAGGATGCATATTCCCTGCGCTGCTGTCCGCAGATTCACGGAGCCAGCAAGGACGCTGTACAGTATGTGAAGGATAAAGTAGAGATCGAGATTAATTCTGTAACAGATAACCCGATTATTTTTAAGGATGACCACACAGGTATCTCCGGCGGAAACTTCCATGGACAGCCCATGGCTCTGAGCTTTGACTTCCTGGGTATTGCAGAATCCGAGCTGGCGAATGTTTCCGAGCGCCGTATCGAGCGCCTTGTCAATCCGGCTTACAGCGGTCTTCCGGCTTTCTTAACACCGAATGGAGGCGTGTGCTCCGGTTTTATGATTGTTCAGTATTCTGCAGCAGCCCTTGTATCTGAGAACAAGGTTCTGGCTCATCCTGCCAGTGTAGACAGTATTCCATCCTCTGCAGGACAGGAAGATCATGTCAGCATGGGAACGATTGCAGCCAGAAAGGCGGGAGAGATTGGACGCAATGTTAGAAGAGTTCTGGCTATGGAGCTGATGGTAGCCTGCCAGGGTATTGATATGAGAGGAAATAAGGGCCTTGGAAAGGGAACCCAGGCTGCTTATGACCTGGTGAGAAAGGCAGTGGCTAAGCTGGAGGACGACAGAGAGCTGTACGACGATATTAACTACTGTGAGAAGATTATTGAAGACGGAAGCCTGATTCAGGCAGTGGAGGCTGCGCTGGGAAGGGAAATTGAGGTATAAGATTAAAGACAGGTAAAAGGGGCCGCTGTCCCGGCAGAAAAGTAAACTGCCGGGACAGCGGCCCCTTTCTGCTTTAGAACCATTTTTTATGCAGTCCGGCAGCGTGGAAAACGCACCGGAGTCATGAATGGTTATTTCAGTGCTAAGAGGCGTCTTCCCAGAATATACTGTACAAGCATCAGGAAGGGAGGCGTAAAATTTGGGGATTGAAACTGCAGCGGCAGTAGGGATGATTGCGGTTCTGACGGCGGTTCAGTTTAAGAGCAGAGGGATGGAATTTGGTATTTACATTATTCTGGCAGCAGGAATTTTGATTTTTTTCTACAGTGCAGGAAAAATCCGGATTATTTTAGAGGCTGTCAGGCAGATGCAGAGCTGTATTCAGCTGAATCAGGCCTACCTGACGGCTCTTCTCAAAATGGCAGGCATCACATATATTGCAGAACTGGCCTCCGGCCTTTGCAGGGACGCAGGATATTCCGCTATGGGCGCCCAGATAGAGATGTTTGGAAAGCTGTCGATTCTGGCAGTGAGCACGCCTATTATTCTGGCCCTGTTTGAGACACTGGAAGCTTTTTTAAAATAAGAAAAAGAGCAAAAGGAGGTCCTGTCATGTCCAGAACAGTTCTGTGTGTAAGCCTTGCTTTCTTTCTGCTCTGTCTCTTTCCAGGGGATGCTCTGGGAGAGGAAAGAAACAGAATGGGCATAGAGGAAACGATACAGAAAGAAGCGGCAGATGACAAAGAGGAGGAGAATGGACTGACGCTCTCTGAATTGGATTTTTCTTCTGTGGAGGAGATTCTTGAAACAACCGGACAGGGAACGGAAAGTTTTTCTTTTGGGGAGCTCTTGGATATGATCTTCAGGGGAGATGTAAAGGGAGCCTGCGCCATGGCGTTTCACAGTCTCTTGGACAGCCTGTTTTCAGAGCTGTCTGCCGGTTCCGGGCGAATGGCGCAGATTTTTCTCATTGCCCTGACCGGGGCAGTGTTTACCTGTTTTTCCGATATTTTTTCGGGAGGACAGATTTCGGAAACTGCATTTTATGTAACCTTTCTTCTCTTGTTTTCTCTTCTGGCTTCCAGCTTTTATGAGAGCATTTCTGTAGCGGGACGGGCTGTCAGTCAGGCCTTTGAATTTATGAGAGCTTTGACACCTGGATATTTTATGACTGTAGCGTTTACAGGAGGAAGTCTCAGCGCCGGAGCCGGATGCAGCTGGATGCTTTTTTCGATTACAGCGGCTCAGTGGCTTCTTTCAAAGCTTATTTTCCCGGTGTTTAAAATCTATATTCTGCTGGTTCTGGCAGGCCATCTGACGAAGGAGGAATTGTTTTCCAGAATGACCGGGGGCATCCGGATTGCAGTGGAATGGAGTATGAAAACACTGACCGGGGCAGTGCTTGGGTTTCATATTCTCCAGGGAATGGTGATTCCTTATGCGGACGCAGTAAAGCATACTTCCCTGAAACGGATGGTTTCCATGATTCCGGGGCTGGGACAGGGGGCATCGGCAGTCTCCCAGATGGTACTGGGATCGGGAATTCTTATTAAAAATACAGTGGGAGCCGGTGCAGCTGTAACGCTTCTGGCTATTACAGCTGTTCCGATTATGAAGCTTTTGATTCTGATGCTTCTGTACCAGTTCGTGGCTGCGGCAGCAGAGCCAATCTGCGATAAGCGGCTGACTGCCTGTATGGCCGACATAGGGAAAGGCCACCAGATTCTTTTAAAGCTGGTGTGCCTTTCACTTCTTCTGCTGATCGTTTCCATCGGAGTGATCTGCATGGCATCCAATACAGTATATTATGCGGCATAACAGAAGCTGAAAGGAGGAAAAGCAGGGGAAATGGAGTATTTTTACAGCTGGGTCCGAACCATTATTTTCTATATGATTTTTGTAAACTTTGTGACGAATCTTCTTCCGGGAAAGGCATATATCCGGTATATCCGCTTGTTCATGGGGATGATACTGATCCTTTTAGTGCTTCGCCCCCTGACAGGAAGCCTGAGGCTGGATGAACAGCTGGCCCGGTGCTTTGAAGAGATTTCTTTTCAGAATGAAGCCGGGGAATTTAAGGGTCAGCTGGATCAAATAGAACAGCAGAGGTTTGAGACAATGATAGATGAGTATGAGAAAGCGGCCTCCTTCCAGGCAGAGGAGCAGCTGGAAAAAAGGGGGTACAGGGATCTAAAGATCAGGGTGTCGATTGACAGGGAACGGGACAGTCCTTCCTTTGGAGCTGTGAAGGAGGTGGAAGTGTCTGCAGGGCAGAAAAAAGAATGGGAGATGGATTCAGAGACAGCGCCGGACTCTGGTGAGAACCAGGGAAGAACAGAACAGACAGAATATTCGGAGCAGGAGATTCGCCAGGTATCGACTCAGAAAAATCACATTCAGATTGATTTGGGAGACAGAATGGAACCAGATGCAGGAGAAGCAGAGGAGAAAACGCTTGTGGACTCCGGCACAGAGAAGAGCATTAGAAAGGAGATAGCAGATTTTTATGGACTGGAGGAAGGCAATATCAAAATTAAATTCAGGGACTGATAAAAAGAAGAGGGAGAGGTGGATTGCTCTTTTGGCGGCAGGTCTTTTTCTCCTCCTGTTCAGTGCATCCACCTCCAGAGAGCCTCAGCTGCCTGTCTCTGCTGCTGTACAGGATGAGACTGATAAAAAGTATAACGAGAATGGAAATAAGCCGGAGGAAGGCCTGCAGGAGGCATTTCAAAATGCAGGACAGACGAAACAGGGAATGCCAGACATGGTGTCTTATGAAAAACAGCTGGAAGAACGGGTGAAGGAACTTTTGAAGAGCACAGAGGGGGTAGGAGAGGCGGATGTGATGATCATTCTGAAATCCTCCAAAGAAACGATTCTTCATGAGGACCAGAGGAGGAGCCGTTCCTCCTCTAAGGAGGCAGACAGCGCAGGAGGAACCAGGGAGACTGTGAATGAGGAAGCTTCTAAAAACACAGTGTTTGTGGAAAACGGAACAGAAAAAACGCCGATTGTGGAAAAAGAGCTTTGTCCTGCCGTGGAAGGAATTGTCATAAGCGCCCAGGGAGGGGGCAGCGCTTTTGTGAAAACAGAAATTTCTGAGGCAATGCAAGCATTATTTAATATACCGGCACATAAAATAAAAGTATTAAAACGGGTGGATTGAAGGAGCGGTGAATATGAAAGTGAAGCGAATTTTCAGACGAAACCAGATTATCATTACTACGCTGGCCATTATGATAGCAGCTGCCGGATATTTGAATTATTCCGGAAAAGAGGAGCTTTCCGGGGCTGTATATGAGGCCGGGGTGATGGAGATATCGGACGAGGACATTTTAGCTGAAAATCAGGCAGTAGGAAATCTGAATCCTGAGACAGAGAGCGCAGAAGAGACAGACAGTGTAAGCGCAGGAAGCGGGGAGGCAGAGGAATATAAAGAGATTGCCAGCCTGGATCAGGATCCGGGAGAGGAAGCAGGCTCTGAACAGGCAGACTCTGCCATTGAAAATCCGGGGGAGGCAGTGCTGACAGGAGGAACCAGCGTCACAGATTACATAGCAAACGTACAGCTGAGCCGGGAGCAGGTGAGGGCTAAAAATAAGGAGACACTGATGGAGATCATTAACAATGAAAATGCTGATACACAGGCCAAGGAGACAGCAGTCCAGGATATGATTCACATGACTGCAGTGGCAGAGAAGGAGAATGCCGCTGAAACCCTGCTCATGGCTAAGGGATTTTCTGATCCGGTTGTCAGCATTACAGATGGCAAGGTGGATGTGGTAATTAACGCTTCTTCCCTGACAGAACCAGAGCGGGCCCAGATTGAGGACATTGTCAAGAGAAAGGCGGAGGTGACGGCAGAAAACATTGTCATTACATTGATGAAGCTCCAGGAGTAATTACGGTTAGATCTTGCAAACGCCCGTCTATCTGCTATAATGAAACTATCACAGAAAAGACAGGAGGTAGCGGGTATGCCGAAGGAAACTGCGGAAAAAAATATACATGTATTAGAAAGAGATGGCAAACTGGGTGAGGTGAAGATCGCAGACGAGGTGGTGGCTATGATTGCCGGCCTGGCTGCCACAGAGGTAGAAGGCGTGGATTCCATGGCTGGAAATATCACCAATGAACTGGTAGGAAAGCTGGGTATGAAAAATCTCAGCAAGGGAGTCAAGGTAGATGTGAACGAGGAGCATGTCTCTGTGGATTTATCGCTGAATATGAAATATGGATACAGCCTTCCGGCTGTCAGTGAGAAGGTTCAGGAGAGAGTACGCACTGCGATTGAGACGATGACAGGACTGACGGTTCTGGAGGTCAACATTAAGATTGCCGGAGTGAATCTGGGGGAGGACAGCTAGAAAGGGAAGAAAAAGCTGCGGTAAGAAATCGTTAAGAGGCGGACAATTATGCGGGTATTTCTTGACGAACCATAAAAAATATGGTAGTATCTTTAGCGTTAAAAGGGAGTAGTTATCAACATGCAGTCAACATACGCCGGGCCGCAAGCCTGTGGTTGCATGTCTTTTGTTAATTGAACAGAAGAACAAGACTTTTAGCATATGATTTCATATGCTGAAAGTCTTTTTTTTGACTTGATTGATTCATAGGAACTGCTTTTTATAAGCTGTTTGATCAGTGATAAAAGAGAGGACTGTATGGACGGAGGACTCCTGAAAAAAGAGAAAAAAGGGAAAAACAAAATTAGGAGGGAAAAAAATGGACTTTTTACTGGAAGGCATTCTGGCCATCACGCCGCAGCAGCTGGTCATGTATGCAGTAGGAGTTCTGCTCATCTGGCTTGCAATTAAGAAAGGCTATGAGCCATCTCTGCTCCTGCCTATGGGCTTTGGAGCAATCTTAGTAAACCTGCCTTTATCAGGTGTTATCAATCAGGTAATGGAAGGGGTAGGAGAAACACCAGGAATTATTCAGTGGTTATTTGAGACAACCATCGAGGCTTCCGAGGCGCTTCCGATTCTGCTGTTTATCGGTATCGGAGCTATGATCGACTTCGGCCCCCTGCTGTCCCAGCCGGTTATGTTCCTGTTCGGAGCTGCCGCTCAGTTTGGTATCTTCTTTGCTATTATGGTAGCCGTTTTATTAGGTTTTGACTTAAAGGATGCAGCATCCATCGGTATCATCGGAGCAGCGGACGGCCCTACCTCGATTCTGGTATCACAGGTGCTTCACTCTGATTATGTGGGAGCGATTGCAGTAGCTGCTTATTCCTATATGGCTCTTGTTCCGATTATCCAGCCATTTGCAATCAAACTTGTTACCACAAAGAAAGAGCGCAGTATCCACATGACATACAGCCCGAAGGCGGTTTCCAAGACAACAAAGATAGCTTTCCCGATTATTGTTACGATTATTGTAGGCCTGATTTCTCCGGCCTCCGTTGCTCTGGTAGGCTTCTTAATGTTCGGAAACCTGATCCGCGAGTGCGGTGTCCTTCAGTCTATGTCCGATACGGCTCAGAATGAGCTTGCAAACCTGATCACACTGCTGCTGGGAATTACCATTTCCTTCAGTATGAGAGCCGATGCTTTCGTCCGATTTGACACAATTCTTATTATGTGCATCGGTCTGGTGGCATTTGTGTTTGACACCATCGGCGGCGTAATGTTTGCTAAGATTATCAATCTGTTCCGCAAGGAGAAAATTAACCCGATGATTGGCGGCGCTGGAATTTCTGCATTCCCGATGTCTGCCCGCGTGATCCAGAAGATGGCCCAGGAAGAGGAAAAGGGCAATATCATCCTGATGCACGCAGTAGGAGCCAACGTATCCGGCCAGATTGCCTCTGTAATCGCAGGCGGTCTTGTTATCAAGCTGGTGACACAGTTCCTGTAGGAGGGAAAAGATTATGATGGAAAACTTTTTAATCGCTCTTCAGATTATGGCGCAGGGAATGGGCGGAATCTTCGTAGTAATTATTCTGATTACCCTGGTTGTAATGCTGATGGGAAAAATGAATAAATAGGTTAGTTAGAAAAAAAGGAACTGTTTTCGTGCTCCACTGGAAGTCGCTGAAAACAGTTCCTTTTTATGTGGAAATGCGTTAAAAGCCGCTAAAGGCCAGTGCCCTTTTTTACGGTAAGGTTTTCCTGGACAAGATTCGTATTCAAAAGTGACAGCAATGCTTCGTAATCTTCTTTTGGCAAATCGGTTCTTTTCACAAGCAGCATTTGATTATCAATTCTTTTTAAATAAACATATTCCTTAAAGATTCCCCAGCATTTAAATGCCTCCCATTTGTTTAATCCCCATCCAATTTCTGATAATATAGTAACACCGTCTATATCAAAATTATATTCACGTCCCCCTGATTTCAACTTATCATTGGCCTTGTTTTGCTGTTTTTTGATAAGGAAGTTTTGATAGAAAACAACACCGCTTGTTGCTGCCCATGTAAAAAACACAGTCAATGTCAGGGCAAGCAATGAATTTCCTGATGAATGATTCAGAAAATGAACGATTGTATAAATGGCCATAACAATAGCCATACTGGCAAAGATGATCCTGCTTCGTTTCCTTTTCTTCACATTTACAGGGCTTGCCATTGTAATCTCTCTTAATACCGATAATTCTTCCTGATTTATTTCTATTTTTGCCTGAATCATTTGTTACTGTCTCCGTGAACTTGAAGTTTTCAATTTGTCTCAATTTTTATAATTTTTCCGCAATGCCGGCAGTGGTATGTATGATGCTTTGCATAGAAAAGTCTCTCCAGATTTTCAAATCCGCCACAATGAGGGCAGCGTAAATATTGTTTATCAATCCACAGATACCCTGCCAGAGCAATGCCTGCAAGAATAAACAATGGTTTAAAGAAAAAACCGGCTGCTATGCAAAGGGAACAAATCATTAAACAAAGAAAGGCGGCGCTGATTTTACTGCTTTTTATCATCGTTCGACCTCCTGACTAACTATTACTTTGGCTTTCTTGCTTATATAGTTACATTTCTCGTCAAAAGTAAATTTATTCTACTGTAGTCCTATCAGAAAAATTACAAGCGCTGCAATTGTTATAACAGTCCAGCCGAGATATCGTCCTGCAATTTCCAAGTCAGACGGCTCTGCATGGTCTGCATTGCGAATCTGAAGGGACAGATTCCAACGGAAAAGCTCATCTGCAAATAAAATAGAAAATGCATTGAGAAGGCAAAGGAACACAGCGCCAAACCATGCAAACCAATCGCCCTTATGTGTCAGTTCAGGCCCATTCATCAGTTCCAATATGGCAGATGCAGATGGTTTTACCGGATCAATGACATTCCCATTTTCGTCCCTCTCAACTCCATCTCCAATTGTATAGGAAAATCCAAAGTTATCTAAATTTCCATCTTCATTGTAGAGCCAATAGAAATCATCATGTTCCAACACGCCTCCGCGAAACAGAATAGTATCACCTTGACGAAGTTCCACACCAACCATATCTTCCGACTGTTTTTCTGCTTCGGGAATAGCTGTATCATCTTCTTTTGCTGTATATGGGCCATAGATTTTGTCGCCATGGTGAAATACAATTGTCTTATCCTGCGACACTGAAAAATATGCTTTCTGCCCCTGAAGTTTGCCGGAGTACATAATACTTCCATTTTCCTGACTTGGGACAAAAATTGCGTCTTTATATTCAAATCCAACTTTTGAAATTGTCACGGAATAAACAACTGCAAATACCAGCGCCATAGCAATCATAACGATTAGAACACCTTTTTGATACAGATTCAAATTTTTAATTTTTTCCATCATTCTGCCCCCTTTCTAAAGATAAATATAATTTCGGATAATCACGGATAACACGGTCATTATCTGGTAGAAGCAAATACATACCTTGAACAGAAGTCTTCCAGAACGATACAGTACCTGAAAGATGCTGGTTTAATTTCACGATAAACTGGGAGTTACTCAGCTGTTACGAATACCATAATTGATTAGCTTACTTGCTATTTGCCCTTTTCTTCGTTCTGTAAATCAGCACAATAATCGTATGCACAATAAGCACAACAACCGATATTGCCACGATGAGTGAATGGGAAGTAAAAGGCTTAAAGTAATGTCCCATCGGCTCTAATCCAGACATTTTTGCAACTGCATAAGAAGAAATAAAACTCAAGACATTGCCAATATAGAGAACAGCAACATTGTTTGTTTTCAATGCTCCCCAACATAGTAAGGCAAAGCCTGCAATCATTACTCCATAGAACAGCATTGTTCCAGAAGCTGCATCACCATTCACTGAGAGAAAGGTAAAGGGAATGCAATATGCGATCAACAGAAAAGCTCTAATAATCCGAGCCTTTTTCATACAAATCTCCATTCCGCCGCCTTTGGCTGGCGGCACAAATAGTAATGAAAGTGTTTCAACTCTCTACATTGTGTTTTAAAATAGTTTGTAAGAAGCTACACTACAAAGCACGGGAGGAGGAGTTGTAATAACTTTCTTCGTTTTAGACAGCATACAAATCAGTGTAAGTTCTGCCTTTTCAAGCACAAATAAGTGGCTTCACGAATCCGTACACTAAGAATTGTTTAAGCGCCTTAGTTTAATTGTGTGGCAGTTCAGTCAATGGCTTCTTATCTTTTACGAAAGGAGTCTGACTATGAAAGTTACTTACCCAACCTGTTGTGGTGTCGATGTTCACAAATCTTTTCTCGTTGCCACAATTGTAAAAACTACCGGTGGCATTGAACCCTCTTACCAAAAGAAACGCTTTTCCACCTTTAACAATTCAATTTTTGAATTCAAGCAATGGCTTCTCGACAATGACTGCCGTGATGTCTGTATGGAATCCACAGGTAAATACTGGGTTCCTGTCTTTAATCTTCTGGAAGATGAAATCAATGTTGTCATTGCCAATCCCAAATGGGTAAAGGCAGTCAAAGGCAACAAAGATGATACCAAAGATTCTAAATGGATTGGGGATTTGTTCCGTCTTGGACTTGTCAAAGGCAGCTATATTCCCTGTAAGAAAGTCCGTATTCTCAGAGAATACACTCGCTATCGGTACAAGCTTGTTTCCTGCCGTTCAAGTGAAAAGAATAGATATCAGAATGCTCTAACTGTTTGTAATGTTGCATTAGATTCTGTTGTCTCTGATATCTTTGGGAAGTCATCCACATCCATTATCGACTATCTGCTTGAACAATC
>JAQERH010000028.1 GCA_027698105.1 Lachnospiraceae bacterium AM93-12TA
AATCACAACCACCCGTCCAACGGGTGGTTTGCTCTAGGGCTATAAGCCCTTGTTACTAGGCCAGCGTCTCAAGGCGCTGGCTTTCTCTTTTAGCTGTGGGAATTCTGTTTACACAGCCTTCCCACAGCCCCGTTCAAGCCATATTGCTCTTGACTCATCGCTACCCCTTAAGGGGTATTGTTACTACTTGGCATTAACCCTTAAAAGGGTCCTCATATTCTTTTACACTTAACTTATCCATTGCAATATCATGCTTTTCCTGGTCCTGGATATATTTTTTTATTGTAGCCTCATTTAATCCGACCGTGCTAACATAATATCCTTCTGCCCAGAAATGGCGATTTCCAAATTTATACTTTAAGTTTGCGTGTCGGTCGAATATCATAAGCGCACTTTTTCCTTTTAAATATCCCATAAATGACGATACACTTATCTTTGGTGGAATACTTACTAACATATGGACATGATCCGGCATCAGATGCCCTTCAATAATTTCTACACCTTTGTAACTGCACAGCTGCTTTATTATCTCTCTGATATCCTCTTTATATTGATTATAAATTACTTTTCGTCTATACTTTGGAGTGAAGACGATATGATATTTGCACATCCATTTTGTATGTGCGAGTGCATGTTCTTTCTTCGCCATAAATTACCTTTCCTTTCTGCAATATAGCCTGAACAACTTTATTGTAAACGGAAAGGTAATTTTTTTGTATAACAATCGACGCGCACCCGCATAGCGGGTGGTTGATTGTTTCGCCCATCTCCATTTTTCGGATCAGCGAAAAACTCCAATGGGCTCAACAGACTAAAGTCCATAAAAGAAAGAGGAAACATGTTCTGCAGCTTAAAAGCCGGAACATGTTTCCTCTTCTTAAATTATCCTGAAATAATACTACTCCTCTTCCCGAATCTCGGCTCCCTCATAGAAGAAAGTCAGAATATCCTTGTAATCATTTCCCTCTCTGGCCATCTGCTGAGCGCCGTTCTGGCTCATACCCACGCCGTGGCCATAGCCGCCGCCCCAGACCGTAAAGGTTCTGAGACCGCTCTCCTCATCCCTGGCTGTCTCGTCTATGGCAATATAAGCGCTGGGCATACTGCTCCATCCTGTCTGGGTTTTTCCATCATTTTTCCGGTAAACCAGAGACTCGTTTCCCAAAATACTTCGAATCTGGCTTTCTCCGCTGATGATTTTCTCCCCTTCACTTCCATAGATTTTAAGCTTTTTGGCAATTCCTCCTGTTCCCCGTTCCGTCACGAAAACTGCCTGGATATCCCCGATACCGCTTACTTTTTTCTCCAAGTCGCGGTTTGTAAATTTTGTTTCCCAACGGTACATGGGGAAAGAGGAATCGTAGGTCTTCACCGTTTTATCCTTAATAAACTTCTCAAAGGCATCGTTATCCTTTAATTCCTTCATCACGGTTCTCTGATCGGTCAAAGCCGTCCCTTTCAGGTATGGAACAGCACTCTGATCGGCTCCCCAGATTGTTCCGTCTGTGGTATGGCCGCAGGAGGTAGAGAAATAATAGGTTTCAGCTGCCTTATCCTTGTAGAATACCATCTGGCCGCAGGTTTCCTTGACCGCTGCATCTGTCCTCTCGCTGGAAGCTGTATTGTTATAGACCTGGTAGCTGGTGCTGTCGTCTACATGGGCGCCGTACTGGCTGTAGGCATTAGCCTTAATCTGGCGGTACGCATAGGTTCTGGCGCAGACTGCCTGGGCCTTCAGCGCCTCCATCTCATAGGAGGAGGGCATCTCGCTGGGAACTACCTTTGTCAGATAATCCTCCACATCCAGATCATTGAGAAGCAGAAGCCCCTCCTTCTCCTGATGGATCTCCAGGCTTCCCAGGTAGGACGGCGTACCCTGCCCTCTCTCCAGAGTAGTCACAGATATGGACTGGGTCGGATCCTCCGGCTCAATAATAAATCTTCTGTCAGCCCTTCTCAGTCTTTCATCTCCGTCAAAAACTGTAAACTTCTCCCCGGCTTCCACGGTAAATTCGTAGCTGTCCAGTGTCACTTTCATAGGAACCTGACATTTCAGCGTCACCGTATCATGAAAAATGGATTGGAAACCAGTATTCATGAGAAGCACTCTGATGTTTCTGGCGTCAAAGCTCTTTACTAGAAGCGCAGCACAGATTCGCTTATCCTCCACTACGAAATGCTGTATATCATAGCCCACTAAAATATCCTTTTTTCTGGCCTCTCCCACCGTTCCGTAGGTTTTGTATACCTTAAAATCATCTGTGACAGCCACATTTCCGTAGCCCTCGATCTCAATGGCATTGTCTCTGACTGCCAGCACCTTTCCCTTTATCACATCCTTCTTCAGGGAAAGCTTTTTAATCCTTCCTCCAGTAAGAGATACGTCAGCCAGAACACCGCCTGTTTCCTCCTGCACTGCCGATTCCAGCGGGAAGGTTCTCATAATGTCTCCAATGTAAACCTCCATTTTCCCATCTGCCGGAACCAGCCATGCATTTCTGTAAACTATCTTATCAGAAATCTCTTTTTCCATGCGGATGATATCCGTTCCTCTGACGCGCACCTGGATTTCCTTATCGATATAAGCATCAAGAGACAGGCCCTCGAACTCCAGCTCCCCCTCACTTGTGTAGGCCGTCCAGGTTCCAGCTCCCTCCACATTAGCCGGCGTGCCATAGAGCACAAGATTCTGCTTCTGAACCTTCCCCTCCGGATCCGCCTTTTTTAAGAAGGTATCGTAAAACAGCCACCATTCTTCCTTGGGCATAGGCTCCCCATATTTTTTTCTGGAAATGTTTAATGCCTTGGAAAGCCCTTTTTCAACCTTCTCTGCTGCAAAAGCCACCTCTCCATAGGTCAGCGCTCCAGCGGCAAAATCCTCCATGTCGCTTTCGCCCAGCTCCTTTGGCAGTTCTATGTATCCATTTCCAATCAGATAGTCCAGATACGTTACATACCACTGTCCTTTCGCTGAATCGGGAAAGAAGGATTCATTCTCATCTCCCCACTCCCTGCAGACCTCCCTGTCTTCCATTCCCAGGGCCATCGCTTTTCCTGCCAGCGCCCTGGAAACATAGTTTCCATTTTTGTCGAACATTACAATCAGTATGATCAGCAGGACTACGGCGGCGGCGATGGCGCCGGTCCAGTAAAGCATTTTCTTTGACTTCATGGATTCTCCTATTCTCTGCTGCGGCATGTTCTTCTGCACAGCCGTACTACTCCTTCGACTTAATATAGGTCTTTTTCTCCTCGTCAATATAATCAAGCCCTTCGTAATCCTCTGTCTTAAGAGACAGTCTCTTCACCCGGAGAGAGTGGTTAACTGCCTTATTGACCAGATCATAGATAACAGCAAATCCAGGCACTGCAATAATCATTCCCACAAATCCAAACAGACCTCCGAAAATCAAAATGGAAAACAGTACCCAGAAACTTGCAAGGCCAGTAGAATTTCCAAGAATTTTCGGTCCCAGAATATTTCCGTCAAACTGCTGCAGAATCAGGATCCAGAGCAAAAGTACAAGGCATTGAATCGGACTTACTAAAAGCACTAAAATTCCGCTTGGGATTGCGCCGATAAACGGGCCGAAAAATGGAATCACGTTCGTCACTCCCACAATCACACTGATCAGGAGCGCGTAAGGAATGTTTAACAGGCTTGTTCCTATGAAGCAGATTACACCAATGATCAGAGAGTCCAGAATTTTTCCGATGATAAAACCGCCAAACATCTTATGGACAAACCGCATTTCCTCGATCACATGGTTGGCCCAGCGGACGCTCAGACATCCATAAACGATTTTTTTCGCCTGGGTAATCAGGTGATCCTTAATATTCAGCAGATAGACCATGACGATCAATCCAATCAGCCAGTTCTTTACGAAGTTAAACAGTACAAACAGGCTGCTTGACACACCCGTCAGAAAATCCAGAAGGCGCTTCATATCAAACCTTGTAAAAGCGTTCTGCAGCCATCCGGACATCATCTCCACCGCTGTCTGAATATTCTGTATAACAATCGTCTCTATCTCACGGTTATCAGCCAGAAGCTTCTGAATCCAGGCGTACAGATTCTGAAGATACGCAGGAAATGATTCCTGAATCCCTCTCAGGCTGTCGAGAACCTGGGGGATAATCAGCTGAATCAGTCCTGATACAACTGCCAGAATCACAAACAGGCTGGCAATCGTTCCCATGGACTTGGCAATCGTCTGTCTGTGCTTTTCGCTTTTCATCCTGCCGGACAGCATCTTAAGCCCAGCCTCTGACACCCTGTTATAGACCGGGCTGATCAGATAGGCCAGAATTCCTCCATAAATAATCGGCGCTGCTATCGAACGGAGCTTTCCTAAAAATCCGCTCACCTGTTTCCACTCTCTGATGCAGTACCAGAATACAATACATACAGCAATGACGCAGACAGCCGTAAGCCCCCAGTAAATATACCGTTTTGCGTTATTGTCCTTCATAATCTAGTCATTCCTCCAAAAGTTACGAAATTTTCTGGTTTCTCTCCTGTACAGTATAGCGGACTTGACTTTCTTTTGCAAGAAACGTCCGCCAAATTTACTGCCCGTAAAGCATTTCGTTTTCCCGATAATGCAAAGAAAGCAGCGATTTCTCGCTGCTTTTTTCATTAGTAACCCCAAAATGCCGGCTCTTACCAAATTGACTCCTAGCCGCGCCAGGTGGGCAACCTCACTTAAACATCTGCCTTCCACTCAAGGAGGCCTGACATCCGTTTAAAAATATTGGAATCCCGTTATGTCAAATGTAGGTTCAAAAAAAGTAAGAGTTATCGAACATCCCAGGAATTACTTTCTTTTGTTGTAAGGCCATTATACAACACTTGAGACAGTTTTTCAAGTTCCATTTTTTCCTAACCTTTTGCCTGCGCTCTGTTAAGCCTTTCCCAGATTTTCCGGTCCGAAGCTTTCCGGCAGCAGCTGGCTCAGGGTATACTCCCGGTATTCGGAAGGCGACTTGGCTAACAGAATGATGAACTGATCCGGATGGACAAATTCCCGCATAAACTGGCGGCAGATTCCACAGGGTGCGCAGTAATCCTGCGGTTTTCCATCCATTCCCCCGGCAATGGCAATTGCGTCAAACTGTCGCTTTCCTCCACTGACTGCCGCTGAAAACGCACTGCGCTCTGCGCAGATGCCTGCAGGATAGGAGGCATTCTCCACATTGCAGCCTGTATAAATTTCTCCATCCCGGCACAGAAGAGCCGCCGCTACATGAAAATGGGAATACGGCGCATAGGCGTCAGGAAGCTTTGCCAGAGCCCGGCTTATCAGCTCCTCTTTCTGTTCTTTAGAAATCTCTGAGACAGCTGTCTTATTACTGTGATCCATCGTCTTTCCTCCTTCTCTGTTCCGCTTTTTGTTTCATTATACCTCCTGCCCCGGCAGAGCGGCAAGAGAAATCTTGTCTTTTCCTCTGTTCTGTGTTACAGTCCTTGTTAGATTCATCCGGTTATTTCTGAAGTAATCCTCCCCACTGGTTCGTTCTAATCTGTGAGAGACATAAACGCCAGCGCACCATTGGCCAAAGAAAGGAGGCGGTTTTATCAATGCGGAAAAACAACTGGAAGAATACATTGACCAGTATCAGAATTTAATTTTCTCCATCTGCTATAAATACACAGAAAATTATTTTGACGCAGAGGATCTGACTCAGGATACCTTTCTCTCCGCCTACAAAAGCATGGCCTCGTTTGACGGCGCTCACGCTAAAGCGTGGCTCTGCAAAATCGCTGCAAACAAATGTCTGGACTGGCTGAAGCGGGCAGGAAACAGAACCGTTCCCACGGAGGATGAATACTTTTCTTTACTTCCCTCCCCTGATTCTCCAGAACATGACTATCTGGAGCAGGAGGTAAAGGAGCGGCTTTACCGCTGCTGCTGTTCCTTAAAGGAACCTTACCGCCAGGCAGCTTTAGACTATTATTATTATGAAATGGAAATAGGAGAAATTGTTAAAAAAACCGGAAAACCTGTAAAAACTCTTCAGACGCAGATCTACCGCGCCAAGGGAATGCTTCGAAAACTCTACGAAAAGGAGGGACTGCCCCATGACAAATAAACAGGAACAGGAATACGGTCATATCGACCCAAAACGCCCTGTCTCTTCCCTGAGCAGGAAAGAGCTTGAACATCTGTCCTCCTGCCGGTTCTGCAGGCAGCAGATCGCTCTGCATACGGAGGAACAGGAGCTTCTTACAGCACCGGCCAGAATGAAGTCTGAGATCCTGTCCCAGATCAGCCGGCCGGATGTTCAAATTATTGCAAAAAGCAACCGGCTTTCTAAAAAACTGGAGCTTTTTTACTTCAGTCTCCGAGTGGGAACTGCTGTCCTGTGTTCCTTAGCAATTCTGTCTGCCGCCCCTGTTCTGCAAAGTCCCGTCCAGCGTCCTGCTGAAGCCAGACAGGAGACAGTAGACAGCGAAAGGCAAACCGGTAGAGCGGCTCAGAAAGGTGCAAAGGGCAGCACCGTCTGGGAAGCATCCAGTCATTTTACAGAACAGCTTAACCGATTATTAAACCTGGAGGTGTTTAAATATGACAAGAAAGAAAGGTAAACTTATGACATTTCTCTGGTCTCTGATACCAGGAGCTGGAGAAATGTATCTGGGATTTTTCAAAACAGGCTCCAGCCTGATGGCTATTTTTGTGATTCTTTTATCCCTGTCCGGTTTTCTTCAGCTGAACGTGCTGAGTCTGCTGGCTCCCGTAGTATGGTTCTACAGTTTTTTCCATGCCAATAACATTAACGGCCTGCCGGATGACGAATTCTATGCGCTGGAGGATGATTATCTGATTCACATGGAAGACATCCGGAAGAACAGCCTCTTTTTTAAGACTCACCGCAAATTTACAGCCGCCTGTCTGATCTGCTTTGGCATCTCTGTTTTATGGAGCAATCTGTACCGGCTGTTATTCTCCCACCTGCTTCCGGCCATGGAGCTGACCGAACAGGCAGAGGAGATTCTCTACTCTCTGGCCAGCGCCATTCCTCAGAGCGTTGTAGCTGTGGCAGTAATTGCAGCCGGGATCCTGCTCATCCGAAGCAAATCAAAGGAGCTTAACGGCGGGGCAGACGAAACGTCTTAGCCAGCTCCTGGATCTCATTGAGAAAATGACAGGAATGGTATCCGTCGGCAGCAGCGTGATGAAACGCAGCTCCCAGAGGCAGAAATACTCTGCCATCCTTCTCATAATACCGTCCAAAGAGCACTACCGGATACAGCATCGGAGAATCGGAGTACGTATCACTGGCATATCCGGTAAAGCTCAGCCATGGTACACAGGAAACCGGACAGAAATTGTCCGGTTTCCCCAGTTTTGGCTTAATTCCTTTCTGATCCCTGTAAGTTTCCATATCCTTTATCACTGCATCGTAAAAGGTCAGAAAATCCTCACTGTATTCGGTCCAGATGTCGGAAAAAGTCTTATCATCCTCATGAAAAATAGTGTAGGAGGGATGGCATTCATCCCAATAGCCCAGACGGCCCTGGGCGTCTGTCTGCATTCTCATCTCCCGGTTCTGATTGACTGCCCTCATAATAATATAGATAAAAACCGGGTAAAATTTTAGCTTCTGCTCCTTCACCTGGGCCAGCAGTTCTGTAATGTCCACCTGGATATTCAGATTATAGCGAACCTTCAGCAGATCCCTGTAATAATAATAGTGTTCCCGCCGCTCCCAGGTATCCATATCGATTAAATGAAACGCCATCTCTGTTCTCCCTTCTGTCTTTTATCTATTATCTTCCAGATACCGGTTCCGTTCTTCTCCAGAACTCTTCCAGCTTCCCAAGAAGCGTCTTTTTTACCTCTTCCCCGGCAAATGCTGCTCTGACTGCATTCTCTGTCATCTGAACTGCTTCCTCCTTTGTCACGCCAAACTGGCTGTGAAGCAGGAACAGCTCCTCTGTCATGCTGGTTCCCGATACGGTCCTGTTGTCCGTATTAACTGTAACGGCAAGTCCCTGATCCAGAAAGCGCCTGATAGGATAATCGCTTCTATTTTCCACTGCCTTTGTCTGAAAATTGCTGGTGGGGCACATTTCCACAGCAATTTTTCTTTCCCTGCACAATTTCTCTATCTCCTCTGCCCCGGCCATGGCAATGCCGTGTCCGATGCGGCGGGCTCCCATCAGCACACAGGTGCGTACATTTTCTGCACTGTGGCATTCTCCCGCGTGGATGGTAAAGGGAATTTCCATCTCAGCAGCCAGAGAAAACATCTTATTATGCAGCTCCGGCGGATAGGCCTTTTCATCACCTGCCATATCAATTCCGCAGACGCCGTCTCCCAGAAATTTCTCTGCCAGAGCCGGAATCTCCAGGTTCTTCTCCGGCTCAAAATGACGCATTCCGCACAGCAGGATTCCTGTATGCATTCCCAGATCCGCTTCTGCCTGTTTCAGTCCGTCCCTGACAGCCCGCACTACATCCTCCTGGGTAAAGCCTTCATGAGCAGAAAAAGCCGGAGCAAAGCGAAGCTCCTGGTAAATCGTTCCCTCCTCAAAGGCGGCTTTTGCTGTGTCATAGGCAGCTGTGTAGAGGGCGTCATAGGTCTGCAGGCAGGAAATCGGCAGCGAAAAGCAGTCCAGATATTCTTTTAAAGTTCTGCAGTCTGCCGGAACGGTCAGAGAAGCGGCTAACTCCTCCTCTGTTTCAGGAAGCGAAAGACCTGCCTGCTTTCCCAGCCTTCTCACTGTATGTCTGGGCAGAGAACCGTCCAGGTGGCAGTGAAGCTCTGCCTTGGGCAGGGCCTGAAACCAATCCCTCTCCTTTTTTTCTGCTTCTGTATATTCATGATTCATCGCAGTATCCTCCTGTCTCTTGTACATGATTCCCATCATTCTTGTTTTTTCTGCTTATCATACCATTTATTGTCTGACTGTACAAGCAGTTAAAACTGACCTTTTTTCAATTTGCTGATGCATTCTTCTTTAAAATATCTTATACTAGGAAACAGTATTGCACCGATTCAGGAAAACTTCTGGCCAAATCGGCGCCAAAATCAGGAGGACAGCTCATATATGGGAAAATTGCCGGAACCGGGAACGGTTCTTCACGGATTTACAGTTCTTTCAAACAATACAATTGAATGCTTTTCTGCTTCTGCAGCGGAGCTTTTTCACACAGCCAGCAGAGCCACTGTTCTCTGTATTGAAAACGACGATCCAGAGCTTGGATTTTCGATTATCTACAGGACGCCCCAGCTGGATGAAACAGACGCCTGCCATATGGCAGAGCATCTGGTTCTCTCATCCTGCCGTAAATACAGAAGCCGCGACATCTTTTTTGATATGGACAGCAAAAGTTATTCCACCTTTATGAATGGAATGACTGACACTTCCTGCACCTGCTACCCCTTCTGCTCTGTCAGCCAGAAGCAGCTGATAAAACTGATGGATGTAGCCCTGTGCTGCATGGAGGAACCAGAAGCCCTGACAGAGCCTTTCTTTTTTGAGCGGGAGGCTCTGCGCTTCGAGTTAAAGGAACCGGACAGTCCTCTGACTATGTCCGGCACAGTTCTGGGGGAGGACTGGGCCCATTTAACAGATTTAGAGGAAAATGCCGACAGCCATACGGCCAGAACTCTCTATCCGGACAGCCTTGCTTCCCGCCTTCCAGGCCGGGCGCATTTTCACTATTCAGAAATTTCCAGGGAGAAAACCCTGCATATTTTAAAGGAATATTATCAGTATTCCAACTGCCTGATCCTCTTATACGGAAACATGGACTTTGAGGCGGTTCTGGCCTTTCTCAATGAGGAACACCTGTCCCGGTATCCGGCCCGGAAGGATTCTGTTTCCCCTTCTGTTTTCCAGGAACCGGTTCTTTCTGGTTTCCGCAGTTCAGAAGAAAACAGTCCTGCTTATCTGGAAAGCCGGGACAGCGAAGCCTCTGTCATTGATTTCGCAGTAGATCTGTCCTTCGCTTCCAGCCTGGAGGTGTTCTTCTGGGAGCAGTTTGCCCAACTCCTGGACAACAGTGCTTCTCCTCTCCACCAGGAGGCCAGAAAGCAGGGACTGAATCATATCATTGAAGTTTATGTGGATACGCTCCTCATTCATCCTGTTTTAAAATTCCGGCTCTTAAATGGAGAGGCCTCGCTCAAAGAAACGTTTCTTTCTGTCATTCAAAGCTCTCTCCACGAAATTTCTCTTCACGGACTTCCTTCAGAGCTGTGTCTGGCCTCTGTGAGAGAAAACCGCATGACCGACAGTTTGACCAGGGAGGGCATACATCTTAGCTGCCATGCTGCTGAAGAAATCGGACGTTACTGGAGCCTGACTGGAAAAACAGATTATTTTTCTCTCTATGAGCAGGCTTTCAAAGAATTTTCCTCTGACTCCATGGAGGAGCAGTCCTTAATCCGCTCTATGGCCTGCAAAGCCCTCTCTCCTGACACCAGCGCTCTGACTGTCACCATTCCCCTGCCAGGTCTTGCGGAAAGGCTGGAAAAGCAGAAGGAGGAATATTTAAAGAAAAAAAGGGCTTCCTTGAGCCGTCAGGAAGCTGATGCCCTTCTCCTGCGCTCCAGGGCATTTTCTGCATGGAATGAGCGGGAGCTTACTAATCAGGATTTCCTGATTCATCCCAGGGAACTTCCGGTCCCTACTGAATCTCCAGCCTTTTTTCAAAAGGACTTCCGGGGAATCGAAGGGTATTTTTCCCTTGTGCCGGGAGCGCTCTGTGCAGGCTTTCAGATTTATTTTGATCTGGGCTTTCTGAAAAAAGAGGATCTTCCGTTTCTGGCTCTGTATCAGCTTCTTTTGACAGAACTGGATACTCCCTCCCATTCCTCCGCCGAACAGAAGCTTCTGGAACAGGAACTGCTCCACGACTGCACCTTTGATGAAGTATTTCCAGAGGAGGAAGCTGGCAGACACAGCCATCCTGCCCTCTCCGTTTTCTGGTACGGCTTTCCGGAGGATTTTGAGAGAAGTCTCTCTTTCCTTCTGGAAATCATGGGGACAGCTGACTATTCTGACACGCCATCCATCGTGCGGGCGCTGGAAAAGTACACCCCTGACTACGATCTGTCCCAGGGAGAAAATGCTGCCTCCCTCTCCTATTCGCTTGCCGAGAGCGCACTGCGAAAAGACGCCCGGTTCCGGGCAGCAGCAAACAGTCAGGAAATCTACCTCTTCTTTAAAGATGCGCTTTGCCGCCTGAAGGAAGACCCGTCCTACGGAACTGAAATTGCCTGCCATCTGAAGGAAACTGCAGAGCGGATTCTCACCAGACACAGAATGGTTTTTCTGGCAGCTGCCTGTGAAGAAGCGCTTCCTTCCATTCAGACTGCCGCCTCACAGCTTCTGGGCGATCTCCCTCTGCCATCTGACAGTATCTGTGACAGTTCCAGCCCGGAGAAAGCAGGGCTTCTGCCCTCCCCGGTTATGCAGGCTGCTGTGTCGTTAGACGCCTCCTCCCAGGAAATCCGGCTCATCGGCGATTTTTCAAAGAGGGCAGAGTTTAAAGGGCGGTATCTCCCCTTTTTAACCGCTTTGAGCGACAAATACCTGAAACCGGCTCTCCGCTACAAAGGAGGGGTCTATGACTGCGGCATTGATGTTTCTCTGGCTAACGGATACTTCTCCCTCTGGTGTACAGCGGATCCCGGCCTTGAAGAGACGATCCGCCTGTTTCGGTCAGCCGGAACTGCCCTAAAAGGGCTCAGCCTGACTCAGGAAGAACTAAATGGCTATATTTTAAGCGCTTTCTCCCAGGCTCAGCCTCTCTCAGGCCCTTTAAACGCCGGAATGCGCGCCATGCGCCGGGAAATCGCCGGAATCAGCTCTGAAGCTCTCAGAAACATCCTCAGCGATATCTCCCTGGCTTCTCTGGATGATCAGGAAAAAGCGGCTGATATCATTCAGGATATCATTGACAGCGGATCGGTCGGGGCAGCAGGCTGTCGGAGCGTCATAGATCGGGCTGCCGGACTTTTTGAATCTGTGACACATTTGTAAGTTTCTTCTTCGCACGAGTGTGTATCCTGAGCGAAACGTTTTTTATGACATAGGACACAATTTCCTATGTCATAAAAAGAGCCCCTGGCAGAAAAGAAGCAATTCAAAGCTCTTCTTTCCCGTCAGGGGCTCTTTCTTATGTTCTTATAATTTTATCTGTAAAACTCGTGGCCTCCGTGCTGTGTAATATAAGTCAGATGGCCGTCAAACCAGCTTACGTTCGACGATGCGGAACGGCTTCTGTTCATGAAAAACAGCGCTCCATCTGAGTAATCCTCTCCCGCCAGAGCCCGATCCACGCAGTCTCTCGTCTGCCGCGTCACCCTGCACGTATTAATCGTACCGTTCGACACCGGTGAGAACTGGGATCTCTGATATACCACGTCCCTGACATTTCCTGGGAACCGGCTGCTCCTTACCCGGTTAATAATTACATTGGCTACAAGAATCTTTCCCTTGTCATCGCAGATTCCTGCCTCTGCCTGCACAATACGAAGGAGTACCTCGTAATCCTCGTCTGTATAAGAGATCACTGCGTTTTCACGCTTCTTCTCCCTTTCTCTCTCTTCTGCTTCCTTTTTTGCCTGCTGCGCCTGCATCAGAACCTCTTTTTCAATCGCTTCTACTTCCAGGGCATTCTGGGCAATCTCATCCTGTATATTCTTTTCCAGCAGACTTCCTAAAAGATGCTGACCCTGTTCGTTTGAAGCGGCAAGCTGGAATTCCATGCGGACTCCTGTTGCATTTCCTGTTTCCTCCGACGGCAGCTCATCTGTCAAATCCTCTGATTCCTCACTGTCTCCATACAAGGATACGGCGGCATTCTTGCCTGCCCCTGAAAAATCTCCGGAATTAAACATCACCACTGTCACTACTGCGGCTCCTGTGGTAAACACAGCGGCAGTCCGGTACATTTTCTTAGTCATATTGACAGCCAGTGATTTTACAAACTGATACACCGTCTGAAGAAATGAGTAAATGTCTGGCATACACACTCCTCTTTCCTCTTCTCTGCCGGCAAACTGCCCAATGGCGTTTTCCGGCCCGTTTCCAGTGACGGGGCTAATTATATGGGAGCGGTACAGTAAATGTCAATAAGTGTTTTACATTTTTGTGACATCTGACATCCGTATTTAATTTTTTCTTAACACATTTGTAGGTTCATCACAAAATTTTTTCTGTTTTTTGTTGAATTTTTATAGGGTTTCCCGCCAGGTCTGAATTCCAATTATTACAATTTTATTAATTTCTACGATAAGAAAAAATCGGGTTCCAGCCGGCCCTTGATTTTATGTCAACTCTTTTGCCTGATCTGAACCCGATTTTCTCTCTTTTCCTGCTTCTAATCCTTTACCAGAGAAGCGAAAGAAGCCCCAATATAGGAGGCCAGTTCCTCTGGATTTACCATAATCTGAACGCCTCTCATCCCTGCGCTGACTGCAATTTTGTCAAATAAAACGGCTGTTTCTTCTATATAAGTGGGGAATTTTTTCTTCATTCCCACAGGCGAACAGCCGCCCCGGATATATCCGGTCAGCGGCAGCAGCTCCTTCATATGAATCATTTCTACTTTCTTATCCCCGGCAGCTTTGGCCGTTTTCTTTAAATCCAGCTCCTCGTCCACGGGAATGCAGCAGACCAGATATCCCTTCTTTTCTCCTCTGAGTACCAGAGTTTTGAACATGGAATCATGGTCAGCGCCCATCATATCCGCAGCATGGCTTCCTGACAGATCTGCCTCGTCCACCTCATACTCTCCGGCTTCATATTCAATTCCTGCGGCATCTAAGAGCCGCATTACATTTGTTTTTGTCACGGCTGATTCCCCTGATTAATATAATTTACCAGACCTCCGGCCTCGATAATCTTCTGCATAAAAGGAGGAAATGCCTGTCCCTCAAAGCTTTCTCCTGTGGTCCTGTCTGTGATCACTCCGCTGTCGAAGTCAATTTCCACCTCATGGCCGGCCTCAATGGACGCGGCGGCTTCCGGGCATTCAATAATAGGAAGCCCGATGTTAATGGCATTGCGGTAAAAAATGCGGGCGAACGTCTCTGCTATCACACAGCTTATACCTGCACACTTAATGGCTAACGGCGCGTGCTCCCTGGAAGAACCGCAGCCAAAGTTTTTATTGGCTACGATAATATCGCCTGGCTGTACCTGATTGACAAATTCCTTATCAATATCCTCCATGCAGTGCCTAGCCAGCTCTGCTCCCTCTGTGGCGTTCAGGTATCTGGCCGGAATAATTACGTCTGTATCTACATTATCTCCATATTTGAATACATGTCCCCGTGCCTTCATGTTAATTTCCTCCTGTCATTTCCTGGCTGCTGATTTCCTCCGGTCCGCAAAGCTTTCCTGCCACAGCGCTGGCAGCGGCTACAGCCGGGCTGGCCAAATATACCTCTGAATCTACATGACCCATGCGGCCTACAAAGTTCCGGTTAGTGGTAGAAACACATTTTTCTCCTGCTGCCAGAATACCCATGTATCCTCCCAGGCAGGGACCGCAGGTAGGCGTGCTGACTACCGCTCCCGCTTCAATGAATGTCTCCATCCAGCCTTCCCTGATGCACTGGAGATAAATCGCCTGCGTCGCCGGAATCACGATACAGCGGACGCCTTTTTTCACTTTTCTGCCTTTTAAAATGCCCGCAGCTGTCTTCATATCCTCGGTTCTTCCATTGGTACAGGAACCGATGACAACCTGGTCAATTTCAATTTCTCCCGCCTCATCGATGGTTCTGGTATTTTCCGGCAGATGTGGAAATGCCACTGTCGGTTTCAGCCCTGACAGATCAATGCGATATACAGCTTCGTACTCTGCATCTTCATCCGCCTCATATACCTTAAAGTCACGTTTTGAGTGCTCTCTCATGTATTCCTTCGCAGCCTCGTCTACAGGGAAAATGCCGTTTTTGCCGCCTGCCTCAATGGCCATATTGCAGATAGTAAATCTATCGTCCATGGACAGATATCTGATGCCGTCTCCTGTAAATTCCATAGATTTGTACAGAGCGCCGTCCACACCGATCATGCCGATAATGTGAAGAATAATATCCTTTCCGCAGACCCACTTAGCTGGCTTTCCTGTCAGTTCAAACCGGATAGCAGAGGGAACCTTGAACCAGGCCTTTCCCGTCACCATGCCGGCAGCCATATCTGTACTGCCCACTCCTGTGGAGAAAGCTCCCAAAGCACCGTAGGTGCAGGTGTGTGAGTCTGCTCCAATCACCGCATCCCCGGCTACTACCAGGCCTTTTTCAGGAAGCAGGGCATGTTCAATCCCCATCTCTCCCACATCAAAGTAATTGGAAATTTCATGGCGGCAGGCAAAATCTCTGCAGCACTTACAGTTCTCCGCTGACTTAATATCCTTATTCGGAATAAAATGATCCATCACAAGAGCAATTTTATCTTTATCAAACACAGTCTGTGTGTTCATCTTTTTCATCTCTCCAATTGCCACTGGAGAAGTAATATCGTTTCCCAGAACCAGATCCAGTTCTGCTTCTATCAGCTGTCCGGCTTTTACCGACTCAAGGCCGGCATGAGCGGCCAGAATTTTCTGCGTCATTGTCATACCCATGGTTGTCTTCCTCCTTGGAGCTGTGTTGTCTTTCCTGCTGTCAGGAAAATTTAGTATTTACATCATACCACAGGGGCTGTTATAATACCAATATATATTGCGAATATGAACTATAAGGTTTAGTTATAGAAAAAAGACAACAGATAAGAGGTAAGAGTATGGAACAGCATTTATCGCAGTACAGAATTTTTTATGCCGTTGCCAAGACGGGTAATATTTCAAAGGCCGCAAAGGAACTTTTTATCAGCCAGCCTGCTATCAGCAAAGCTGTCAGTAAGCTGGAGGAAAGTCTGGGACTTCCTCTGTTCACCAGAAACTCCAGAGGTGTGCAGCTTACAGTAGAAGGCCAGGTGCTTTTCAGCCATGTGAGCAATGCCTTTGACACATTAAACAGAGGAGAAAATGAACTGCGCCGAATCAAGGATTTCAATATCGGCCAGCTGAAAATCGGAGTCAGCAACACACTCTGCAAGTACGTTCTCCTTCCTTATTTAAAGGGATTTGTGGAGCAGAATCCTCACGTTAAAATTACAATCGAAAGCCAGTCCACTGCAAAAACCGTCTCCATGCTGGAACAGCAGCAGCTGGATATCGGACTGGTAGCAGAGCCTAAGAGCAAGCGGAATTTAAAATTTCTGCCTGTGATGCAGATTAACGATGGCTTCGTATGTACAAAAAACTATCTGGAAAATCTGTTTCTGCGGGAAGGCCGGGATACGGACATTTTTTCTGAAGGAACCGTCATGCTTCTGGATCGGAATAACATGTCAAGAGGTCATGTAGATGCCTGGTTTGCAGAAAATAATATTGAGCCCCGCCACATCCTGGAAGCCACTACCATGGATTTAATCATCGAATTTGCTAAAATCGGCCTTGGAATCGGCTGTGTCATCAAGGATTTTGTGCGGAAAGAGCTGGAGGAGGGAAGCCTCATTGAAATTCCCCTGGCTTCGCCTATCAGAAGAAGAACCATTGGATTTTCCTACAATCCTTCCTATCTGACTAAAACTACCAGCCAGTTTGTCAAGTTCTGTACGCCGGAGCAGAATTAAAGGAAACGCAGGAACTGCGTATATGAAAGCGGAGACCGCCCTTCCATTTCTGGAAGAGAAGCCTCCGCTTTATACATTCACACACACATTCGTTTTTATTTGATTCTGTTTGTTCTGATCTTAGTTATCAATCAGCTTATTGCTGTCATTCCAGCTGTAGAGCTTTCTTAACTCCTGTCCTGTCTTCTCCAGCTGATGAGCTGCCTCTCTCTTTCTCATGGCATTGAAATGCGGGCATCCCACCTGGTTCTCTAACAGCCAGTTCTTAGCAAATGTTCCGTCCTGAATATCGGAGAGAACCTGCTTCATAGCCTTCTTTGTATCCTCTGTCACGATCTTCGGTCCTGTGATATAATCTCCGAACTCTGCCGTATTGGAGATAGAGTATCTCATACCTGCAAAACCGCTCTCATAGATTAAGTCTACAATCAGCTTCATCTCATGAATACACTCAAAGTATGCGCTCTCCGGCTCATATCCAGCCTCCACCAGAGTTTCAAATCCAGCCTTCATCAGAGCTGTCACACCGCCGCACAGAACTGCCTGCTCTCCGAAGAGATCTGTCTCTGTCTCCTCACGGAAGGTAGTCTGAAGTACGCCTGCTCTCGCACCGCCGATGGCTAAGGAATATGCTAAAGCCAGGTCGCGGGCCTTTCCTGTGTAGTCCTGGGCAACTGCAACCAGACATGGAACACCTCTGCCAATCTGGTACTCGCTTCTTACTGTATGTCCTGGTCCCTTAGGAGCGATCATGGTTACGTCAATGTTCTTCGGAGGTACAATCTGTCCGAAATGGATAGCAAAGCCGTGAGCAAACATCAGCATATTGCCCTCTTCCAGATTCGGCTCGATGGATTCCTTGTACATCTTTGCCTGCTTCTCATCGTTAATTAAAACCATGATAATGTCGGCTTTCTTAGCAGCCTCTGCAGCTGTGTAAACCTCAAAGCCTGCAGCTTCAGCCTTAGCCCAGGAGCTGCTTCCCTCATACAGTCCGATAATTACATGGCAGCCTGATTCCTTTGCATTCAGTGCATGAGCATGTCCCTGGCTTCCATAGCCGATCACGGCGATTGTCTTTCCTTCTAATAATGATAAATTACAGTCTTCCTGGTAATAAATCTTTGCCATTGTCGCTTCCTCCTTAGGGTGAAAATTAAAAAATAAATACAGTATCCGTCAGCTTCAAAACTACGGAAGGTATCTCACGTCCTCCGCACCTCTTGAAAGTCCCGTTACTCCTGTTCTGGCCAGCTCTAAAATCTCATAATCCTCCAGCAGATTGATCATCGCATCCAGCTTGGACTGATCTCCTGTCAGCATCACTGTCACGGATTCCTTTCCCACATCCACAACAGAGGCACGGAAAATCTCGGCAATAGCGTTAATCGCCATACGCTCATTCGCGTTAGCCCTCACCTTTACCAGAATCAGTTCCCGGTAAACAGAATGGCCTGACCGGAGTTCCTTAATATCATGGACGTCCTCCAGCTTTCTAAGCTGCTTCTCAATCTGTTCCAGAATCTCCTGGTCACCCAGGGAAACAACTGTCATCCTGGAATACTTGGGATCTGCCGTCTCACCAACAGTGAGACTCTCAATGTTATAGCCGCGGCGGCTGAACAGCCCGGCCACACGGCTCAGTACACCTGCTGTATTGTCTACCAGCAGAGATAATACTATTCTGCTCATGCCCTTACCTGCCTTTTCTTTTCAAACGGCTCCAGCCTGCCTGCTGTCGCAAACTACAGGCAAACCTCACCGGGTTTATCAACAATAATAGCAATCAAATGGTCTTTTGTCAATTAATTAAAAGGAATAGGACCTATTACCTGAAGATATAGGTGGAATTAAATCCTGCTGTGTTTAAAGGCCATCTTCATTTCACTTCCCACACTGATGGAGGAGCTGTCCTCTGGAATCTCATCTTTGTGATACCATCCAGCCTCAGAAAGCTCGTCTTCCTCCAGGCGGATAGTATCGTCTCCGTCCAGCTCTGCGAAAAAGCCGATCATCTCTGTATCTGTAAAGGCCCAGGGCTGACTCTTATAATAGCGGATATTCTTTACCTTTAGCCCTACCTCCTCCATGACTTCCCGGCGCACCGTCTCCTCAAAGGTTTCTCCAATTTCCACGAAGCCTGCGATCAGGGCATAGCCCCTGTAGGCCCTCCCCTTGTACCGGGACATTAAAAGCCTGTCTCCATCTGTTACCGCCACAATCACAGCCGGGCAGATTTTAGGATATTCAATATGGCCGCATCTGGAGCATACCAGCGCCCGCTCTGTCCTGCTGTCTTCTGTTCTGCTTCCGCAGCAGCCGCAAAATTTCCGGCTTTCCTTCCACCGGAACAGCTGAACTGCTGTGACCGCCGCAAAGGCCTGGTATTCCGGCTGCATAATCCTGAAGTAGGCTGTGCCCTGAAAAGAAAGCTTCTGTTCCCCTTCTAGCTTTAGCGCCGGGTCTCCTTCTGCGCTTCTCACCATAAAATAAGGGATTTCATCAATAGAAAATAAGTATTCTGCCCGTTTGGAAAGCTCCGGAATCAGGCCTGTCTCTTCCGCCTGCGCCGCTGTCATCAGTTCCAGGGCATCCGGCGCCGGAAGGGTCTGGGCAGAGGCGAAAATCTTCTCCCTGTAATCTTTTTCTTCTCTTTCTTCCTGCTGTTCTCCGCTTTTCTCTGCCTCTCTGCTTTTCAGCAGAATGGTTCCCTGATGAATATACAGCAGAAAGCTGTTCTTTGTAAGTTCTGGCTGTTTAAAAGAATTGTCATATTGATGTGGTAAAATATCCTGTATCATAGATGTTTCTCCTGTTTTTTCATTCTGTTTTCTGCCCGTGCACTGCCTTTCCTCTTGTTTTCATGCCAGGCTCAAAAGCTAAATCGGGTAAAATTCCGGCTCCATCCGGCAAAAACTACACAGGCTGTCAAAGCCCAGTTCCTTGAGTCTTTTCTTCACCTGTAGGAAATGATCTCCCAGCTGCTCCGGTCTGTGGGCATCGGAACCCAACGTAAGAATCCTTCCGCCCATACGGCGGTACAGCTTCAAAATATCCTCTGACGGCGTCAAATCTCCTATCTGATAGCGAAAGCACGAGGTATTGACCTCAATCCCTTTTCCCTGACGGATTACCTGGTCTAAAATCTCTTCCACAAGGGGACGGGATTTCTGAAACGGCCAGTGCCCCTGTCTGTCATAGCGCAGTATCATGTCCAGATGCCCCAGAACGCTGTAGTTGTCAAACTGCCTGATTACGTTAAGGATTTCCCGGTAATAGCCTTCATTGTACTCTCTCTGGCTTTTTCCTTTCTGATATGCCTGATTATCAAATTCCAGATTATCTACCTGATGGCAGGATAAAATGATAAAATCAAAGGGTTCTCTCCCGACGTCCTTCTGATAATCTGAAATTGTGTGAGTCTGAATGCCAAACTCAGCGCCATATCTCAGGCGAATCTGCCCTCCATAAAGTTCCTGAAGGCGCTCCATCTCCGCCTTAATATCCCTATATGGAAATCTTCCCGCCTCGTTTCTCACTCCGTAGTCTGCGTGATCTGTAAAGCACAGCTCCTCAATTCCAGCTTCTATGGCCGCCTTTACCTGGGTCTCCATAGAAGTCTGACAATCCCAGCTGAAATCAGAATGGACATGGTAATCTGCAAACATGTTCTTTCCTCCTGCGGCTTCTTCCGCACATCATCCTTCTTAAGCTTTTCTTCTCGTATCCTACCACGAATCACATCTTTCCTCAATCCTGTTTTGCAGAATTTTCTGCAGGTTTTCCCAGCGTTCTCCTCTGAATTCTGGAAATTTTTTATTCATCATAGACAAAAACAATGCGGGGGCTATTAAACCTCCGCATTGTTTTTGTCCAACAGGCATCTTTTACCTTACTTTGTGGCAAAACGATTCATAAAGAAGTCGGTAAATGCAGCCAGCTCCTCATCCTGTGAAAGCAGTTATTCTCCACTCTGCCTGTCTGCTTCCTGTTTCATCTGCCTGAATACAGGAATATAGTTTAAAAGAGCGAAGATCATCACTGCCATCATAACGAGAATCAGACTGTTTACCCAGAAAAGAGGCAGATGGGGGAATAAAAACAGCATCAGCAGTCCTGCAAAAAGGACGGCTGTACACACCTTTCCAAACCACATGGCTCCGTTCAGCTTTTTCCCCTTTTTCAGGAGCACAGCTCCCATGACCGCCATATACCCTTCCTTTACAATCAGAAGAAGGATCAGCGCCCACATAAGCGGATAACGGACCGCCAGGCACAGAGCCAGCGCACCGTGAGTCATCTTGTCCGCCACTGGATCCAGAAGTTTTCCAAGCTCTGTAACCATATTGAATTTTCTGGCTATCTTTCCATCAAACAGATCGGTAAGACTGGACAGCAGCACCACTGCCGAGGCCTCCAGATACATCTTCTTTCCTATGTATAAATAACAGAACACAGGAATCATTAAAATACGAAAGTATCCCATCAGATTGGGAATGGAAAAAATCTCCTTTTTGCTGAATCGTTTCATGGAACACCTCTTTTCTGCTCTGCTTCTCTGTTTCTACCGCTCAATATACTGGATGGCAATGCAGCCTGGCCCTCCCTGGGCCACAAATACAGGACTCAGATCCATGATATGGATTTCCAGCCCGGCAAAAGCCTGGCTAAGCATCTCCCGAACCTTTTCTGCCTCCTGAAGGGCGGCAGCATGAACCACATAGGCAATATGCCGTTCACAGACTCCTGCCTTTTTCATGTGATCAATAATCCCGTTTACCGCTGCGGACATGGTTCGCTTTACAAAACACTTGTCAATCCGCTTTCCATCCTCTGTCAGCTTCATCACTGGCTTGAGCCGCAGCACAGAGCCCAGAGCCGCAGCCACTGGCGTCAGACGGCCTCCCCGTCTCAGGAAAGAAAAATCCTGGGGAATCAGGAACGATTCTGTGCGGGCAGCCGCCTGCTCCAGCCACTGAATCATCTGTGCAAGGCTTTTTCTCTCTTCTTTCATTCTCTGAACCGTCTCCACCATATACCGGTGTGGGCCGCACAGGGTTCTGCTGTTAAAGACTGTGATTCTGTCTCCATTCTCAACCATTCCCTTAGCGCTGCAGGCTCCCTGATAAGTGCCTGAAAGACCGTCTGCAATGGCAATATTTAAAATATCTGCTTCCGGATAGCGCTCATATGCCTCCACCACGTCTCCAATCGGCGGCTGGGAGGAACGGGGAACCTGTCCCTCTCCAATCCGCCGATAAAATTCTTCCATATCGATCTGTAAATCTCTGCCTTCCATATCCCCGATGTTTACACACAGGGGAATCGCCTCAAATCCTGCCGCCCTTGCCTCTTCCTCTGTATACAATACAGAAGAATCTGTTATTATCTCCACCACGCCAAATTCCTCCGATTTACTATCTAGTTTTTAAAACCACTTATTATAGTTTGCAATATTTGTCGGAATTTGTCAATAGTGTCTCCAGGGAATCCATGCCAATTCCCAGGATCCTAATCTTCAAACAGAATAAATGCTCTGGAAGCGGGATTGACCTTTACAGTAATATCTCTTACTGCTTCCAGCCGGTAGCTGGCAAAGCTCTTGTTTTTCAAATCCTCAATGATCTGAGCCTTGGCCTCCATCCAGATGGGAAAGTCTGTATAGCTTCTCCAGTTCAGAACCAGACTTCCCTGAACAGCCTGTTTCTGTTCTGTCTCCTGAGTATCTTTTACAGAGCCTTCCTCTTCAAAGGTGTCCTCCTCAAGCTCTGTAAAGTGAAGAAATGGCTCTGCCAAATCTGGATTACAGGTAATTTCAAACCGCACTGTTCCCTCCGGAACCGATGGATCCTCCAAAAGCTCCAGTACATCCTGCACATAGTAGCTGTACTGGCTGGGAAAAATCTGTACTGCCCCCTTTTCTGGTGAAAACTCATAATCAAGATTTGTCTTTGTCATATTCTCCTGCCCCAGAACGCGCTCCCCCAGATAGGTGAAGGAAGAATATTCTCCAATCGCAGTACCTGCTCCGATACCGCTTACCAGCACTCCGGCCAGAAATGTTCCCAGCAAAATTTTCTGTACTCTACGCATAGTATCTGTCCTCCTCTTCCTGCCTGTCGGGAATTTCCTCCTTGTTTCGATTCCGTCTCCATAGAAATGTCAGACCCAGACCAGCCGCTGAAAACAGGCTTAGATTCACTCCCACAGCTCCAATGGCTGCTCCGGCCAGAGGATACCCTTGAAACAGCAGGACTGCCAGCACTCCCAGGCCGAACAGGCTAAAGAGGCCAAAGCTTCCGCAAATCAGAGCAAAGAAAATCCAGAATACGTTCCACCCTGCCTTAGTGCACCACAGCGCCACAGTCCAGATGTTTCGGCAACACCAATGCGCCATCCTCACACTCTGTATAAACAGCCGCCGGAAAAAATATCCCATCCTTCTCCACAGACGGTTCGCCTTTAAGCCCATGGAATATAAAAATCCATTGCTGCTTCCTGCATTTTCTCTTTCTTTTTTCCTGGGCGCCTCTTCCTGGGAAACAAATGTCTTTTTCCTGCCTAAAAGCTTAAAAAACCAGGCCCTGAACCGCATGATCTGTCTTCGCGCAGCCTGTCGGCCAGAATCCCACAGCCGGGCCAGACGATGCCAGAGGCTGCTTTTTTCTTTTGCTTCTCCTTTTTTCTCTTCACTGTTCCCGGCTTCATAATCTGCTCTCACATGATAGGCTTCCAAAATCTCTGCTGTCAGTTCTTTCCGATTGCCAAACTCGGCAATCGCCTCCTCTTCTGTCAGGCCGCTCTTCACCTTCATATCAATATGCTGCTCATACTCATCCATAATGTCATTCAGCTCTGTCTCCTGAAGCACGGAAAGCGATGATCTGAGTTCTTCTAAAAATGTCTTTTTATCCATGTCTGCACTCCTCCAAAAACTGTCCTACTCTTTCTGTCAGCTGATTCCACTCCGCCTCCAGGCTGTCACGGTACAAGATGCCTGCTGCTGTCAGGTGGTAATATTTACGCGGAGGACCTTCTGTGGACTCCCTCAGATACGTTTCAAAATAATGCTCATTAGTCAGACGCTTTAAAAGCGGATAAATCGTACCCTCATTCACATCCACTACTTTCGATACCTCCTCCACCAGCTCGTAGCCGTACCGATCCCTGACGCGGACGGATTCCAGTACAATCAGCTCCAGAACACCCTTTTTAAACTGTGCGTTCATATGCGTACTCTGCCTTTCTCCGGTATCTGTAGTTCTATAATACTATATTATACCTACTACTATGTAATGTCAAGTAGCAGAGCGCGTCTCCTTTAAAAATATTTCATAAGAAAGGACGCTCCCGGCTGTCATCTGATAGAAACTGTTTTACTGATATTGATATAGATTTCATATTCTTCGCTGCCAGGTACACTGTAACGTGGAATATGAACCGGCCTGCGCCCTGACTGCATGATAAATACCTGATTCAGCGGAGCATAAAACATCTCTTCACAGGAACGCCCCATACACCTGGAGATGCTTTCGCAGGACTTATAGTCAAAGCCGCCTGGAAAATAGCAGTACACCGCACAGTTCTGCCGAATCCGGGAAGCCTCTTCCTTATAAACGGCCTCCAGCTGCTGATCCGACTGGAGCAGCATGACTGCTGAAATTCCTGCAGAGTGGAAAAGGCCCATATCCTCTGCCCATCCCTGAATAGGAGCATTGCAGACAAAGGGATCAAAAATAAACCGGACTTCTCTGGGCAGTTCTCCGTCTGGACATTCTGCGGCATACTGAAGCAGCTGGCGTACCGTATCACGGTAAAATAAATTGGCATAATGCTGCCTGGAACGGTCGGAAGGGCTGGCAATGATAATCAGCGCTTCTTTGCTGTCTGCAAAATTTTTAACATGAAAGCGGGGCTTTGCTGCCATCATCTTCCGGATGGATTCAGGAAATACTGTGCTTAAAGCAGATGCCAGAATATCTCTGATGCGGGACGCCGCCTCATAAGGCAGACTCCGCCAGGCTCTGTATTCCCTGGCCGCGCTGCATCCCCTGACGGCCTCTTCCAGCTGCTCAAACAAGCTGTCTAACGGCGTTTTTACAGAATGCCCATTCTCCCTCTCCACAGGGATGAGCTGATCGAAAAAGCCCAGTACGGCAGGCATATTGACTCGTACCGCAGTCCCCAGAATACCTTCCGCAGCCATAAGGACTGCGGCAATCAGACTGTTCAGCAGCTGTCCTGCCTTCGCCTTCTCATAATTATCCTCTTTCCCAAACGCCTCATCCATCACATCTGCTGCCAGCGCTTCGATATCTTCATAGCCCTGCACAGACTGTATCGGATCAAAGCTTATGGTACTTTTGTCTGGGTGGTTCAGATTCATCATGCGAACCATATAGCCTTTCGTCTCCAGATACCTGGCTATGGTATACCCCTCTCGTTCTCTGGCGCAGCTTATAATCGGATTGCTGTGCTCTGACAGCATAAGTGTCGGAAAGACAACGCTGGTGCTTTTTCCGCAGCCGCCTGTACCGACAATCAGCGCATTTCCATTGGGCCTTGTTTTTCCAATCTCATCTCCAGACAGAATACAGCCTTCTCCTAAAACAAGCGGATCTCGTTTCATCCTGACACCTCCCTTGACCCGTCTGCTTATCCCTGTCTTTTACTTTTTACAGCTCGATCAGCCTGATAATCTCAACACTGACATTTAATCCGGCCCTGGTATCAGAGGGTGTTTTTGCAAAGGTTACGAATCCTCCCAGCTGATCCTCTCTCTTTATTTTATAGTGCTTTCCGCAGCCGGAAACGATGAGGCCATATGATTCAATCATTTTAAGCATCGATTTGGTAATTCTCTTATAGCCTCTGAGCATATTTTTGATCTGTTCCTTTTCGCTTCTGCTCATTGTCATATCTCCTCCTACTCTGCTGTTTTACTGCATCACAGGTACTCCTGTTCTGAGACCAGTCTTTCATCCACACCTGGGCATCCAATCCAGAAGCCTCCCGGCGTCGGCTCTCCCCGGTAAAATCCAATCACGCCGTTTTCGTGAAATACATAGCGGTGTACCGCCCCCTCTTCCAGTTCCAGCGCCCCGTCGTAAAAGCCGATCCAGCTCCGTTTGGCATAATCAGAAGTCTGGGGGCCCTGGCAGCAGCTGCTTCTGAGACGGCGCACTGCCTTTTTCTTTCCTGGAATCTCCCAGAAAAACGTCCGGATCTGGTCGCCGCGCATCTCGTCTCCCTCGCTCTCCACGTCTGCAAACTCAATCAGTGCAGCCCAGCATTTTGCCAGCGGATTTGTTTTTTCAGAAATCCTGACTGCCCGATCCTCTCTGACCCAGACAATCTCCTCCTCCCGAAAGGAGCAGGGCGTCATGTCATCCTTCCCCTTCCTCTCTGTGAACCGCTGCCCGTCCGGATGACAAATCCTGGTTTCCGTTATCAGATATCGTTTTTTGCTGTCTGCTGCTTTTTCATAATCCTCCTGAAGACATTCTGTGCCTAGAATATCGCCTGTCTGTTCACCGGCCTCATAAAAGTGCAGTTCATCCGTCCCCTGTTCTCTGAAAAACAGATTCCAGGAAACACAGAAGCTCCCATTTACAGGCTCTGTGAGAGTCAGTTCAAGCGATGAGCCTCCGGGAGCAAACCGGGCTGCTTTGATCCTGATTCCTTCTGGAACCGGGATACAAAACTTTCCGTTTCTGTGGGTCCTGGCTCCTGAATGGGTGTGAAAAAATAAAACTTCCTCTTCTGTACACATCATAAGAATCTCAGGGATATGGAGCGCACACACCGCCAGAACCGTTTTCTCCTTTGGAATGTCAGGAAAACTGCAGCCGCAGACAGTGAAATGCTTCCCATCTTTCATGCAGTAGTAATAAACAGCCCGGCTGATATTATCAAACATCGTAACCGGAACAGGCTCTGCCTTCGAGGCAATCCACCAGACCCGGCCGTCTTCCAGTCCTTCATAGTGTTCCTGGAGCTTTTCGCGGACATCCATCCTTCTTTTCCACTCCTCTTCTGATACACCATAAAGATTTTCCGGTCTCAGAAAGGCTCCCTTAAGGTTTGCGTAAAGCCCCACCGGACGTTCTGATACAAACGGCTCTCTCCACAGAGGCGGAAAATGCCGCTCAAGGCTGGGATGAGACAGGATCACTCCTGCCAGTGCTGTCCTTCTAAGATCCAGTCCTGAAAGGTCGAAACCGGAAAGATCCGGTCTCCCTGCTTCCCTTGATATGCAGCAAAGTTTCGCCATTTCTACCAGATTCCTTTCTGCCCATCCATAATCCTGTTTCTCCTCAAGCCGCTTTTTTTCCCGCTCCACCGCCCAGGGGGAGGTAACCCGCAGCATGGACAAAAGCGTTTCAAACACAGGATTTTCGTTTGGCTGTTTATTCCAGCCTGATTCTGTATAAAAGGGCGTTGTCCCAGGCAGGCCAAGCTCTTCTCCTGCCGCCCGCAGCTCCTCGTCTGTCCACTGTCTCTCATCCAGCTGTCTCATCTTCTCTTTTAGTCCTTCCTCATCTAAATGCTTCCACATAATCTATTCTCCTTTGCATTTTCTTCCTGTTTGTTATGGATATCTTTACTTTAACCCTTCCCTTCCTCAAAACATTAAAAAAGACGGCAGTTAGCCGTCTTTTCAAAAATTTTTTATCACAATTTTATCTGGTTCCTGTTTTCCAGCCATTTCGCTTCCAAGCCTTCACAGATTGTCATGGGAAACCTGTTATTCAGGCATATTCCTTCTCCCTCCCTGCAAAAGCCGCTGCCGGCTGAGGGAACTAAATGATAATACCTGGCTGTCTCTGCCAGCTTCTGGCGCTGCTGCTCATCATATCCAGCGCACAGTACCTCCATTCCGCCCCTTCCCCTGGTACACTGGGCGAAATCTTTTACCAGCAAATCTCTGTCCCAGTCGTCAAGGCCCTGATAATGGTACAGGTGGGCAAGTACCGGAACTCCGCCGGAAGCCAGGATTGCCTGACAGGCTCTGTAAAAGCTTAAAGGCCAGCGGGTTTCCTTTAATACTTCCTGCAGATTTGGATGTTCCGGATCCACATGGTACCCGACAATGGAAATCTCCTTCTGCTTTCCCATTGCCAGCGTATAGACGCAGGGAAGCTCCACACCGGGAATCATTTTCACCTGATAAGTTTCGCTCAGGGAAATCAGCTGGCTTTTAGAGCAGACTGCCTTGCGATCTGTAATGGAAATTGCTCTGATATTCCCCTCCTTTACACAGGCTTTTACCAGTTCTTCGGCTGTATATGAGCCGCCTGAGCGCGTTGTATACAAATGAAAATCACAGTAGGCTCCTCTCCCGCTTTTGCTATTCATAATCCCATCCTCCGCTTCCAGGGCAGCCTGCCGTAAAGCCCAGCCAGCCCAGGGACTGATACACCATATCTGCTGCAAAATATGCGCCGGGCACATCCCACAGCTCCATTTTTATCTCTTCTTCCTGTGTCTTCCTCAGGCTGCCTCTTTCCAGCTCCCACTCCCAGATTTCCTCTGTCTGGCTGTCGTCTCCGCTTCGTCCCGGGTAGAAAATCTTCATCACGATTCTTTCTCCATCCTCCGTAAAAGCCGCCTTTAAAATCTCTGTCTGATGCCTGAATAAAGCTGCCATCCTCTTTTCATACAGAGAGTGTTTCTGGCTCCTGGCATCTGCAAAAAGCTGTCTCTTTTCGGCGTCCTCTTCCCCGGTGTCTGCTGAAAAAGCCTGAATGCAGGTTCCGTCAAAGGTGTAGACCAGCCTGGTTTCCCAGTCTGTGTACACAGCCAGCACAGGATCCGGACAGGGTTCCGGAAAGCAGAAGCCTCCCATGCGAAAACTCCTGCTTCCCGTCTGTTCCATGAAAACTGCCATGTGCAGCACAGGATCCATCACGGTCAGCCACTTCTGCCCGCCGGCTCTGGAAAGCCCTGCCCCGCAAAACGATATTCTTGCGCTTTTTCCCATAAAACGGTCGCTTTTCCTGTTCCTCCCCCATTCTGCGTATACCTCGCCGTCAATGGTCGAAAGCACCTGCAGAGAATATTCGCCCCCCAAAGGCCCGTCGTCGTAGTTCTGTCTATAAACTGCCGTCATGGTTTCTCCAAGAGAAATCCTTCTTATTTTCCCCTCTGCCTCGTCCATCCATTGATAGGACTGGCATTCAGCTCCTGGGGTGAAGGTCCACAGAGCCAGCTTTCCTTTTTCTTCTCCTGTCCCCTTCCATCCACCTTCGTTTGTAAAACCAGATTCGTAGGCAATCATCACCTGACGTCCAGCTGCCTCCATAAAACCATTCCAGCTGGTTTCTTTATCCGGCAGAAAGTTCTCTTCTGCCCGCCCGCAGGCCCATTCCGGAACATAGAAAAGCCCGCTTCCGTCACAGTCTGAAAGAAATCTCTCCCCTGTCGTTTCTCCTGTCACCGGATCCAGACAGATACATCTTCCTGTTCCTTTCTCACCTTTTAAAAATATGTAGACTGCCTTTCCGTTGCGGTCTGAAGCAAAGAGAAATTTTCCCTGTTTTCCTTCCTCCTCATCCAGCGAAAAGAGCCGCCTGCATCCGTCAGAGGTCAGACGCCAGATCTCCCGCCCAGTTCCGGCCAGCACGCTTCTTTCGTCCGCCATATCAAACTGCAGACTGGAACCATCTGTTTCCGGCATCCATCCCTGTGCCACAGAGATTCGTTCAGCCTGAAAAATCCCATATACAGCCTCTTTCAGAGGCAGAGAGACTGCTGACAGCCTGTTTTTATCATCCAAAAGCACCAGGCCCAGCCGTTCTCCGGAAAGCGGCCCTGCAAACAGAACCTGCTCTTCCTTCCAGACTGTACTGCCAAAGTGTCCCGTCTCCCGTTCTGTAACCCGCAGTTCTCCTGATTCTTCTAAATCCTCCTGCCAGATATAAGTTCCGCTGATGCTGTAGCCAAAGCTGGCAAAGGGACTGCACGTACCATAGAGTTTTTTTGTATCATCTGCCTGATTCCACTCTTCCAGATACCAGACTCCTCCCAGGGTCTCCCGGCTAACCAGCAGCACAGGCTCTGACGGGTGGCAGACCGCGCGTCCTATCATGGGATCTTCCGGAAGCAGCAGCCGCTCTCCAAATCCCAGATCCGTATCTGTCAGATTGGCATAGAGACCTCTTCTCCTGCTCTCTATTTCAGAAAATCCTGGGACCTGCCTCGAAAAAACTGCTCTCTCAATCCCTGAACTGCTTAAATCCATATCCGACAGATCAAGTCCCGACAGATCCGGCCTTCCCCCTGTGCCTGTCCCCTGGCAGCAGGCCTGGTACATGCCAAACAAATTTGCCTCCCCGGCATTCCAGGGCTTAAATTCCTCCCCGCAGCTTCTGCGGAGTATCTGCAGCTGTGCGTAAAACCGGCTGGATCGCTTTAAAAGCCGCAGCATCCGTTCCATTGCCGGATTTTCATTGAATCCCCGCTCCCACCTGGTTCCGTCAAATACAGGTGTTTCTCCGGGCAGCCCCAGTATCTCCCCTGCAAACCGGAGCACACTGCTGTCCCAGACCTGTCTGTCAAAGGACTGATGGAACAAATCTGCGGCAGTTTCCGGTGAAAGGAGCGTAATGGCTTTCAAACGGTTCACCACCGCCGATGCCGCGAAATAATCTCTGTAATGCTGATGGAGAAATGAGACGGTATCTGCTCCGCTTTTCACAAGAATTCCCAGCTGCTCTGTAAGAATTTCCAGACATTTCTCCATTCCCTCCTTCCGAATACGCTCTGCAAGCACAGAAAAATCGCTTCCTGAACCCAGAACACGGCACAGTCTGGAACCTGCTCTGTCTGCCAGAGCTGCATTCTGTACCGACTTCTCTAATACAGAAAGAGCCTCCTCCTCTCTCAGAAAAAACCGCCCCTGCTCTGCCATAAAAAAGCCCAACTCCGGCAGCATTGTCTGAAGTACAAACCGGCGGACTGCCTGCACAGTCACTCCCTTTGCATAATACTTATCGCCATACTTTTCTTCAGAAAGATTCCGTTCTCCATAATCTCCGGCACCGCTTACAGATTCTGCCCGCTCAAAAAAATACCGTTCCAGAAGTTCCCCTGCATTTTTTATCTCTCCTCTGTTTGAAAGAGACTGATAAACAGAAAGAAAAAATGGTATGTGAAGCACCTTCCACAAGGCCTGGCAGTTTCTGCTGAAGTCTGTCTGTTCTTTCGGCTGCCCCAAGGGCTGAACAAGGGCTTTTTTCACCGTCTCGTCAGACAGATCTTCTACATAAAAGCGCTTCAGCTTTTCTGCCCTGATCCGTTTTTCATCCTGTCTTCCAGTAAGAATCAGCCTGAGATTCTGCGCCCTGGAAAGGTAATCATTCACCGTTTCCAGAAATTCTCCCTTTGCCTGGCTGTCTGAAAACACCATTTCATTCAGGCCGTCCAGCACTGCCAGATACCTTGGAATGCCGTCAGCCGGTTTCATGAAAAAACGTCTGGAAAAAGCTGCTGCCGCAGGATCCTCCGGTTCAGAAAGCCCGCCCGGAATTCCCTTAAAAAGCCCCGCCAGATACCGTTCCAAAAACTGACCGCCGCCGTCAGCTGGAAGGCGGTTCAGCTCCAGATAGACTGGAATGACTGGTACATGGTATGTCTCCAGCATATCGAGCGCTGCCAACACAGAGGTGGTTTTTCCCCCTCCTCCCTCGCCAATTACGAAAAAAGAACCAGCGCTCTGTGACAATGCCTGCACCAGAGGCAGGGAAGGGGTCTTCCCTTTGCCTTCCTGCAGCTTTTCTCTCCCACTGGGCAAAAGTCCAGAATCAATGGCATATCCCAGCCGTCCTTCTGTCCGCACCCGACGGTACTGTTCCCAGGCCGTTTCCTGCAGCTCCTCTTCTGACACTGCCTCTCCCTCAATGAGGGCCAGCACCTCCGACAGCTTGCGCTCCAGCAGTTCTATGCTGCCGTATCGGCGTTCCTTTTCTTCCAGCCCCCGCTCCATCACCTGGGCCAGGCGCAGAAAAACAGATTCTGAAATCTTCCCCGGAGTCTTTTCACTGGCCAGCCCAAACTCGCCTCCCAGCCGGACAGGCCTGTGGCGTTTCAGACACTGGAAGAGAACTTCTCTGTTTACTCCGTCAAAGGGCGCTTCTCCTGTAATAAAATACCAGAGACAGGCCGTCACGGAGTACACGTCAGCTGCCGCCTCACATGGTCCGCTGTCAAATCGTTCCGGCGCTCCGAATCCGTCCGTCACCCAGAGAGCCATGTCTTCCATACCGTCCTCATCAGCCTGGCTGCCAATTTTTCCGGCGCAGGCAAAATCAATCAGCCCCACCTGCGGATTCCGTTCACAAAGCTCTGCTGCCCCTGGAAACCGGACGCGGCCCACTGTTTCCGCCTCACCGGTAAACGCCCCCAGAAGCAATACATTGCCCGGACTGATATCCCTGTGGCAGAAGCCTCCTTTTTTATGCAGGCCTTTCACCACACGGCAAAGCTCCAGAACAGTCCGTATTTTTCCTGCCAGACTCAGCTGACAGCCCTCTTCTGTAAAGGCACGCAGAGACATGGAAGGGGGACAGGAGTAAAATACTCCGTAGAGATTGCCTGTCATCCTGTCCCTCACAATTTTCGTCACAGGATAAACCCCTGAAACCCCTTCCTTCAGAATCTGGTTCCCAACCCTCTGTTCCCGCAGAAATTCCCGTTCCAGAACAAGAAGTTCAGCCTGTCCGTCAAAGGATTCTGTCCCTTTAACTGCCCCATTTTCCTGCCGGAAATAACCTTCCTCTTTCGGATACAGCTCTTTCAGATAGACAGGAACTGGCTCCTGTTCCCAATCCTGTCTGCCGTCCGGCCCGCCATGAAGATCTGCCCTTCCTGGCAAAAGTTCCTCCCCATAATAGGTAAGCGCTGTTCCACCGCCGCTGGCCGGACGAAGAATCCGGAAGGTCTGCCCATCCTCTGCCTGAATCACCGTCCCTTTCTGCAAATACCTTCTATCTTCCACTAAATCCCTTCCCTCTCTGCAAAAATTTTTCTTCTTCTCCTTTAAATTCCTGACTGTATATTCTGTCCAGGCGTTCCTGCAGTGCTCTGCCCATATGGCTGGATAATTCACCGTTTTTTTCAAGCCACCACAAAGCCTCCTCCAAAAGCCTTCTGTCTGCATGAATCCGTTCCCACATCAGCTTCTGATTCTGCCGTCCAAAATCCTTCTCTGAAAGTCCCCAGCTGTAATCTGCATCCTCCCAGTCTCTGACTGTCCCAGGAATCTCTCCTGTCTCTTCCATCTCCTGTCTATGAACCTCTCTGGCAGAGGGCCTGTACTGTTCGCAGCCAAAGACTTTCCGGTATGCCCGAAGATTCATATTGCGGATGCCAGAAGCAAGAATCCAGCTCTGCACACACCTGGAAACCTGGTATTTCGCTTCCTCATATTCCCTGCCAAAAGCACCTGCTTCTTGGCAAGCCGCCAGCACGCAGAGAAGAAATTCCAGCGCCGCCTCTGCCTCCAGAGCTGCCGGACTCTGTGAAAGAAACTTCGCTTTTTTTAATATTTCTGATAAATTTTGAAAAATCTGAAGCATTTCAACTTTCTGTTCTTCTCTGTTTTCCATGTTTCTTTCTGCTAAATTCCTGCTCAGATGTTTTAAATGAAGCTCTGCCACCTCTCCTTTTTGTCTATCTTCCGGAAACTCCACAGAAAAAGTCTCCCCCAGTTCCATGGTTTCCTGCCATAGCCGGAAAACTTCTTTTGTTCTTCCAATGGCAGAAGATGCAGAAAATCCAGCTTTCCACACACAGCCCCATATCTCCCGCCGCTCTGTCATCGTTCCGTCTTCAAAATCTCCTGTATAGGGACCGTAAAACAGCTCCCTGCCCAGATCTGAAGCTTTTCTGCCCTCAGACTCAAAAGAAAGGCACAGCAGATCAAACCGTTTTAAATCATAAGCTGCCGGAAAATACAGAAATTTTTCCACCGAGTCTAAAATTTCAGCACATAATAAAGACGGATCAGAGGAGAGCCGGACACCGGCTGTCTGGATCCCTGCTTCATCCAAAGCAAGATCCTCAAAACCAGGCCGAAGCTCCGGCGGCAGCTCCAGCAAAAGCTCCCCACACTCTTCCCAGTACTCCTCCCCGCTGAAACCTTCCTCCCAGGAACACTCCAAATCCCATAAATCCAGATAAATCCGCTTTATTTTCTGTCTGTAGGATATTATCAGATAAGCCATAGCCTCCTGCCGGTTAAACAGATCAAGCCCCGGACTTCCTGAAAGCTCCATTCCCTCTGAAAGCTTTTCTGCTGTATCAATTCCTGCAGCCAGAAGCACCTTCAGAATGGTCTCCCTTTTATAAGCCTGGTAAGGCCCTTTCTTTCCCAAAATCCAATGCTGGTAATTATTTTTCAGCAGATGAAACAAAACAGAGCTGTCCTGCCTTTTCCCTCCGAATACGGACGCTCCGTTTTTCAGAACCGGGAGCATCAGATCCGTCATCAGGCGGCTGTTGGAGGTTTCCGCCTCAATCAGCCGGTTCACTGCCTCTCCGCCGTATGAAAACGACAGCCTTCCATCTGTCTTTCCCGGATCCCTGTCCCCATTTGTAAGGCAGAGGCTTCTGTATCTTCTCGGATTCACGGTCCGTTCAGACGGCCTCCTTCTCTCTGTTAAGAATCCCTGATTCTGCCCTCCTTTTCCCGCCTGGGCATACAGCCGCATAATAGCCGAATACCTGCGCCAGTGAGCCTCACTGCAAAAGTCTGGAATTTCTCTGCAAAAGGAGTCAAACGCGGTATCCAGATCTGCTGCAGAAGCCAGCGTCAGCCGGTTTATCTGGTCTGCTGCTGCCCGCGTTCCCCGGTTCGCTCTTGTCAGTTCATTGCGCCTGCGAAGTTCCTGAATCCCCTGCTCTCTTTTCTCTTTGCTCCTGTATCCCATATGGCGGCCAGCGCTTGACAGCACTGCCAGAAGCCGCTTCATATCCTCCAGAGTTTCCCCATTAAATACATCGATCTTCTCCAGGCATTCCACGGAAACGGGAGAAAGAAAGGTACATTTTCCGCCATCTGAAAAAATCCTTTCCCAGAGCCTTTTATAGTGGCTCTGAAACTCTTCCAGAGGCTCGCTGTTTTCCCAGTCAGGTTCTTTAGCCTCCAGTTCTACCTGCCTCACCTCTAAATCCAGCCATCTGAGAAGCTTTCTTCCATACTGCTCAAAGCGGCTGCAGACTTCTGCATAAGATATCTGTCCCTCCGGATGGGTCTCGTTCCACTCCATAAAAAATAAAAATACAGCTTCTTTTAAATCCAGCTGGTAGAGGCGCCTGTATTCATCCCTGTCTTTTCTCCGGCTGAACTCTTCCAGCATCTCTGTACTCTCCTCCACTGTAAACCCCAGAACCATCATCACATAGAGCACCACATCCCGGCGTTCTGCCGAATACGCTTTTTCAGGAAGATATGGGAAAGAATCTTCTGAGCACCAGAGCGAAAGCGTCTGTTCCCACATCTCTCTGGTGAGAAATGTCTCCTCTGACTTATTCCGCTCCTCACTCAGTCCCCAGCGCATCAGCGCCTTCTGACTTTGCTGGTCTGAAAGCCTTCCGGCAGCCCAGAAAACGGCGTCCTCCGCCGTTTCCCCTCTCCCTTCCTCTGCTTCCTGACGCCTGTAAACCTTCAAAAGTGTTTCCCGAAACACCTTTTCCCGGCGTTTCTGTCTTCCCAGTTCTCTATAACAATCCATAGAAAAATCATAAAAATCTTTCATGGGTGTCAGCATTGCATCGTATATTTCTCTCTGCCGGGCATTCCGGCTCTTACTTTTTCTTTCTGCCATTTTACGTCACGGCTCCTTTTCACGCTGCTTATAATATCATGAACTATTATACAGACTATCCAACGCAAAATATTAAAAAAGAGGGGGGATAGGCTGCAGCTATTTTCAAAAAGAATATTCTGTGCTACACTGGTACACATGACTTTATTATTAGGAAGGTGACTTATCATGTATTCCCATTCACAGGAATGCGCTGAAGAATTATTGGAAAAACGAATCTTACTAATTTCCCTGATTTCCGGCATTGGTTTTGTTATTGTCGAATTAATTTATGCCATATACAGCCATTCCCAGTCCACTCTGATGGACGCGCTGTATGACGCTTCTGAGCTGGTGTTTATTATCCTGCTATTATTTTTGACGCCTTTGTTCCACCGCCCTATTTCTGAGAAGCATCCTTATGGATTTTTTCAGCTGGAATCCTTTTTTATTTTAATCAAAAATATTATGCTGATTTCAGTAACTGCCAGCGTTCTGACAAGCGTCGTTGAAAAGCTGTTTTCAGGCGGCAGCGCCGTCAATAAAGGGCAGGTCTCCCTGTTTCAGCTGGCCCTCGGACTGGTCAGTTTTCTGATTTTGCTCCTTATGAAATGGATGAGCCAGAATATCTCCTCTCCTACTGTAAAAGCAGAGATACTTGGATGGAAAATGGATGTAGCATACAGCCTTGGAATGTCTTTTGCATTTTTTATTGCAGTGCAGCTGCAGCATACTCCTCTGGCCTTTCTTTCCCCGTATTTTGACCAGATTACTGCCATCCTGATTATGCTTTTTATGATCCCGGAAACCATTAAAATGTTAATTGAAACCTTCAGGGAACTGTTTCTGTTTTCTCCTGATCAGCAGACAGTCACAAGGATCAAGGATATCTCCAGAAAAGTTCTGGAGAGCTATTCCTTTACTCCTGTGTTCTATGACATTGCCCGAACCGGGCGGAAAATGTGGATCGCTGTCTATTTTTACGTTTCCACAGAAACCGTATCTGTACAAAGCATCCGGGAAGCAGGCAGCTGCTTAAATGAACAGATTGCCCAGGAATTCCCCAATACCTCCTGCGAAATCATCCTGGACAATCACTAGCGCCAGGATACACTGGCGCTGTATTTCCTGCAAACGGAAACTTATCAGAAAACATGGTTCATGATTCTGTTTTTCAGATGCATATTAAAAGAATCGTACTCTGCCTGTGTAATAGGCCCCGGACTGTCTGTTTCTTCCTCTATGATACTTTGATACAGTTCTCTTCCGTATTCCCCTGCCAGAGCTTCGCAGATCCGCACCCTCTCCTCGATCACCGGAACCTGAATGTGGGCCTTGGCGTCTGCCGTCTGGAGAAGCATCAGCTTTTGAAATTCCCCGAAGGGCGCCATTTTCAAATGACGTCTTAGATGCTTTTTCCGCAGACTCACATGATCATCATGAAAGGCAGTGTAGTAAAACAGCCTCTTCTTTTCTGCTTCTGACAGAAACTCTCCCTTCTGCTCCAAGTTCGGTACAATCTTTTCTTTTACAAGCTGCAGGCTTTTTTCCGGATGCCCATAGTAGTGCATATTGATCTTCCCGTCCCGTTCCCCTTTCGTCTGACACTCCGGTTTTCCAATGTCGTGAAGTAAAGCGGCCAGATACAGCATGTCGTCTTCCATTCCCCGCGGCAGGCCAAGAACCGTGTGCAGGCTGTGCTGCCAGAGGTCATACTGATGGGTCCAGTTCTGCTGATCATAATCTGTCATGATTTCTGCTTCTGGAAGCAGATCCAGGATGTCTGCCCGTCTTCTGTCAATCTCTTCTGGATCTTTCGCATATTTTAATAAATAACACAGTTCTCTGATATTCATCTGACGTCCCCCCTGTTCCATGCGTCCTGATAACCGCATTTCTGCTGCATCTACTCTGTCAGTGCTATTTCTTTTTTCAGAGCCGCCAAAAACTTTTTCGCAGCTTTTGAAAATGACTGATGTTTTTTCCAGACAATGTCTAAATGCGCTTCTAACGGCGGTGTAAGTGGTTTAAAACACAGATTACTGCTTTCAGATGTATTTACCAGCTTATCTAAGCAGAGGGCATAACCAAATCCCTCATCCACCATAAGAGACGCATTATAAATCAGATTATAGGTGGCCACAATATTTAATTTTTCATAGTCCTGTCCGCTCCACCCGGATAATTCATTGCCAACCAGTGCCTGCCGTGATGTGATAAGCGGAATTGCAGTTAAATCTTCAGGTGTAATTTTTTCTTTTTGTGCTAAAGGACTGTCTTTTCGCATCAGAAGGCCCCACCTATCTGCTGCAGGTAATTTTATATAATTATACTTTTCTATGTTGGCAGGTTCAATCAAAACTCCGAAATCAAGCAATCCCTTATCCAGTTTTTCCGTCACATCTTCCGCATTGCCGCTGAACAAGTGATAGCGGATATGAGGATAACCTTTTTGAAGATTTTGAGCAATTTGGATAATCAGGCGCATAGCGTCTGTTTCTCCGCTTCCGATATAAATATCGCCACTGATGATTTCATTCGACATAATAAATTCAGCTTCTGTTTTATCTACCAGCTGAATGATTTCTTCTGCCCGTTTGCGAAGCAGCATTCCCTCATCCGTTAAAGTAATCTTATGATTCCGTTTTCCACGGTTAATAAGCCTGGTTTCCAGTTGTTCTTCCAATTCCATCATCTGCCTTGAAAGCGTAGGCTGTGTAATATGCAAATATTCTGCTGCTTTAGAAATGCTTTCCTCTCTTGCTACAGCAAGAAAATAGCGCAAGACACGAATTTCCATAAGCCAATATCACCTTTTCATTTATTAATAATAATTATAGCTCTGCTATATATGCCTGTAAAGCATACATTTATATTCTATATAGGTATTTGATGTTTTATATCCGTGCGATATATACTATGAATAAAAAAGAGGAGGGACGTCTATGGAGTTAATTGATTTTTTGAAACATCTGAATGCTGGAAAAACAGTGATCGGAAATTCAGAGATACACCAGTTCATGCACAAAGTCAGTCATGAAGCAATGAAAATAACTGCCGAATTAAACGGAAGCTATCATGAACCGGAAGAAATCAGAGAATTATTTTCTGAGTTGATTGGAAAGCCGGTTGACCCGTCATTTGGATTATTCCCGCCATTTTATACGGATTGCGGAAAAAATATTACGATTGGAAAAAATGTTTTTATCAATTCAGGATGCCGTTTTCAGGATCAGGGCGGTATTACGATTGGCGATGGTGCTTTGATCGGACATAATGTAGTGCTTGCCACATTAAACCACGATTTTTCTCCGAAAAAACGAAGCACCTTACATCCAGCTCCGATTATGATTGGAAAAAATGTCTGGATAGGGGCAAATGCTACCGTTGTTCCCGGTGTGACCATTGGAAATGGCGCTATCATTGCCGCAGGCGCAGTTGTCACAAAAAATGTTCCGGAAAATGTTGTTGCAGGCGGTGTGCCTGCTAAAATAATCAAACGATTAGATACGGAGGAAATGTAATGAGCAAAAAAGTATTGATTATTTCTGCCAGTCCGCGAAAAGGCGGAAACTCGGACACTTTAGCAGATGAATTTGCCCGTGGTGCAAAGGAAGCAGGAAATATCGTAGAAAAAGTTTCTCTCTGCGATAAAACAATTAATTTCTGCAAAGGCTGCCTTGCCTGCCTGAAATGTGGCCGCTGTGTCATTCAGGATGACGCAGTAGAAATTGCCAGTAAAATGCATGAGGCAGATGTGTTGGTTTTCGCTACACCGGTTTACTATTATAGTGTCAGCGGCCAGCTAAAAACTATGTTAGACCGGGCGAACCCCTTATATGATACAGATTATGCCTTTACTAAAGTGTATTTACTGGCAGCGGCAGCCGAAGCAGAAGTATCGGCTGTGGAAGGAAGCATAACAGCCATACAGGGCTGGGTAGACTGCTTCAGCCGCTGTAAATTAGTTGACACGATTTTTGCCGGCGGTGTGAACAGTGTCGGAGAAATCGCCGGACACCCTGCACTTGAAAAAGCTTATCAGACAGGAAAAAGCGTCTAGCCTGAAGAATGAAAAAAGAGACCGTTTCAAGTTTTGTGTAAACTCAAAAAACTGATATAAGATATGTCA
>JAQERH010000029.1 GCA_027698105.1 Lachnospiraceae bacterium AM93-12TA
TAAACCCATGTGGAATTTAATCATGCACTGGAATTTAAAATTTCAAGTCAGCAATTTTTCTGCTTTTCCGCCTGAACAATCAGCCTCTGCTCCTTTCCATGGCAGGTAACTAAGGTCAGACGCATTTTTTCTGAAGCTTCTTTTCCTGCTTCATAAGGGCTTTTGTCCTTCCTGTCTGTCAAATATGCCTTCTGAACCTGATACATGCTCCACTGCCCTTCGTGCCACAGGTAAATCGTTTTATTTTGTCTGAAGAAGTCCTCCTCTCTATACTTTTTTAAGGTTCCAAACATTTCCCCCGACTTCATATTGTGGCCGTAAATTACTGTGTTCTCCGAAGAAAAGGGAGGGTAGGATGCCTCAAAAAAGAGGCATCCGCATGCATTTTCCTTCCCTTCAAAGGTCTGGTTCAGGTATTCATAATTGTTCTCAGGATACACAACTGGATAGCTGATCTCTGTCCCTGGAATAAAGAGCCAGCCTGCATAGTCAGGGTTTATCTGTAAAAGCCCGTTCTCATCAGGAACTGCCGGAATATGGCTACTGTCCATATAGTATCTTTGCCTGTTTTCAGAGATTCCTGCTATTTTTCTGATCAGCCGGTATTCCTCTTTCCCGCTCTGGTCACGGCAGTATTTTCCAGCCAGAAGAACAGCGCTTAACAAGAAAGTGACGATCAGAACAGCTACAGCTGCGGCTGTATATAATTGTTTCAGTTTCTTTCTGATGCCCCTGGTTCTTTTTCCCATCTGTCTTCTCCTCATCAAGAGTCTTTTTGTCGTTTTTTTCGGAACAATAAAATCAGAAGCCCTGCTGCTGAGGCTGCAAACAGCGCTGTTAAAAATACTGCCGGAAAATCGTCTCCTGTTTTGGTCAGAAGAATTTCCGCCCCTCTGTCCCGCATATTCATAGAGCCGTTTCCATACAGATCCTCGTCATAGGATGCCGTAATTTTTCCCTTCACCTTTTCTTTCTTTTGATTGACGGCAATAAAAACATAGCTGTTTTCTGTATCCTGATAAAACATGCTGTCTCCATTCACGAGTTCTGCATCCCCTTTTGCCGGAATACGAATCTGATACTGCTTCGATGCTGCCTTATATCCAGACGGAGCCGTTATCTCTGTCACTGTAATAATCTGCGGCTTTTTTATCAGGATTTTAAATTCTGCTCCATTGTTTTCAGATTCCAGCGAAAGCATTTTCCCGCTTTCATCTGTCGCCATAAAGACTGCGCCGGAAAGCGGATTTCCTGCCTCATCTGTTTTTTTCAGCTTTATCACATAATCCCGCTCCTCTTTTCCTCCCTTTTTCCTGTTTTCAGCTATTACAGTCACCACTTCTCCAGAGCGGCTGACCGTGAATTCCTGATCCGCCATCAGTCTATATCCGGCCGGAGCCTTTCTCTCCCGGAGAATGTACGTTTTTTCAGCCTCTAATTTCCCATATATCTTGTGAGACTTCTCATCTGAAATCCATCGGTCCATACAGTTTCCGGCTTCATCTATAATTTCCAGTTCAGCTCCCATAAGAGGTTTTCTGCTGCTTCCGTCAATTTTTAAAATTTCTGCTTTTGTCACATCATCCCGCATTTCTACCTGATTGACGCTTCCATCATGGTTGACTGTAAATGTTACATTCTCTGCATAGGCGTACCCAGGGGCTGGTTTTACTTCTGTTAAAATATAGGTTCTGTCAGCTTCCAGTTTTCCTGTAATCTCATGAGGCTTTGTTCCTGATATCCATCGGTCGATCTCTCTTCCATCTTCTGCCAGAAGTTTCATTTCACAGCCTGGAAGCTCATTCTCTCCTGCAATATCTTTTTTAGAAATAACCGCTCTTGTAGGCTTGTCCTCCATCACCACAATGTCTGTTTTCCCATCCATGCTGACTGTAAATTTTATATCCTCTGCATAGCCATATCCAGGAGCCGGTTTTATCTCATGAAGCCAGTAAGTCCTTCCCGCTGTCAGCTTTCGTTCCAGCAAAGCAAAGGTTTCTCCTGTTGTAAAAATCATCTCCTTTCCCTCAAACAGAGCCGGTGTTTTATCTTCATTCAGAATCTGCAGAACAGCCCCTTTTACCGGTACTGCCTCCTCTGCGTCAGAAGGAGATGTCTCCGTTAGTTCTCCTCCAGACTCCTGATATACATTTTTATAAATCCTTACCTTTGTAGTATCGTCCCTCATCTCTACATAGTTTACACTTCCATCTCTACTTACTGTAAACTCAATATCCTTTGCCAGGGCATAACCATCAGAAGGGATTGTCTCTCTTAAAATATAGGTTTCGCCAGCCGTCAGCTTTCCCTGTATCTTATGCTGCGTCGTTTCAGATACCCACTCCTCTATTACAGTTCCTTTCTGATCAAGCACCTGCAGATGTGCTCCCGGCAGTTCTTCCTGATTTGTAATATCCTTTTTTGATATTACGATCTGAGTCTGGCGATCCTCCATGCAGAGAATTTCCGGCGCGCCGTACTGGTTCAGTGTAAATGTCATATCTGAAGCATAGCCGTAACCATCCGGGGCTTCTTTCTCTCTCAGCCGGTATGTACAGCCTGGAAGCAGCCCTTCCGCTAAAAATGCTTTCTTTCCTGACTTCCACTGGTTCTCCAGAATTTCTTTTCCTTTTTCCAGGCGGTAAAGCTGCAGCACAGCGTCCTCCACCGCTTCGCCTGTCAAGCAGTCTGTTTTCTGAATCTCCAGTTCCGTCTGTTTATCGTAGCCTCCTACAGCAGAAATACCACCTTCCTTATCAATCGTAAAGGAAAGACAGCTGCTGACTGCTTTTTGACCGTCAGAATAAACTGTATATTCTGTAAGCCGATAGGTATCTCCTTTGGAAAAAACAGACTGCTCTGGCGCATTCTCTTCTTCGCGCGTAAACCATGCTGCTGTTCCTTCTTTGGAAATTACCCCCTCTGTCCCGTGAGCTTCCGCCTTTTCACCGTCCTCCTTTCTGCTCACTTTATAAGCGCATCCCTCAAGCACAGGATTAATTGTAATAAATTCATTTCCTGCCAGTTCAATGATATCTCCGCTTTTCAGGGTTCCTTTTCTGCTTCCTGTGTATGCGTAGGTACCTGCCAGTTCATCCCCCTTCCTGTTCCACATTTGAACTGTAAACAAAGATGGGACATTCTCTGCCTGTTCTTTACCGGAACCAGTCAGTTCGTTGTAAATGGTCAGCTGATTCTGTTTTAACACTGGGACTGTTTTTCTATCCCCGAATCGTTTTCCATCTGCCATCTCCTGTTCCGCCGAAACTTCCACAGCTTCTCCTGACACAGCTTCTGCCGTAAATGTCACACTTCCCTGGCTTAACGGAGCCGCCTGCCTGATGTTCCAGATCAGCGTCTGTTTGCTGCTGTTTGCTTCCTTGATTTTCCGCCTTCCTTCCCCTGCATCTATAATTTCTAAATTGTCAGAAATTTCAGCCTGAATTGTCAAATCCTGCGCTTTGCGTGACGGGTTATACCAGGTAATCACTCCCTCTGCCAGCTGTTCTTTTGCAATGGGAGTTCCTGCTATTTCCCCTTTATTTTTAATAACAATCTTGGGATATTCAGGATTTACCTTATTCTGAACAACTGTTTCCATCTGATCCGTCACCGGAGTAAATTCTGTAATGGATATCCCTTCCTGATCCGTCACTGAAATGCTTGTCTCCTCTGCCTTTCGTCCCTGAAATACAAAGAAACCTTCCTCATTAAAGTGAACTCGTTTCGTGATTCTCCTGGAAATGCAGCTGCTTCCATCTGAATAGGAGGTATGCTCTTCAAAGGTGTACAATCCATTTTCCTTCAGTCCGTCTTTTCGTCTCAGCTGATGTGCTTCCCCGGTCTCTGTCATAGTCAAAACCCTTTTCCCTTCTTCATCGAGAACAACCAGCTCTGTTTTTACAGCCATTCTGCCTCTGAATGAAATACTGTCAATGACTGCACTGCCTGAATTCTCCGCTGCTCCATTTCTATCATTTACTTTAATTGCAGAAAGATTATTAGAGATAGAAGAAATTCCCCGACCGTCTTCCTTTAAAGTAAATAAAACCGGTTCCATGATCGCATATCCTTTTGGCGCCTGCTTTTCCACCAGAATGTAACTGCAGCCCGCGGTCAGTCCTGTAAGTAAATGTCTCTTTTCTTCTGATGAGGTCACCCATTCTGTTATTAAATCCTCTTCTGTATAGACATACTTCCCTTTGTCATCTATCTCAGAAATCCGGTAGACAGCCATACTGGCCCCTTCTACAAACATTCCCTCTGTGCCGGAATCTTCCAGCTCTTCCAGTTCCCTCTTCTCCAGATAAATTTTTGTAATGTCATTTTTTACGGTTTGTTCATGAATCACAGTATGAATAGTACTGTCTTCACTGTAATCTTTCTCTCCGTTTGGGAAAATAAACGTATAAACTTGCGGATTTACAGCAAATCCTTCTGGTGGAATAATTTCCTTCAGCCTGTATTTATAAGGCTTAATTGTTCCATTTTTCCTGTCTATGCTTCCTACAGGCAGCCCTGATACATGAACTGTTCCATTTATATCAGACACATTTCTGGGAAATCCTGATACCATCTGTCCTGTTTCGTCATACGCAGCCAGTTCAAACATAACTCCACGCAGAATTTCTTCTCCCTGGTCAGTTTTATGCACAATCAGCTCGCCCTTTATCGGATGGTTCATCATCTGTTCTAGCTGAACAGTCTGATTCTTCGTTCCGCTGTAATAAAATTTTACAGGAACTGCCGCCTGATAATAGGCAGGAGCTTTCTGCTCCGTCAGATAATAATATCCTTCTGACAGGTGATACAGATAGTGGGGTTTTAAATCTCCCACGGAAAAGCCTTCCGGAATGCATCCATTTACGGAATCTTTCTCTGTATAGATTCCATCTGTTCCAGAAATCCAGGAATCAATAAAATACGGTGCAGTCTCGTTCAGCATTCCATTTTCATCTGCTCTGTAGAGAGCAAGCTCTGCCCCTGCCAGCTCTTTCCCGGAAGCTGATGAACGTTTCGAGACAGCCAGGGCATTTTTCTCATTTAAAAGCCCATACTTCTGGACTTCGTGCTCCTCTTTCACTGTAACCAGAATAGGAGCTGCCTGAATAAAGCCTTCCGGCGCCTTTGTCTCTTTCAAAACATAGGCAGTTCCGGCTGGAAGATAATCGATCCTTCTGCCTCCGTCTGCTGTCAGCCAGGCATTTACGTATCTGCCTACGTGCAAAAGCTCATCATAATCAAATTTATAATGATACTCAAAACTGCTTCCATTGTACCTGATATCAGCAAGAACCATTTTCCCTGTTTCTGCCACTCGGATAAACATCTTTACCCGTTCTGGGTACTTCTGCGGCTTTCCTCCTTCTAATGACACATCCAGGCTCTCTATCTTCTCTACAGAGGCTCTTCTGGAAACCACCCATTTCAAAGTCAGCTGCCCTTCTTTTCCAGATTGGTAAGCCGCCTTAAATCCCGCTCTCTCCTCAAGGCTCATAGACAGTGGAAATGTAACTGTCTCTTCTCCTGTCTCTTCATTTTTTTCTGTAATGACACGGCTTCCATCCTCTAACAGCCACACATGGGAATCCTTTGATGTACGTTCTGCCTTTCGCTCCACACTCCAGGAAAATCCGCTTCCCATCACTCCATATGTTTCATACATTTTCTCCAGTTCCAGGGTAAAGCCTGTCCGGCCTCTCATTCCTCCTGCATTAGGATAATTTTTCAAATCGATGGTGTCTGTATAATCGGTCCCGTCATTGGTAATCCATGAATCCACCTTTTTCGAGCTGTCATACATTGGATTTCCGTGTTCATCATATACCACTGCTCCATTTTCATCTGTTTTTGCTTCATAAAGCGTAAACTCAGCCCCAGGAAGAAACTGTTTTTTTGTCCCGTTTTTCCCGTATTTATAAAAGGCTGTCTTTGTGTGATCATTATACAGCCGGAAATTCTGTACTTCCGGTGTATGTTCGATCTGAATTTCTTTTGGCTGTGCCCTGAGAAATCCAGAAGGCGCACTCAGTTCCTCTAAGATATATGACCCTGCCGGGATTCCCTCCGCATAATAGGGGGTACTTCCTGTATCCCAGAGCATTTCCTGGTATTCCCTCGCCCCTGTTCGGCTGTTTGTCGTCTCAAAGCGGCAGGGATGTTCTAAAGTTTTTTCCAGTTTCCATCCATCCGGCTCAGAGGGGTCAGGTACCTTCTTTGCCGGGTATAAAGCCAGCCTGGCTCCCTCCATCTGCCGGTTGGTAAAACAGAATATATCTTCCCCATTTTCCGCATCTCCGTCTATTTTCTCAAAATATACCTTTGTCGTGTCATCAAAGATACTGACAGATCCGACTGCTTTCTTCTCCTCTACTGTCACTCCCACAGGAAATGCCTTTGTATAGCCCGTTTTCTCCGGTACTGCCAGTTCCTCTAAAATATACGTCCCTGCCGGGATACGTTTCAGAAGGTCTGGCTGCCCTTCCGTCAGCTCCTCCTCAAACGGGTCATTCGGCGTCTTGTCAGAAGAAAGCCAGGAATTTTCTAAAATATAGCTTTCCCCCAGCCGGTGATACAGGCGATCCTGTATTTGCTTTTCAGCCTCCGCTTTTCCATCGAACAGCTTATCATGCTCGTCTAAAGCATAGGCAGCACGATTGTATTCCTCCAGATTATCGGAATTTTTGTATCTTACAAAATCACCGTTTCTGTCGTACAGCTCCGTTCCCTTATCATAGCAGGAATTACTTCTCTGATAATAGAGAACCAATCCATGTTCATCGTAAACTGGATCCATAAAGTTTAAAAGCTTCCCGTTATTCAAATCGAACAGCGGCTCTCTGTTCATGTTCTGGCCTTTGTAATTCTGCACAATGGTCTGTTCTTTATGACTTTCCTCCTCTGAGCCCCAGGTTCCATTAATAAAACCTGTCTCCTCATGGCTGTACTGAGGCTTTTCCCACTCCTCCAGTGTCTGATTCGATTGATTAACCGGTTCAATGACATCGCTGTCTCTCTCCCCCCTCTTATTTTCTCCTACTGTGGCTATGCGGGAGGTTGTAATCTTATCTCTGGCTGTTACCGCTCCCGATGCATCTCTGGCTGTCTCCACCGGCCACACAAGAATCCGATCTGAGCTATGCTTTCCTGTTTCATCTTTCTTCGGCTCTATTACATAAGCCATTCCTGTTTCCGGATCAACCAGCGAATCCCTGTTTCCATTGGAATCCAAGTGATAAACAAGAGTTCCCTCTCCCATTTTCCACTCTCCTGTTTTTGTAATACGCTGCAAAGCAGCAAAGTCTCCTTTCAATACTTTATCCACTGGATGATAGCTTAGCTTTGTCAGATCTCCGCCTGAAAATTCAAGATAGGCCTTTCCTCCCTTAAAGGCAAAAATAGTTTTTTCTCCATCTTCCTGAATCTGTTCCACTGAAACCTTCTGGTGGAACTGGTTCCATCCAAACAGCTTTTTCCTGCCGTCTATGTTCTCGTTCCATGTAAGGGAAAGATTATCCAAATCATAGTACAGAATTTCTGTATCTGGCCGTTCTACAGTTCCCTCCTTCCAGACATACCCTTTCTCTTTGACAGGGGTTCCATCAGCATCAAATCCTGTGATATAATCGGTTAAAATTTCTCTGCCGTCAGCATCCTTTTCCTTTAATAATTCTATCTTCTTTCCCGCATACCCCTGTTTAACGATCATGCTTTTCACATTTCCATTAACACTTCTCTGTATTTCCAGACCTTCATAGGAAAAATCCTCTGTGTCTCCGGAAGGCTTCAGCTCAACTGCATCAAACAGCGTCATTCTGGCACCTGCTGTATATGGATTCTCATCATCATTCGTATCCCTGTCCTTTGTCACAAATCCATATCCTGCAAAATGTGTTCCATCATAGACTAATTTCACCTGCTCTCCTGCCTTTTTAAGGGCAGCCAGACGTTCCAGAGTGCCTTTCGGATAGGCATATCCCAGATAGATGCCATTGTCATCATAGGCGTACTGCAGATCTGGATTTCCTCCTATCTCTGTCAGACTTCCGTCTATTCGCTCTCCAATCTGAAAAGTCACTGTCCCTTTCTTTTTAAGCTTTTCCACCTTCAGCTTAATCGGAATATTTTCCACATAAATCTGAGCAGAATCCATCTTTCTCTGGGGCATAGTGCTATCCTTTTCTGATATCTGACTTTCATTTTCATAAATTGCTGCATGAACCCTGTTATCCCTTTTTCCCTCTTTATAGTAAGATACCTGGTCGGAATAAATTTCCACAGCAATCGGGGCTGTCCTGATATAGCCTCTGGGCGGAATCTCTGCCAGCACATAAACTCCTGCTCCAAGCGGCTCTGGAGTTGTCAGATAGCCTGCCGCATGAAGGCGGTATTCATTAGGAGCTCTGTTCGTATTCTCCTGTTTCATGTTAATCTCATGAAGAGTAGAACATGCTGCAAACTGTCCTGTCTCATTTCCAGCCTCATCTTTCATAATAATTCTGTCTTCCTCCCTGCACACAGGAGTCTGCGCTTTTACCATTCCAGAATATAAGGTTCCCGGTCCCTGCTCTTTTTGTTTTCTCTTCTTCCATCCTCCTTTCGTTTTCCTTTCACTCCTCTTCACAGGAGTAATCTCTGACGCTCCCATTGCTTCCAGAAACTCTCTGCTTCCTGTAATGAGGGTATCCTTTTCATAAAACAGTGCTTTTCCCGTTTTATTGTCTCTGGAAGCTTTATAAATCATAAAAACAGCTCCGTCATGAAGCAGGTTTTCATGGGTTTCACTGTCCAGCTTTTCAATTCTGAGTCTTGCTGAATAAAAAGTATTGCGAAACTTCTGTTCTGCATACCCTCTAAATGTTTCAGGAGCACAGGTTCCTTTTACTGGCGCTAAGACAGAATACGGAACCAGCATAGGGCCATACTGGCCCTCATAGGCAGTCTGAACCCCCTGCATTGCTTTGGCATCCTTGTAAACGGCAGTGGATTTTCTTTTCAAAGCCTCTCCCTGTTTACATTCAAACCGTACCTTTTTCGCAATACCTGCCTGCTCTGATACAGAACCATAGCTGTAATATTCCTCTATCCCATCGCTGCGGTAATCTTTTCCGCCTTCTGACTTTTTATTTTTATCGTCTGCAAAATAGTGGCTGCTGTTATTTCCTCCTTCCTTTTCAGTCAGGCCTTTTCCCAGGGACTGATGTACCGGATTATAATAATCCTTCCATGGATCAAACGGATCCTGGGCAATCGAAAAGCCCTGGTAATCGTAACTTCCTCCCTGATAGGAGATCGTTCCCTTCTGCTTATCTGGCTCTAATCCATACTTATAAACCTCAAAATCACCATTATGGTTGTGGGCACGAATCACATATTCCCTCTGTTCAGGCGCATGACGATCCCATTCCTCTCCGAAACGGATCAAAAATCGATTTTCTCCTGCCTGTTCATTCAGTGAAAGAGCAGTCTGATATTCATATGCCTGACTAAGTTCACACCCCTGCTTTTCAGTCTTGTCATTCTCATAAATGCTGGGAATCTGGATTTCCTTGGGACAATCGATTCTGTACTGGCGGTTTGGAAGCTGCTTTTTAGGCTGCTGCTCTGCTATCACATAGGTTCCATATGGCAGATACTTTGAAAGTCCATAATAGCTGCCCCTGTCCTCTGATTTCCTGGAAGTCTCCAAAGTTGTAGTATCTCCATCAATTCCTCCATCCTTTTTTGAATCCCAGTCAAGCGCATATATCTGATCTAAATCATACTGAAAAAATGGTTTCAAATAATGGTACGCTTTTGTCAGGGCAGCATTCAACGCCTCGTCATAAACCGTTTCTGACGATACGTTTTCGCTCCTTTCCCCTTTAAACTCATCCTCCTTTTCCCCATTGTCCCTGACCAGCTTTGCCGATTCATCATCTAAATACCAGGTTATCGCAAACTGTCTGACTGCATCGGAAGCCTTTGCGTTACTGATTGCATACTCTGTTCTCTTGGCCTGATTGCCCAGAGGCCTCCAGGAGGTATAGGTCTGTGCCTGAGTATCCCATTTATCTGTATTTACCGTCTCCAGCGCATGGAAAAATTTCTCGTAATTATATTCCTGCACCGTAACCGGCCCGTCTGTCCCCTGTACCAGCCTGTCCTCCAGCTCCAGAAGTCTTGTATATCCTTTATTTGCCTCTTTTCTGATTTGATCTGTTTTTTCTGTATTTTCATTTTTTCCCCGGTAACTGTACAAGGCTGCATTGGAAATGACCCCTATCCCTCCTGGAGCGATGGCTGTTGAAAATGGAGTTTTCTTCGCTGCATTCTCATCTGCTTTCTCTGGGTCTTTATAGTCGGAAAGAATATTATTTCCATTCATACTTGTTAAGGTAGAATTTACATCGTGCAGAACCTTTGTATAAAGCTTTGGTACATTCAGCTTCTCATTTCCTGCAGACTGCGGATAAGCAGAATGGAGCAGTTTTTCATATGGTATCTCATTTCCATTGCGATCCAGCCATATCACAGTTCCTTTTTCATCCCGGTACAGCCTCTCCAGATTACTTTTCAGATATGCCTTAAACTGAAATCCCGGCTCTGCACCAGTCTCTTCTGCGCCGTATGTATTGTGAGCATACGTTCCATCTGGATTCACATAAATATCCTTTGATATTTTAACTCTTTGACGGATTGGGCGCTCATATACCTGAGCCGGATGGATCCTTGTTTTTTGATCCTCATACAGCTTCTCCTGTCCGGGATAAGACAAATCTGCCTGAATTATGTAGGAATTTTCACTCCCTAGTTCCATCGCTCCTGCATCCAGGCATGCCTTCACTCTGGCCTGTCTGACATGGATAAAGTAAGCGGCGCTTCCCATGGCTTTTCCAGGAACAAAACCTGGCATAAGAGTCTCCTCCAGAATTTTCACATCTTCCTCTGACAGAATCACATTTTTTTCAGGAAGGACAGCCTTAAATTCCATGATTTGTTCCTTTCCCCTGTTTGTATGTGACACTCCAAAGGAGTCTGTATAGGCAGCATCTGGCGAAACGATATAGACTCCATCCTGCCGTCTCTTCGCCGGGATCTCCTTCCACACCGTATCCTCTGCCTCCACAATCTCTGTTTTTAAAATTTCCCTGTATTCAAATGCCTGAATCAGATTTCCATCCTTATCCCGTACCAGTTCTCCCGGGCTGTAATATTCATTTTTTAATACCGTTTTAGGAATCAGACTTCCGTCCCCTGCTGCCTCTGCATCTGCTGTTAAACATGCAGACGCAAGTACTGATGTCCCTGTCTGAGTCTCTCTGTATTCCGTATAGGTTCCAAACGCTCCGTAGTCTGAACGGTTCGAATAATCAGCATAGAGAAACCGCGGAGGCAGAGAGCTGTCTGATGGAAGCCAGGATACTCTCCGGAAAATAATACTGTCAGTTTCCGGTTCTTCCCCAAGGACCATAAAATGGTTCGGATTTCCAGAAATCCCTGCATATATGGTAAACAGAAGTTTCCCATTCTTCTTCTGCACCGTGTCAATTCCCCCGTAGCTGTAATAGGGGTGGCTGTTGTAATAATCCAATATACTGAAAATGACATCTCCTGCTGTTGTCAAAGACCCATCTGCTTTTTCAGTATCCACTGTCAGCGTCTTCACAGGAGCTCCATACACAGTGTCAGCAGCTGGCTCCCCAGGCTTTACTCCTGAAATTCCTCCCTGATCTGGTTCACCTTTCCTGATTCCTCTGTCAAAAATCCCCCTGCGGATATCTGAATAGCTTATCTTACCGTCTGTATTCTTTCTTTTCGGCGTTGCTTTTCCATGCTTCCTAAGAATTCTCTCCACCTTTCCTTTTACAAATAAAAGCTCTGACTCTGTCATAGGCTTTTGAAGCTTTGCCTGATTTTCTGACGCTGTCATACCTTCTTCTGGTTCCATCATCATTTCCTGAACCATTTCCAGGTCAAGTTCTCTCACAGGAACCTGCCTGATGTGTTCTGCTGTGCAGTCAGCTGGAATCTCTTCTGTCATCAGGCTGCCGTCTTCCTTATACTTAGGATACTGGCCTTCGTATTCCGCTCTGATATACTGCGGAGAGCCATCTGGATTTTTTAAGAGTACCTTTTCATAGATTCCCGTACCTGCAGAAACCTCTATTTTTTTCATGCCTGTTTCTTTTCGATAAATCTTAACACCTGATGGAAGCTGGGACAAAAGCACATCAAATCTCTGGTCTTTTGTATCCTTAGAGCGGACTGAAAAAAACAGTTCATTCGGCCCTGCTCCCTTTCCATCTTCTGAAGTCTGTTCTTCTGCGTAGAGAGGCGAAGAAACTACTGCATATCCTTCTCTCTCCTCCTCTTTCTGTGTCTGAAGCTCCTGTCCTCTGTTTGTCAGAGAATCCTCTTTATTTCCCACAGAAAGCTCGTATCCTTCTGAACGCGATAATTCTTTGATGTAATAGCTTCCTTCCAAAAGAGGTCTTCCAATCCAGCAGTTTCCGTTATTTTTTTCATTATCTGTATAGGATCTATGATATTTTTGATCCAAAGTATAATCGTCATAGGAAATATTCTCTGTATAAAGATTTCCTGGCGCCTTGTCCGCCCATCCATCTGGTGTATCCAGGATCGTTCCAGTCTGGTAGTCGTAAGTCCGGCCCGGTGCTTCTGTATTGACAAGAAAAGAGGCATCGCCATTCCGATCCGTCGACGCTACTGCCGTCAGATTTCCGGCACGATAGACAACTCCTGTTTTTCCATCTGGATGAGCAATATCCTCTGCAGCAAACAGGCCGTATACTGCCCCCTCTAATGTTCCGTCTCCCTGTGCATCTCCATAAAAATGATAGTTTTCTGATTCTGATGCCGAAAGATCTAAATCTCTTTTATTAATGTGAAATTCCATTTCTGTTCTGTGATCATAAATTCTCCAGGCTTCCTTCTCTCCGTCTGTCCCGCTGCAGTGGCTGTATCTGCCGTTTGGCCCTGACTCTATTTCCTGTCCAGTGCTTTCTGAGAGAAGTCCCTCCTCATAGGCAGCCGGAAACAGGCTGTCCGCAGCTGTCTCTCCTGCCTTAATCTCAGGCATCTGAAAGGAAAACCGGGTATCCGTCCACTGAAGCTCAGGAACTGACGGGGTTGCCTTCTCCTCTTCCCAGACTTCCTCTTCGCCGTCCTCTGTATCCTTTTCATCTTCTTCTATTCCAGTATCTGCCTCCCCGTTCTCTTCTTCTGTTGTGTCATCTTCCTTTTGGTCCTCTTCTGTTTTCTCCCCTTCTGTTTCCTTTTCTGTTTCCTCTTCTTCAGCCTCTGATTCCGTTGCTTTTAATACATGAGACTGTACTAATACCTGGGGGTGAGAAGAAATCTCTGCCTGTTCTTCCCCCGCTCCTTCCAGCTTCTCTTTTTTACTGTATTCACCAGAAAAGAATGCATTTGCACCATTTTCAGAAGAATCTGTCGTAATAATCTCAATAGGTAGGTCATCGGGATGCAGATCATGGCGGATGTATCCATCTCTGGCCTGGAACTCCGAAAAAGCATAGCTGTATTTTAAAGAAATAAATTTGTGATAGGTGTCCTCCATATCCTGATGGCAGCCAGAACGGTCATAAGCTTCTTTTTCAGACACCTCCTGTGTATTGCCGGCTGATGGAACTGTGCCCTCGTCTCCCCCTGAGCTGGCTATCGTTTCAATTTCCTGTCTGTCGACATCTTCCATATACCAGTGGAAATGTACTCCCTCAAAGTCTCCCGACGCTTTTTTCTCACAGTCCTCAGCGGTAGCAATCCATTTTTGTGCTGTAAGCTGATTGACAGCCTTGGCCTGTTCAATCTCTGAAGAATTGAGAATTTCTCCTGTTTCTTCATCCTCCTCTGGTTCTGGAACAGGAAGAAAAACAGGCGCCGGATGACCGTTGCAGAAGGTTTTATCATAGTGATATCCATGGGTAATCCTCTGTTTTCCATGGCCGTCCTGATCCGTCACTACCGTTCCGATTCTCCGAAATCCATCCCAGAGAACAGGATTGTCCTTATGATAACTGGCATACGGACTTCCCCCCTTATAAATATGGATCGGACCGTCTCTCTCTGTATCAATCTCGCTTTTATCGTCAAAGCGCTCGTACAAAACAAATCTGGCATGTTCCAGCGGCTTTCCTGTCTCATGATCAAACTTAAACAGCTGTACATTATATGTAGATGTGAAATCTTCTGCATGACGGAATACATGAAATACCACATTCCCCTCTGCTTCTCCTGGAATCGCTGTTCCTCCTACAGAGGCAAAAAGACCTGTCTGGGCCATTTTAAGCTCCAGCCAGACCATACGCTGATGAATTTCTGTGGGGCTGTTGGGCGGAGTCCCCCCTGTATGGTTTCCAGAACATTTTATACACTCCCACAGCTGCAGACAATTCTCAAACAGCTCTCTTTCTGAATGGTATCCGCTTCCGGCGACAGCATATCCTGTTCCCTCCACTGCAAACTTGATCAGCAGTCTTGGCGGATTTGGATCCGGATTGTAAAACTTGATTTCCTTGTCCGTTTTTGTACAGAGCCATCCATCGGGTAATGTTTCTGTATAGGACAAACCGGAATCATTAGAAAACAGCAGGGGAACTTCAGCAATAAACTCAGCATCTGAGCCGTCTTCAGCAAAATGTATGGTATAATCTGCAGAACTGACAGGATAAGCTGCTCCCTCAGAGGTACAGCCAGACAAAAAGTCAGGAATTTTTTTCCCGCTTTGCGATATGCTTTTTCCTCCTGAAATCAATCCGGCCATTTTTAAATATCCTTCCGTATCAGCTGCCGCTTCCTCCAGCCAGGGATATTTTGCCCTCACATCAGCCCTGTAAATCAGAGCTTTTAAATCCTCCTCTGTTACCAGGCTGGTAATCGGTGTTTTCCCCTGAGCAGCAGCATTTGCCTTAATATTTTTTACTGCGGTGGCAGCCTCAGTCACTCCCATAGATGCCTGCAGCGTCAGAATCCCCCAAAAAATGTATTCCTGTTCTCTCTGTGACAGGGGAATTCTCATCCCTGAAGGGCTGTGCTTTTCATATTGATCCCCGTCATCTGCAATGCCCCAGATTGACAGGCCTCCTTTATCAATACAGTACAGCTTGTGATCGCCGCCAAAATCCCCATGGGCTGATGTTAAGGTTACGATATTTCTGTTTTCTGCTGCCTGAAGCTGAAACAAAGGCAGGTGGGGCAGACATGCCATCCACGTTAAAATCACTGATAAAACCAGAGACATGGCCCGCCGGCCCTTTCCTCTGAAACAATAGTCGCTGAATTTTCCCACTGCTTGTCCCCTCTTTCCCAGTACACTGCCGAGCAGCCATGCTATTTATAATAATTTTCTGCCCAGCTGTTGTACTCTTCCGCCGTAATTTCCCCTCTTGCAAGGCGATCCATCATCAAAAAATCCTCCTCCAGCCGGCTGTCCGGATATTTCCTAAAATATGCATCCCATTTTTCCTTTGACGCCTCTTCAGCACGTCTCTTTTCTCTTTCATAATCAGCCGGGCAAAAGGCTGTATTGCTGAAAAATGTGCTGGAGGAAGTCGGATCCACGCGAAACCATTTCCCGTTTATTTTAAGAAGACAGGCTCTGTGATTCAGATCACTGTCATAGGCCTCACACTGCAGGCCTGTCAGCTCTGCCAGTTCAGCATATTCGCCGGCAAAATTTTCACACAGACCAAATCCCCCTGCCAGAGTTGGAAAACTGTTAGCGCAAAGAGATGGATCGGGCATTTTATACTGATTTCCTGAATGTCCATTGGCAATCCGTTCATATACCTTTTCTGCCCGCTTTGCTTCATCAGAATGAATCCAGTCGAAGTTGTGGAGAAACTCTTGCAACTTCTTCATTTCTATTTCTGTCAGAATTATCTTTTCCTGAACCTCACTGCCCTTCATTTCATGTGTGGAATACTTTTTCTTTAAAAAATACTCCGGATCCGTAATTTCCGGATGAACTTCACTGAATACAGCTCCCCGCTCATAGCGCTCTGCAGTTCCATCCTGAAAGGTCCACTCCATGGATTCCTGGTCAGACCAGTATCCTCCGTTTACATATCCTTCAGCAGCCAGGGCGGAAACCGCCCCAGCCCCTGTCAGGAACGCTGCCAGTAGTGCTCCTGCTGCCTTCTTCATATTTTTCTCTATCCTTTCGTCTGAATGATTCCTTTGACTGTCCATGCTCCCTTATCATTTACATGATATCCGTCTGCTGTTACTGATGATTTGATTAGTTTTCCCTTCGTTCCGTCTGAAACAGGATTAAAATAATAGCACTCTCTGCTTCCGTCCTGATCCCGGTCAATCCACTGCCATCCTGTCACCATATGACCTTTCGATCCATCTGACTCCGTCCAAAGATAATATTCGTTTCCATCTGTATCTGTAAACCATCCTGTCACCATATGGCCGAATTCATCAAACCGGAACCAGTCTGCCTGATTTTGTCCTTCTGCTGCATAAGGATTTCTAATATATGCCCATTCATTCCTGTACTCTCGCTCTGCTTTAAACGTCCAGAATCCTTCTGGCGTACAGCTCCAGATTCCAGAGATTCCTTCTGCAGGACCGGCAGCGCCAGCTCCCTCTCCTGCCGGTCCTGTTCCTCCTCCAGAAGAAGAACTGCCTCCTGGCCCGAAAGAAGAACCGCCTCCTGAGCCAGAAGAGGAACTGCTTCCTGAACCAGAAGAAGAACCGCCTCCTGAAGAATATGTTTTATCCACCATCTTAAAGGTAAGTCTGACTGAAATCCTGTCTTTTGATACTCCCTCAGGATCCAATACCTCCAGAAATACCCTGGTTTCCCCTGAATAAGGATAAGTTTCCATCGCCTTTTTTATCCAGTCTGGCGCTGCGTTCCCTGCTTTATCTGCTGCTGGTACAGCCAGCCCGTCTGCTGTCACAGTCAGAACCGATGTATCGCTGCTCTTCCAAACCGGCTTTTCCCCTTTTCTCTCCGGATACAGCTCTGCTTTCATCTGCTTTCCCTCTGTTCCGCTCCAGGTAAAAGACGGATTATATCTGGGGCCTCTTTTTGTAAGAACAATATCAAACTGTTCTTCCTCCCTGTCTGCCTGCACAGCCTTTGCCTGAAAATGCAGCTTGATACGGCAGGATGCCTCCTTTCCTCCATCCTCGGTCCTGGCTGTTATGACAACCTCTTTCTCTCCTCTGTAAGGAGGCGTCTTAATAGCTTCCTCCAGCCATGCAGCTTTATCATTCACTGTCAGAACGCCATCCTTCACAGATACTGCTGACGGATCACTGGAGCTCCAGAGCACCTTCCTGTTATAAGGCTCATACTCCTCCTTTTTTTCCAGTTCAGGAAGAACAGAAGCACTCAGTCTGTCCCTGACTCCAAATCCTTCTTTTTTCACTACTTCTGAACGTGTATCTCCCTTAAACTGATAAGACAATTCATAATCCAGAGTATCTTGATCGAGGCGCACCCCCTCTGGATGAATCACTGTCTCATCCTCTGTCTGAAACTCTACATTTACCTGACAGTCTGCACTCACTACTCCGTGGGTCTGATCCTCTGAGGTAGCTGTAATCACTTCCTGTATTCTGCCAGATCCTGACAGCCTGAGATATCCTCCCGATGCTTCTTTTTTTCCATTATCCTGACTGACAATATTCTGAATCCAGGCAGGATGGCTGGCTCCGTTTTTGTCAAATACAACGGACACCTGGCAGCTCTGTTCATTCTGACCAGATGGTTTCAGCGACAGAATCTTCTGCCCCTCTTTTGTCTTCCAGTCAACATTCTGAAAAAACGGCTGGGAAGGTTTTAAGCTGGCATCCAGATAATAAGGCGCGTCAGCTGTATAGGTCTCCTCCGGATTTTTCCTGTCCCCTGTTAATTTTCTTGTTACATGAAACGCCAGATGATTTTGATTCAGCTCCATATGCTCTACCCTGACAGTCGTCTGATCCAATATCTGGAAGGAAACATTGACCCGACAGGTTCCTGTGACAGCCTGGTTGTCCACACTGGTGGCGGGATTCGTAGACGCTGTAACTACCGCTGTATCTGTATAGATAGTATTTTTGATAGACTCCTGATAGCCACTGTCTGCCTGGGCTTTCGCCTCTCTGCGGATAATCTCCTGTATAAATTCAGAATCAAGATTTGGAAGTACTCTGGCATCTTTTGATGTATAGCCTCCTGCCCATCCCTCCTCAAATTCCAGAAGATCCTGATTGTCAATCGCCCACTGCACCGTTCTGTCTGCAGCAGCTCCCTGACCGTTATGCTCTGCATGAATCCTGACTGGGATTACCTGAACTGCTGAGATTTCGCTTCCATTCAAATATTTTGCAATCAGCTTTCCCTCCTGATCCTTTACCTCGGTCACAATCTGAGGACGCTTCCTGTCTCCTGTTCTCGTCTGAATCACAGAAATATCTGTCTCTTCCGGCGTCATGGAAAGCTCTGTTGTCACCTTTACATACTCGGCATTCAGCTCTGTGTTTGCCTCTGGCATCTGGAACGAATAGGAGCCTCCATTTACATAGGCCATAGGACAGCGTTCTCCCTCCTCATCTGTATAAGTAGGCGGTTTTGCCTGTCCCGGTTCATTTTCGTCATAAACCAGCTGATACCTGTTTCCATTCTGATTCTTCGGCGCAGTGGCTGCAGTAACTGTGCATCCCGGCGCTACTGCAGAAGGATGATCCTTGTCTATCTGTCTGTAATAGCTGTTATTCGTAGAAGAAATCGCTGTCAGGACAGCTACATCATTGTCAAAGGTTCCATTGGCATTTTTCGTATCAATTCTGGGAATGGAAACCAGGTATCCTCTGACAGGCTCTCCGCTGTTTCCAGGCGCATAGTGATCCAAGTTAAACAGCTGATTTTTCGCTGCCTCATCCAGCTTTTCACCCAGCTTCTGCGTAATAATATGCTGGATACCATCCTCCAGCTCCTCATAGAAAAACCGTTCTCCTCCATCCTGCTGTCCAGTCCCTCTTACCAGAGCATACCTTCTCTGGTAATCTGTAAAATATCCAATGTGAGCGCCGTAGGTCCAGGCATTGTCATCTGCAATGGAGGAGCCTATCACCTTTTTGGCCTGGGCGGCTGTTCCGGCAAACAGGTAAGAAATCTGATCATTCTTTCCCGTTCCATAAGTAAAACCGTTTTTCGCCTCCCGCGTCCCAATAAAGGTTCCTTCATGGGCAGCTGTTCCCTGTCCTGTCCTTCCAATCTCTCCGTCAAACCTGGATACAATCAGATTGCCTGACTCATAAAGCCCTGTCACTCCTCCTGCCGCCCTGCTTCCATTTCCTCCTATTGTTCCTGAAACTGAGCTGTTAAAAATATCGGCCTGATTCTGGCGGCCTGCCACACCTCCTACATATCCCTTTCCCTGAATACGGCTGCTGTCTCCATCCTGAGTAATGACCGTCACATCAGCCAGCTGTGCCTTCTGCACATTCCCGGCAATTCCTCCTGCAAATCCGGTTCTTCCCTCTGAATTGACTGTAATGCTGTCGGCCACGCAGTTTTCTATCACAGTACGCTGCGTTCCCCCTGTCACTTCTCCGGCAATTCCTCCCGCATCCTGCTCTGCATAGACAGAGCCATTCACTGTCACATTAGAAATAACAGAGCTTCCCTCCACGCAGCCTGCCAGCAAAGCCACATTGTCTTCTCCGGAAATTTCCTCTGCCTCCAGCGTAAGATTCTTAATCGTTCCGTTCTTTATCCGTCCAAACAGTCCTAGGTAAGAATAGTTCTGATCGTTCTTTGTAAACTTCAGCCCTGAAATTGTATTTCCAGCGCCGTCAAAAATTCCCTCAAAGGCTGTGCGTGGCCTGCCTCCCAGGTCTGTTTTATTCTGAAACCACCCAATCGGGTTCCAGGAACCATGATTTACTTCTAAATCTCCCAGGTGAATATCACTCTGAAGTTCAAAATAGATCCCTGCAAATGACTCTCCCTGAGCAACTGACTCAGAAAGTCCCATCAATTCTGAAAGATTTCTAAGTTTGTAGGGATTGCTTCTGCTCCCTTCTCCTTCCCAGTCTATCTTTGCGCCCTGCCACTCTTCCCACAGATCTCCTGTGGCCGAACTGAAGAGTTCAGGAAGCTCCTCCTGTTCCTCCTCTGCTTCCTCCGTCTCTTCCTGCTTCATGTTCCCTGTATCGTCCTCTTCCGGCTTTTTCCCTGGATCTGATTCCTGTTCCAGTTCCGGATCCGGCTTCTCCTCCTCTTCCCCCGGTTCCGGCTTTTCTTCTTCTGGTTTCTCTGTTTTCTCTTCCTCTGGTTCTGACGGGGATGCCTTGTAAAAGGCTCCTTTTAAGCCCCGACTGAGCTCTTCCCCATACAGCAGATTCTGCTCTTCTTTTCCTCCCAGCCCCTCAGCCCCCTTAACCTGCACCGGAACTGTATTTCCTGCCGCTATGGCTGCCGCCGTCATCCAGGCTGCTGCTCTCCCTAATAATATCTTCTTTCTCAATCTGTTTCCTCCTGTTCATTTAATCCTGCGGCATCACAAAGGCTGGTCTGATTCCAAAAGGCGATGTCACATCCAGTTCCTCATCCCCTGTTTTGCCTTCCGGGCAGATCCGCTCAGGGCGGATCATTCCTCTTTCTAAGTCCACGCCGTACACATACCCTGTATCTGTTCCGTCCCCGATCCCCATAGGACTTCTGAGCCAATATCCCTTTGAAAAAGAGGACAGCTGTGTTTCTGGATTTTCCTCTTTCTCTCCTTCAAAGCTCCAGAGAAATTCTCTGTATTTCACAGCTTCGTCGACAGACAGCAGAAACAATGTTCCGTAGAGGGACTGCGCTCCCATATAATGGCTGTTTAAGCTGGTTCCGTCAAAGGAGGAATACTCTCCTTCCGGTGTTTCTCCGATAAAGGCTGTATCCGTCCCAATCTGTATCTGCTTTGCCAGATAGAGGGCCTTTCCGGCCTGATCCAGCCACTCTTTTGGTCTGGAATACTTGTAATCACTGCCTGTTCCAAAATTGACCAACGGACCTGGGCAGAATTCATATCGGTGGCTTCCATCCTCCTGTTCTTTAAGTACATAGTCGGATCCATAGTCAGCCGGAATCACCGTCTCGCAGAGAAACAGAGCCAGCTGCTCATGATTTTCCATGCTGTCGGAATAATTCTGATCAACACACCGAAACAGCAGTTTCTGTCCGTCTATCTCTGCCTGCTGCAAATCCCCGAGCTCCCAGTGAATCCGTTCCGCTTCCCCCGCCTGGGGCTTCTTCAGAACAATGGCCGGGCGGATACCATAGTTGCTGTCAGACGGATCGGCCTTCAAAAGATTTCCTTGTGTATCTGCTGCCCATACCAGGCTGTCTGTGTGATCTCTGAGAAAAAATCCTCCTCCCCGTATCTGTTCCCGATACCTCTCATACTCTTCCTTTGACAGACTCATAGCATAATCAATTCCGCTGCATCCCGGAACATTCATTCCTGTCAGTGCTTCCCCCAGCGAACATCCATTCTGGAAGCCGTCTCGAAAATACCGCCTGATTTGGCTGTCCCCATAAACACAGGAACCATATCCTCCAAAAAATGTTGTATCTATCAGCTGATCTGCCAGATAAAGCATCCCGCCCTCTGGCAGACTGCTGTTCTGGTAGTCTCCGTCAATGCAGGTAAATGTAATCGGCTGTCCGCCTAAAACAGCATGGATCTGCGATCCCTCCTTCTGTTCAAAGGCCCTTTCCCGGCATCGGTCGCAGAGAGAATCCTGGTTCCGATCCTGGTGTCCCAGAGGTGCTGTAATAATCTCTCTCTCCTCTTTCGTCTCCTGACAGCGATACAGAGCAGTTCCCTTTCCCAGACACGAAGCTTTTGTCTGCCTTACTTTTTCCCAGTGCTTCAAACCGCCGAAGCTGCCCTGCTTCCAGACACTCATTCTGGCAATATACCAGGTATTCTCTCCTTCCCGCTCTTCAGCCTCCAGATAATTAGAATACACAGCGCCAGGGCCAAACCACTCTGCCACCGCCTTTCCATTCGGTGCAAAGTTTTTTCCGATTACATAAAAGGTTCTCTCCTCTCCGTCCGGAATCTGCTCCGCCAGGCTTATAATCCTGATATCATTTTCCTTCTGGTCTGTGATAACAAAACGACTGTCCAAAATCGCATCAGATGCCTCTCCTGTGATCATACTTTCATACTTCCTGGCCATCTGAAAATACTCCTGAAGCGAAACGCTGTCCCTCCTTTCCGCTGCATCAGAGACGGTAGCCAGCTTCTTTTCAAAGTCTCTTTGCGGCCCTCCATAACTCTCCATTCCCATGCCTCCCGCAAAGCAGAGAGCGCATACAGACAGAGCCGCCTCAAGCTGTCTCGTTCTGAGCGCTGTTTTTCCATTGACTGATTTCGTCGCCTTCACTCTCCTTTCTCAGACTGGTTTCCTTCTTCTGGTTTCCTGTAAACCGGAGCTCCTGTCCCAAATCTTCATCCTGCTTTCCTGCAGGTTATAAATTTAAATTGTTTTTTTTATTTTTTGATTTTTTTGAGATATTTTAATAAATTGATGATTAAAGATTTTTTTTAGAATGCATAACAGAACTGAACATTTAAGAAACGCAATACTAGCCGCCATTTCACATAAACTGCAAAATACCGCCTGGTCAAATCACCCACTATATATATCCTGTCTTTTATATCATTTGGAACATCGGCCTGAACAGGCCGGAATGAATAGGAAACCAGAATGTTTCCTGAAACTATTTTTATTTTAGCACAATCCGGATGATATTTCAACCTTCAGTTCACATTTTTCCAAAAAGAAAGAGCAGAAGCTGTCGCCCTTAATGGCTTTTAAACACTTCTGCTCTTTTTGCTATTCTCTCTTATTTCTCAGAATTTTCTTCCTGTGTCTCTTCCTCAGAAACCTCGATTCCCAGCTCCTCTAACTGCTTTACATCAACTGGAGAAGGAGCCTCTGTCATCAGACAGGACGCATCCTTTACCTTCGGGAATGCAATTACATCACGGATACTGTCTGCTCCCACCATCAGCATAACCATACGATCCAGACCGTATGCAAGACCTGCGTGAGGCGGAACACCGTATTTGAAGGCGTCTAACAGGAAACCGAACTGATCCTTTGCCTGCTCCTCTGTGAATCCCAGCACCTCAAACATCTTAGACTGGATATCGCTCTGGTGGATACGGATGGAACCTCCGCCCATCTCAGTTCCGTTTAATACGATATCATATGCCTTTGCGCGAACTGCGCCTGGATTAGTATCAATAAGCTCCAGATCCTCCTCCATCGGCATGGTAAATGGGTGGTGCATAGCCACAAAGCGCTCCTGCTCTTCTGAGTACTCTAATAACGGGAACTCTGTCACCCAGAGGAACTTAAAGTCATCCTTCTTTAACAGGTCAAGCTGTCTTGCCAGCTCCAGACGGAGGTTGCCCAGCACGTCAAATACAACCTTGTCCTTGTCTGCGGCAAATAATAACAGGTCGCCTGGCTTTCCATCCATAGCTTTTACAAGGGCACTTAACTCTTCCTCTGTCATAAATTTAGCGAACGAGGACTTGTAGGAGCCGTCCTCGTTGACAGCCAGATAAGCCAGTCCCTTAGCGCCGAAGCCCTTGGCATACTCTACCAGAGCGTCAATTTTCTTTCTCGGCATTCCAGCCTGTCCCTCTGCATTGATTCCTCTGACAGAGCCGCCGTTTTCCAGAGCGCCCTTAAATACTACAAACTGGCAGTCTTTTACTGTCTCAGATACATTCTTAAGCTCCATTCCAAAGCGGAGATCCGGCTTATCGGAACCGAAACGGTCCATAGCCTCTCTCCAGGTCATTCTCTGGATCGGAAGCTGTAAATCGTAGTTGCAGATCTCCTTAAAGAGCTTCTTTAACAGTCTCTCGTTCACATCCAGCACATCGTCTACATCCACAAAGGAAAGCTCCATATCAATCTGTGTAAACTCCGGCTGTCTGTCTGCTCTCAGATCCTCGTCTCTGTAGCATCTGGCAATCTGGAAGTAACGGTCATAGCCAGAGCACATTAACAGCTGCTTAAAAAGCTGCGGGGACTGAGGAAGGGCATAAAAACTGCCTGGGTGAACACGGCTTGGCACAAGATAGTCTCTGGCGCCCTCCGGTGTGCTCTTAATGAGAGTCGGAGTCTCGATCTCTAAGAATCCCTCCTCTGCCAAAAAGCTTCTGGTAAGAGTAGTCACGCGGCTTCTGGTCATCAGATTTCTCTGCAGATCCGGTCTTCTCAAATCCAGGTAACGATATTTTAATCTCAGCTCCTCCTTTGTCTTGGAGTTCTCCTCAATCGGGAACGGCGGAGTCTCAGACTCTGAAAGAATACGCAGGGAATTAGCACGGATCTCAATAGCTCCTGTCTTTAAATTTTCATTGACAGCGCCGGAACGTGCCTCCACCTTTCCTGTAACTGCGATTACAAACTCGCTTCTAAGCTTTTCAGCCTTGGCAAAGCTTTCCTCACCGCAGTCTGCCTCCTCAAAGATAATCTGAAGCAGACCGGAGCGATCTCTCAAATCCACAAAAATGATTCCGCCTTTATTTCTGCTCTTCTGAACCCATCCCATGACGGTGACATTCTCACCGATCTGTTCTGTGGACAGCTCTGTACATCTGTGGGAACGCTTCAGTCCCAGCATTGATTCTGCCATGATTTATTTTCCTCCTGAATTTTGTAAAAATGTAGATCCGGGGCAGGTAATACCTATTTTAATCCTTCCCGGTAATACTCCTTAAACTCTGTGTAGCCGTCCTTCTGGAGCTGCTCCTTCTGGAATTTCTTATTTTTGTTCATCTGGGCTACCAGAACCTGAACGCCTGCTCTTCTCTCCTCTGAGGCCTCTTTTAAGACCTTAGCCAGCTTCTCCCCTCCGATATTTTTTTCGAAGAGATAAGCCTTTTTACCTGCAGCTGCAGGCACCTTAAACCCATTGTCAAGAAGAATGGTTACAATTCTTTCAAAGCCAATGGAAAATCCACAGGCCGGCGTATCCATGCCTGTAAACTTGCCGATCATCTTGTCATAGCGTCCGCCGCCTGCCACAGAGCCGCCGAAGCCCTCCATGGACACCTCAAAAATAGTTCCTGTATAGTATCCCATTCCTCTTACAAGAGTCGGGTCAAATTCGATACCAAACTTTACCTCTGCGATAGAGGATACTGTCTCCATAATCTCAGCCAGCCCTTCAGCTGTGCCTTCCTTCACAACGCCCTTTAAGGTCTCTCCCAGGGCCCTCACACCATCTGCGTCTGTCTGAATGGACGCTAATAAAGCTTTGTACTTCTCTACGCTTTCAGCCTCATAGCCAAGCTCCATAAGCTCAGCTGCCACTCCGTCAAGACCGATTTTATCCATCTTGTCAAGGGTAATAAACACCTTATCGCAGTCATCCTCCGGGAAGCCGCAGTAGGAAGCCATAGCCTTTAGCAGCTCCCTGTCGTTAATGCGGACAGTAAAGGAATTGTCCGGGCAGATCCGGGACAGGGCTGTGGTGGTAGCTGTAATCAGCTCGATCTCAGCCAGAGAGGTCGCATCTCCTAAAATATCAATATCACACTGTACAAACTGTCTGAAACGTCCCTTCTGAGGACGGTCAGCTCTCCACACGCTTCCTACCTGCAGAGCCTTAAACGGACTTGGAAGGTTTGCAGAATTATTGGAATAATAGCGGGACAACGGAAGGGTCAGATCGTAGCGCAGACCGCCGTCTACCAGATCGGCCTCCTCCTTCGCTGTCTCCAGGTTTAACTTCTCGCCTCGTTTTAAAATCTTGAAAATAAGCTTTTCATTGTCTCCGCCCTGCTTGCTGGTCAGGTTCTCAATGTGCTCCACGCACGGAGTCTCAATGGCAGAAAAGCCGAATCCGCGGTATGTCTCCTTAATCTTTCCAAGCACATAATCACGGATTTCCATTTCTGCCGGTAAAATATCTTTCATACCAGTTACTGGTTTTTTCTTCAAAGCCATGGTAATCACTCCTGTTTTCTAAGTATTTATTTTTCTGAGCGCGGCGTCATCTGGCAGATGAGTTTTTCTTTCCGAAGAAGCATCTCCTCCACCCGGTCAATATACTGCTCTACTTCCTTGACATTTTCCGCTCTTTCCAGACGGTTTTCCGCTGGAAATACTACCTTGGTAGTCGTTCCGGCTCCGCAGGCCATAATGGTCTGCTTCTCCTCCATAATGAGGATGTTGTAAATGCAGGCCTTGCCAGGCGCGCTGTAACCTACGTTCTCAAAGTTGCCAGCCATATTTTTCTGCCTGTAGAGATAGTAGGGCTCCATGCCCATCTCCTTTGCATAGCGGGCTGTCATGTCGATCATTTCCTGTGTTCCGGTAATTTTCAGATTTCCGTATTTTTCCCGGAACATATTGAGCCTTGCAGCCCTCTTAATAGCCAGGGAATGAACGGTCAGGCTGTCAGGCCCCAGCTTCTTAATCTCTTCCATGGTCGCTCTGACATCCTCCTCATCTTCCTCTGGAAGACCTACTATCAGATCCATGTTGATATTGTCAAAGCCCAGCTCTCTGGCCAGAAGAAAGGTTTCCTTCACCTGCTCCACTGTATGGCGGCGGCCGATTAAATCCAGAGTCTCCTGCTTCATGGTCTGGGGATTAATCGAAATACGGGTAATTCCGTGTTTTCTCAATACCTCCAGTTTCTCTCTTGTAATGCTGTCCGGCCGTCCAGCCTCCACTGTAAACTCCTTCACCTGCTCCATGGGGAAGGTGCGTTCCACCTTATTTAAAATAGCCTCCAGATCCTCCGGACTCAGCGAAGTAGGTGTTCCGCCTCCAAAGTAAATTGTATCTAAAGGCCGCCCCTTCATTTTCTCCGCCACATAGTCCATCTCCTGAAACAGAGCATTTAAATAAAGTCCCGTCCTCCCCTGCCATTTTCCAATCGGAAAGGAGGTAAAAGAACAGTAAAGGCAGGTGGTCGGACAGAATGGAATGCCAATATAAAGGCTGTAGCCGTTTTCATAGTCCACAGCCGATAAAAGCTCCTTTTCACGTCTGGCCACATCCAGGCTCAGAGCAATTTTCTCCTCGCTGGTAAAGTAGGTTTCCTTCATGTAATCGTGGATTTCCTGCTCGGAAGCTCCCTCGTAAAGACGTGTCAGTGCAATTTTCGTCGGGCGGATGCCGGTAAGAGTTCCCCAGGGAAGTTCCTTTCCCGTCATCTGCCGCATCATGCAGTACAGCTCACGCTTAATCCTGTTTTTCGTCTCAAAGCGGCTGTCCTCATCCACCATGATACTGCCCTCTGAAACAGTCTCAAATCTGCGCGGTTCTGCCGGCTTAACGCCGCCGTCCTGCGTATCCGAGGCTTCACCTGCCAGGCAGCTGTCCTTGTCCTGATCGCTGTGCCGGGACACGAGACGCTCCACAGAAAGCCGGAACTCACCGCCTGTTTTCCCGCCTCTTACAATGAGCTGTGCCTCCTGTAAGGCCTCTCCCTCCTCGTGAGTAAATTTCTGCCCCGGACAGAAGGCCATTAAAAGCTCCCTGATATCCTGTTCAAATGATTGATCGCTTAACAGTATTCCTATCATGTTCCTGTCATTCCTTCTATTCTAAGAGCTTTCCCTTGTAGGGAGCCAGCGGATTGTACTTTTTCTCGTCCCCAATGGTGGTGTATCCCAGATGTCCCGGATACACGTTTACATCCTCCGGAAGTTCAAACAGGCGGTCAAGCACTGAATGAAGCAGCTTGACAGAACTTCCGCCAGGCAGATCCACCCGGCCATAGGAGCCCTCAAAAAGTGTATCCCCGGCAAACAGAGCCTTCTCACGCTCCACATAGTAACAGCAGGAACCCTCTGTATGTCCTGGAGTGGCGATCACCTGGAAGGAAGAGCCAATCAGATTCACCGTCTCATTATCTCTCACCCACACGTCTGCCTCTGCGCGGATTATTGTTCCAAGAAGGCTCTTGGACAGATTCAGATTCTCATCTGCCATGAGCTCCTTCTCTTCCTCCAGAGCGTAAACCTTCGCTCCAAAGGCCTTTTTCACCTCATCCATGGCTCCGATGTGGTCCGAATGGCCGTGAGTCAGCAAAATAGCCTTCACATCCAGTCCGTCCCTTTTACAGCACTCTATAATCAGATCGCCCCGGTCGCCGGGATCTATGATCACCGCTTCCTTCGTCTCCTCATTTGATACAATATAGCAGTTAGTCTGCACATAGCCTACTGTCAGCTTTTTAATCTGCATTCGCCTGTCCTCTCCTTCAGCTTAAGTTTAGCAAAATACGGAAACATAGAGAAAACTGCTTATCCCGCAGTTCTCTCTATATCTATTACGCCTTCAATCTGTCTCAGCTTGTCGGCCAGTTTATTCAGTTCTTCAATGCCCCGGATATCAAAGGTCATCAGAATGGTGGCCTTTCCCTGCTTGCTGGTTCTCACATTCATGGACTTGATGTCTATCTGGCGCTCTGTGAACACCTTGGACAGATCCACAAACATGCCGATCCGGTTATTGGCAAAAATCTTAATCTCTGTGGTATAGCGCTCCTTGCCAGCCTCGTCTCCAGCCGGCTGCTGCCACTCAGCTTCAATGAGCCTTGCCTTCTCATCATCCGGCAGGTTCATCACATTAATGCAGTCTGTCCTGTGAATGGAAATTCCCCGGCCTCTTGTCACAAAGCCCACAATCTCATCTCCCGGCACAGGGCTGCAGCACTTGGAAAAGCGCACTGCCAAATCGTCGATTCCTTTTACCACAATACCGCTCTTTGACTTGCCGTGGGCGATAGCCACAGGAACCTTGTTTCCATCCCCGATGGAATCCAGAATGGTAGCGTCCGTCTTCTCCTTCTCCATCTTTTTCGTATGGGCCTCCATCATCTTATTGATGACCTGGCCCTCCTTCAGGCCGCCGTGACCAATGGAGGCAAGGACCGAATCCCAGTCCTTGTAGGAGTACCGCTTCATTACCTTTTCCATAAATTCCGGCTTATTCAGTTCTGCATAGTTAATGCCCTTATTCCGGCAGTATTTGTCAATCATATCGCGGCCGCGGATAATATTATCTTCTTTTAACTCCGCCTTGAACCACTGATTGATCTTATTCTTCGCCTGGGTACTCTTAACAATCTTCAGCCAGTCCCGGCTGGGTCCCTTACAGTTCTGGGACGTCAGAATCTCAATCCGGTCGCCGTTTTTGATTACATAATCAATGTTCACCAGCACGCCGTTAGCCTTGGCGCCCACCATCTTATTTCCTACCGCACTGTGGATGGAATAGGCAAAGTCAATGGGCGTAGAACCGCTGGGCAGGTTCTTTACATCTCCTGACGGGGTAAAGCAGAATACACTGTCTGAGAACAAATCCAGATCACTCTTTAAGGAATCCAAAAATTCCTTGTTGTCAGACATATCCTTCTGCCACTCCAGAATCTGGCGCAGCCAGGAAAGCTTCTCCTCCGCGCTGTCCATGGCCGCCTTAGTGCTTCCGCTCTGTTTATATTTCCAGTGGGCGGCAATTCCGTACTCAGCCACCCGGTGCATCTCGTAGGTACGGATCTGAATCTCAAAGGGGCGTCCGCTGCTTCCGATCAGAGTCGTGTGAAGAGACTGGTAGTTGTTGATCTTGGGCATGGCGATATAATCTTTGAAACGGCCTGGAATCGGCTTGTACATCTCGTGAATCACACCCAGAGCCCCATAGCAGTCCTTCACTGTATCCACAATAATACGGACAGCAAACAAATCGTAGATCTGATCCAGCGTCTTGTTCTGCTTCACCATCTTCTTATAAATGCTGAAGAAATGCTTCACCCGGCCGTCCACCTTGCACTCGATTCCGGCGTCGTCCATGTGGCTCTTCACCTCGTCCACAATACTCTTAACAAAAGCCTCCCTGGAATCCTTTCTCAGGGATATCTTTTCCGCCAGATCATAGTACACGTCCGGTTCCAGATACTTGAGGGACAGATCGTCAAGCTCTGTCTTGATTCTGGAAATTCCCAGACGGTCTGCGATTGGCGCATAGATCTCCATGGTCTCTCTGGCCTTTTCCTTCTGCTTCTCCGGCTTCATATACTGAAGCGTTCGCATATTGTGAAGGCGGTCCGCCAGCTTCACCAGGATAACCCGGATATCCTTAGCCATGGCGAGAAACATCTTACGCAGGTTCTCCGCCTGCATTTCCACTTTATCCTTGTCCCAGTTAATATTTGTCAGCTTTGTAACGCCGTCTACTAACAGCGCCACCTCGTTTCCAAACTGCTCTGCCACACCTGCTGTGGTCATCACTGTATCCTCCACCACATCGTGAAGAATACCAGCTACAATCGTCTCCTTATCAAGCTCTAAATCAGCCAGGATAATTGCCACGCACAGAGGATGGATGATATACGGCTCCCCAGATTTACGCTTCTGTTCCTTGTGGGCATCATACGCAAGCCTGTAGGCTTTCTCCACCATAGTAATATCATCAGAAGGGTGGTATCTGTGGATGCTGTTAATCAAATCCTGATACAATACCTCCGGGCTTGTAAAATCAGCAGGCTGTTCCAGCTCTCTATCCAGTTGTTTTATCTGATCCATCTTTTCCATACATACGCCTCCCAGCTTCAGGCATCTGCTCCCATCATGCCTTTGTCGTTTTATAGAGAATTATCACTATTATAATTTTTTTTGTCAGAAAATGCAATTATTTTCTGCTCCCTCCTGGACGCCGCAGCCATTTTGATCTGTTTTCCTATGAAATTTCTAGGATCTTTCCCCTTTTCCAGAGCACTTATACCCTGTTTCCCCGTCCGCCAGGCTGACATATTCCATATAAGTGCTCCTCCTGTATATGCGCCAGAGCGCCGGAATGCCGCTTTTTGCAGCACCCCGGCGCCCCTCCTTCTCTCTATTTTCCCTCGTAAACAATCAGAGACTCTACCGGATAGTCCTTGAGCTTCTTTCTGCCCTCAAGACCGGCCAGTTCCATGACAAAACAAATACGAACAACCTCTCCGCCCAGGCTTTCAATGAGCTTGCAGATCGCCTCCATCGTTCCGCCTGTAGCGATCAGATCGTCAATAATGACAACCTTCTGTCCAGGCTTAATGGAATCCTCATGCATCTCCACCTCGGCGCTGCCGTATTCCAGATCGTATTTCATGGAAACGGTCTTACAGGGCAGCTTTCCCTTTTTGCGGACCGGCACGAAACCTTTATGGGCAGCATAGGCTACCGGAACTCCAAAAATAAAGCCTCTGGATTCCGGCCCCACTACCACATCATACTCCACGTTCTCCAATGTTTTCAGCAGGCCGTCTACTGCCAGCTTCAGACCGTCCGGTTCCTGGAGGATCGTAGTGATGTCCCTGAAAATAATGCCCGGCTCCGGAAAATCCGGAATACTTCTTACATACTCCTCTAATTTCTTCATGCTGCTGTTTCCTCTCTTTTTCTATTTTATCTGCTCAATTCTTCAGCGCTTATACCTCTGCCAGTCTCTTTCTGCAGGCAGAGATTACCTGCTTCATAGCCTCCTGTCCAGGAGCTCCGATGGTCATTCTCTTCTTCACGCAGGTTTCCATGCTGATCGCCTCATAGACATCTGCTTCAAAAACAGGGCAGATTTCCTTATAAGCTTCCAGCGGAAGCTCATCCAGAGAGCATCCTCTCTCAATGCAGGCCAGTACCAGACGGCCGATGATTCCATGGGCATCACGGAAAGGTACTTCATGGTTTACAAGGTAATCAGCTGCATCTGTAGCATTGGTAAAGCCGTTTTTCGCACTCTTCTCCATTACGTCCTTTCTAAAGGTCATGGTGGAAATCATTCCTGTAAACAGAGCCAGACAGCCCTTTACTGTGTCGATAGCATCGAAGACCAGCTCCTTATCCTCCTGCATATCCTTATTATATGCCAGCGGGATTCCCTTCATAGTCGTCAGCAGGCTGACTAAAGCGCCATATACACGTCCCGTCTTGCCACGGATCAGCTCTGCAATGTCTGGATTCTTTTTCTGCGGCATAATGCTGCTTCCTGTACTGTAAGAATCATCAATCTCCACGAACTGGTACTCATTGGTGTTCCAGATAATGATCTCCTCACAGAAACGGCTTAAATGCATGGAAATTGTGGACAGAGCGCTTAACAGCTCAATCAGATAGTCTCTGTCAGCCACAGAATCCATACTGTTTAAAGTAGCTCCATAAAAATCCAGAAGCTCCGCCGTATATTCACGATCCAGCGGATAGGTCGTACCTGCCAGAGCACCTGAACCTAACGGACAATAGTTCATCCTCTCTCTGATGTCGTGGAGCCTGGAATGATCTCTGAAAAACATCTCAAAGTATGCTCCCAGATGGTGAGCCAGGGTAATCGGCTGCGCCTTCTGCAGATGTGTAAAGCCAGGCATGTAGGTGTCAAGGTGCTCCTCCATCAGTCCAAGAAGTGTTTCCAGCAGCTTCTTTACCAGCCCGGACAGCTCGTCAATCTCATCTCTGGTGTAAAGCTTCATGTCAAGGGCCACCTGATCATTTCGGCTGCGTCCTGTGTGGAGACGCTTTCCGGCTTCCCCGATGCGGTCAATGAGATTGCTCTCCACAAAGGAGTGGATATCCTCATACTCTGCTGTCATCAGAAGGGTTCCTTCCTCCACATCCTTAAGAATCCCTTTTAATCCCCCAATAATTGCGTTTTTGTCCTCCTCAGAGAGAATCCCCTGCTTTGCCAGCATTGTCACATGGGCAATACTTCCCCTGATATCCTGGCGGTACATCTTCTGATCAAATGAAATAGAAGCATTAAAGTTGTGTACCAGCTGATTCTCCTCTTTCGTAAATCGTCCTCCCCATAATTTCATGTCAATTTCCTCCTTTATGTCTCTTTTTCTATGTCATGTTCTCCCTCTGGCGTCTCTTTTTCCTGCCATTCTTCAGAATGGCTCTCCGGCAGCTTCTCTGCCCACCGGGCGTGCTGCTCTGAGAGGCGTCTGTGCAGAGCCCTGCGCTCCTTCTGTCTCTTTCTGCGGGTCACAAAGGCCGCAGCAGCCAGAATAAATACGCAGATCAGGGAAATGATCATTCCCTCCCGCAGCCCCTCCGGCATGTAGGAAAGCTCTATTACATGGCTTCCCGGCTCCAGCTCAATGCCGAGAAAAGCGCCGAACAGCTCCTGAGGCTGCCTTTCCTGGCCGTCCACTGTCACGGTCCAGCCTCTGTCGGAGGGAATAGAAGTAAAAAGCGTCCCTCCTGTGCCCGCGTCCACAGTTCCCTTCAGCCTGTCATCCTCCCAGACGGACAGAGTAAAAGGATGCTCAGCCAGCTTTCTGTATACATGCTCAAGACCTGCCTCATTGTAACGGTAAAGACGGATTCCAAGGTCTTCGCTTCCCTCCTCATTCTGGAAGGTCAGCGTCTCCCCGGCTTCCACTCTTCCCACCTCAATCAGGTAGCCACGGTTTGTGTTATCAAACGTATCCTTTTCTTCCCCCTTCTTCAGGGACACCGATTTCACCTGCCGGTTGGATACAAAGGCATAATACTCGCCAGACTTCTCTGGCGTATAAATCAGGCTTGGGCCGTTTCCCAGTCCCTCTGCCTCCTCCAGCACATCAGGCGCATCAAACAGGCTGCAGAGTGAATTCTGAACATCCGCAGGATTCGCCATGTTCAGATGCCATTCCTGTTTCATAATGTCAGGAATCATAAAGCCCAACGGCAGGGCATACCGGTTGGCATAGAGATATGTGCCCTGGTAATCCTGAATATATTCCAGCCGATCCAGACTCTGTTCCTTCGGGTAAAAGGCATATTTGACGGCCAGCAGGCAGTCCACTAAAGGGGTGCTCCCCTTAATGCTGTATGCGTTGGTAGAGCCTTCGCAGCCAAGACTTTTCATAAAATCTGTCACATCAGCGTGAGCCATGGAGGAGAACAGGGAAACAGACGGAAAGTGCATCCAGGCTCCATCGTTTTTAGTCCTCTGATCTATTTTCTCCATCCGGTAGAACTCACTGCCACCTTTCAGGCTGGCCGCCAGAGTCTCTACCGCCTCATTGTCAGCTGTGTAGGCAGTCCTGCTGGTAGTGGTCACACTGGTGCAGGTAGTGTTTACCGCCGCCTCCACGCAGACAGTAAAAAGTGCCAGAAAAGCTGCAGCTGCGGCCCTCTTTCTGCCGTTCGCTTTCTCTCCTCTCCTTCGGTACAGAATCATCAGTCCTGCGTATACAGCCAGGAAAAAAACTGCTCCGTAGAATACGGCAAAATGGTAAGCTTCATCTCCCTCCCTGAACTTCTGGGCTAAGAGTACAAAGGAGACAGAACCTAAAAAGGCCGCCAGAATGCTCCTGTCTGAAAAACGATCCAGATTCCTGTAGGCCTGAAAGCAGGCTGTCAGAATCAAAGCAATATAGATAAAGGACTGTCTGGCCGGCAGGCTGTTAGGATAGTGAAAGCCGTGCCAGATGAAATTCAGAACATTCACAGAAAAACTGGCCAGGAAAAACAGCAGCAGGGAGCAGTAAACAGCCTTCTCCCGCAGAGAAATATTCCGGCAGACCAGATAGAGCAGAAACAGCAGCAGCACTGCTGTTCCGCAGTAAATATTAGGCCAGTGATCCAGGCCGATTTCCACCTGCACATTTCCAATGTGCCGGGCCAGCATATCCACAATGGAGAAATAGCTTTCAACTGTCTGCGGAAAGCTCATTTCCCCGGAAGCTGTGCTCTGAAGGGCAAAGATCTCCGGAAGCAGCACTGCTGCCGCCAGGCCCCCGGCCAGAAGCGAACAGCCTGCAAACAGGCCGATACATTTTCCCCATCCATCCTTAAAAGATTCCCAGTCCATTACCATCAGCGCTGCAAAATAAATCACCATGAAAATACAGATCATGATAGAAATATAGTAATTGGACAGAATGGAAAGTCCCAGGGAAATACAGTAGAGAAATCCCTTTTTCTCTCTCACCAGCCGTTCCAGCCCCAAGAGAATCAGCGGAAACAGGGCAATACAGTCCAGCCACATAATATTCCAGCTGTAAGCTGCCATATAGCCTGACAGCGCATAAAAAATTCCAAAAAAGCAGGCGCCAAAATCTGACGTACCGCTCCTCTTTCTGAGATACCAGGTAAAGGAAAGACCTGCCAGGCCAATTTTCAGCACAATGGCAGCAGTCATAAATTCAATGACATATCTGCCCGGACATAAAACCAGAAGCCAGTTTAAGGGGCTGGCCAGATAATAGGCGTAAAGCGCTGCAAAATTGACTCCCATCCCGATATTCCAGCTATAGAGAAGGCTTCCTCCTTCTGACAGCTTGTGGCGGAATTCTGAGAAAAACGGCGCATACTGATGGTACATATCCGTTCTCAGAAAGCTTTCCTCACCAAAGGGGAAAATTCCTCTCTGGGCAAAAATGATGATCATAATAACAACCGGTATAAAAAAAGCCGCAATATAGCCGTCTCTGGGCTTCAAAAGTCCTCCCGCTGGTTCTGGGCCTTTTTTCTTCATCCGGTTCTTTGCAGCCGGTCCGGCTGTACCCGGCTGCCGGCCGGTCTCTGCAGTTTCTCTTGTTTCTGCAGCTTCCATTTCCTCTTCAGCCGCCTCCAGCCGTATTCTATGACGATTCGCCATCTCCATGTCTCTCTCCTGCGCTTCCTTTCTCCTGGGCGATATGACCTGATTCAGGGCCTGGTCAAACTCCCTTGAAATCCATGTTATGTCGTCTTCTCTCATACAACCTCCGCACAGCCTGCGCCTTCTCCTTTACCTTCTCTGCCTGTCAGAGACTGCCTCCCTGCCGCGGAAAATAAATAATTTGCTGAGTATATAATTCAGAACCAGAGACAGAGCAGAAACTGCTATTTTTCCAAACAGATTGGACCATCCAAGACCGTTTACCATAAGCTCCATACCCGCAATAGTCAGGACTCCTGTAAAAAGTCTGCAGGCCACAAAGGAAATGAACTCATTAAACAGCTTTGACAGCTTCATGGAAGTGCTCTGAAATACAAACAGCTTATTCGTAATAAATGCAAACAGAACAGCAGCTGCCCAGGACATGGTCTGGGAAAATACTACTGAGTATCCCATATTATAAAGAGCGAAATATCCCACCCAGTCCACAGCCGTCGTCAGGACGCCGAAGATAAAGTAGGACACGGTCTCACGGTTGACACATTTCGCCGCCATCTGCGCCCATATTTTTCTAATCATATGCCACTTATTTCCTCAACTTATTTTTTCGCTTTTCTTTTGCTATTGTAATGTGTTTTTCTGCAAAAAGCAAGGACGGGAGCCTGCCGATTCACATGTTCCCGCCCTGTTTATGATAAAATCTTATTTTTCCTCCAGCAGCTTCTCCACACTGACTAACTTGACGCAGAGGGTAAACAGCTCTGTCGCGGTAATCAAATCCTGAAGCGGCGGATAGGAAGGAGCAATACGGATATTGCTGTCATGCGGATCTTTTCCGTAAGGATAGGTAGCTCCTGCGTTTGTCATCACCACGCCGGCCTTCTTGCATCTGGCTACAATTGCCTTTGCACATCCCTCCATGGAATCAAAGCAGATAAAGTATCCGCCTCTTGGTTTCGTCCAGGTTCCGATTCCGAGGTCGCCTAACTCTCTGTCAAGAATCTCCTCAACTGCCTCAAACTTGGGACGGAGAATATCTGCGTGCTTCTTCATGTGCTCCACCATTCCGTGAATATCCTTAAAGAAGCGGACATGGCGCAGCTGGTTTACCTTATCGTGTCCAATGGTCTGAATCTTTAACTGTTTCTTGATATCCTCCAGGTTGTTGTGGGAGGTAGCCAGAGCTGCGATACCGGAGCCTGGGAAACAGATCTTGGAGGTAGACGCAAATTTATAAACAAGATCCGGATTTCCGGCTCTCTTGCACTCTGCCAGAATCTCTGTTACCTGATCCTGCTTGTCCTCATAGAGATGGTGGATACCGTAGGCATTGTCCCAGAAAATTCTGAAATCCTTAGCAGCCGGTCTCAGTCTTGCCAGACGGCGCACAGTCTGATCGGAATAGGAAATTCCGCTTGGATTGGAATACTTCGGAACACACCAGATTCCCTTAATTGCCTCATCCTCAGCTACCAGCTTCTCAACCAGATCCATGTCCGGTCCTTCGTCATTCATGGGCACATTGATCATCTCAATGTTAAAGTATTCTGTAATTGCAAAATGTCTGTCATATCCAGGAACAGGGCAGAGGAACTTCACCTTGTCGAGCTTGCACCAGGGAGTGCTTCCCATAATACCATGTGTCATGGCCCGTGAAATGGTATCATACATTACATTTAAGCTGGAGTTTCCATAGATAATCAGATTCGCAGCCTGAACCTCGATCATATCTCCAACCAGCTCCTTGGCCTCGCTGATTCCGTCCAGCACACCATAATTACGGCAGTCTGTACCATCCTCGCAGGTAAGGTCTGTAGCGCTGTTAAGCACGTCCATCATACCCATGGAAAGGTCTAACTGCTCTGCAGACGGCTTTCCCCTGGACATGTCAAGCTTTAAATCCTTAGCCTGAAACGCGCGGTACTGTGCATTCAGCTCTTGGCTGAGCGCAACTAATTCTTCTTTTGTAAGTTCGCTGTAAGGCTTCATTCCCTCAAAATCCTCCTTGTTCTCAGGCTTTCCCAGCCATTTATTCTTATAACTGATTATTTAACCGAATTTATCATACCAAAACATGATTTCATTGACAAGACATTTTTATATGCTTCCTGCAATTCCCCAAAGCAAATGATTGCTTCCCGTAAAAGACAATGATATAATAGGACCCCGTGCTTTTATCATATTAGGAGGAATTTTACCATGTCACTGACTGAGCTTTTTATTCTCGCTGCAGGGGTATCCATGGATGCTTTCGCCGTGGCAATCTGTAAAGGATTGTCCATCAAGCAGTTAAACTGGCGTCATGCCGCCTTAGTAGGACTTTATTTTGGCGGCTTTCAGGCAGCTATGCCTCTGATCGGTTACCTTTTAGGCTCCCATTTCAAGGAGGCCATCGCTTCATTTGATCACTGGATCGCTTTTATTCTTCTGGCTGCTATCGGCTTCAGTATGATCCGGGAGGCCTGCTCAAAGGAAGAGGAAGAGCTGGACAGCTCCCTGGGCTTTCAAACCATGAGCATCCTGGCTCTGGCCACCAGCATCGATGCCCTGGCTGTAGGAGTCACTCTGTCTTTTTTAAGAGTTGAAATTGTTCCTGCTGTATCATTTATTGGAATTATTACATTTCTTCTGTCAGCAGTCGGCGTGAAAATCGGCCATACCTTCGGAATCCGCTATAAAGCCAGGGCAGAATTCTGCGGCGGAATCATCCTGATTCTCATGGGGCTTAAAATCCTGATTGAACACCTGTTTTTATAAATTTGCGTCAGCCGCCAGGGAATTATTTTCCTGCCGGCTTTAACGGATAGGTATGATGGAGAATCAGCTCGTCCTCCATTTTATTCTCCCGGTAGAACGCCTGACAGATACGGCTGGCAATCATTTCCACATTCTCCTCCGTCGTATCTGACAGCATGACTAAAAACTGGCAGCTGCTGTACTGGGCGTAGAGGTCTCCCATACGCAGATTATTCTGAATTGCCTGCCCCAGCAGATCCAGCTGATAATCCCTCTGCTCCAGAGTAGGAAATTCATTGGCCATATCTGTAAGGGTGAACAGAATCAGAAAGGCTCCCATGTCCTTTCGTATCATCTTTCTTTCTACAAACCGGTAAATGCTCTTAAAGGTCTCATAATCCTGGCAGTATGCGCCTGGAAGGGGATCTTCCTCCCGCATTTCCTTGGCCAGGATCTTCATGTCGATGCGGATTTCATCGCCGTTTACATCAGCTACAGCCGCTCTTTCCAGTCCTTCTCCTCCCCTGCCTCTCTTCTCCTTCACAATCCTCTGATCTGCCAGATCAAACAAATCCTTATATCCAAAGCCAGGGTGATAGCTTCCTCCGCAGATCGTCATTGACAGTCTGAGAATCACTGTACCGTTTACCTCGACTCTCACAAACCGCTCGCGAATCTGCCTGCACCGTCTCTGAAGTTCCTCCTCTGACAGCGTCTGAGGCATAAAAATCGCAAATTCATCGCCTCCGCACCTTCCGATCAGGCAGCCGGAGGGAAACATCTTTGTCAGCACGGACGCAATATCCTGAAGCAGCTGATCGCCGATGATGTGCCCATAGGTATCATTGATGCGCTTAAACTGGTCAATATCCATCAGAATCATGGAACCGGCTCTGTTTTTCTTCAGATATTCTCCTGCCTTCTCCTCCATGGCTCTTCCGTTATAAAGCCCGGTCAGCCAGTCCTCTTCCGCCAGCTTCTGATAGGCGGCAATGGCCTGCTGCAGCTGCTTGCGTGTTTTTTCCTTTCCTGCTGTTGTCTTCTTTTTCATTCCCTACCCCCTCTTTCATTCCATTGGCGCTTTTTTTACAGTAGCACAGAGAACTCAAAAGTTCAATCCTTCAATAAAAAATAATCATCCACCCGCATAGCGGGTGGTTTTTCCTTTTCGGGCATAGC
>JAQERH010000003.1 GCA_027698105.1 Lachnospiraceae bacterium AM93-12TA
GCGAAGCTTTGAATCTAAGCCCCAGTAAACGGCGGCCGTAACTATAACGGTCCTAAGGTAGCGAAATTCCTTGTCGGGTAAGTTCCGACCCGCACGAAAGGCGTAATGATTTGAGCGCTGTCTCGACAATGCACCCGGTGAAATTGAAATACCAGTGAAGATGCTGGTTACCTGCGCCAGGACGGAAAGACCCCATGGAGCTTTACTCTAGCTTGATACTGGGATTCGGTACTGCATGTACAGGATAGGTGGGAGACGAAGAATAGAGGACGCCAGTCTTCTAGGAGTCGCTGTTGGGATACCACCCTTGTGGTACTGGGTTTCTAACCAGCCACCGTGACCCGGTGGTGGGACAATGTCAGGTGGGGAGTTTGACTGGGGCGGTCGCCTCCGAAAGGGTATCGGAGGCGCTCAAAGGTTCCCTCAGAATGGTTGGAAACCATTCAAAGAGTGCAAAGGCAGAAGGGAGCTTGACTGCGAGAGTGACGGCTCGAGCAGGTACGAAAGTAGGACTTAGTGATCCGGTGGTATGAAAGTGGGATTGCCATCGCTCAACGGATAAAAGCTACCCTGGGGATAACAGGCTTATCACTCCCAAGAGTTCACATCGACGGAGTGGTTTGGCACCTCGATGTCGGCTCATCGCATCCTGGGGCTGAAGTAGGTCCCAAGGGTTGGGCTGTTCGCCCATTAAAGCGGTACGCGAGCTGGGTTCAGAACGTCGTGAGACAGTTCGGTCCCTATCCGGCGCGGGCGTAGGATATTTGAGAGGAGCTGTCCTTAGTACGAGAGGACCGGGATGGACTGACCTCTGGTGTATCTGTTAGGTTATCAAGCCTATGGCAGAGTAGCCAAGTCGGGACGGGATAAACGCTGAAGGCATCTAAGCGTGAAGCCCCCCTCAAGATGAGATATCCCATACGCAAGTAGTAAGACCCCTTGAAGACGACGAGGTAGATAGGGCAGAGGTGGAAGTGCAGTAATGTACGGAGCTGACTGTTACTAATCGGTCGAGGGCTTAACCAAGAGGTTGGGTAGAGAAAGAAGGATGAAGAGATAGAAAGTAGATTCAATGTGTGGTTTTGAGGGTATGTATATCCTTAAAATGGCCCGGTGGCTCAGTTGGTTAGAGCGCCGCCCTGTCACGGCGGAGGTCGTGGGTTCGAGTCCCATCCGGGTCGCTTTAGCGACAAGCTAAAAATTGAAATGAGGGGTCTTAGCTCAGCTGGGAGAGCATCTGCCTTACAAGCAGAGGGTCATAGGTTCGAGCCCTATAGGCCCCATTTCATTTGCCGATGTGGCTCAATTGGCAGAGCAGCTGATTTGTAATCAGCAGGTTATCGGTTCGAGTCCGATCATCGGCTTAGGCGAAAGCCAATTTCATATGGATGGGTTCCCGAGTGGCCAAAGGGGGCAGACTGTAAATCTGTTGCGACACGCTTCGGTGGTTCGAATCCACCTCCATCCATTAAAATAAGTATTGCTATTTAAATACTTATTGTATATAATAAAAATGTAAATATTGACGCGGGGTGGAGCAGTCTGGAAGCTCGTCGGGCTCATAACCCGAAGGTCGTAGGTTCAAATCCTGCCCCCGCAATTTTTTTATGTCTTTTTTCAATCAGTTTTTGGCTGAAGGGAAGATTCATAAAAGAAATGCCCAGATAGCTCAGTTGGTAGAGCAGAGGACTGAAAATCCTCGTGTCGCTGGTTCGATTCCGGCTCTGGGCATTTATTTTTTACTTTATATGGGGTATTAGCTCAGTCGGTAGAGCACTTGACTTTTAATCAAGTTGTCCGGGGTTCGAATCCCCGATGCCTCAGTTATTTTATGAAAGCCGGTTTTCCTTGAGAATAAAGGAAAGTCGGTTTTTTTGTTTGCCGGTTTACAGGGAAAATCCCAGACACCCTTGATTTTTATTAAATCTTATATACATAAGAATCTAAGTGTGATAAACGGTTTTCTAAAGCAATTATTTCATGAGCAAAATGCTCATATCGCTTCGTGGTTTCAAGACTTTCATGTCCCATGATAATACTTAAATCAAATACATTCGAATTGCCAGACTGTAAGATATTATCTTTACAATAATTCGTTGCAAAGTTATGTCTGAGCTTATGAGACGATAGCTCAAACGGCAGACGCTTTTTTAAGCGATTGACAAAGAGCTTAACAGCATTGCAGGTGACAACAGAACCATTTCGATTTAAAAATACATACTCTGCTTTTTGGTAGGGACATAGGGAAAGATAATCATCAACTAATAGTAGCGATACATAACCAAGAGGAACAAGACGATCCTTAGCTCCCTTTCCAGTTACCTGAAGCACTCTGCGTTCTCTGTCTATTCCGCTACAGCGTAAATTGCATACCTCTGACTGTCTTAAACCAGAATCAAGCATTAAAGCAAGCATAGCTTTATTTCTGGCTGAAATCCAAGGAATAGAAGCCTCACAAGAATCAAATATCAGGCGAATTTCATTATCAGTATATATGTGAACCAGTTTTTTTGGAGGCTTCGGAACCTTTATAATTGCCGGATTGAATGGCAAATAGTATTTCTGATATACCCAGCACAAGAAAATACGAGTATTCCGGATATAAGTTGCAATCGTAGATTTACTGAGTGAACGTTCATATAAATCAAGTATAAATGTATTTACAAATTTCTGAGTAACACGTTCCAGCTCTAAATCCCGTCCGGCATAGTCTAAAAATATTCCAATCATATTATTGTAATCAGAGATAGTAGCATCAGACAGCCCTGATAATCGTTTTTGCAAAATAAAATCATTAAATACATCTTGTAAATTCATATTATTCAACCTGATATAGTTCAGCATATTGAGAAGCCTGAACAAGCTTCTGTAATTGGATAGACCGATGCAAAGAGCCATATTTAATCATGGAGTAGATAAAGCTTAAATCGCCGTCTAATTCATAAATGGTAGATAAAGTAGGAGCTACAAACTTCATTAACCATTTTTTCTTATCATCAAGATTTTTTTCTGATACAGGCTGACAAATTCTTATTTTTTTAATTCCAGCAAGAAAGTCAGACCATTTTGGAGCTGTAGAACAACGGGAATCACGAACATTATCTTTCACAATCAACCGAAGATAATTAGAAAGAATACCACAGGCAACATCCGGCAGCGTCTGACCAACTGCAAGGAAAGAGGCCGTTACAGTAGCACGTTCTTTTCTCAACTGAATCTCCCAACGTGTCCAAGGTATCCGAACACTGTCATTCTTTTTGGAATTCTGTTCTAACTGCTTGTCATAAATGCGAATCCGCATATCACTATTGACACTTCCAAAATAGAAAGTAGAGCCAGAACATCCTGATTTAGAGTGCTTATATATTTCTGTATAGCCTCCACGAAAACGGGAAGTATATAAATCATTATAAAATACTTCGCGGAGTTCAGATAAAGTATAATAATTACAGCCGATATCATCAATTGCTAAATCCAGGCGGGAAAGTTGTCCCATATCCAATATCTCTTTTAATAAATCACTTAAAACAGTATCATCAAAAGAAGTTACTTCATAGGCAACAGAGCCAAAAGGGGTTACAGAACAAGTATTTTTATTAAGATAACACTGTAAGAAATAGCCAACAGCAGAGCCGGACACATCAACATGAATTCCCATATCATCATTTCCATCATATAAAATTGAAATATCATAAAGCATATGACGGGCACGTTTTTTATAGCCATAAGACCCAATCATATCATCCTGAAAATGTTCTAATGATAAACCAAAATAATCGGAAAGAGTTTTCCAATCTGTAAAGGTTTTAACTGTAAAAGAGAGCCAGTCAACGGAAATGCGTAGACCATTTTTAGTTGTATCAAAACCACCAATTTCCATAAAAGTTTCCTTTCTGGTTTTTATACCCCCGTGTTACTGTACGGGGGTAATCCGGTTTGAACCGATAACCGGAAAATATGTGTTAAAGCTTCCAATAGAACCTGTCACAGCGCGGACGGCCTCACCGACGTGACGGCCGTCTGGCGCTTCATCTGGTGACTCTGGAACTGGACAAACCTCTGAAGCCCTTAACCTGTGTAGTATCTGGGTGTCTGACTCGATTCCGTAGCATTACAAAGAAATCGGGAAATAATTTCAGCCCCATAAATACTTTGCAAATCTAAAAAGAAATCGCATAATTCAGATTCAACAATTTCAGGAGAATCTACCAAACAACAAACAAGCATCCAATCGTATGAAATAGATAAATCAGATAGAGAAGAAACGTAGTATTTCCACTTATCCCTATTCAATTCATTCAAGGAAACGCACCCCCTTTCACAACGATTCAGGGCCCAAGACAATTACTTGAACAATAAAAGTGAAAATGTTATAATTTGCTTGTAAATTAAGTGTACAGTCCTACAGAAGTACTACAACCTTGCTTACAAGCGTAGTATAACATAGGTACTACAACTTTGCAACAACTTTAGAAAGGGAATATCATGCCATCAAAGAAACCTATCATTCATTTTAATACAGAACAATGGATAATTGATAAAATGAAAGTTATAGCAAATGAAAATAGCAGAAGTCTGGCAAAAGAAATGGAATACATATGTAAACAACGCATAAAAGAGTATGAAAGTGAAAATGGCGAAATAATAATTCCAGACGAAGCAATAAACAGCCCATTAAAAAAGCAGATGCAGCTATTAAAAGATATACAAGATGGAGAAACGGGAAAACTAGAGGGGCTGAAAGAATCACTTAAAAACGGCTTAAATACTTTTAAATAATCTGCCCCACTACAGACTGGCAGCCACCACGCTCAAAAGTAGCTAAGAGGACTTAGAGGAACTGCGTTCCTTACGTCCTCTTACCTACATTGTAGCGTGAAGAACGCGTCAAGGGGCTTTTGCGGCATATCCTCGCCCACTAACGTGGGCTGTGGTATTCCACAGTCCCCTTGACACGAATTAAGCGGCTCCTCTCTGGCGGAGCCTAGATAAGGCCACCACCGGCGTCTGAAATCTCTCCTTGCTTTAGAGGGGAAGAGTCAACAGCACGATAGTAATTTACAATCATAGTCTGGAGCAAAGCTGTTTTTGTGATACCGTACCTTTTAGAGTCCCTGTCGATTCTGTTATAAAGAGTTGTAGGAATATGCAGTGACAAGCGAGACGTTTCAATTCTTTTAATCATAAAATAAACCTCCTATAGTGAAAAAATAATAAAAGATATTCAAATTGTGTGACTTTTAATCAAGTTGTCCGGGGTTCGAATCCCCGATGCCTCAGGTTTTAGAAATAGCGGACATCCTTTTGATTTGCGGATGCCCGCTATTTTTGTATTTATTGCTTACACTGTATGAAAATTGAAAGAATTTGTTAAGTTGTTTTATTTTGTACTGGCTGATATAATTACTGATGAATGTAAATAATGAGAATAGGATCAGCCCACAGATTTGTTGATGCCTGGGCACTGACATTGTAATTTCGACACAATGAAAAAGAAGAATGAGGAAGGAATAGCAGAATGAGTATAAGACATAAGGGAAAAAGGCTGTTAACTGCTCTGATGGCAGCCTGTATGATTTTCAGTACAGCTGCAACGCAGGGAGCTGCTGCTTCACCAGCAGAATCACCGGCACAGGTTTCAGAGGGAGCCAGTGGAAATCCTGGACAGGTTCAGACAGCAGAAACGTATCTGGGAGGCGCAGCTCTGACAATGCTGGCACCTCAGACAGACGGACAAAACATGTCATTTTTGCTGCAGACGAATCAGGGAGAAGTGATTGTCATTGATGGAGGTCTTGATCAGGATGCGGATCATTTAGCTCAGGCAATTCAGGCGATGGGCGGAAGAGTATCAGCCTGGCTGATTACACATCCCCACAGCGACCATGTGGGAGCTTTGACTAATCTGCTGAACAGGGATCCGGTTCCTGTGCAGATTGATCATATTTACTGTTCCTTTTTAACCAGAGAGCAGTATGAAAAGGGTGAGCACATGGGACGAATGTCAGATTATGATAATCTGATGGCAGCATTTTCCAGGGTTCCGTCAGAAAAGCTGCATCTGTCATTGACCAAAGGGCAGAAAATCGCAGTAGACAATGCTGAGATTACGGTGATGAATGAGCCGTTCTATACAGATTACAATACCTTTAATAACAGCTCTATCGCGTATCGGATTGATATTAATGGAAAGCGGCTGATGTTTTTAGGAGATATGGGCTGGGAACCTGGAACAAGACTCATCCGGATGTGGGATTACAAGGAACTGAAGTCAGATGTTGTTCAGATGGCTCATCATGGACAGGACGGAGTGGAGGAGAATCTTTACCAGGTACTTCATCCGGAGATTTGCTTCTGGCCGACGCCGGGATGGCTCTGGGATAATATGAAGGACGGTACAGCAGATGCCGGTTCCTACAAAACAATGAAAACAAGGGCATGGATGGAGCGGATGGGCGTTGCCAGAAATTTTGTAGCCAAAGACGGAGATTTGGTGCTCAGATAAAGAGAGTATAGGAATAAAATAAAAAACAGTTTTGAATATGGGAAGCCAGCCTGTATTCAGAGCTGTTTTTTTGTGCAGGGGGACTTTGCGGGGAAGAGGAAAGAGTTCTGACCAGCCGTCTTCTTCTCTGTAAAATAAGGTTCCAAAGAAAGGACACACCAGGAAAAAACAGTGGAAAAAAGGGGCGTTTTACCTTAAAATAAAGACAGGAGAGGGAATGAAGACTGGCAGGAGGGGAATATGAGAAAGCAGACAGTGCTGGAGAAAACCGCAGGGCAGGTGAGGAATGGAATCCAGGAAGAATATGAGGATTTCTATATTCTGACAGTGCAAGATGTCTTTCAGGCAGCCTGTGCGGCAGCTGGAAGAGAAGAGGCGGAAGGACTGTTAATTAAATTCTATCTGGAAGTATTTGAGCAAAAAGAAATGCTTCCTGAAACTGAGGAAGATATCAGACTTTATGTGAGGGAGCAGGTATTTCATCTTGCCGGCACAGCGCCTGAATCGGAGGAAGAAGGCGTTCAAAGGGGGGAGATACTTGGAGAGAACCAGGCGGCAGAGCTATGGCTTCAGGTAGAAAGGTGTCTGGGACTTTCGGAAGACGAAGGGGATAGTCTTCTGGAGAGTGGAGAAGAGCCTGGACTTTTGGAACTGGAATCCTATATCAAGGGTTTTATAAGAGTAGCTTTTACTGTGGCAGCGGTGGGGGCAGTTTTGTTCTTCCTGTGCAAAAATGTGCTTGGTGTGATGTCAGAGCGGAAAGCGGAGCAGACGGCAGTCCAGATGCAGGCAGAGGCAGAAAAAAAGCAGGAGAAGGCGTCTGCAGGCAGCCAGAAGAAAGACAGAGAGACTGAAAAGGCAGAGCTTCTTAGAAGCTCATTTTTTGAACAGAAAGATGGAAAACTATTTCTGATGACAGCCGATGGTCCTTTATGCAAAGAAAAGCTTTATCACGGAAAACAGATTCTTACATTTTCAGAGGATGGGGCTTTAGAGAAAATAGAGGGGAACAGCCAGGCTGAAGGCCGGAAGATTTCGGCTTTTAATGGAAAAGATCAGTATTTTATTAAAGATGGAAATATCTATATAAAAGAAGACAGGAATAAGCGGGAGAATTGTGTGGTTGGAAACGGCCATGTAGTCTGGATGGACTGCAGATGCCAGAATCTCTGGTATGTGTGCAGCTACCAGATTCCTAATTCGGATCAGATTAAAATGACGGCTTTTCGTTCTGATCTGGACGGCAGCAATGAAGAAGAGCTGGTAACGGACAGCAGAACCCTGAAAAAAGAGAAACTGCAGTTTTCGGAAGACTGGATTTACTATAAAAATGGAACTTCTGTCTTTAGAAAGAGTATGGATGGACTTCTAAAAGAGAAGATAGCTGAGACAGACGGAGAATACTTTGCACTTGGAAACACAGTATTTTATATGGATGGAGACCATGTAAAGAGTGTGTCAGAGGGAGCGTTCGATTATTATGAAAACGGAGAATTTCAGATTTCCATAGAGAATGGCACAATGCTTCTTACTGATGAGGAAGGGGAGCCTGCAGCCGCAGATGAGAATGGAGAAATCAGAGCAGGGGATAGGATTTATTCCATGTCTGGAAATATGGTAACGTCAGTACGGCAGGCTGATATGGTGTATGAGGGAACCCTCTACTATCTGGACAGCCCGGACGGTCAAAGAAAAATTTACCAGAAAGCTCAGGACGGCAGCTTTACGGGCCTGATGCCTCAGAACGGAATCCGCACAGACAGTCTGTGTCTGTCAGGATCATGGCTTTATTACAGCGCCTGCATGGAGCGGATTGACGGTGTGCAGTACAGCCAGGTTTACCGGGTCAATTTGGAAAATATGGCTCAGGAGAAAGTAGGGAGACTGTTTCAGGGTGTGGTGACAGCCATGTATGCATCTGGATGGGAGAACAGGATCTACGGAGAGTATATTGATTCTGTAGAAAATGGAAAAATCCATGGCAGTATATGCGCTATTACGGAGGACGGCCAGATAGGAATCATCGAGGACTCTATTTCCCGCAGTCAGGGAAATGACAGACTGCAGTTTGCAGGCTCAGACAGTGATAATATTTACTGTTTTTATCATATGTGTCTTTATGACAGTGAGTCCGGCGTGATCCGCGATATCAGCACAGAGGCTGTGGAAATTGAGTGGTAGGAAACTTTTAGCAGGAAACCTTTAGTAGGAAATCTTTAATGTGAAACCTTTAAATTTGGAGAGAGGGAGGAACAGGCGGCATGAGGCTGATTGACAGGCTGGAGAAATATGGGAAATCAGATTTTTATGGTTTCCACATGCCAGGGCATAAACGGCGGGAGGAATTGGGGATAACTTTATTTCCAAATCCATTTTCTGTGGATATTACAGAGATTGACGGATTTGATAACCTGCACCACCCGGAAGGAATTTTAAAGGAATTCATGGAGCAGGCGTCAGATATTTACGGAGCGGATCAGACCTATTATCTGGTGAACGGCAGCACGGGAGGAATTCTGGCTGCTGTCAGCAGTGCAGTCCCAGAGGGAAAAAAGCTTTTGATGGCTAGAAATTCCCATAAATCGGCATATCATGCAGCGATGCTGAACCGGATTGATACAGAGTATCTATATCCTGAGATCATAGAGAATTGTGGAATCCAGGGAGGGATTGAACCGGAGAAGCTGCGAAGGATTCTGGAAGCGGATAAGGAAAATACCATAGGAGCAGTATTTTTAACTTCCCCGACCTATGAGGGGATCGTGTCGGATGTGAAAAGGCTTGCAGAAATTGCCCATGAAAAGGGGATCCCCCTGATTGTGGACGAGGCGCATGGAGCTCATTTTCCATTTTATGACGGGGAAGGGGAAAACAGGCAGGATGGAAGAATGTTTCCACGGCCTGCCCTGCAGTGCGGTGCAGACATTGTGATCCAGAGTGTTCACAAAACGCTCCCCTCTCTGACGCAGACAGCAGTTCTGCATCTGCAGGGAGAACTGGCAGACAGAGAGCGTCTGGAGTTTTATCTGAGAATTTACCAGAGTTCCAGTCCGTCCTATGTAATGATGGCTTCTATTGAAAACTGCATTGAATATATGGCGGGAGAGGGAAAAAAACGTCTGGAGCAGCTGGGAGAGCATCTGGAATCCTGGATGGAGGCAGCAGGAAAATGGCGCTGTCTTGCGATGCTGGATGATCAGGTTCTGGAAAAAAACGGGGCTTTTGACAGGGATATTTCCAAACTGGCGGTGGGAATTACTTCTCTGGGAAAACAGGCTGGAATCAACGGGACAGCCCTGGCGCAGGAGGTAAGGCAGCGCTTTCACCTAGAACCGGAGATGTGCTGTGATCGGTATGTGCTTTACATGACTTCTCTGATGGATTCTAAGGAGAGTCTTTTAAAGCTGTTGGACGGACTTACCCGAATTGATGAGGAACTATATCAGAGGGTTTCTAAACGGTCAGACAAAACGGACAGCATGGAGAAAGCAGAAAGGACAGAAACGCCAGAAACGCCAGAGGGAGCAAGAGAACGGTGCAGAGATGGACAGAGCGTTCTGACCTGGACCAGCCATATGACAGGGTGTATGAGTATGGCGGAGGCTGTGAAGAAAAAAGGGCGCTGGATACGGCTTGAAGATGCTTCCGGATGGGTCAGCCGCAGTTTTCTGACCGTTTATCCGCCAGGAGTTCCTGCAGTTGTGCCGGGAGAAATGATTTCCAGGGAGGTGTCTGAACTTCTTCTGAAAAATGCAGAGCTGGGCCTGACTGTGGAGGGACTGGATGCAGAGGGAAGAATAGACGTTGTGGAGAGAGAAGAAAAGGAATAGAAAGCTGATATGTAAAAAGGCAGAATGCAGGCGTAAGGAGGAGCGGACAGAGACGTGGCGGATAAGAAAAAAAGCGGAAAGATTTTTTTTGTAATGGGAAAGAGCGCTTCAGGAAAGGATACCATTTATAAAAGACTGCTGGATCAATTTCCTGATATAAAAACAGTGACTCTTTACACCACCCGCCCTATGAGGGAAGGGGAAAAGGAAGGAGTAGAGTATCATTTTATCGGGGCAGAAGCGCTGGAAGCTATGGAGTCAGAGGGACGTGTGATTGAAAAGCGCACGTATCAGACCATGTACGGCCCATGGAGCTACGCAACGGTGGACGACGGGCAGATTGACCTGTCCCAGAGCAGCTATCTGATGATTGGAACTCTGGAATCCTACGAAAGTATTAGAACTTATTTTGGAAATCAGGACACAGTTCCGATTTATATTGAGGTAGAGGATGGGGAGAGGCTGAACCGCGCTGTGAATCGGGAAAGGCAGCAGAAAATTCCAAAATACACAGAGCTGTGCCGACGATTTCTGGCGGATGAAATTGATTTTTCAGAAGAAAAGCTGGTGAAAGCCGGTATTACCGGGGAAGAGCGCTATGAGAACAGAGATCTCTCAGATTGTCTGAGGAGGATAGTAAAAAAAATAGAGCAGGCGTAACTGGAAGAGAATGGGGACGGAAGTTTCTCACTTTCCACATTAAATATAGTGTGGTATAATATCGTCAGATATTATACCACGCCGGTTTGAGCGGGCACAGCGAGGCAGATACAGATTTAAACCGTGCACATCTGTAGGAGGAAATCATGGCAGGTTTTAAAGATATTATAGGACATGAAATGATCAAGGATCATTTTCAGAAAGCGATTGAATACCACAAGGTTTCCCATGCCTATATCCTATCCGGGGAGCAGGGAATGGGAAGAAAAACGCTGGCAAAAGCATTTGCCATGACTCTTCTATGTGAGAAAAGCGATAAAGAGCCGTGTATGGAGTGCCACTCCTGCAAGCAGATTTTAAGCGGAAACCATCCGGATGTAATATGGGTGACTCATGAGAAGCTGAACAGTATCGGCGTGGACGACATCAGAGAGCAGATTAATGATACGATTCAGATTAAGCCCTACAGCAGCGCATATAAGATTTATTTGGTGGATGAGGCGGAGAAAATGACGGTTCAGGCACAGAATGCTCTGTTAAAGACCATTGAGGAGCCGCCGGCCTATGCGATTATTATTCTGATGACCACTAATGAGGAAACATTCCTGCCGACGATTCTGTCCCGGTGCATTAAGCTGAAGCTGAAGCCGTTAAAGGATCAGACCATCAGCAGCTATCTGGAAGAATCCATGGGAATTTCAGAGAATCAGGCAGACGTATTTGCGGCATTTGCCAGGGGAAATCTGGGCAAGGCGATTCATCTGGCTTCCTCAGAAGAGTTTAAGCTCCTTTACAGGGAAGTTCTGACGCTTCTGAAAAATGTAAAGGAAATGGACATGGCCATGCTCTTAGACTACATTAAAAAGATGCAGGAGGAAAACCTGGTTCTGGATGACTGTCTGGATTTCATGCAGCTGTGGTACAGGGATATTCTGATGTACAAAGTGACAAAGGATATGAACTGCCTGATTTTTAAGGAGGAGTACACAGCAGTCAGCAGACTGTGCCAGAACAGCTCCTACGAGGGACTGGAGGCTGTCTTAAATGCCATCGATAAGGCGAAGGCAAGACTGGCAGCCAATGTAAATACAGAGCTGGCTCTTGAGCTGATGCTCTTAACGATGAAGGAGAACTAGATTTATGATAAATGTAATTGGAGTCCGGTTTCGCCCGGCTGGAAAGGTTTATTTTTTCGATCCGGCGGGGATGGATATTAAAACAGGGGACCACGTCATTGTGGAGACAGCCCGCGGTATTGAATTCGGCCATGTAGTGCTGGGCAGCAGGACCGTTGATGAGGAGAAAGTGGTTCAGCCGTTAAAACCAGTGATTCGTATGGCTACAGCAGCCGATGAGGAGACTGAGAGACGGAATAAGGAAAAGGAGAAGGATGCGTTTGGCATCTGCCTGGAGAAGATAAAAAAACACAATCTTCAGATGAAGCTGATTGACGCTGAGTATACCTTTGACAATAATAAGGTGCTGTTTTATTTTACTGCAGACGGCAGGATCGATTTCAGGGAGCTGGTGAAGGATCTGGCGGCTGTGTTTAAGACAAGAATTGAGCTGCGCCAGATTGGAGTCAGAGACGAGACAAAGATTATGGGAGGAATCGGTATTTGCGGAAGACCTCTGTGCTGTCACACATACCTGTCAGAGTTCATCCCTGTGTCGATTAAAATGGCTAAGGAGCAGAATCTTTCCCTGAATCCCACAAAGATTTCAGGCGTATGCGGAAGGCTGATGTGCTGTCTGAAGAATGAGGAGGAGACCTACGAGGAATTAAACAGCAAGCTTCCTAATATTGGCGACTATGTGACCACAGATGATGGCCTGAAAGGAGAGGTTCACAGCGTCAGCGTGCTGAGACAGCTTGTGAAGGTGGTTGTTACTGTGGGCAAAGATGAGAAGGAAATTCGGGAATATCCGGTGGAGAGCCTGAAATTCCGCCCGAAGCGCCGCAGAGAGAGAGTCAATGTGGACGCTGAGCTGAAACAGCTGGAGGCTCTGGAAAAGAGAGAGGGAAAGTCCAAGCTGGACAATAATTAACAGAACAGCTGACAGAAGAAAGGACGGCAGGTCTTGAAGGCAGAAAATAAGGAAATTGTGCTTAAGGAAGGCGAGCGGATTGACGATCTGCACCGGAACGGCTATCGGATTATCCAGAATGAGAAAGCCTTCTGCTTTGGTATGGATGCAGTGCTTTTATCTGGCTACGCAGTGGTAAAGCCAGGGGAGAAGGCGCTTGATCTGGGGACAGGAACAGGGATTATTCCCATTTTGCTGGAAGCTAAGACGGCTGGAAGTCATTTTACTGGTTTGGAAATTCAGACAGAGATGGCAGAGATGGCAGGACGCAGTGTCCGCCTGAATGGTCTGGAGGAAAAAATAGATATTGTCACAGGAGATATCAAAGAAGCAGGGCGGATATTCGGCGCTGCCTCTTTTGATGTAGTGACTTCTAATCCGCCGTATATGAATGACAGTCACGGTCTGAAAAATCCTGAGCTTCCTAAGGCGATTGCCCGCCATGAGGTGCTCTGCTCGCTGGAGGATGTAGTGAGGGAGGGCGCGCGGGTGCTACGGCCCGGCGGCCGTTTTTATATGGTACACAGACCTCACCGGCTGATTGAGATTATCACAGTATTTACCAAATACAAGCTGGAGCCTAAACGTATGAAGCTGGTGCATCCTTTTGTGGATCGGGAGGCGAACATGGTTCTGATTGAAGCGGTGAAGGGAGGCCGCTCCATGATTAAAGTGGAAAAGCCGTTAATCGTGTACCGGGAGCCAGGTGTTTATATGGATGAAATCTATGATATTTATGGATATTAGGCGTGACATTTAAAGAGGCAGAGGAGGCTGAAAAACGGAATTTGGCAGGAGTTAAAAGAAGGAGGAAAGACAGTGGAGGAATGCAGACGGGAAGAACAGGAACGAATGGAACAGGAAGCCTTGGAGTGGAATGAGACTCTGAAGGAAGGGGATGACTGGAAGCAGGAAAACAGGCAGGATGACGGCTTCAGAGGAAGAGACGGCCAGGGAAAACTCTATCTGTGCGCCACTCCTATTGGAAATCTGGATGATATTACCCTGCGGGTACTGGATACCCTGAAAAAAGTAGATTTGATTGCAGCGGAGGATACCAGACACAGTATTAAGCTGTTAAATCATTTTCACATTAAAACTCCTATGACCAGCTACCATGAATATAACAAGGTGGAGAAGGCCAGGTATCTGGTAGACCAGCTGAAAAAGGGAGTCAACATTGCTCTGGTGACGGATGCGGGCACTCCTGGAATTTCGGATCCGGGAGAAGAGCTGGTGCGCCAGTGTCATGAGGCTGGAGTAGAGCTGACCTCTCTTCCAGGACCTGCGGCCTGCATAACGGCTCTTACCATATCAGGGCTTCCCACCAGGCGTTTCTGTTTTGAAGCATTTCTGCCGCCGGACAAGAAAGAACGCCAGATGATTTTGGAGGAACTGAAAGAGGAGACACGGACGATCATTGTTTACGAGGCACCTCACCGACTGGAGCGGACGCTTGAAGAATTGTTTAAGACTCTTGGAGAGAGAAATATTACGATCTGCAGAGAGCTTACAAAACGGTATGAGGAAGCGTTCAGAACTACCTTTTCCGGCGCTCTTTCTTTTTATGAGGATCACGAACCGAAGGGAGAATGTGTGGTCATCATAGAGGGGAAATCATTTGAACAGGTGGAACGGGAGAGGCAGCAGAGTTTTGAGGAGATGACGATTGCAGAGCATATGGACCAGTATCTCTCTCAGGGAATCGATAAAAAGGAGGCCATGAAAAAAGTGGCTAAGGACCGCGGAATCAGCAAGAGGGATGTATACCAGAGCCTTTTGGAGGAATAGGGAATACTTATTATCAGATTGTGTCCAAAACAGGATGAGAATGTTATCTTTACAGATACCTTTCCCTGCGCTCTTGTAAAAGAACTGAAAAAGCAGCAGGGAAAGGATATCTGAATCTGTGGCGGTGCGAATCTGATCTGCCAGCTGGCTCAGCTGGTTTAAGAGAGAGCAGTATCTATTCCGACAGATATCAGAAGCGGAATACTGCCGCACCGTAGGCTGGAAGCGGGTAGGAGAATGAATAGGGCTGACCGTCACATTCGCCCTTTTTGGAGCGGTACACATGTACATCGTCACCTTTTTCATAGAAGCCATGTCCGCTGTCCAGAACCAGAGTGAAGTTGCCCCGTTTGGGAACTCCTACCCGGTAATCATTCCTGGCCACAGGGGTAAAATTGATGATGAAGAGGAGATTCTTTTTCTTCGTTTCATCTCTTCTGATAAAGCTGAAAATACTGCGGTCTCCATCATTGGCATTGATCCACTGAAACCCTTCGCAGTCATTGTCCAATCGGGACAGACAGGGGTACTTTCTGTAGAGTGTGAGAAGACTGCGTACATAATGAAGCAGATTTTCGTGAAGAGGCTCATCGGCCAGATACCAGTCGAGGGCCTTTTTTTCATCCCATTCATGGAGCTGTCCAAAGTCCTGTCCCATAAAGAGAAGCTTCTTTCCTGGATGTCCTATCATAAAGGTATACCCGGCTTTCAGATTGGCAAATTTATCCTCATAGCTGCCCGGCATCTTGTTGATCATGGAACATTTCAGGTGTACTACCTCGTCATGGGAGAGAACGAGAATGAAGTTTTCACTGGAGGAATAGGTAAGGCCGAAGGTCATCTTATTGTGGTTGAATTTCCGGTAAACAGGATCTAATTTCATGTATTCCAGGAAATCGTGCATCCAGCCCATATTCCACTTGAAGGTGAAGCCCAGCCCGTCTTCCTCTGGCTGCCGGGTGACTTTGGGCCAGGCAGTCGATTCCTCTGCGATCATCATGACTCCGTCCTTCCGTCCGGTGAGAACGCTGTTTAAATGTTTGAAAAATTCGATTGCCTCCAGGTTCTGATTGCCTCCATACTGATTGGGAATCCATTCCCCGTCTTTTCTTCCGTAATCCAGGTAAAGCATGGACGCGACGGCGTCCACCCGCAGTCCGTCGATGTGATACTGTTCAATCCAGTAAAGGGCATTGGCAATCAGAAAGTTTTTCACCTCATTTTTGCCGTAGTCAAATACTTTTGTACCCCAGTCAGGGTGTTCTCCTTTTCTGGGATCTGCGTATTCGTAGAGCGGTTCTCCGTCAAAGTCAGCCAGCCCGTGGGCATCTCTTGGAAAATGAGCGGGAACCCAGTCAAGAATAACGCCGATTCCTTTTTTGTGAAGATAATTAATCAGATACATAAAATCCTTAGGAGTCCCATATCGCGAGGTAGGGGCATAGTACCCGGTTACCTGGTAGCCCCAGGAGCCGTCGAAGGGGTGCTCTGCAATGCCCATCAGTTCTACATGGGTATACCCCATGGATTTGACGTAATCAGCCAGCTCTTTGGCAGCTTCCCTGTAAGTCAGGCAGTTATCACGTTCCGGCCGGTTTGTCTTCCTCCAGGAACCCAGGTGAACCTCATAGACAGCCATAGGAGCTTTCACGGGATCCAGGCTGCGGCGCTTTTCCATCCAGGAGGAATCACTCCAGGAAAATCCTGTGATATCTGCAGTGATGGAGGCAGTTCCAGGCCTGTATTCGCTGAAAAACGCAAAAGGATCCGCCTTCATCAGAAGGGAGCCGCTTTTTGTGGATACAGCGTATTTATAAAGTTCCCCTTCCTTTAGGCCAGGTACGAAGGCTTCGAAGATACCGGAATCACTGATCCGCTTCATAGGAGTTTTTTCAGGATTCCAGCCATTGAAATCGCCGGCTACGCTGACAGCTTCTGCGTGAGGCGCCCATACGGCAAAATGAATACCGGATTTTTTGCCGTATGTAAAGGGATGAGCCCCCATTTTTTCATAAAGGCGGTAATGACGGCCTTCGCCAAAGAGATATAGATCCAAATCTCCGAAAAATCCCATGCCGATTTTTTTATTCATAATTTGTTCCCCCTGAATATTATCATTTTTTAAGTGGCTGTGCAGCCGCCTGTGTTTTATGAAGAAACTTCGTCGATGCAGAAAATAGCTCCGCTGTCAGGCAAAAGTGTGAAAGAGAGAGTTCCACTAGAGACAGAAATTCTCTGTCCGGAGAGAAGTTCGCATACCCAGCCATCTGTGCAGGGGCAGGGAAGGGTGAGAGATACATCGCAGGAATCATTGTTAGCGGCAATGATAAGGCGGGATCCATCTTCTGCGGTTCTCAAAAAGGCATACTGGCGGTTAGTGAGAAACAGCTCTTCATAAGAACCGCCGTGCAGGGCAGAGAAAGTTTTTCGTATCTCGCCCAGACGCCGAATATGAGAGGACAGTTCAGAGTTTTCTTTTTCTCTGGCTTCTTCAGGCAGAATCCTGGGGCGCAGAGCCTCGTCAGAGGAGTTTGTTCGTTTCCCCTCAATGCCCCATTCACTTCCACAGTAGACAGACGGAATTCCAGGAAGAGTATAGAGAAGCGTGTAAATTACCTTCAGATGGTCTGGATTGTTCAGCTTAGAAGCAATTCTGTCCTCATCATGATTATCTAAAAAAGTGTACAGAGAGCGGCCTACTGCCTGGAGACGGCGGACGTTGTGAGCCAGTTCAAAATAATTGTGATCGTTGTGGGCAGAGTAGATGCTTTTATGCATTTCATAGTTTGTGACAGAGTGCAGGATTTCATCGTTGACCCAGCGTCCGTATTCTCCGTGTATGACCTCTCCCATCAGCCAGAAATCCGGCTTGAGTTCTTCTGACAGAAGACGAAGTTCTCTCATAAACTGAAAATCCAGTACATTGGCACAGTCGAGCCGGATACCGTCAATATCAAATTCTGAGACCCAGAATCGAATCACGTCCTTTAAATACTCTTTTACCTGAGGATTCTGAAGATTCAGGCAGGGAAGCTCCCAGATGCCTCTCCAGGCTTCGTAACCAAAGGGATCTCCCATGGGACTGTTCCAGTCAAAGGAGACACCCTTGTACCAGCTGGTGTAAGGAGAATCGCTCCCTTTGTCCATAATATCCCGGAAGGCAAAAAATTCCCGTCCAGTATGGTTGAAAACACCGTCAATGACAACGCGTATGCCGTTTTCATGGCACTGGGAGACAAATTCTGCAAATTGTTTCCTGTTTCCCAGACGCCGGTCAATGAGACGATAATCCCTGGTATCGTATCCATGGGAGGTGGATTCAAATACAGGGCCTATGTAGACGGCGGTAAAATTCATCCGTTTCAGGTGTGGAATCCACTGAAGCAGTTCTTCCATAGGGGCAGATATCAGATCGGAAGGTTCGGCCGGAGCTTCCTCCGGCCATGGATATGGATTTTTTTTAGGCGCCCCTGTTAGTCCGAGGGGATATATATGGTAAAACGTGCTGTCTGTGTACCAGGCTGTCATGGCATACCTCCTACTGTTTTGAAATAGATACTCTGTCCGGGCCGGCGGGCAGGTTAATCATTCCTGATTTTTAATGCGCCGCAGAAGAAACTGGTAGCGCAGCTGTGCTGCATTGATTTCATAGATGCAGCAGTCGATCAGAACAGGATCCACTGCCTGTTCAAAGTGATTTCTGGCACAGTCCATGTCTGTCATAATCTGTCGCAGCTCTTCCTTTAATGAAAAGATGCCTGAACTGCCGCAGTTTTTAGAAGTCTGCCTCGCTTTCATAAATTTATTACCTCCTGTCATTCCTAGTATGGATGGCAGACAGGAAATATATGTAATAGAAGCGGGATTTTAAGGTTCTTCTTTCATATTCAGGAAGGACTGAAGCCTTCGGCCAAGACCTGTCAGATTTAATGTGGCCTCGGAGATGGAGAGGTAGTAGTAATTGCAGGTTCCCTCTTTTCTCACAGAAATAAGCCCTGCATCCTTCAGGATTTTTAAGTGATGGGATACTGCCGGGCGGGACAGGCTTGTACATTCTGTAATTTCCTTTACATTCAGCCCGTGCAGACTTAAATTTTCTCTGGAATAATCTCCGCCGCAGCGCCGGGAGGCGGCCTCTGTCAGGGCTTCCACAATCGTCAGGCGGATTTCATCTCCAAGGGCAATAAAAAAGGGCATACATTGGTGAAAGCATTGTTTTAATTCCTCTGCCTCTGTCAAGAAACACACCTCCTTTGGTTTAAAAAAATAAACTAATATAAAACTATTTTATCACTGAGAAAAGCAGCAGTCAATGAAAAATATCTCATTAATATTGCAAATAAACAGAAATATGGTAGAATAGTGCTAGAAATCCGTCACAGTTCAGACGTAATATAAGACTGTGATATAAATTTCAGAATAGAAGGAAGGAAACAGGAAGCGCCTTCCATCTGGAACGGAAAATAAAAATGAAAAGAGAGCAGAAAACTGCGGGAGGAGAGAGATGAAATTTTTTATTGACACAGCGAATGTAGATGACATCAGAAAAGCGAACGATATGGGAATTATCTGCGGTGTTACTACGAATCCGTCTTTGATTGCAAAAGAGGGACGTGATTTCAAGCAGGTGATCCAGGAGATTACTTCTATTGTAGACGGTCCAATCAGCGGCGAAGTGAATGCTCTCACAACAGATGCAGAGGGAATGATTAAGGAAGGAAGAGAAATTGCAGCGATCCATCCGAATATGGTAGTAAAAATCCCTATGACAGTAGAGGGCTTAAAGGCTACTAAGGTGCTTTCTGAGGAGGGAATTAAGGTAAATGTGACTCTGATTTTCTCTGCAAACCAGGCACTTTTAGCTGCAAGAGCCGGAGCAGCTTACGTTTCTCCGTTTGTGGGACGCTTAGATGATATTTCTCAGCCTGGAGTAGAGCTGATTGAGACGATTATGGACATTTTCGAGACACACGGAATTGAGACTGAGGTAATTGCAGCCAGCATCCGTACAACTATGCATGTAACTCAGTGTGCTCAGGCAGGAGCAGATATTGCAACTGTGCCGTATAAGGTATTAGAGCAGATGCTTCACCATCCGCTGACCGATCAGGGAATTGAGAAATTTCAGGCAGATTATAAGGCAGTGTTTGGGGATAAATAGAAGAATAGATAAATGATATACAGGCATTCGATCTATCTATTGGACATTAGCGAAGAGTGAAATATAATAGTACTTAGGAAGTTGTCATACTAAAATTCCTAAAGTCGAAAGCAAAAGTTCCTGCTGGGTTTTCGCAGCAGGGACTTTTGCTTTATATGAATCAGGTATCATGGATATGATGAAAATACATATACATGATATACAAAAAACGACATGCGTTTTTGTCAGTTATTACAATAAAAAACAGTTCATTTCCCCTTGACTTTTTATTTTGTCATGACATAATGGGGGTACATCAAATTTCTAAATTTCTTTAAACATTCTTAGACATTCAAGAGAGCTGGGAATTCATTCAGAATGCTCCAGCCAAATCAAGGGCAGAGTCCCAGAGTTTCAAATGTTTTAAAAACAGAAAAAGAGAGTTAAATAAGGAGGAGTACAATGGGAATATTGGCTTAAAGTGGATGCTTCATGCATATCTGACTGCAGCGGCAGTTTCTGACTGGAAAACAGGAAAAATTCCAAACATGCTTACAGCGGCAGCTGTGCTGGCCGGCTGCGGGTATTTTGCGGCAGCAGGAATGGGACTGGAGGCAGGAAAAGCAGCAGTTCGAAGTTTTGCAGTACTTCTGTGCTTGTTTCCGCTCCATTTATTCCGGATGACAGGAGCGGGAGATGTCAAGATGATGGTATGTATGGCGTTCTTCTTAGATATGGGAGAGTGGATTCAGGTAATAGCGGCGGCAGCTGTGCTGGCCGGTTTCTGGTCGGTTCATGTGATGTGGAGAAAGGGGATAGCAGAAAAGAGGATGCGGTATCTGTTCTGTTATATTCAGAGATTTCTCCAAACAGGTGAGAGAAAAGCTTACATAACAGAGGAGACAGATTCCGATGCATTACTCTGTCTGGGTCCGTTTGTGTGGGCTGGAATGACATTATTTCTTATGAGAGAAGGTGCAGGATGAAACGAATTATGGCGGTATATGATTTAGATCTGTTTTATGCCAAGCGCTTTGCTGATGTGATGAATCAGAAGGAAAATATTCCGTTTGCAGTGATGGCCTTTACCTCTTTAGAGAGGCTTAGAGCGTATGCAAGAGAGCATCCGATAGAGCTTCTCCTGATCAGCAGTCAGGTAAACAGGGAGGAGATTCAGGATCTTGAAATCGGGCAGGTGATAACACTCACAGATGGAGAGACGCAGGGGGCAGACGGAGAAGGTCCGTCTGTATACAAATATCAGTCCAGCTCCGGTATTATCAGGGAGGTAATGGCCTGCTACAGCGCCGGGGATGAGCCGGAGCAGATAGAGAACGGCAGAGCGGCATCTGTAATAGGGGTTTATTCTCCTGTAGGAAGGTGCCTGAAAACTTCCTTTGCCCTGACACTGGGACAGCTGATGGCAGCTGACAGAAGAGTGCTCTATGTCACCCTGGAGGATTATTCCGGACTTGCAGCTATGACAGGAGAGGAGTATAAAAGTGATTTTTCAGATGTTTTATATTATTTCAGCCAGGGAAATCTGAATCTTTTAAGGCTCAGCGGAATTGTCCATTCTATTGGAAATATGGACTATATCCCTCCTGCTCGGTATCCGGAGGATTTGAACCATATCTCTTCCGAACAGATGGCAGAGCTGATCAGGAATCTGGCAGCAGGAGGCGGCTATGAGGTACTTATTCTGGATGTGGGAAATTACGGGCATCAGGCAGTTCCTATTCTCTCAGTGTGCCAGGCAGTGTATATGCCGGTAAAGGAGGATGGAATATCATCAGCAAAGATACGGGAATTTGAAACCTATGCAGAGCGAACCGGAAATAAGGAGATTCTGGATAGGACTAAAAAGCTGAAGCTTCCATACCACCGGGGCTTTGGGAGGAAGGAAAACTATATTGAGCAGCTTCTTTGGAGCGAGCTGGGGGATTATGTGAGAAAACTTTTGAGAGGCGGTGACAGAGAGGCAATAGATTTTTAGGAGGGAAGCAAAACTTGGCTGGAAAAAAGACAGGAAAAAATCTTCCCGGAGACCTGGGGCCGGGACAGGAGGCAGAAGAAGGGATTGAATGTTTTCAAGATAAAAATAGCTGGACCATGGAGGAGATACGAAAAGAGCTTCGAAGAAGGCTCAGACAGGAGCTGGAAGGACGGCGCCAGATGGAGGATGAGGAGCTGTCTGAATTAATTGACAATATGATTCAGCAGGCAGGAAAGACGCTTTACCTTCCTCTTGCAGAAAGAGTGAAGCTGAGAGAGGAGCTGTATAATTCTTTTAAAAAGCTGGATATTCTGCAGGAGCTGGTGGATAATCCGCAGATTACAGAAATCATGGTGAATGGAGAACATTCCGTATTTGTGGAACGAGACGGTTCTATCTTCCAATGGAACAGAAGCTTTGAGACGCGAGAGCAGCTGGAAGATCTGATTCAGCAGATTGTCAGCCGGGTAAACCGTACGGTCAATGCGGCGTCTCCGATTGCAGATGCCAGACTGGAAGACGGTTCCCGCGTTCATGTCGTGCTTCCGCCTGTCGCTTTAGACGGGCCAGTTCTGACGATTCGGAAATTTCCGGAGCCGATTACTATGGAACGTCTGATTCGGCTGGGAAGTATCACAGAAACGGCGGCTGAATTTTTGAAAAAGCTGGTGAGATCTGGTTACAATCTGTTTATCAGCGGAGGAACTGGATCTGGGAAAACTACATTTTTAAATGCTCTGTCCGAATTTATTCCTCAAAAGGAGAGGCTGATTACGATTGAAGATTCAGCAGAGCTTCAGATTACCCATGTGCCTAATTTAGTCCGCTTAGAAACGCGGGCAGCAAACCATGAGGGGAGCAGGGAGATTACCATCAGGGATTTGATCCGGGCCAGCCTTCGAATGAGGCCAGACAGGATTCTGGTAGGCGAGGTAAGGGGGGCAGAGGCGCTGGAGATGCTTCAAAGCATTATATGTACTATATAACAATTATATATATAACGTATATAAGGATGGAAAATATAGATTAGAGGGAAGGCATAGGAACGATATGAACATTAAGTATAGGTTATTGTGTAAAAGGTTAATAGAGGAAAGGAAGAGAGTAGGTGTCATTCAATATTATAATGTACTGTTCATAATGGAGTTATTGTCAGATAAAGACATATGGTTTTTAGAACAGTGGGTGAACGGTATAAATAACATATGTATGAAGGATATACATAACTGGTGTAGAATGCATTTTGTTAAATATCACACTGTATTTGTTTACAGGAAAGAGTATCCGGTAAAAGCAAATATTTGGAATGGATATTCATATATAAGGTGGCGGATGGAGCGGATGATGAATTTGGAATAAGATAAAATAGTGCTTGCATGAAAGGGAGTCTTAGAGTAGGGTATTCTTTTGAAAGTATGGATAGAACGAAGGCTGAAGGCTCTGCGCTATTCGTTTGGCAGAGCCTGAGTGTTGTCCTGATCCGTAGAAAATAAATCTAACTGACCTTCTGGAGTGGAACTTTGACCGGATTCATCTTCAGTTGATTGTTCTCTTTTTTTGGGTGTTTTATGAGTGTATAATTTCTCAAAAGGAAGTGAATACTTGGATTTTTTATTGTATTCTAGTAAAAGAGCTTCTGCAAACCCTAATGAACCGGCACGACGTTCTCTGGCAGTACGACTGATTTCTCTGACAGAGACACGTCCTACTTTTTCTTTAAATGTGTCATCTTTCATTGTTTCTCCATAAGCATTATCCAGACGGGCAATAGCATTAAGCATATTGGAGCTAAAGGACATAGGCGCGCCTTCCCATGTGGCAACGCAAAGGCGTAAAACACGATCAAGAGTGTGAAAACCATATTTTTCATAGATATTAATTAAAGTGGATACAGCACATATACCTCCGGGGCGAGAGGAAGAAGTAATAGAGAGATCATATGATTCAACAAGGTCACGAATAATAAGTTCTCTATCATTACCAGCTTCAATATTAGCCATGAATATTTCATAAGGTAGTAACGATTTGACATATTTCATCTGATTTGCAAAAATATCTGCTTCTTGAGTGTAAACAAGATCATCATAAACCATGCACCAGACAGGAGTTTCTCTTGATCCAGAGACGAGAGCGACAATTTCTATAGTGTGTTGTCCGTTGAACACATAATTTATCCCATCACGTCTACTTACTTTTACAGGGTTTATCTGATAAAGGTCAAAATTAGCTGCAGCACGCTGAACGTGTTTGATAGAAAGATTACGTTGGTAATCTTGATTTGAACATAAATTTTTAATAGGTATTTGCTCAAAATGCACTTGGGGAACAAACTTTTGTAAATCTTCGGTATTTCCATCCATAATTATATTTCCTCCAATTTTTTCAAAATATTATTTGTGGTTGATATTAGGCACATAAGCTGATATTTAAGCTTATATTTTGCTGTATCAGATGCAATTTTAAAATCTGAAACTTTTAATACTCTTTCGATAGAACTGTTCCATGAGGGAATCGTCAACGTAAGACTTGCAATTTCCGCATCTGGATCAAATTGTGGCAGATTGCGTATAGATGGAATAGAAACGGAAGATTCTTTCTTTAATATTGGTTTGGCGTAATTATTCCACAGTAATTCCCTTTTCATATCATGATAACTGAGATGTTCTATCTTTTCGGCAAGAAGGTAGTTATTTAGACTTAAAAGCTGCTCTTTTGATAATCCTGAAAGTTCAATAATATTAGCTTGGGAAATCCAAAGCTGACCAGAACGAACTCGTTTGACAAGATCCGGAACTTTTTCATCAATTATATCTAGTGCACTACTGTAAGCAGAATATTTGTAAACGGTAGCCATTGCTACATTACATTCTTCGGATATTTTTTTTGCTGCGATGCTTGCACCGGAAATATGAGATATATTCGTAGATGAAAGTTGTCTTGAAACTAAAATTTTTTCAGCATCATATTTTTTCCCAATCAGGTATTTTTTATTGATATTGGTTAAATCCTCTCGTTTAAGTTGGTCAGCACATATCCATGAAATTACATCTTCTTTACTGGAAAAATGGAGTCTTTTTATTCGGAAAGGAATACTGTGTTTACGAAATAATTCATATGCTTCTATACCATTAATGACAATACCATTCCATGTGCAGATGGGGGTGTGATAGGAATGACATAATATCTGTTGCTCAAGTTGTTTATAATCTTTTTCACTGAGATATTGATACAAATTGGTGAATTCTAGTTTTGTTTTTAATGTATATATACTATAATTGCGCATACTCATCTCCCATTATTTCTGATTTGAATTCTGTTTGTGGCAGTTTTGTGATGATGTTATCCATGGAAAATAGAGCTATTTTCTTATCTGGGTAAATATTGCCTTCTAAACGAAAAATGTTAAATTTCTCCCAAGAAAGGTTAAGCTGGGAAAGTGAATATAGTAATTCTCGGCTGTACAATTCATAACTGTTACCATTGATGACAAAATAATCCTTAACTTTATGTGCCAATTTATCCTCTGCACAACTAGCCTTTATACCTATCATTTTTTGATCAGGATTAACAAGAAGTTGAATATATTCTGGGTTACCAATTTGACGGAGTGTATTGCGGTGGATTCGTATACGATTCTTTTTAAAGTCAATACATATTAGTGGATGGGAAGAGTGTTTGTTGTTCATAGGATTTTTCCTCACTTTCTGCTGTTGATGGTTCTTTTGCTTTTTCTATGGATTTATCAGTTGCCTTCTTCTTTTCTTGTATGTCAAATACTGCGTAGCCTTCAAATATATTGACTTGCATTGATTTCTGATGTTCTTCCACTGGAATACCGAATTGATTCTTCCATTCTTCAGGATAAGAAGGTGTCCTAGCAGTGGTTACAGTTCCATTGTCTTTTAGTGTACGAGGAAATATTTCAGGTGAAGTTAAATCGAAAATGAACAGTATTTCATTGCCAGAACGAATTAATTTGCCGAGAATCTTGTACCGATAATTAGGATTCCAATCCATGAGAGATATCACTTTAGCAAAGAAAATTCGACAGGTGATTTGTTTTGGCGAACGCTTTTTTCCAGAGGAACACCAACGAAAAGAGTCTTTTTCTTCTTCTCGACAGGGACGGACAGCCAGTTTTTTTTCAATGGGATTGACTAATATTTGCACATATTCGACATCGGGTAGCTTTTTTATGCAGGCGGTATTTACAGATACCTTGTAGTTATTAAACGTAAACGAAGGTTCGTAAATATGAGCGAAGAATTCGCCACGTACAACTTGATAACCGTCATAGCTGAAAGAATCATCGTCAATGACTTCCATTTGATTTGAGGGGCTGGGTGCGACTGTTATTGGCATAGGTGTGTTGATTTTCATCATATCAGAAGGTTCTGTAGTCATATTCCATTGATTTATAGGTTGCTCGCTCATTGGGTGTCTCCTTTAATTTCTGTAATAATATTCTTTATATTTTGTATAATGGTTTCTTTAGGAGTGGTTTGTAGCTCGGGTTCTTTATAAGGTTTACTTTCTGAAGCAGTTTGCCAGTTTTTGTCCACTGTAAATTCTGTTAATTCTGGCGCTTGAGACTGAGTATAGTAATTATTACCGAAGCTATTCATCCAGTCGGCAGGATAAGCTAACACACTCTTAGAATCAGATATTGTATCAGGCGTGTTGTTATTGGGGGCGGATACGTCGTTGGTACTTGTCGGGATTCGTATTTCTGTATCGTCCATGTTGAAAATAAGGACATTTTCATTGTCTTTTTGGTGAGCAACTCCTAATATTCTATATTTGCATTTTTTGTCCCACTTAAATATCTCGTATAATGTTGGCAAAAATGCAGCACCGGAAATTGGTTTTGGAATAAGTTGACCATCTTTGAGACGTGACCACTGCACTTTATTTTTTGTTTCAGAGGAACATGGTCGAATAGCAAGTAGTTTTGAGCTCGGGTGTATTAGCATTTCGACAAATTTTATGTTTGGAAATTTCCGTATAGCATCTTTGTTAAAAGAGATCTGTTTATATGAAAAAGAAACAGAAATCCGACCAACCGAGGAGAAAAATTGTCCTCTAGCAACTTCATAGTCTCTTAAATCGAAGGAACCGGCGGAAGCAGTAATTGTATCAGGTGCATTCATATTTGCCGGTTTAAGGACGCTTTGAGATGCTTCAAAGTAGTCTCTGGATTTAAATCCAGACCATCTTGGATTAATGCTTATAAATCCACTTAGAGAGCCTTCTTGTATCACATGTAATTCTGGTAAAATCTCTTTATTTCCATATTTCGCATTTGTAATTAATTTTTGAACAGCTATGAAATCATCTCGGGAGATAATAGCTTCATGATGTCCGACTTTTCTGTATTGATTACGGTCTTGATTGTTTTTCCTTGATTTATGGTCAAGATAATTCGGAGTCCATGTTTTTCTCGCCAGAACATCCCCACAATGGCGTTCATTTTGAAGGATTTGTAGTATGGTACTGGATGACCAGACATCATTATTCTTTTTTGTTTTACAACCGAGTTCTGTCAAAGAATCAGCAATTTGTTGAGTACTGCTTCCATTAAGATACATATAAAAAATAAGCTGCACAATTTTAGCTTCATGTGGATTGATTACAAGATCTCCATTTTCGTCTTGGTCATATCCGAGCAGAGGAGGTGTAAGGAATATTCCCCGACGAAAACGCATTTCAATGGAAGAATTCATAATTTCACTTTTGGTATGACTTTCTTCCTGCGCAAGTGTTGACATGAATGACAGAATCATTTCGCTTTTGGGATCAAGAGTATTTAAATGCTCTGTTTCAAAAAATACACCGACGGGTGGACGGAGTGAAGAAAGCTCTCGTACATATCGGATACAGTCAACAACGTTTCTTGCAAATCGGGATACACTTTTTGTTATGATTAAATCAATTTTTCCGCCTTCACAATCTTTAATCATTTTTTTGAATGCATCTCTATGTTGAAGCGAAGTGCCGGAAATGCCTTCGTCGGCATATATTTCTACAAGCATCCAATTCGGATTTTTATTTACTACATCCTGATAATGATTTTTCTGTAATTCATATGAGGATGTTTGGCGTGGATCATCCGTAGATACCCTTGCATATACAGCTACTCGTAGTTTTTTTTCTGTTTTAAAAATATCCTCTGGTGGAAGTGCCGGAATTACTTCCAGTTCTTCTGGATCAATACCTTTGTATCTTTGCCGGATTCTGGCTTTCTGTTCATCAATATTACTGCTTCGTTCTTCACTTTCTTTCATCAATAGCGACATCCTTTATAGTTGATATAACTATCATAGAATTTTTGGATTGAAAAAGACATAAACCATCGGTTAAGTGATTAACGGATGGTTTATGTAGAAATAGATATTTGATTGTTATTGAATGATTTAATAATCATTCGGGTTATCAGCATCGTAATTGTGTTTTGAGGATAGATGCCAATCATTGATTCGTAAAATGTTTTTTATGGCTGAAAGAACCTCGAATATGTAACGTTTTTCAGTGCTGGTACAATCTGCCATTAATAAATCAATGTCAGTTTGATATTCCGTAGGATTGTATAACAAGTTCCCATAGAGTAATTCATCAATAGTAATTTCAAGTGCGTTGCTAATTTTGATTAAAGATTCTAAACTGGGTTTACGCTTGGCATTTTCAATATAGCTTATATAAACAGTAGAAAGATCAGCAATTTCAGCCAGCTCCTCGGCAGATAATCCTCGTTGTTTGCGGGTTTCTCTTATACGTTTGCCAATAAGTGCATAATTTATTTCCATGTCCTCACCTCCTTTCCATCACAACTTGACTTTTTTGTGTTGTAGATAGAAAAAATGGTGAGCTATACAACAGCAATTGGTTGTATAAAGAGAAGTATATCATATGTATATAGCAAAAAGAAGATTGTCGATTGATGGGAGAAAAAGGCGATAAGTTGTAATTGAACAACAGCGAAAAAAGGGTTATCATTTATGTATTAAAAATTATGTCTGGGAGGAAAATACATGGCAGATAAAGAGGAAATCAAAACACTGGAGGAATTAGAGGAAAAAGGAAGAGTACTGCGGGAGTACAAAGAAAAATTCCGGCAGATGTGCCAAGAGAATAAAATGATAAAGGGTTCGACAGTGCTGAAACTATATGATAAAATTGAAGAAATACAAAGAGAATATGAGCATTTAGATAATAAGCTGACATTAATGGAATACAACTTTATATAGTTCTATTTTTTTTGTTTTAATACTACTGTTTCCCTTAGTAAATACTTGTAAGATACATCTCTAATAATTTTGCGGATTTCTAGTTACAATTAAGGTAACTACTATCGGAAAGAGGTGTATTTACTTGCGTACAGAGGATTATATTGCGGACAATATTATAGCTTTATGTAAAAAACGTGATATGAGTAAATATCGGCTGTCACAATTGACTGGTATATCTCAATCTTCGATTGGAAAAATTATTGCTAAAGAAAGTTTACCAACTATGCCTACTGTAGAAAAGATATGTGATGCACTGGGAGTAACAATGGCACAATTCTTTGCCGGAATGGATGTTCCAGTAAGCTTATCAGAATCACAACAAGAGGTTCTGAATATTTGGAATAATCTTGATGAAAAAGAACAGAATGTAGTGATACAAATGCTCCGGGGACTTCAAAAATAAAGGAAACAGTTGTAACGAAAATGTTGACTGTTTCTTTTTTTATGGAGTTGAGAGATTATGGTGATTGAAAAGAAATATTATGATATTGCACAGCATGAATTGGAAGAAATGCAAAGAGAAATTAATGAAGAAAAAGCGCAAATGTCAGAAGAAGAGATACTAGAGGATAAAAAATGGCATGATGAACAATTGGAAACAATTATTAAAAAGGCAGAAGCTCATATGCGTCGTTTTAAGAAAGTTCCAGATCCTCAAAAAGTAGTGAAATTCACTTTTTTACAAAAAGATGCATTGGAAATTGCACGAAATATGCAGATGAATATAAAAACTGAGCGTAAAGAAGATGATTTATGGGGGACGATAGAAATGTCATTTAATAATATGTGGTTTTTAGATTCGGCTCCTAGTGAATGGAAAGATATTTGGAATAACTTGCTGAAAGAAGCTCAGAGAGTGTATATAGAAGCAAAAGATAACATGATCATGTATCAATATTATTATGATTTGGCGGTAGAAGTTCCTTGTGTGCAGACACAATACAAATAATGATATATGAATGCTGTTCTGTAATAATTTTATGATATACTGTGGATATGATATGTAAAAATAGTCGGAGAAAGATTTGTGAATGCACGATTATTTAGGAGGAAAAAAGCATGACAGATGCAGAACAAAGAGAGGCTGCCCGTCAATTTGTAAACCGATGGATGGGAAAAGGGAAAGAAGATGAAGATGGACGTTCTTATTGGATTGATTTATTGACGAATGTTTTGGGAATGGATAATGTGACAGAACGTTTGAACTTTGAAAAGAAAGTTGTAATTGATGGAAATACAAAACGTATTGATGTGTATATTCCTGAAACACGAGTAATTATTGAACAGAAGAGTCTTGGAAAAGCATTGGATCAGAAAATCAGGAATTCAGGAGATGTTGATCTTACTCCATTTGAACAGGCAGACAGATATAATGGAAAGCTGACTTTTGATGAAAGAGCTCGGTGGATTGTTACGTCAAATTTTGCTGAAATTTGGATTTATGATATGAACCAGAAACAGCCAGAACCGACAAAGATTGCTTTAGATGAATTACAAAGCAAATATCCATTGTTGGACTTCTTGGTGAAAAAGGAAGTAAAGACAATATCGCATGAAATGGAAGTATCAATAAAAGCAGGAGGTATTGTTGGGCTTATTTATGATGCGTTTTTAAAACAATATCGTATACCAGATATTAAGGAAAAGGATGAAACACTTGAGCAGAGAGAAAAAAGAGAGCATAAACTAAAGAGCCTGAATGCTTTATGTGTGCGAATTGTTTTTTGCTTGTATGCAGAAGATGCTGGTATTTTTGGAAAGAGAAATATGTTCCATGATTATTTGGAAACATATGAAGTAAAGGATTGCCGGAGAGCTATAATAGAATTATTTAAGATATTGGATACACCTGTATCAGAGCGAGACGAGTATTTAGAGGAAGAACTTGCTCAGTTCCCGTATGTAAATGGTGGGTTATTTGCTGATGAAACTATTGAGATACCACCTTTTACAGAGAAAATTAAAGAATTACTTCTTACAAAAGCGTCAGAAGATTTTGACTGGAGTGATATTTCTCCAACTATATTTGGAGCGGTATTTGAATCTACATTAAATCCTGAGACCAGACGTTCAGGAGGAATGCATTATACATCTATTGAAAATATTCATAAAGTTATTAGTCCTCTTTTTTTGGAAGATTTGCAGAAGGAATTTGATAGTATTAGAGCAATTCAAGTGAAGCGTACCAGAGATAAAAAATTGGAAGAATTCCAAAATAAATTGGCATCACTTACATTTTTTGATCCTGCGTGTGGTTCCGGAAATTTCCTTACAGAAACATACCTGTCGCTTCGTCGTTTGGAGAATGAGGTGATAAAGGAAAAAGTTGGCGGACAAATGACATTGGTAGAGGTAAATAATCCAATTAGAGTTTCTATTCAGCAATTTTATGGAATAGAGATTAACGATTTTGCAGTTACAGTTGCGAAAACGGCTTTATGGATTGCAGAATCTCAAATGTTGGAAGAAACGAAAAATATTGTGTATGGATTTAATGACGATTTTCTTCCTTTAAAGACATATGTAAATATTACAGAAGGAAATGCATTAAGAATTGATTGGAATGATGTAATTCCTGCAGAAAAATTATCGTTTATAATGGGAAATCCGCCATTTGTAGGAGCACGTTGGATGGCGTCGGAGCAGAAGGAAGATGTTGAGAAGATATTTGAAGGATGGAAGAGTATAGGAAATCTTGATTATGTTAGTTGCTGGTATAAAAAAGCGGCTGACTATATGGGAAATTATAATATCAGAGCAGCATTGGTATCAACTAATTCAATTACACAGGGAGAAAGTGTTTCGATTCTCTGGAAACCGCTTTTTGAATCAGGTGTACACATTGATTTTGCATACAGAACATTTATATGGGATAGTGAAGCGTCAATAAAAGCGCATGTTCATTGTGTAATTGTTGGCTTTAGCAGAGCTGTAAATAATAAGCAGAAAATAATTTATTCAGGTGAGAACGCAATTCCGGCGAATAATATTAATGGATATTTGCTTGATGCAGAAAATATATTCATTGAAAAAAGAATGAAACCATTGTGTAATGTTCCTGAAATAGCATTAGGTGGGCAAGCAATTGATGGTGGATTTTTAATATTGACGGAAGAGGAAAAGGAAGAGTTTTTGGAAAAAGAACCACAGGCTTCTCCGTTTTTTAGACATTATATGATGGGAAAAGATTTTATTGATCGAAAGCCGAGATATTGTATTTGGCTTGTTGGAGCTGATCCTGGATTATTAAAAAAATGTCCGATGATATTAGAACGAGTGAATAAAGTACGTGAATTTAGACTTAGTAGTACAAGAGCGAACACAAAAAAAGCGGCTGAGAATCCAACTTTATTTGCATCAATACTTGAACATAAAAATCAATATATTGCGATTCCCAAAGTTTCTTCTCAGAATCGTAGATATATTCCAATGGATTATTTAGATGGTGAAATTATTCCGGGAGACAAATTATTCACTATGCCCAATGCATCATTTTATGAATTTGGTGTATTGATGTCGAATGTTCACATGGCATGGATGCGAGCAGTGTGTGGAAGATTAAAAAGTGATTATAGTTATTCAAACACAATAGTGTATAACAATTTTCCGTGGCCTATAGTAACGGAGAAGAATCGGGAACAAATTGAAAAATCGGCACAGGAAATTTTGAAAGCAAGAACATTATATCCTAGTAGTAATCTTGCGGCTTTATATGATCCTTTAACAATGCCAGCCGAGTTACGACGAGCACATACTGCAAATGATAAAGCTGTTATGGCTGCGTATGGCTTTAGTACAAAAATGACGGAAGCAGATTGTGTGGGAGAGTTGATGAAATTATACCAGAAAATGCAATGATAAAAGTTTATAGAGCTGTTTTTTGCTCAAAGTAAAATATTTGAAAACATAGAATATTCCAAATCCATAAAAGATGAATGAAAACCAATATGGGAATTTTACATGTGTTACAAAATTTGTAAAATTTTCATATTGGTTTTTTTGTAATCTGTAAAAATTATAAATTTGGATATCGAGTAAGGTTTCGGATTTTTGATTTTTATGTATTTTTCAATTTTGGATATGGCTCCGAAATTGGCAATTTTGCGGAAGTGTATCCACACTTCCTGTCCTTGCTGTTTTTAAAATCACATAGTGATTTCACAGGGATATAGAGATATTTAGTCTATTTTATATCCCTGTGATGTGACCGGAAAAATTCAGGGAACCAAGTGTATATTTATGCTGAATGTGAGGAACTGGGGAGCACAATCCTCAGCAAGAATCCTACGTCCGGAAAATATCATATTGCTAAAATAGCGATATGGTATTACCGGGGTGGATCTTGCTCTAATGTGTACAGTAACCTCGGCATAAATAGAAAGAATGGGTTTGGGGAATCCCCAGCAAGATAAAAACCTGATGAAAGAACATTTGTCGGAAAGACAATATTGTTAAACACAGGTGGATCTTGCTCTGGGGTAAGAAAGAAGTATCTTTATATTATCAAAATGATATTTGGAGTTTATGTTGTTGGAAAGTCGTAAGCAGGAAGATAACTTCAAGTTGTTGGTGCAAATATAATGAATAGAAGTGTCCAGTACATTTTTGGTGATGGGTATTTTGGTGGAATCCATTTTTATTTATTTTGAATAATAAAATTTTGAATCTGCAGCCGATTCTGCCTGCCGGACAATGTTTTTAGATATCTGTAAACGTCACGGACTGGAACTTGATGAAGAACTATCGTATGATGGAAGAAAGTATTTGGAAACACGATAGAAGCAAACACTGTACTTATCGTCTTGTCTGGCAGGGAAGATTATTAGGCATTAACCAGAGAGATATCGGCAGAGAAAACAGAAGTGATAGACAATGATATTTGTTAGATATGCTTCTTGTCGTTGGCTGTATCATATTAAAACGCTTTTTACGTTAAAAAAGTGCTGTGATCACAAGGCTTTTTGCAAGCAAAAATAAAAAGGCTATATATAGGTAGCCTGTGAAACTGGAAGTGCCATTTTGGGCCTGATTTAAAGAATAATGTTCTGACAGAGACCAATGGAATGACTCTCTGCTGGGGCTCCAAAAGAAAGGAAAAATGATTATGGAAAAAATGATGAATACAAAAACAGAGGGTAACACATTTACAAAGAAAATCGGGCAGACAGTCTATGTTGTCCGTTATCATTTCAATGAAAATGCAAAGGAAACAATGCAGGAGAAGATTAACCGGATGCTGGTTACAGAAGCAAGTCGACAGGCAGTATATTAAAATTAGGTGGATGTAATTGAAGAAAAAATATGATATCATGTGAGTAACAAATCGGTATTTATAAAGGAGAATATTGATGAAACTATTTTTATGTTCGCACTTTTCAAGTGTAGGAAGTCTGATAAAAGAAGAAATTGAAAATAAGAAAGTCGCATTTATTCCAACAGCTTCGTTGCGTGAAGGCTACACCGGTTATGTCGGCTCGGCTCGAAAATTATTCAAAAAGTTGGGAGCAATCGTAACTGAAATTGATATTTCAACGGAGGCTTATTCAACGATACAGTCTGTTTTTGAAGATGCAGATGTGATATATTTTACCGGCGGAAATTCTTTCTTTCTTATGGACCAACTCCGTAAAACAAGAACTGATGGGTTGCTGAAAAAGGAATTGGTAAATGGAAAATTGATGATCGGTGAGTCGGCAGGCGCAATTATATGCGCTCCAAGCATCCAATATATCGAGCAAATGGATGAAAAGCCGGAGGACTACTCACAAGAAGATGATGCAGGGCTTGATTTGATTGATTTCTATGTTCTTCCGCATTATCTTACAGCACCATTTAAGAAAGTTACCGAGAAAATAATGACTGAGTTTTCGGATTTGAATCTATGCCCTATTAACAACCATCAGGGAATTGTAATTGATGGTGAAGGTTCAAGGGTTATTTGCAAAGACTAATTTGAAAAATCCTTTTTTTGAAACTGGAAAATCGGAATTTGTGAAATCCACATATTTTAAGAAGGAGCCTTCGCTTATGCGAAAGCTCCTTCTTTGCACACCTTACTTTTTCAGCTTCAAGCCGTCGCGGAACGCTTCACCCACGCGCTCGGTGACCTTGTAATAGCCATGGGTGTAGGGGTCAAAGGCGATGGCATTGACTTTAGACATATCAATTTTTCCGTCCACCATAACGCTCTCATCGGCAGTGACATTGACTACCTTACCGATGACGCCGCAGCCATACTCATTGTTCTGATACTCGATGAACTTGCACTCCAGACAAATCGGGAACTCGTTGATGACCGGCGCATCGACGGCTTCGGCTTTGCTTGCGGTCAGACCGCTGCGGGCAAATTTGTCGCCTACTTTATTGCCGGACTCCACGCCGAAATAATCCGCCTCGACCATGTGGGCGGCATCGGCAATGCTGACGGTAAATGCGCCCCGTGCCTTGATGTTCTGCACAGTTTTGTGGGTCTCGGTGAGGTTCAGTGCAACGGTGTCCCGTTCCTGCATGGTGCCCCATGCGGCGTTCATGACATTCACACTGCCGTCCTCGTTGTAAGTTGCAACCATCAGAACCGGCATGGGGAAAATGCCTTCGGTAATTTTCAATTTTGTTCTCATGATAACTCCTCCTTGTGATCATATTGACAGGACTGTTCATCCTGCTTATAATTATACGAAGGAAAATCAGAAATTCAAGTACTGGTAATTATGACAGGTACTATCTTTGGAGAAAGCAAATGATAAAGAACTATATTGAGAACGCCAATTTTGAGGACACCGGCTTTGCCTACACGCTGTCGCTGATCTCAGGCAAGCACAAGATGGTCATTCTCTATTGTCTGATGGAGTTTGAAACCGTGCGGTTCAATGAGCTGAAACGGTATCTGAAAACCATTTCCGACAAGACCCTCAGCATGAATCTCAAGGAGCTGGAAGCAGACAAACTGATCGTCCGCACCGAGTATCCGCAGATTCCGCCGAAGGTGGAATATACGCTTTCGGAACGAGGAAAATCGCTGATGACTGTGCTGGATCAGCTCTGTGTCTGGGGCGAGGAGAATCGACTGACAGAGTGACAACTTCCAGTTTGTAGAATTCAAAAATTTAATATGAAATGTGAGATAGAGCGTATGGAAATAATCTATACGTTCTATTTTTTTGCCTTTTTTGAAAAAGTGATTAAAAAACTATTGACATTTTGTTACTGGTAGAAGCAGATGGTTATAAAAAGCTTTTGGTAACTATGAGTGCAAAAACAGATAGCTGCGAAAATTTATTATGAGCTAATAGCAAAATTTGATATTTTGTGATATTGAGGGTATGGGGAATCGTAATCTCCATTAAGTACGTCAGAGAATTATAATCCAGAAATGGGATTTTGAGTTACTCTAGGCGATACTTGCTTTAGAAAATGATTAGCCATAATGAGTTGGGACGTGGGAGGAGGAAGTGTAAAAAAAAGAGAGAGCCATAAGTAACTCTCTCTGTGATAAAATCAAAAAGTTATAGTATCAGTGGTTCGGTAAGATTACAAAAATCCTTAACAGGAATATTTTCTTTAAGTGGTAAAGCTGTCTCTAAAAAGGTTTCGTCTGCAAATCTTTCGAGTTCAGAATCAAAATGTATAATTGAAGCATTTGTATTTAATTGATATGGCGGAATTGTAACAAAATAATCATAATCTTCGTAAGAAGGAGTGGCGCAAGAAACTTTGATTTTTCCGCCTAATTTCAATTTTGCAAATTCTCCATAAATGGCAGTTAAGGCTTTTTTTCTTTCTTCATCAGAAGTAATTCTATCTACATATCTAATATACCAATAATCTATATTTCCCTCTTTTAATTCAATTAAATAATCGTATGATCTGGGTGTTCCGGATTTTATTGTCCATTCAACTTTATGCAGACTTGTCATCATGGAAAGTCCACGCATTAAGGTAGAAAAAAATTTTTCATGCACCTGAACAGTAGAGAGATCCAGAGAAAATCCATTGTCTGCAATTATCTTTTTCCGTTCCCGTATTTTCTTAGAAGAATATCCCGTTGCATCATATAATTCTTGGATAAGTTCTGGATCATCAATGGCTTTTGCAATTTTATCAATAGTGCTTTTATATGGTCTTCCAGATCGGGCACCGTTGAGCATTCGTGAAATGGTTGCATTATTTAAGCCTGTTTGTTCAGATAATTCTTTTTGTGTTTTTTTCTGTAAAATGATTTGAAGTATATTGATGAATCTTTCCTGATCGTAAACGCTGTCAGGATTTATTAGTGTGCCTGAATTTGATATAAATTCGTTCATGCAAATCTCCTCTTGACTTCTTTGACTTTATATAAATTGACTTCTTGTATTTTATCTTATCAATTATATCCCTAAAAATCAATTTAAAACATAAAGAAATCAAAAAATGCTTTATTGATATTCTTGTAAAAGTCAAAGAAATCAAAAACGTAATTGACATTTTGACTTCTTTGTGTATAATGTAGAATTAAGAAGTCAAAGAAGTCAAACAAATCAAAACGAAAGGAAGGAGGGCTGTGGATTGAAATATAGGGTTGTTTCGATTTTGAAAGATAATAGACCACGTTTTTTGATTATTTCTGATATTGAAGAAATTGAAATTCTTCCATCAAAGTATTTGAAGCATCTGGATCAGATTAATGCTTCTCCGAATACTGTAAAATCCGCAGCCTTCGCACTTTCATATTATTACAATTATCTGCAGGAGCAAACGATAGGATTGGATGAGATTACATTGCTATCCTATTCAGAGCAGAATAAACATTTTATTGATTTCTTGTATTGGGTTAAGAGTGGAAAGCATACTGAGCATAATACACAAACGAGCAATAAGACCTGCAATATGTATCTTGGTGCAGTTTTCAGATACTACCAGTTTTTGGCACTGGAAGATGTTTTGCCAATGCTTAAAGTCTTACGAGTAAAAAAAGTATCGTATTTTGACAGTATGGGAGTAAATCATCAAAATGCAGTGAATTCGTTTAAAGGTTTCTTCAAAGAAGAAGAACCTAATCTGGAAGAAATAACATCCGAAGAAATACAGGAGCTGATAAATGCCTGTACGAATGATAGAGATCGATTGCTGATAGCAATGATGGCAGAAACCGGTCTTAGATTAGGGGAAATTTTGGGAATCCATTATACCGAAGATATTGATTTTGAAAGAAGGACGGTTCGGGTAAGGTATCGTGAATCCAATACCAACTTGGCAAGAGCAAAAAATGCAGAATATAGAATGGCTTTGTTAAGTAATACAACTTTTGAGTTCTTGGTTAAGTACATTTCTGATAATCGAAAAAGTCTGATGAACTCGGAGTATCTATTTACAAAATTGACTGGAAAAAACAAAGGAGAGCCATTAGATGCGGATTCTGTGTATAGCATGTTGAAAAGACTATCCAAAAAAACGGATATCAATTCCCATCCGCATCAGCTCCGACACTATTTTGCGGAGGAAAGAAGAAAAGAAGGATGGGATTTGAATGACATTCGTTTTGCCCTGGGGCATAAGAAAGTTGAAACTACCATTAAATACTTGGGTGAAAATAATGAACGATTGATAGAAGCAACAGATCAATACTACTCAAATAATGAAGATTTATACCAAATTGCAGATTTTCTGTAAAAGGAAGGAGGGATTACCTTGGCAGTATTAAAAATTGTTCCGAAGTTATATCAGGAAAAAATATCTGAGAAATTAAAGGAAGAAATATCTTTAGTTACGAATGGAGAAGCAAAATACTATAACCGGTTATATAAATTTTTTCAGTATACAGATATACAGTGTACTGCAGATATTAACTATGAAACGAGAAAAATGTATATGGAGTCTCTTGAAAAAGAGGATATTTCAGAAAAATATAAAGTGGAATTAATGAGCTTATTTGATCGTTTAAAAATAGAAAATATGCCGGATGTCTATTCACAAGGAAATCCTTTCTCTGTAGAACAGGAGTTTTTTAAGCAAGACAAATTGTTTTTGCTGTATGTCCCCAATAAGAAGAAAGCACAATCTTTCCGTCAGGTGGTCGATAAGAATGATTTGTTATGGGACTTAACGAGGATACATTCATCACAGTTGGTGCGACAGACAAAAATATTGCTGTGTGAAATTCTGAATATGGATAAGGTACAAAGACATCGAAGATATTTTTTAGAACCATTAAAAGCACTTGTACGGTTTTGCGATAAGTACGGAATAGATGATATTGAAGAAATGGAACAGGCAGATGAAAACAGATTTTATCTGTATTTAAACAAGGAGTCAGAAATTATAAAAAAACAGGCTTCTAAGATTGTTGAGTTTGCGAGAAGAACGTTATTTCTAACAGATTCAGAGATAAATTGGCAAGCATGTATCTGGTATATGGATAGGTTTCAGTTTGATAAATCAAGAATCAATGCCAGTTCACCTGTTAAAAGCCTTTCATTTATTAATATTTACGAAAAAGAAAATCGTTGGTATTTACAATTATACGCAAAATATTTAGTTGGGATATCTGATCTGTCTTTATCAAATATCCGAAATACAATAAGTTTTATTTCACAATTTTTAAAATATCTGGATGGACAGAGTAAGAAAGTAACTGAACTGGAGATACAAGATATAGCGGATTATGTATCTATTTTGGATGTGTCCGATATTAAATATTCCACGTTTAACCGATATATAACTCATATACATACATTTCTACAGTTTTTGAAAATGAAAAATATTGAAGTGTTGAAGTTTTATCCGGAACGATTTTTTAAAAAAGGTTTTCCAGAACACAACGAAAGAAGTGTTCCAGAAAAAACAATTGCTCATCTGATTAAGGAGTTGCCGGCATTCCCAGAGCATTTACAGTTGATGTATTTGATTTTGTTTTGCACAGGAATTAGGAAAAGCGAGGTTTGTACAATAAAATCGGGAGCCTTTTATTCACAAGGCAATGAGAATTGGATGCGCATATATCAAAGCAAAATGCGGAGGGAAAAAGTCATTCCTGTTCCGAGTTTATTGGTTGGACTGGTGAACGATTATGAAAAAAAGTACGGAATAAAAAATGGGGAGTATTTATTCAAAAATAAAAAAGGTGGTGCATTTAATGGACAGACATTTTCAAATCAGATGATTCGGGAGTGTAAGGCTCGTGGGATTGCCTGTGGAGATTATATCTTTAGAGCACACGATTACAGACATAACCTTGCAACTTCAATGTACGGAAATGGAGTTTCTATACAAGGGGTACGAGATTATCTGGGACATTCAAGTGAGAATATGACAAAACAGTACATTGATTTCATGCCGGAACGTATTGTATCGGCTGAAGATAAATATTTTTCAAGAAATCAGTCATTTAAATTGAAAGGAGTAGAAGATGATGAAAGGTAATATTAATTTGATTTCTTATGACTGTTATCAACAAGCTACAGAAAAACAGTTGGCTGGGCTGAAATGGAAGGAAAACAGGGTGTACTACATATCAGAGATTCGTAATGAAAAGATACAGGATGAGATTTATGGGTATATCGATGATAGATGCAGACGTTTATCATTATCAACAGCCGTAAATGATATTTACAGATTTGATCTGTTGAAAGAATTTCTGAATGAGAAGTGTACAAGCTGTAGCAGCATTACTGATAAAAAATGGGAAGAACTGGAGAGAAGCTATAAAGCATTTTTATATAAAAAAGGATTGGCGCTGTACGTTAGAAGAAATAGACCGGATAGGCGGAATGTTGAGCAACAAAATAGCGCTCAGGTTTCTTTTCTGAAAATGTATTATGAGTATGTTGTGAAGTGTAAAACAGCAGATATTCCAGAAAATGAAAAAGATGTATGGGATATGAGAAAGCTGGATATTGTGCCAAGGAGTAATCCGATTCGTGGAAGATATAGATTAGATTTTCGTGAGATTAGGCAGAGAGAATTTAAAGAGATAATAAAGAGAATATTGTATAGCCACTGCCAGACAAAAGCAATGGGTAGTATAAAAGGCGAATTGTGTGGATTCCGTCGGTTTGCTAGATTTATGTATGATCGGTTTCCAGAAGTAAAGCATTTTACAGAAATTAGCAGGGATATGATAGAAGATTATCTGGTTTATATAAAAACGGATACCGGTCTTACATCAGTCAGTTACACAACAGAACTGTCGGTTTTGGATAATCTGCTGGATGAAATTGGGCGGGAACTGGAAATAGAAAATTTATGCAATCTTTTTCTGTCCAGTGATTGCAGAGCATATGACAACGCTTTGCCAGAAGCGTATTCAGATGCAGAAATCAGGAGATTTAATAGTGCATTAACAAAATTAAAGCCCCAGTTAGGAAGATGTCTAATAATACATCAGATGCTCGGTACAAGAATAGAGGATACGTTGACTTTGCGAAGGGATTGCTTATCTGAGAAATCTGGGCATTATTTTATAACTATTCTCCAGCATAAAACAAGGAAATACAAAAGACCAGTCAGCGATCAGCTGGCAGAAGTGATTAGAAAAGCAATAGAAGTTTCAGAAAAGGACCATCCAGATTCAGAATATATTTTTCTGCAAGATAATGGGAAATTATATACAGATTCAATGCTGAAATATCATGTAAATATCATGATTTATGAAAATGATATCAGGGATGATAATGGAAATTATTTTGAGTTTCGTACACATCGTTTTAGACACACTTTTGGAGTAAAACTTACAGAAATGAAATTAGATGATGATAGCATTGCAAGGCTGTTGGGGCATAAGGATACACGAACCATACCACATTATCGGCGGTTAAGAAACGAAGCATTAGCGGAGGATACAAAGGCTGTACGAGATGAAATGAATGAATTATTAGCACAATACAGGAGGGAAAAGGAAAATGCAGAAACACGATAAAATGGTAGCACTGGCAAAAGAAAAAAGTGCGGAAATGACGGAAACAGCAATAACAGCTATTGAAACAATGTATAGAAAAAATATAAAAATTTCAGTTGCTGAACTTACAAAATTAACAGGACTTTCCAGAGGTTTTTTCTATAATAATCCGAATGTGAAACAGGTCATGATGGAATTGAAGGAAAAACAACAGGGAATGATATTGCGAAATCCTAAAAGCGATGCTATTGCAAAAGCACAGGAAGCACGGATTAAGAGTTTAGAACAGAAATTATCCGATAGTGTTCCGAAAAACGAATATGAGAATCTACAGAAAAAATATGAAGAATTACAAGTGAAATATAGTCAAATGAAAAAGGGAACACTGTTGAAGATGTACGACCAATTATAGGAAGAAAAGGAGAATATTTTATGCAGAACGAAATTTACGATGAGAAAAATGGACTTACTTATATGTTATGTGGTGATTATTATTTGCCGGAATTGGCACTTAAAGATATTGAACCAACATATGGGAAATATGGGATGCTTCGTAAAAGCTATTTACAGGAACACAGAAGGGCAAAATATCAAATATTGTTGTTACAAGGAAAACTTGTTGAGCATTTGAATCAGATTGATGCAGAAGCAAGGGATAGGGAAGAACAATTAGTAAAACAGATGATGGAGAAACAAGGAATTACAGAGAAATTAAAAAGACAGGACAACATGGAATGGACTAGGAGGATGAATACCATTTGTCATGATGCAGAAGAGATGATTTTGACGGAAATGATATACACGAAAGGATAATGAACTGTATTGGATAGCAAGAATTTTGCAGCCCGGATAGCAAAAAAGTGGAAGTCCGGATAGCAAAAAAATGGAAGTCCGGATGGCAGGATTCTTGCTGTCCGGAAAGATAAAAAAGTGAGGGATTAAAAATGTTGGTTAAGTACATAATAAAAGTGTTTTTGTGTTTGATTCTTGTAGTAATGACATTGATTTGCTGGTTATTAAAAATTCCTATGATGTTGGGAAATATTTTTCTTTACTTTTTATCAATTATATTTATTCTGACAGGTGTTTTGAGCTATGGATTTGCATTGGAATCTGCAAGAGAATGTGGTCGAATGATAATAATTGGGATGGCATTTGGTGCAATACCAGACTTTGTCCCATTTTTGGGAAAAAGTTTAGAGACATTGGTTGACAAACTGTTGAGTATGACAAATGAATGAGAAAGTCGATATGAAAGAGGGCTGTGAAAGGTTCTCTTTTCTTTTTGCAACTGTGAAATGGCAAGATAATAACGTTATATACATTGTGTATTAAGTACAGATATTGTATTTCTGCATGATGGGAACATAGGGAGTCCATATAAAGGCACTGAATACAGGACACTCAGGTTCTATTTCTACAGGCCACGCGAACAGCAGCCAGGACATGCTTTTAAGGCTGGAAACTATGGTTTTAATGGGTGCTGATCTGCCTCTGGCAGCGATACGAAGCCAGATTGCATCGGCGATTGATATTTTGATTCATTTAGGGAGGCTTCGTGACAGGAGCAGGAGAGTTTTGGAAATCGGGGAGGTGATGGGGATTGAAGAGGGGGAGATTGTGCTCCATCCATTGTTCCGGTTTAAGGAGGCGAAAGGAGGGAAGAGAGGCAGTGTGGAAGGGGTTTTGGAGCAGGTGGGAGAGCTTCAGAACAGACAGAAGCTGGAACTTTCCGGAGAGTCTTTTCCATAAAGTTTCCAGAAGAGAGGAAGGGGGAGGTGTGGATTATGATCAGTACAGTCTGTCGGCAAAGGAATGGATTTGCTGTGCCAGCCAGGGGGCAGTGGCGTGCGCGCTGTTTTCCTATGTGTTTTACAGGAATCTTTTGAGTTTTTTTATTTTTCTTCCATTTGGGCTTTGCTATCCCCTGTACAAACGGAGCGATTTAAAGAAGCGCAGGAAAGAGGAGCTGAAGCGTCAGTTTAAGGAATCGATTCTGATGCTGTCGTCCTCACTGTCAGCAGGATACTCGATAGAGAATTCGTTTGCCCAGGCCCAGGTTCAGCTGGAAGAAATGTATGGAAAAAAGGGAATGATGGCCAGGGAGTTTGCCGTTATGAGAAGACAGCTTTCCATGAACCGGACGCTGGAAGAGCTTTGGGGAGATTTTGCTAATCGGAGCGGAATCGAAGAAATCAGAAGCTTCGCGCAGATTTTTAAGGCTGCCAGACGGAGCGGGGGACAGCTTGGCATGGTGATTACCCATGTATCTGAAATTATAGGGGGAAAGATACAGGTGCAGGAGGAGATAAGACTGATGACAGCACAGAAGCAGTTTGAACAGAAAATTATGAATCTTCTGCCGCTTTTTATTGCAGTGTATATCGATATAACGTCACCGGGCTTTTTTGACGCTATGTATGAAACAGCAGTTGGAAGAATCGTAATGACAGTGTGTCTGCTGACGTATGCAGGGGCTTATGTGCTGGCGGGAAGGATGCTGGATATTGAAATTTGAAAAAAAGCGGAACATACAGTTTTTATGTATCGCAGCAGGATTCATTTTTTTCCTGATCTATCCTGCAGCTGCAGGCAGTACGGACTTTTTACAGCCAGGCGGAGTGATTGAGAGAAATTCCTATGGGCAGGGAGAAAAAGAGGGACTTTTAATTGTAGAGGGACTGCCGGAGGGAGAAGGAGAGGTTAAGCTTCAGATCAGAGAACGGCAGTACAGTAAAAAAGAGGCGGAACGGAACTTTGAACAGGCATTTCAGAGGGCAAAAGAGGAGGCTCTGGCAGAAAATCCGTCTTTTGATAAGGTAAGCAGCCCTCTGAAGCTTTCTTCACGGCTGGACAGTTTTGGCATGACTATGAAATGGGATTCTAAAAATCCCGAACTGCTTGATTCGGGCGGAGAGATATATCTGGATCAGATGAAAGAACCTCAGGAGAAAACAGTTCTGTTCCTGACGCTGACAGCAGGCAGTTATCAAAAAAAGTACGAGATTCCCATCACAGTTGTAAAGCCTGTGCTGACGAAACAAGAAACAAGTATACAGCTTTTGGAAGATAAGATTAAGTATGCAGATGAAAAGCAAAAATATGAGGAAAAGCTGGTGCTTCCCGCAGAACTGGAGGGACAGAGACTAAAATACAGAGAAAAAAAGGGCTGTGACAGATACATATTTCTGCTGCTGGGAGCTGTTGCTGCCGGACTTATGGAGTTTAAGGAAGCAGCCCTGGAAAAAGAGGAAAAAAAGAGGAGGAATACAGAACTTATACTGGATTATTCAGATATAGTATCAGGGCTGTGCATCTATCTGGGAGCTGGATTTCCAGTCAGAAAAGCCTGGGAGCAGCTCGCCAGAGAGTATGAGCTTAGCCTAAAGCTTCCAGGGGGAAGAAAACGAGAAGGATATGAGGAAATACGGATTTCCGTAGGCCGGATGAATCAGGGGATGCCAGAGATAAGGGCATATGGGGAGTTTGGAAAAAGCTGTGGCCTGAGATCCTACAGAAAGCTGGCAGGTCTTATGGAGCAGTATGTGAAAAATGGATCCGGTAATCTTCGAAAAAAGCTGGAGGAGGAGATGGAGAATGCATTTGAGGAGAGGAAGGCAGCAGCCAGAAAAATTGGTGAAGAGGCAGGAACTAAGCTGCTAATTCCGTTGTTTATGATGCTTTTGATTGTTATGGTGATGGTGTCAGTGCCGGCATTTCTGGCATTTGGAATTTAAAATGGAAGGAGAACAAATGGGATACAATACGGAGATAAAAGAGTTCTTTTCAGATGAGAGCGGAGTAGGCGTAATTGAGGTAGTGCTGATTCTGGTGGTGCTGATTGGTCTTGTCATTATTTTTAAAAATCAGATTAATAAGCTTCTGGAAACAATATTTAAGCAGATTAACAGTCAGTCAAAGGAGGTGTACAGTTAGGAGCTGGAGAAAGACTGAGGAAGAAAAGATGCAGGCCAGCGTGACAGTCTTTCTTAGTATGATTCTAATCTGTATCGTTTCACTGATGTGTACTCTTCTTCAGTCTGCAAGAATGGCTGGTTCCGGCTGGTATCTGCAGACAGCATTAAATTCGTCCCTGGACTCTCTGATGAGCAAATATCACAGAGAGGCCTGGGAACAGTATCATATTTTGCTGTTAGAGGCGGACAGAAAAGAAAAGCTGGAACAGGAAGTTTCTGAATATCTGGAACAGTATCTTTCTTCTGATACAGTTTATGGGATGAAGAAAAAGGAGCTGGAAGTGGCGGATATGACGATGGTAACAGATAAGAGGGGAGATCCTCTGGAGAGAGAAATCCTGGATTATATGAAATATGGAATCTGGACAGAAACTGAAAAAGAGATGGACGCCGGGGAACTGGCCGAGACGATACGCTCAGCAGATGGAATTGCTGCAGTGAAGGCTTCTTATCAGATCAGTTCAGACCATGCGTTTCGTCTGGAGGAGACTCTGGAAGAGATCCGAGAATCATTGGAAAAACAGAAACAGTATGCTGAAGAAGGTAAAAGAGAACTGAAAAGCTGTCAGGGCAGAGCATTCATTAAGACAGGAAAGAAGCTGGCTGGAGAGCTGGAACGGATGCCAGTTCTGACGGAGAACTATAACAGGGCAGCAAAGCTTCTGGAAGCCGATCTTGACACTGCCGAAAGGGAGGCAGAGCAGAAGAGAGAGGATATAGGAGAAAAGGCCTGGGAGCTTATTAAAAGTCAGATCGATTCATACCGCTCCTACACAGATAAAGAGGGAGAACGCAGAGGAGAAGTAGAGAGAATAAAAGCGGCGGCAATGGAGAACAGGGGGATTACGGATACTGCGGTAGAGATGGCAGAAGAGGTACAGGAGTATATTGATTCCTGGGAAGCAGATGATGAGGACGACGAGCTGGATGAGGAAGCGCTGTGGGATGATGTACTGTCTGTATTCAGCCGTTGTCATATTTCTGCTCCTTCTTATCAGAAAGGGATTGCAGATAAAAAACGTCTGAATGTGCTGGAGAAGATCAGCAAAATGGCGTCAAAAGATCTTCTGGATTTGACGCTTCCTGAGGATATAAAACCATCTGTTCAAAAAATGGATATGTCAGAATTTCCTTCCGGCGGAGGCGAGGGATATGAGGCGGGAATTCGTCTGTCAGAAGCAGGAGAGCTGGCGGAACGGGCTTTAATCAGTGAATATGCGGCAGCGCATTTTTTGAAATTTCAGGCAGGAGAGGGGGAGGAGGACAGAAACAGACTCCTCTATGAACAGGAGTATCTTTTAAATGGGAAAAAGCGGGATCGTGATAATCTTCATCAGATGGTAAAAAAACTGATAGGGATAAGGGAGGGGATGAATCTGCTTTCTATTTTAGGGGACAGTGAAAAGAGGAGTGAAGCCAGGCTTCTGGCTGCTTCGCTTACTGGAGCAGCTTCTGCGACTCCAATTGCAGATATTGTGGCATTTTTTATTATGGGAGTATGGGCATTTGCGGAATCTGTGGAGGATGTGAGAGCCCTTTTGAGAGGGGAAAGGGTTCCGCTGATAAAGGGCAGCAGTGACTGGAAGCTGGATCTGGATGAATTGTTTCATTTTGTGGATAACCAGGAGGAAATTCATGATTCCGGTGGAAAAACCGGTTTAGATTACGGCCAGTATTTAAAGGGATTTTTTCTGATTCAGGATCCGGCGCAGAGAAATGAGAGGATGCTGGATATGATGCAGTATAATTTGTCCAGAAAACAGAAAAGTTTTCGCATGAAACGGTGTGCAGTGGGGATGGCTGTCGAATGTACGGCATCTGGAGCAGTCTTTGATATTAGGAAAAATGCAAAGTACAGATATTGAAAACAACATTTTCACAGCAAAAGGCCATTCTCCATACCTCTTCCCCTCTGGATGTTTAAAAGCCCTCTCCAGGTACAATGGCTGACAGATATAAACTGACAATCCAGGCATACAGAGAAAGGGAAGGGGTATGGAGAGTGGCCTTTAAAACAATTATGAAAAACAGGAAGAGAAGGAGTCAGGATGCAGTTCTTACAGTGGAGGCTGCCCTCAGCCTTACATTATTTATATTTTTTTCAATTTGTATGATGATGCCTATGGAGATGCTGAGAACCAGACAGAAGGTGCAGACGGCGCTGGAAACGGTGGGGAGAGATTTAAGTCAATATGGGTATATTTTGTATCGGCTGGATCATGGGGATGAGGGAGTGCTCGAAAAAAAAGAGGATTGGGCAGATGAACTTCCTGATTTCCTTGCAGGCCTGGCAGTGAGAACCTATCTGAAAGAAAAAATTGCTGAACTGGCAGGAGAGGAGAAGCTGGAGCATTTAGTCATATCACAGGCTGAGTTGATGGAAGACGGCGAGAATATTCAGCTGACAGCAGAATACCGCCTGAAGCTTCCGTTTTCTATTTTGCGGATACAGGGGATTCCTTCCGTTTCCCAGACAGTCAGAAGAGCCTGGATAGGAAGCGAAGGAGATAGAAGTTCAGACTCAGGGAAGGAAGAGAACAGTGAAGAAGTGGTATACATCGGTTCCTCTATGGGAAGGTATCACCGTTTAAGGACCTGCCATTATCTTGCAAATGATTTTACAGCAGTTTCTTTTGAAACGGTGGGAGAGCTTCGCAATCATGCCGGAGGAAAATATTACGCCTGCAGTGTCTGCGGAAGTGAGGAGAACAGGGGAACCGTCTATATTATGCCAAATGGTTCCAGCTATCACAGCCGGACAGACTGCCCGTCTGTAGTGAGCTATGTGAGAGAGGTTCCGCTGAGAGAGGTGAAGCATTTAGGTGAGTGTTCGTACTGTGGAGGAGGAAGAAAGTAGTGAAGCTAGTATTTGCAGCTTTTTTATGTGCATGTGCATGGGAGGATTTCAAGGAGAAAAAAATTCCAGTATTATTTTTATGGGCAGCTGCATCTGTGGCAGCTGCCTGGATGGCAGGGTACTATATGATACTTTTAGACTGGACTGATATGAGTGAGGCATATTTATGGCTGGCTATGAGGGGAGCTGCTCTTATTCCTGGTATGCTGCTTCTTGCAGTATCGGTCATTACAAAAGGGGCAGTTGGAAAAGGCGATGGATTTTTCTTTCTGGTTTCAGGGATGTATCTGGGGTTTTGGGATAATGTAGCCTTGCTGCTCTGCGGTTTGCTGCTCTGCAGCTTATGGGGGATGGGATTGATTATATGGGGAATGTTTGAGAAAAAGAAGATCAGGAATATCAGGCTGCCGTTTTTACCGTTTTTAGTTCCTGCAGCTGTAATTTTAACTGTTTTGCAGACAGGATCTGTTTCATAGGGATGGTCCGGGGAGAGGTCAGAAGCACCAGATGTCAGGCACAGGATGTATGGAATTAAAACAGAAAAGGGGTATAAGAAAGTGATGGAGAAAAAGATAGGGGCTGTGATTACAGTAGAAGCATCTTTTGTCATGGCAGCTGTACTTTTCGTATGCGGAGCTTTAATGAAACAGGGATTTTATGTGCATGAGAGAAATACAGGTATGTTGATTTTAATGGATGCGTTAGAGCAGGCGCAGACAGGACGGGAGGAACCTGATACAGCAGAGACAAGCGAGCAGTGGGCTAATAGGGCGCTGAATGCTTTCTACAGGTGCAAAGGTCAGATTGAGATTATAAGAAAGGGAAACTGTCTGACTGGAAATTTTAAGCGCAGAAATGGAAAGACAGAAGGGAGCGTGCAGGTGAGACTGTTTGAACCGGAACGCTTTTTGAGAATGGTGAGGGCGGGAGGAGTATAAAACGCAGAAAGAGCTTTCAATACAACGGAGAAAAACATCTGCCAAGGGAGGGGGAACATGGAAAAAATAAAAGCTGGCTATCGCAGAGAGATGAATCATAATTATATGATTATTGAGGCTTTAAACTCTGACTCAGAATGTTATGAAAGCAGAATGCTTTCTGGCAATACCATAGAGGGTTTATTAAAATTCCGGCAGAAGATAACAGAGACAGGGATGGAATTTTATTACGAAATTACATCGAAACAGCCTTTGTCAAGGCTGCTGGAGGGAAAGCTGATTTCTTATGAAGAAATTAGAAAGATTCTGCTTGCAGCAGCCAGGATTTTGAGCCGGGTAGAGGAATTTCTTCTGAAGGAAGAGCAGATTCTGTTAGCCCCAGAGTTTATTTATGTGGATCCCGAACAGTTTTCTCTGTTTTTCTGTATTCTTCCAGGCTACAGCAGAAGCTTTCCAGAAGCATTTACAGAGCTGCTTCAGTACATTTTGGAAAAAGTAGATCATCAGGATCATAGAAGCGTTGTACTGGCATATGGGCTGTACCATGAAAGTCTGAAAGAAAATTATGGAATGGATGATTTACTGCGATATCTTGCCAGCGTTGAGAACGGAAAAACCGAGTGGGAAGAAAGAGAAAAGAAGCCGGCACAGGAAGAGACGATTGAAAGATATGAGAACCAGGAAGATTTGTTTTTTGCCTGTGATCAATCAGAAGAATTTTCTTCGGCTGATATTTCCAGCGAAACAGAACCATTCAGACAGGAAAGAAAGAACACCTTTGGTATTTTGAAAGCAGCCGGTGTGCTTTTTTTTACAGAGATATGCCTTTACTTTGTACTGGGAGAAGCAGGAATTAAGAGATACGGTGCTGCTTTGGCGCTTGCTATAGCTGGAGGATATCTGATTTTAACAAGCATTCAGCTGCTTATCTCTTCCAAAACAAAGAGAGAAGATGAGACACAGAAAAAGACAGAACAAGGTATCACAGAAGAAATAAAGAGATGTAGAACATTGGAGAAACAAGGGATTCCCAGACAGGAAAATGATAGAAAAAGAGAACAGGAAGAATTGGATATTCTCTTTCGCTCTCTGGACGATGACTCCTATCCAGAAGAATCGGCATGGGAAGACAGAAATACAGAGCTTTTAACAGGTTCTGCAGAAAAGGGAAAACGGTGTGCAGCGTTGGAAAGTCTGTCGAAGGAGCGAAGCGATATCGAAATTCCCTATGTTCCTTTTTTGATAGGAAAAAACAGGGAAATGAATGATTTCCTTCTGGACTGCCCTACAGTCAGCCGTCTTCATTTAAAAATTGATCAGAAGGAGGAGGTTTATATTTTTACGGATATGAACTCTACCAATGGAACAATCGTAAACGGATATAAGCTGGAAGCGAATGAAACAGTCAGCGTGAAGGAAGGAGACAGTGTTCAGATTGCAGGATTAAGTTATCGCTTTCGGGAATTCACATAAAAAAGATGAAAAAATTATATTTTTTCACGGCTTTTTCATTCAATCTGGAATAGACAGTCAATATATGATATAATATCGCCAGATATTATATCGCGCCAGTTTAGGCGAGCGAAGAGAAGAAAGCCGGCTAAGTGAATTGGCTGTTTATGAAGAGGGCAGACATGGCTATGAATCAATTAAAAAAATTTTCATCTGTCAACACAGCGCTGATTGTTATGAATGTAATTCTGTTTCTGATCCCTGATTTTCTTGGATTTCTGCTCCCCTGGGATTCTTTATTTGAAAAGGGGACCATGATCCCTCTGCTTGTGGCGGAGAAGGGAGAATACTACAGACTGTTTACGTCCATGTTTCTCCATTTTGATATCAGGCATCTGCTGAACAATATGCTGGTTCTTTTCGTGCTGGGGGAAAGGCTGGAGGATTATCTGGGACATGGGCGATATCTGCTGTTTTACATACTTTGCGGAATCGGGGCTAATCTGATTTCTCTTCTGTTTTACTTAAGATCCGGCGAGTTGTTTACCATGTCAGCCGGAGCGTCGGGAGCTATTTTTGGCGTAACAGGAGGACTGATTTGGATTGTTTACCGAAACAGGGGACGAATCGGAGATATCAACAGCAGACAGCTGGTACTTATGGCAGCTCTTTCCCTGTATCTTGGATTCAGCAGCACAGGTGTAAATAATGCTGCCCATGTAGGAGGTCTGGTGACAGGAATGCTTCTGGGAATTCCCTTCCATAGGTGGGTTTCCAGAGCTGGAAACAGCAGATGAAGGAGCAAAGCAGGAAGCTTATAAATAATAAAAAGAAAAGGAGAGATTGAAATGAAGGATAAGGACTGTATTTTCTGTAAAATAGCGAATGGAGAGATTCCAGCGTCCACTGTTTATGAGGATGAGGATTTCAGGGTAATCCTGGATCTTGGACCGGCATCCAGGGGCCATGCTTTGATTCTTCCTAAGGAACATTATCAGGATTTATGTCATTTAGATGAAAGGACAGCAGCGAAGGTGCTTCCTTTAGCTGGAAAAATTGGCAGTGCAATGAAAAAAGCGTTAGGCTGTTCTGGATTTAATGTAGTTCAGAATAACGGAGAAGCGGCAGGACAGACAGTATTCCATTTTCATGCCCATATTATTCCGCGGTATGAAAACGGACCGTCCATGGTTACATGGGAGCCTGGCAAGGCAGAGCCGGAAGAACTTACAGAAATCAGCAGTGTGCTGAAGAGAGAATTAGAGTCAGAAAACTAAAACAGATAGCAGCAAAAGGCGGAGAACCTGCAAAGAGAGATTCTCCGCCTCAAGGCTGATTAAGAAAAAAGACGTATTCACCTAAGATTCTGCACATTCACGAATCAGATTCATAATAGTTTCTACTGCATTGTTTAACGTACTTTTCTCCATTGCTTCGATAAAGGATATACGATTTTTATAGGTTTCAGAAACAGCCTGGTACAGAGTCTCAGAGGTAAGAACCTCTTCCTCCAGTACGGTGCTGAAGCCCTGTTTAGCAAAAGAATTTGCATTTAAAATCTGATCTCCGCGGCTTGCAGCAGCAGAAAGAGGAATCAGAATATTGGGCTTTCGCAGTGCTAGGATTTCACAGATAGAGTTTGCTCCAGCTCTGGAAATGATCAGATCAGCAGCAGCAAACAGATGGCGAAGAGGCTTGTCCACATATTCATACTGCACATAGCCGGAGGTGCCAATGAGGCTTTCGTCCAGATTTCCTTTGCCACATATATGTATGATCTGAAACTGGGGAAGCAGTTTCGGCAGAATGCTGCGAACCGCATGGTTGACAGTAACGGATCCAAGGCTTCCTCCAATTACCAGAATGACTGGGCGGTTTGCAGACAGGCCGGCATACTGCAGGCCGGAAAGCCGATCCCCTGTCAGCAGTTCTTCACGGATAGGAGAACCGGAAAGTACCGCTTTGTCCTTTGGAAGATAGTTTAAGGTTTCCGGAAAATTGCAGCATACCTTTTGCGCGGCCGGAATACAGATTTTATTCGCTAAGCCAGGTGTCATATCTGATTCGTGGATAATGACAGGGATTTTATAATGTTTCGCTGCCAGCACAACAGGAACAGAGACAAAGCCGCCCTTAGAGAAAACAATATCAGGTCTGTACTGTTTCATTAATCGTTTTGCCTGACCATATCCTTTCAGGACACGGAGAGGATCAGAAAAGTTTTTAATATCGAAGTATCGGCGAAGTTTTCCGGAAGAAATTCCATCATAGGGAATTCCGGCATCTTCTATCAGGCGCCGCTCGATGCCATGATAGGATCCGATATAGTGAATTTCAAATTCTTCCTTGCGAAGGGAAGGAAGGAGAGCCAGATTCGGAGTAACATGGCCGGCAGTTCCGCCGCCGGTCAAAACGATTTTTTTCATAGTGATTGCCTCCATAAAGTTAACAGTGAGAAATGACAGCACTGCATTTCTTAAACTTATTATAATAGTAAACGCTGTAAGAAAAAAGTCAATCCCCGGAAATATTTCCAGGGATTGACAAAAGAGCCGTTATATACTGGCCTTGTACTGTTTTAAAGCGCGGGCCAGCTGATCGGGGCAGGAGGTAGGGCGGGCGCCGCAGCGAATACCGTCAATACGGGAAATAGCATCATCAATATCCATTCCCTCGATCAGACGAGCCACACCCTGTGTGTTTCCGGAGCATCCTCCAATAAAATGCACATTTGTTATCTTATTGTCTTTAACATCAAATTCAATGGCGCTGGAACAGACGCCGCAGGTCTTAAAAAGCATAAATATGTCCCCCTCAGAAATAGAAGCAGTATATTAACATAATAAAGTGTTCTGTATAGCAAAACTGTTACCAGCAGATTATAACCTTTTCTAAAAAGAATTGTCAAGAACCGGCATATCTTCTATAATGTCAGGAGAAATAAAAAAGTAAAAAGGAGGCAGAAATATGCTTGGAATTATAGGTGCAATGGATGAAGAAGTTGCAAAAGTGAAGGAGGAAATGACACAGGTTCAGGTTATAAAAGCTGCAGGTATGGATTTCTATGTAGGAAAGCTGTGCGGAAAAGATGCAGTAGTTGTGAGATCAGGAATTGGTAAGGTCAATGCCGGAATGTGTACGCAGATTCTGGCAGATCGTTTTCAGGCAGATGCTGTGATTAATACAGGAATTGCAGGTTCTCTGCGCAATGAGATTAACATTGGAGATATTGTGATTTCCACAGACGCAGTACAGCATGATGTAGATGCCGGCGGATTCGGCTATCCGAAGGGACAGATTCCACGGGTAGATACCTTTGCATTTCAGGCAGACGAGGCGCTTGGCGATCTGGCTCTGGCCTGCAATAAGAGAGTAAATCCTGATATCCAGGCTTTTAAGGGACGTGTTGTCAGCGGGGATCAGTTTATTTCTGATAAGGAAAAGAAAAAATGGCTGGCAGAGGAGTTTGGCGCAAGCTGTACAGAGATGGAGGGAGCTGCTATTGCCCAGGCGGCATATTTAAACGGCATCCCTTATCTGGTAATCCGTGCGATTTCTGATAAGGCCGATGACAGTGCAGGTATGGATTATGCAGAATTTGAGGCTCAGGCTATCCGCCATTCTGTGAATTTGATTTTAGAGATGGCGAAGTGTATGAACCAGAGATAACAGGTTTTTTCTATGATACTGCAGATACACGCTGCATCAGGAATAGCCTGAAAGGGAGAAAACCGGTCGACGGGATTCGTCTTGATAAAAGAAAAAGCGCCGGAAACTGGCTGGAAAAGCGGAAGAAATGATGGAAAATTCTTGTTTTATAAGAGAATTTGACGAACGATTCTGTGCCCCGCTATCTTTTCAAAGACAGATCGGACGGCTATAATAAAAGCCATCTGGAAAAATCTGGAGAAGAAAGGGGAGCTTTTTATGCTGGAAATGTTACAAACAGGAAAAGCCTTGTATGCGCTGGCTGCGATAGGAGCCATTGGAGCAATCAGTAAATTTATTACGCGCAGCCTTTACAAACGATTAATCCGTGAGACGGACAACATGGCAATGACAAAAAACAGGAATCTGAAAGCCTTGAAACAGAAGCTGGAGAATGCCTGCCGTTTGAATCAGAATATTGTGAATACGGAAGCCTATCTGGAACGGCAGATGTATGGATTTCGCTTTATGAATCTTTCGCTCGACAGCTGGAATAATCTGTCAGCTCAGATGACAATTTTAGGAATTATGGCAGGAGGAGCCGCTTCCTTTGCTGCTTACTGGTACAGGCTGGATTCCTACTACATTGTGCTTTATGCATCAGCAGGAGCCTTCCTGGGACTGGCGTTGGCTTTTTTAGACAGCAGCTTCAGTATCGGGCTGAAACAGCAGCGTTTAGCGAATGCGCTTCTGGAATACACAGATAATTCTGTTCTTGTAAGAGCCTTCAGAGATAGTGCAGGGCAGGAGGAACGCTTTCAGGATTCGGTGAGACGTCTTCCGATGCGGGAGATACATACAGACGAATTAGATGAGAGAGAGGCCCTGATCCGTGAAAATGCCATCCGGGACGGACTGATTCAAGAGGCGGTTAAAATTCCGGAAAGACGGTGCGAGGCCAAGGAACAAAGGACTCTGTTTGGCTCTGAAAAGACGGACAAGCCGGCCGGTTTAAAACGGCTGAAAGCTGAGAAGACGGGAAGAGGAAAAAAACCAGCGGCCTTGATTGAAGAAAAAAATGCGATCTTTCAGAGTCTGAATGAGAATTCTCAGAGTACTTCAGAGTCTCAGAACCCCTCCGGAGATGGAATCAGAGATATTGATTATCTGAAGCACAGCCTGGAACAGATAGCAGCCAGCCGGGAACGCTCTAAATATCAGGAGGAGTGGACGAAGAACCTGAATCCAGAGGAGATGAAGGCGCTGGGAGAACTGCTTCGTCAGTATCTGTCTGCAGAATCGTAAGGAGGAGTCAGAACAAGGTTGATAAATTTATAACAGATTGCTATAATAAGGTTAAACGCGAAAGCGTCAAAGGCTGAAAAACCGGTTGTCTGGAGTATTGATCGGCATACAGCTGTACCATAGTCAGGCACAGAAGAAAAGGAGAGAACATAAGATGGGCAGAGAAGTGGCATTTGATTATTCCAAGGCAGCTCCCTTTGTACGGAAAGAGGAGCTGGAAAATATGAAGAACGCGGTTATGTGCGCTAAGGACGTACTTGTCGGAAAGACAGGAGCGGGAAATGATTTTTTAGGCTGGATTGATCTGCCGGTTGATTATGATAAAGAAGAGTTCGCCAGAATTAAAAAAGCAGCTGAGAAGATTCAGAGTGACTCAGATGTGCTGTTAGTAGTTGGAATCGGCGGATCCTATCTGGGCGCGAGAGCAGCGATTGAATTTTTAAACCACAGCTTTTATAACGTGCTTCCCAAGGGAAAGAGGAAGACTCCGGAGATCTATTTTGTAGGAAACAGCATCAGCAGCAAATACATTGAGGATCTGAAAGACGTGCTGGAGGGAAAGGATTTCTCTGTCAACATTATTTCCAAGTCAGGAACTACCACAGAGCCGGCCATCGCATTCCGTGTATTTAAGAAAATGCTGATTGAAAAGTACGGAAAGGAGGAGGCAAATAAGAGAATTTATGCCACCACAGACCGTGCAAAGGGTGCGCTGAAAAATCTGGCAAACGAGGAGGGATATGAGTCCTTCGTAGTTCCGGATGACGTAGGCGGACGTTTTTCTGTACTTACAGCAGTAGGACTGCTTCCAATCGCAGTCAGCGGAGCAGATATTGATAAGCTGATGGAAGGAGCTGCAAATGGAAGACGGAAGGCTCTCGAGCTGCCTTACGAGGAAAATGATGCTCTGCTTTACGCAGCAGTGAGAAATATCCTTCTGAGAAAAGGAAAGCAGGTAGAGATTGTGGCTAATTATGAGCCAAGCCTTCACTACGTTTCCGAGTGGTGGAAGCAGCTTTACGGAGAGAGCGAGGGAAAGGATCAGAGAGGTATTTTCCCGGCGGCAGTTGATCTGACTACGGATCTTCATTCTATGGGACAGTTTATTCAGGACGGAGCCAGAATTATGTTTGAAACTGTGCTGAATGTGGAACATTCTTCTGCAGAGGTTCTTCTGGAGGAAGAGGACGCAGACACAGACGGTATGAACTATCTGGCTGGAAAGAGTGTGGACTTTGTAAATAAGAGCGCTATGAACGGAACCATTTTGGCTCATACAGATGGAAACGTGCCGAACCTGCTGGTAAATATTCCAGAGCAGAATGAGTTTTGTTTAGGAGAGCTGTTCTATTTCTTTGAGTTTGCCTGCGGAATCAGCGGCTACCTCCTGGGAGTCAACCCATTTAATCAGCCGGGCGTAGAAAGCTATAAGAGAAATATGTTTGCACTTCTCGGAAAGCCAGGCTACGAGGAGGCCAGGGAAGAGCTGTTAAAGAGACTGTAGCAGTCTATAACCGGAAGCGGTACATAAACTGAATCAAAAAATTAAAAGAGGGAGTTTTCCAGGCTTCTGGGTGAATACCAGAAAGCCGCAGGAAAATTCCCTCTTTTTGCATGGATAAGCTGTTTACACGATGCTGCTTTATGAGAAATGTTCTGCTGCGTACCGCAGAAGCTCTTCCCTGAAGTCAGGATGGGCGATGGAAGCCATTGCCTCTGCACGCTCTTTCAGGGAAAGGCCAGAGAGCTTGGCTACGCCGAATTCTGTAGCTGCATACTGAATCATAGTTCGTGGGGCAGAGACGGTACTGCCGCCTGGAATGAACGGTACTATGTTGGATTTCAGGGTTCCGTCTTTTTTTCTGTGGGTGGAAGCCAGACAGATAAAGCCTTTTCCGCCTTCAGAACGGAATGCGCCTTCCAGAAAATCAAGCTGCCCGCCTGTTCCGGAGAGCTGGCGGCTGCCTGCAGATTCAGCATTTTCCTGTCCCATCAGATCCAGTTCTACACCGCCGTTAATACTGATGACATGCTTCATCCGGCTGATCCGTTCTGGGGAGTGAATGTAATCCACATCAGCGGGACGGAACAGCTCTGGTTCTTCGTCCAGCCACTGATAAAGCTCTTCTGAACCCATAGCCAGATTCCAGGAGGAGTAGCCGGTATCCACCTCTTTTCGGCTGTTGGTCAGCTTTCCAGCTTTATGAAGCGCTAAAAAGGCATCGCTGATAGTGCCGGTATGGCATCCCAGATCCTTTCGATCTGATTCGGCCAGCATATTTGCCACTGTAAAAGGAATGCCGCCTACACCCAGGGAGAGAACAGCCCCATCTGGAATTTCTTCTACGACACGCTTTGCAATTTCAATGTCAGTGGCAGACGGCTCGCGGTAGGTGCGGACAGGAAGCGGCTCATGCTCTCCCTCAACGATATAATCAGCTTCTGACAGATGGACACGATGGGATCCGTCCACTCCCTGAAGCCGCGGAAGACGTTCGTTGATCTCGAAAATAACCGTTCTGGCCTGTTCAAAAATAGTTCTCCAGGCATAGTTGGAAATACCAAGGCCGCAGAAGCCGTTTGCATCTGGTCTGGAAACGGGGACAAAGGCTACATCCACCCGGATGTGTCTGCGGTAAAGCTCAGGAAGAGAGCGGAGAATCATGGGGATAAACTGGCAGAGTCCGCGGCTTCTCAGTTTTCTCTCATAATCTCCAATGTGCCAGCTGTAATAGGTAAAAGCGGACTGCTCCGGATCACACTCTACTACTTCGATTCTGGGACGTATCACAAGACCGCCGCGGATTTTTACATCCTTCAGCTCCTCTTTTCTGCCGGCCAGAGCTTTATCCATCAGTTCTGGAAAGCCTGCTCCGAAACCGTAGTCAACCCAGTCGCCGGAGCGGACAGCCTTGGCTGCTGTCTCCGGGGTCACAAATCTGTTTCTGTAATCATTTGCCATGATCTATGATTCCTTTCATGTTCTGATATATTCTGCGCGCAGAAAAACTGTTTACCCAGTATATCATAGAAGAGCGGCTGTGTGAACACTGTAAGATAGATTAAAATATGGCTTGCGAAACCGGCGGCTTCATGCGAAAATAGACGGTATAGGAAAATGACGGAAGGTCAAACCAGATATTGGATACAGAAGGGAGACGGAAAATGTTCCGGCTTTGGGCTAAATTGTGGAAGGATAACAGAATGCAGAGGGACACGGTGATTGCCAATGGAGATTATTCCATGTCCAGAACAGAGATGGTATTTGATGCCCTGGAGAAGATCTGCTATGAATTTGATCTGGGCCAGCCGATCTGGCTGGATGCCAATATAGAGGACTTTAAACGCCATGACAAGACAAGGTTTTCAAGTGACAGCTTTGTGGAGTCGATTGACTTTGACTACCTGGAAATCCAGGTGATTGAGGAGTAAGACCAGGATTTGGAAGAAACAGGCTTCTGCACAGAAGAATAAAAAGAAATAGGAAAAAGGGAGGAGACCGTCCAAACCGGCGGCTCCTTTTGGGAGGAACTATATGGCACAGGCAATTACAGATTTTAAGGGATTTTTGTCAGATGCGAAGCAGATTGCGCTGGAGCTTTCTGATTTAGAGCGGTCTGAGGCACAGGCAAAGCAGGAGGAGGAAAGACTCCTAAAGGCCCTTGAATCAGAGAAAAAGGCAGTGGCGGACAATATCAGCCTCACTGTAAGGCGGAGACGGGAAGAGATCAATAAAAGCTATGACAGCGAAATTGCCAATGCCCAGGACAGGCTTAAAAAGACAAGAACCCGACGGGAAAAGGCAAAAAATCAGGGAATTAAGGAGCGGATCAAGGAGGAGACATCAGAACTTTACCTACACAACAGAGAGCTGACAGTCAGGATGAAGACCCTGTTTCAGAAGGAACACGTTCCGTCCTTCTGCCAGAGCGGCTTCTACTATGCACTCTATTTTACCAGAGGATTTAAGGAGGCCATGCTGCTTTTTGTTTCTCTGATTGTGTGTTTTCTTGCCGTTCCATGCGGAATCTACTCACTGCTTCCAGTGCAGAAAACCCTGTATCTGATTCTCATTTATTTTGCCTGTGTGATCGTGTTCGGAGGACTTTATACGATTGTGGGAAATATGACCAGAGGGCGTCACCAGCAGGCCCTGAGGGAGGGACGGCAGATCCGAAATGTCATTCTCTCCAACAACAGGAAAATCCGCATTATTACCTCCTCTGTAAAGAGGGATAAGAATGAATCCCTTTACAATCTGGAGCGGTTTGACGACGAGATTTCCCAGCTGGAACAGGATATGGACGATATGCTGAAAAAGAAGAAGGATGCTTTAAACTCGTTTGAAAATGTGACGAGGATGATTATTTCAGACGAAATTACGGAAAACAGCCGGGAAAAGCTGGAGCGCATGGAGGAGCAGTATGAAGATGCAGCAGGACAGCTGAAATACGTCAGAACCATTCTCCAGGAGAAGAGAATGTATATGACAAATACCTATGAAGCCTATCTGGGACGGGAATTTTTAAATGCAGAAAAAATCGACGGACTGAAGAGCCTGATTGAATCAGGGGAGGCCTCCAATATAAGCGAGGCAATCGATCTTTATAAAAACGGGGAAGGCCCTGCCGTCAGAAAATAAAGAGTCAGAGAAGAGGAGAAGCCGTAAGGAACTTCTCCTTTTCTGATCTGCCTGTCCGCATATTTTTGGCACATTCTGCCTATAATAGAAATGGAAATGAGTAATGGGAAATAAATGAAAGAAAATGACAGGCGGTTAAAGAATGAAGATGTTAGAGTGGATGTCAGCAAAGGACAGCCGGAATATTTACTATTTTAATTCAGACAGGAACTTTAAGGCGGAGGCCTTTGCCGGCCGTCTGCACCAGATGATCGAGGAAGAAAAAGCGCGGCAGGGAAAAAAGGGAGTAGTGTTTCTCTGTATTGGGACGGATCGCTCTACCGGCGACAGTCTGGGGCCGCTGATTGGATATAAGCTTCGTGATATGAAGACTTCCAGTGCGGCGGTGTTTGGGACATTAGAACGTCCGGTTCACGCCATGAATTTAGAAGAATACGCAAGAGTGATCAAAAACTGTTATCATGACTGCCTTGTAGTGGCAGTGGACGCCTCTGTGGGAAACAGGGAGCACGTGGGATATCTGACTCTGGGGAAGGGGGCTTTGAGGCCAGGCTTAGGAGTCAGCAAAGAGCTGGGAGCGGTAGGAGATATTTTTATTACAGGAATTGTGGGGGGATGCAGCAGCTATGATCCCCTGATGCTCCAGAGCGTCCGCCTGTCTGTAGTCATGAGAATGGCGGACTGCATCAGCAAAAGCATAAGAATTGTCGAAAAATTTTGGGATAATCCAGCGTTGATTTGACAAGTTTTTTACAGGCTCTGTGATATGATTGCCCGGATGGAAACTGGCGGCGTCCTGGAAATAACGGGACTGCCGCAGAAATCTGCCGCGGCCGGACAGGCCTTCGCGGCGTGAAACAGATAAGCGGGGTGAACCAAATGGGAGATTTATACGAGCCATTATCGAAGCTGCCGAAGAATATCAGGCAGATAGGAGACAGAGATGATACAGTAAGGCTGTACATAGAAGACTACGTGAGCACCTATTTAAAACGTCTTTTTCCTTCCGGCGGGCAGGATTTAAGAGCAGGACTTCTCCTGGGAACGGAGCGGATCGAGGAGGGAGTCCCCTTTATTTTTATTGACGGGGCTTTGGAAATGGAGGATGTGACAGCTGAGGGAGAAAAGGTAGAGTTTACAGAGGCCGCATGGAAAAAAGCCTATCAGAGCATGGAGGAGTCATTCCCCAGACGGACAGTGCAGGGATGGTTCCTGTGCGGAGCGCCTGGCTGTACCCTGAGTCCTCTAAACTACTGGAAGCAGCACGGACAGTATTTCAGCGAAAAGAATCAGCTGATGTACTTAAACAGCGGACTGGAAGGAGATGAATCGATTTATATTACCTCAGACGATGGATTTTACCGTTTGAAGGGCTACAGCATTTATTATGACAAGAATCAGATGATGCAGGACTATATGATCTGCCGGAAAGATGTAAAACGTGTGGAATCCGGGGCTGGAGATCGGGTCATCCGGGATTTCAGAGAACGGATGGAGGACAGAAAGAAAGAGGCAGTCAGTCAGCGGCATACAGTCAGAAACCTGGGGATTTTGTGCAGTACCATGTCCATGGTGATTCTGGCAGGAGGCGTAGCCATGATGAATAATTATCAAAAAATGCAGGAGATGGAGACTGTGCTGGTTTCTGTACTTCCGGAGGGAGCCAGACCCTGGGAGCCGGATAGAGAAGAGCGGGAAGAGAGCGTTCCTGTTGTGGTAGAGGAGATCAAGGGGAGGATTTATCCCAAAACAGAGGAGGAATCCAGCCATCTGGTAGGAAGCAGCGCAGGGGGAGAGAAGGGGGAAGAGATCATCAAAATGGAACCGGCCCCGGAGGAGTCATCTGCGGAAGCGGCAGATACGCTGAAGCAGCAGGAGCCGGAGCAGCAGGAAGCAGCTCAGCAAAAGCCAGAGGTGTCAGAGTCTGGAAGCCAGGAGCCTGAAACTTCAGAGACACAGGCGCAGGAAATCGAAAGCCAGGCATCAGAAGAACAGTCCCTTCAGGAAACAGAGGAGGCCGCAGCTCCTGTCACAGATAAAAAGCCAGGCGGCATCTATGCAGTGGGTGAGGGTGAAACTTTGTATGGAATCTGCTTTAAGCTCTATGGAAATGTCAATCATGTGAAAGATATCTGTGCGCTCAACGGGATGAAGGATATGAACCATGTGACGGCTGGTCAGAGGCTGATTCTTCCGGCAGACGTCCCCATAGCAGAAGAAATGAAGGATCTGGTGGAGGAATAGCGTTTGTTGTGCTGACGCTAAAAAATTTAGTGATATCTCCTGCATTCTGTTGTATAATCGGAGATAGGATTGACAGAATGGGAGATATACAGATGAGTAACATGGACTCTATGGACAGAGAGCAGAAAAAGAAACGGCTGCGCCAGAGAATGATCAGTTCCCCAGGAGGGCAGAACCGCGGAGGAGGCCGCGGACTGGAAGAGGAGGAGATCGTCAGAAAGGCAGAGGCCTATACCAGAAAAAAGCGGTTCAGGATCTTTATTCTGATAGCAGCGCTGATCCTGACGGCGGCTGCAGTGCTTTACTATTCTCTTTATGTGCGCCGGTATGAAGATTACAGGACAGCCTGGGAAAAGCAGATTCCAGCCAGTGAGAACGGCTTTGCCGGATATGAGCCATTTGGAAGCAATGTATTAAAATACACGAAGGACGGAGCTTCCTACATCAACAGCAGGGGAAAGATCGTCTGGTCGATCAGTTACCAGATGAAGTCTCCAGTCTGCTATGTGAACGGCTCCTATGCCGTCATTGCGGACAGGCAGGGGAATTCTCTTTATATATGCAATCAGGAAGGGCAAAGAGGACAGGCAGAGACTACTCTGCCAATTCTGAGAGCCTCCATTTCAGCCCACGGCGTAACGGCAGTGCTGTTAGAAGACAGCACTGCCTCCTATATTTCCTTTTTTAAGGAGGACGGAAGCGAGTTAGACTGGCTCATTAAAACAGTCATGTCAAAGAGCGGATATCTTCTGGATGTCTCTCTGTCTCCGGAAGGTACGCAGGTCATGGTGTCTAATGTATACCTGCAGGACGGAATCATGGGAAACAGAGTAGCGTTTTATAATTTTTCCGAATATGGAAAGAGCTATCCGGACCGTCTGGTAGGCGGCTTTGAGGAGATGAAGGACAGTGTGATTCCAAGAGTCCGTTTCTTAGATGAGGACCATGCCTGCGCCTTTGGAAATGGACAGCTTGGTTTCTTTTCCCTGGAAAACCAGACCTCTCCCGCCCTTTCCGCTCATATCAAGCTGGAGGAAGAGCTGAAAAGTGTCTGTTATTCTGATCAATATGTGGGCGTGATAGTAGAAAATCCAGAAGGAGAGGCTGATTACAGGCTGGACGTCTACAGCGCAGGCGGAAAGCTGAAGTTCAGCAAACCAGTAAGCTTCCAGTATAAGGAGATAGATATTGACGGGGATATGGTAATTCTGTATAATGAGAATTCGTGTGAGATCTATAATATGTCTGGAAAATGCAGGTTTTCCGGCTCATTTGATTTCACATTTTCCGCTGTGCGGGCGGGAAAAATGGAGAACGAGCTTATTTTCACCGGAGGGGACACTGTCAGAAGCATCCGGCTGAAATAAACAATATACCTAAAAACCAAATTAATTTTCAGGAGGTTATACAAATGAATCAGATTGATACTCTCTCTATCAACGCTGTCAGAGTTTTAGCTGCCGATGCGATTCAGAAGGCAAATTCCGGCCATCCGGGTCTTCCGCTGGGCTGCGCGCCGATTGGCTATGAGCTTTGGGCGCATCATTTAAACTACAATCCGTCCAATCCGGACTGGGCCAACAGAGACCGCTTTATTCTGTCCGGCGGCCATGGTTCCATGCTTCTCTATTCCCTTCTTCACCTGTTTAAGGTAGGAGATCTGACAAAGGAGGATCTGATGAACTTCCGCCAGGTAGGTTCTAAGACTCCTGGCCATCCGGAGTACGGCCACACTGTAGGCGTGGAGGCCACCACAGGACCTCTGGGCGCAGGAATGGGTATGGCAGTAGGTATGGCTATGGCAGAGGCACACCTGGCCAGTGTATTCAACAAAGAAGAATATCCGGTGGTAGATCATTATACTTACGTACTGGGCGGAGACGGCTGCATGATGGAAGGAATTTCCTCTGAGGCTTTCTCACTGGCAGGAACTCTGGGACTTTCCAAGCTCATTGTACTCTACGATTCCAACCGCATTTCCATTGAGGGAAGCACAGATATTGCGTTCCGCGAGAATGTGGAGGAGCGTATGCGCGCCTTTGGATTCCAGACGATTACAGTGGAGGACGGCAATAACATTGATTCTATCGCTATGGCTATCGAGGCTGCCAAGCAGGATACAGAGCGTCCTTCCTTCATTACCATTAAGACAGAGATCGGCTATGGATGTCCGGCTAAACAGGGCAAGGCAAGCGCCCACGGCGAACCTCTGGGAGAGGAGAATGTGAAGGCTCTCAGAGAGACCTTAAACTGGCCTTACGAGGAGCCGTTCTTCGTACCGGAGGAGGTTTACAGACATTTCGATGAGCTGTCTAATGAGAAGGCAGAGGCAGAGGCTGCATGGAACGTGATGTTTGCCGCTTACTGCGAGGAATATCCGGAGATGGAGAAGCTGTGGAACCAGTATCACAATGGAACAGCTGAGGATCTGTTAAGCGATGATTCCTACTGGGCAGCACAGGAGAAGGCAGAGGCTACCCGTTCCCTTTCCGGAAAGATCATCAATGTATTAAAGGATAAGCTTCCAAACCTGATCGGAGGAAGCGCGGATCTGGCTCCTTCCAACAAGACCTACATGAATGGCGAGGGAGACTTCTCTAAAGAGGACAGAAGCGGAAGAAATCTTCACTTCGGCGTAAGAGAGCTGGCTATGGCTGCTATTGGTAACGGTATGGCTCTTCACGGCGGATTAAAGCCATATGTGTCTACCTTCTTCGTATTCAGCGATTATGTAAAGCCTATGGCCCGTCTGTCTGCACTGATGGGAACTCCGCTTACCTATGTGTTCACTCACGACAGTATCGGAGTAGGCGAGGACGGCCCGACTCACGAGCCGATTGAGCAGCTGGCAGCTCTTCGGGCAATGCCGAACTTCCATGTGTTCCGTCCATGCGACGCCACAGAGACACAGGCCGCATGGTACAGCGCTGTTACATCTAAGAGCACTCCGACAGCCTTAGTTCTTTCCAGACAGAATCTGGAGCCGATGAATGGCAGCAGCAAGGAGGCATTAAAGGGCGGTTACGTGCTGGAGGACTGTGAGGGAACTCCGGATGTCATCCTGATTGCCACAGGTTCTGAGGTAGGACTGGCAGTGAAGGCAAAGGCAGAGCTTGAGAAGGACGGAATGAAGATCCGCGTGGTGTCCATGCCTTGTATGGATCTCTTTGAGGAGCAGAGCTCCGAGTACAGAGAGTCTGTACTTCCGAAGGCAGTGAGAAAGAGAGTGGCTGTGGAGGCCCTTGGAAGCTTCGGATGGGAGAAATATACAGGACTCGACGGAGCCATTGTCTCCATGAAGGGCTTCGGAGCCAGCGGTCCGGCAGCAGAACTGTTCGAGAAGTTTGGATTTACTGTTGAGAACGTGGTCAATACAGTGAAGAGCCTGTAAGGAGACTGCAGAGTCAGCAGGTATGAACATTGTGATGCTCAGATAGTCAGATAAAATAAAAAAGAAATAGAGAAAAGGGCGTTTTCCGGCTTCGGTTTGAGAGGCTGGGGAACGTCCTTTTTCTTTACTTAAATATAGAGGTCTTAATCATATATCTGCCGCGCTTCACGTTCCAGTCCCAGATAAGTCTGTCGGAGCACTTCTCCTAAAGCCGCTGCTGCTTTGGAACGGTAGCCTCCAGAAGGATAAATGAGAGCCAGATCTAAAAATACGCCTTTTCTGCCGATTTTCAGATACTGTGCCGGTTCATGAGCCGGAATACAGGAGCGGTAAGTGGCGGCCAGTCCCAGCCCTGCTCTGGCCATAGCGGCAGCCATGGGAGCGGAAACCTGGGAGCTAGCTGCCGCTGGCTCCACACCGGCCTTTAAAAGCTCCCTGCGAAGCATTGTTCCAAGGACCGTACCAGGAGAACCGAGAATATAGGTGAACTCTTTCGTATCTTTCAGATCGATCCAGTACTCACCTGATTTTTCGCTGCATGGATGAGCGAAAGCCATGACAGGATGGCTGACAGATGCGGCCAGAACGATTTCATCCTTCATCAGAAAATCGCAGCTGTGCCTGATTTTTTCCGATGGGGCAGCAATCAGGGCGATATCTAAAAGGCCTTTTAAAATCCGATCCTCCAGATCCCAGCTGTCCAGCTCTGTGATTTCCACCTGAATCTGCGGATAGGAGGCATGAAACTGTTTCAGAGCAGGCGGAAGCAGATATGTTCCGCGGAAGGAGCTGATGCCAAACTCCACCCGGCCTCCGTTAAGTCCTTCAATATCCCAGACCTCACTCTGAGCCAGACGGTAGTGGTTTAAAATCTGTCTGGCGTGAGAGATAAACACGCTTCCCGATGGAGTGGGGCGCACACCGCGGGAGGTGCGTACAAAAATAGGCGTTCCCAGCTCAGCTTCGTATACAGAAAGTGCCTGGCTGAGGCTGGACTGGGCCATAAACAGCTTTTCAGCGGCAGCAGAGATGCTGCCCTCATCTGCAATAGCCACAATATAGTTCAATTCTTTCATATCCATAAATCAGCCTTCTCCTCCTTTTCATATCGGTTTTTCCGATGGATTCTATTAAAAAATCTGTATTTCTCCGATGATATAAATCAGTGTATAATAAAAAACATCTAAAAGCAATCCGGATTTGAAGATAAAATTATACAATGTGCATTACAGCGTAATGGAGGGAGAAAAGATGAGCAGCAATCTGATGAAAGGCGTGATCGATATGCACGTCCATTCCAATCCTGATCTGAGGCTTAGGGCTTACGATGATTTTGAGCTGATGGAAGCCGGAATCAGGGCAGGAGCCAGAGGAATCGTGATTAAAACTCACCAGGGAAGTACGGCAGAGAGAGCCTATCTGTGCAATCGGTACAATGAGAGAGTCCATGGAGATACCAATGATTTTACCATGTTTGGAAGTATCACATTAAACCGTGTGGTAGGGGGAATCAATCCCAGGGCAGCGGAGACAGCATTAAAGCTGGGAGCTAAGGCAGTGTGGCTGCCTACTCAGTCTGCCAGAAACCATATGGAAAAAGTGGGGCAGGATGCCAGCCAGTGTGCAGAGGTAGTAAGGGACGGAAAAATTGTGCCGGAACTTTCCGATATTTTTCAGCTGGTGAAGGATTTCGATGCAGTTTTAGGAACAGCCCATATCTCTCCCAAGGAAGCTTTTATCGTAGTGGAGGAGGCCAGAAAGGCGGGAATCAAAAAGATTGTCCTGACCCATCCGGAATGGTGGATTGTGGATATGAGCCTGGAGGATCAGATCCGCATGGTAAAGGATTATGACATTATTTTAGAGCGGTGTTATGCCCAGAATATGGGAAACGGCCGATATAAGAGCAATCTGCAGGATAACCTGGACATGGTGAAGGAAGTCGGATATAAAAATGTGATGGTATCCACAGACGGCGGACAGACAGAGAATCCCCACTGGGAGCTGGCTCTTGCAGAGTATATTCAGTTCCTGTTAGACGGAGGAATTCCCAGAGATGAAGTTTACTATATGACCCACACGATCCAGAGACAGCTTCTGGGAATCAGAGAGGAGGAGTAATTATGCTCAGTATACTGCTTGTAGCCTCCATTGCCCTGGCGGTTATCCTGGGTTATAAAACACAGATTAATACAGGATTTTTCTGTATGGCTTTTGCCTATCTCTTAGGCTGCTTTGGGCTGGGAATGAGTACAAAGGAGCTGGTGGCCTGCTGGCCTACCAGCACCATGTTTGTTATTTTAAGTGTTTCACTGTTCTATAACTTTGCGGCAGTGAATGGGACGCTGGAAAAAATGTCATCCCATCTCCTCTACACCTGCAGGAAGTTTCCAGGAATGCTTCCCTTTGCCCTGTTTTTCGTGGCAGTAGCTCTTTCCGTAATGGGAGCGGCGTATTTTACTGTATTAGCATTTCTGGCTCCTATTACCATGCTGATCTGTGAGGAAGCAAAGATGGACAAGCTTACAGGGGCCGTGGCCATTAACTGCGGCGCTCTGGCAGGCGGAAACTTTTCCACAGCAGCTCTGGGAGTAGTGTTCAGAGGCCTTATGGAAACTGCCTATGAGGCAGAGCCGGCCCTTGCAGTGCCAGATTCCTTTACAGAGGAAATGAAGATTTTTGCATTCTCTATTGTATTTTCCCTGATTCTTATCAGTGTGTTCCGCTTTGGATTCCGCTCCAACCGGGGAATTGGAAAGGGAGTTGTGTTTGAAAAACCGGCTGCGTTTGAGAAGGATCAGAAGCTGACTTTATATCTGATGCTTGCTATGATGGCAGTTGTGCTGGTATTCCCGCTGTTAAAGCTGGCGCTTCCACACAACGCTGTAATAAGCACTGTCAGCGGAAAAATTGATGTGGGCCTGGTAGCTGTCTGCTTTGCTGTATTTGCCCTTTTATTAAAGCTGGCTCCTCAGAAAGAGGTGATTGCCCGCATTCCGTGGAATACGATTTTAATGATTGCAGGAGCCGGAATGCTGATTGCGGTAGCGGTAAAGGCAGGAACCATAGATGCCCTCTCAGCCTGGATCGGATCGAACGTGCCGACTCCTATGGTTCCATTAGCTTTCAGCTTTGTAGGCGCTTTTATGAGCTTCTTCAGCTCCACCACAGGAGTAGTGGCTCCAGCCCTGTTCCCGCTGATTCCGCCGCTGGCGGCAGCTACAGGCTTAAATCCTGCAGCCCTGTTTGCCTGCACAGTACTGGGAGCCCAGAGCAGCGCCATCAGCCCGTTTTCTTCCGGCGGCAGCCTGATTTTAGGCTCTGTAGGAAGCGAGGAGGACAGAAACCACCTGTTCAACCGCCTGTTGTTTATCGCTGTTCCAGTCAGCGTTATCTGCTGTGCTGTTTACAACCTGGCAGTAGCTGAACTTTTTTAGAAAAATAAGACGGAAAAAGAAAGACCGGCTCTGGAGGGCTGGCAGAAGGGAGACAGAACATGAAAAAGACAGTCACAGTATTTCGGGGAGACGGAATCGGTCCGGAATTAGTGGACAGTGTATTAAACATTCTGGAGGCAGCCAATGCGCCGCTGAATTACGAGTTGTTTGATGTAGGTGAAAATGAATGGAAGAGAAGCGGAAACCTGATTCCGGAGGCAGCCTGCCGTTCCTTTGAGAATACAAAAGTATTATTGAAATCTCCGATTACAACGCCGGTAGGAACAGGATTCCGTTCCCTGAACGTGACTCTCAGAGGAATGTACGACCTGTATGCCAACATCCGTCCGGTTCGTTCCAATGCGGCAGTCCATACGCCGTTTCACGATGTGGACATTGTGATTTTCAGGGAAAATACAGAGGGACTTTATGTGGGACAGGAAGAAAAAATAGACGATGATACTGTTCATGCTGTGAAAATTGTCACCAGAAAGGCCAGCGAGCGGATTATTCGGGACGCCTTTGAATATGCAGTACTTCATGGAAGAAAAAAGGTAACCTGTGTTCACAAGGCCAATATTTTGAAGCAGTCGGACGGAATGTTCCTGTCCATTTTCCGGGAGATAGCCGGGGAATATCCTCAGATTGAGGCAGATGACAAGATTATTGACAATACATGTATGCAGCTGGTGATGAATCCGAATCAGTTTGATGTGATGGTCATGCAGAACCTGTACGGAGATATTATTTCCGACCTGTGCAGCGGCTTAATCGGAGGCCTGGGACTGGTTCCATCCAGCAATATTGGAACAGAGTATGCCATGTTTGAGGCAGTACATGGAAGCGCCCCTGATATTGCAGGAAAGAATCTGGCCAATCCGACAGCTTTTCTCTGGTCAGCCTGCATGATGTTAGAGTACATTGGTGAAACGGAGTGCGCCGCCAGAATCAGGAATGCGGTGGATGAGGTTCTTCAGGAGGGAATCTGCCTGACAAGGGATCTTCATGGAACTGCTTCCACAAGGGAGTATACAGAAGCGATTATTAAAAAGCTTCAGAAATAATGTTTGAAATGGAAAGCCAAGGAGCTGTGCGCAGATAGAGCGTCAGTCCCTTGGCTTTTTGGCGCGCTGATTCCTGTGCTGATTCCTGTGTCTGCCTGACATCGGTACGGCAAACGCACCTTGCAAATAAAACACGGTTCTTGTATACTGGAAAACAGAAAACAAAGTGAAATAAGCGTTATGGATAAAGGAGCTTTTCAATGGGAAAAAAATGTATCGGAATCGATGTGGGAGGGACAAGCATAAAGCTTGGTCTGTTTGAAGTAGATGGGACTCTGCTGGAGAAGTGGGAGATTCCTACCAGAAAAGAAGAGAACGGAGCGTTTATCCTGCCAGACGCTGCAGCCTCTGTGAGGGAGAAGCTTTCAGAGAGAGGCCTTTCTCTTTCTGACGTGGCCGGGGCCGGACTGGGCCTTCCGGGACCAGTGATGCCGGACGGTTTTGTAGGTGTGTGTGTGAATCTGGGATGGAAGAACAGGAATCCTCAGAAAGAACTGAGCGCGCTGTTAGACGGAGTGTTAGTCAGGACAGGAAACGACGCGAACGTGGCTGCTCTGGGAGAGATGTGGCAGGGCGGAGGCAAGGGCTTTAGCGACATCGTTATGGTGACTCTGGGAACCGGCGTAGGCGGCGGTGTGATTCTGGATAAAAGGATTGTATCTGGAAAACATGGAACAGGAGGGGAGATCGGGCATATCCGGATCAGGGAGAGTGAGAAGGAACCGTGTAACTGCGGCGGTTTCGGATGCCTGGAGCAGGTGGCCTCCGCCACAGGAATTGCCAGAGAAGCCAGAAGAGTCATGGAGCAGGACAGCTCTGATACAGAGATGCGGAAATTTGGCGCAGACATTACAGCCAAGGACGTGCTGGACTGCGCGAAGAGCGGAGATGCCATGGCCTGCCGCGTGATGGATACGGTGTTCTACTATCTGGGCTGGGCTTTGTCTGCGATATCGATGACAATAGATCCGGAGATTTTTGTCATTGGAGGCGGCGTATCAAAGGCAGGCAGCTTTTTAATCGATGGAATCAGGAAATATTTTGACCCGTTTACTCCACTTTCCTTCCAGAAAGCAGAGATTGCGCTGGCGCAGCTGGGCAATGACGCTGGAATTTACGGAGCTGCAAGGCTGATCCTGGATTAGAAGCAGCCCATAAAATGAGGAGCCCCCGGCATCCGAAGATGACCGGGGGAATTATGAAAAATCTATATGCAAATCGGATAAAAAAATGATTTGTACGCTTTATTTTTTATACAAATAGTATAAAAAATAATTGTGAATAAAATATGAATAGCATATTAACAATGTATGAAACATAGGCGGAGGAAATCATATGAGCGACAGCAAAAAGCGAAAAACGATTGTTATTGGACATAAAAATCCAGATACAGACTCCATCTGTTCTGCCATCTGCTACGCCAATCTGAAGCGCATCCTGACAGGAGAGAAATTTACCCCGGCCAGAGCCGGGCACGTCAATTCCGAGACCCAGTACGTGCTGGACTATTTTGGGGTGGAAGCCCCAAAACTGATTGAAAATGTAAGGACTCAGGTAAAAGATATTGAAATCAGGGAGACGGCAGGCGTTCAGAAAAATATTTCCCTGAAAAAAGCCTGGAATCTGATGCAGGATAATACAGTAGTGACTCTTCCGGCCGTAACGGAGGACAATACTCTGGAGGGACTGATCACAGTAGGCGATATTACCAGATCCTACATGAACGTATATGACAGCAGCATTCTGTCCAAGGCCTGCACCCAGTATTCCAATATCCTGGAAACCTTAGAGGGAGCGCTGGTGGTAGGTGATGAGAATGCTTACTTTGACAAGGGAAAGGTGCTGGTAGCAGCTGCCAATCCTGATATGATGGAGTATTACATTGAGAAAAATGATCTGGTGATCCTGGGAAACCGCTATGAATCCCAGCTGTGCGCCATTGAGATGGAGGCCAGCTGTATTATTGTATGCGAAGGCGCCGGAGTGTCCATGACCATTAAAAAGCTGGCACAGGAACGGGGCTGCACAGTTCTCACCACACCTTATGATACCTACACAGCTGCCCGCCTGATTAACCAGAGTATGCCTATCAGCTACTTTATGACAAAGGATAACCTGATTACCTTTGGAACCGATGATTTTATTGATGACATCAGGGATGTGATGGCAAACAAGCGTCACCGGGATTTCCCGATTCTTGATAAGGAAGGGAAATATAAGGGAATGATTTCCCGCCGGAATCTCTTAGGAGCCAGGGGAAAGAATCTGATCCTGGTGGATCACAATGAGAGAAGCCAGGCTGTGGAAGGCATGGAAAGCGCCAATGTGCTGGAGATCATTGACCACCACAGGCTGGGAACAGTAGAGACCATGTCGCCGGTATTTTTCAGAAACCAGCCTCTGGGCTGTACGGGAACCATTATCTATCAGATGTACAATGAAAATAAGGTGGAGATCGATAAAAAGACGGCTGGACTTCTGTGCAGCGCCATTATTTCCGATACCCTTTTATTCCGTTCTCCCACCTGTACGCCCATGGATCAGGCGGCGGCTCTTGCACTGGCTCAGACAGCAGAGATTGACGCGGAGGAATTCGCGAAAGAAATGTTTGAAGCGGGAAGCAAGCTGAAGGGAAAGACAGATTCAGAGATTTTCTATCAGGATTTCAAGCGCTTTACTGCTGGAAAGCTAACCTTTGGAGTGGGACAGATCACCTCCTTAAACGCAGAGGAGCTGGAAAAGCTGAAAGACCGGCTGTTAAAGTACATTGGAGAAGCCAGACAGGAACAGAAGGTGGACATGATGTTCTTTATGATGACCAATATTTTAGAGCAGTCTACGGATTTGATCTGTGACGGACAGGGCGCGGAGCAGCTGGCTGCGGCTGCCTTTCACTTAAAAGAAGCTGCAGACGTGGTGAAGCTGCCAGGCGTTGTATCCAGAAAGAAGCAGCTGATTCCAGGACTGATGATTGCCACAGAGCAGTAGAAAGAGGAGAAATTTATGTCAAAACAGGATTGGAAGCCGGGAAATATGCTGTATCCCGTGCCGGTGATTATGGTGAGCTGCCAGAAGGAGAATGAAAAGCCGAATATTATCACTGCGGCCTGGTGCGGGACGACCTGTTCTTCCCCGGCCATGCTCTATGTGTCCATCCGTCCGGAGCGCCATTCCCACCACATTATTAAGGAGACAGGCGAGTTTGTGGCCAATCTGGTGACGGAGGATCTGACCTTTGCCACTGATTACTGCGGCGTAAAATCAGGCCGGGATACAGATAAGTTTCAGGATATGAAGCTGACGCCCCTGAAATCTAAAAAGGTGAAATGTCCAGGTATTGCAGAAAGCCCTGTCAATCTGGAGTGCCGGGTGACCCAGGTGATCCCGCTGGGAAGCCACGATATGTTTCTGGCAGAGATCGTCAATGTGACAGTGGATGAGAAATACATGGATGAGACAGGCCGGTTCCACTTAAATGAGGCCGGGCTGGTATCCTACTCTCATGGAGAATATTTTAAATTAGGCAAAAAGCTCGGAAAATTCGGATATTCTGTGCAGAAGAAAAAAATCGGGAAGAAAGCGGGAGAAACGCCAGGGAAGCAGAACGCTGCGGTGAAACAGAAAGCAAAAACAGGAACTGCACGGAAAAATAAAGGAAAAACGGGAACTGACAGGAGAAGCAGGAAATGAAAAAACAGAAGAAGGCTGATAACGTAACGCTGATTGGAATGCCGGCGGCTGGAAAGAGTACAGTGGGAGTGCTTCTGGCGAAGCGGCTGGGATATTCCTTTGTGGATGTGGATATTGTGATTCAGGAGCAGGAAAAAAGGCTTTTAAAGGAGATCATTGCCCAGGAGGGGATGGACGGCTTTATGGCAGTGGAAAACCGTGTGAATGCGGCTCTTGAGGCAGAGCAGAGTGTCATTGCCCCAGGCGGAAGCGTAATCTACGGGGACGAGGCCATGGCTCATTTAAAGGAAATCGGTCTGGTGGTTTATCTGAAAATCAGCTATGAGGAACTGACGAACCGTCTGGGCAATATTGTGGACCGGGGTGTGGTTTTAAAGGAAGGTATGACTTTAAAGGATCTCTATGAGGAAAGGACTGCCTATTTTGAACGGTATGCAGATATTACCATAGACGAAGAGGGCAAGGATCTGGGCCAGGTGGTCGATGAGCTGAGGAGGATTCTGGAGGAGCGGTTATCATGAAATCACTTGTTATTGCAGAAAAACCATCAGTAGGCAGAGACATTGCCCGCGTCTTAAACTGTAAAAAGAGCGGGGACGGCTGTCTGGAGGGAGAGAAATATGTAGTGACCTGGGCGCTGGGACATCTGGTCGAGCTGGCAGCGCCGGAGGCCTACGATAAGAGGTATAAAGAGTGGAAAATGGAAACTCTCCCTATGATGCCGGATCCTTTTAAGCTGGAGGTTATCGGAAAGACAGCAAAGCAGTTTGGTGCAGTAAAACGGCAGCTGTTCAGAAACGATGTGAAGGATATTATCATTGCTACAGACGCAGGCCGGGAGGGAGAGCTGGTAGCCAGATTTATCCTGATGAAGACAGGATGCAAAAAGCCCATCAAACGGCTCTGGATTTCCTCTGTCACAGACAAGGCCATCAGGGACGGGTTTTCAAAGCTCAGAGACGGAAGAGAGTACAACCATCTCCGGGATGCTGCCATGTGCCGGGCAGAGGCAGACTGGCTGGTAGGCTTAAACGCTACCAGGGCTTTGACCTGCAAATACAACGCTCAGCTGTCCTGCGGACGTGTCCAGACACCTACTCTGGCCATGATTGCGGGAAGAGAGGAGGAAATCAGGAATTTCAGGCCCAAATCTTACTACGGCCTGACTGCCAGAACCTCAAATCCATCCCTTACCCTGACCTGGCAGGATCAGAAGTCAGGCGGTATGAGAAGTTTTGACAGGGAGCGGATGGAAAAGCTGCTAAAGGATCTCAGAGATCAGCCGGTGAAGATCGTTCAGGTAAAGAGGACGCCGAAAAAGACCATGGCGCCTCTGCTCTACGATCTGACAGAGCTGCAGAGAGAGGCCAACAAGAGATTTGGCTACTCTGCCAAAGAGACCTTAAATATTATGCAGAGGCTTTACGAGAACCACAAGGTGCTGACTTATCCAAGAACTGATTCCAGATATTTAAGCAGTGATGTGGCGGACACCATAAAGGATCGTCTGTCCGCCTGCGGTACAGGGCCTTACAGGAAGCTGGCAGCCCGTCTGTCTAAACAGACCTGGACGAAGAAAGCAGCTTTTATTAACGATGCAAAGGTGTCGGATCATCACGCTATTATCCCTACGGAGCAGTTTGTTCAGCTTCAGCACATGACGGTGGAGGAACGGAAAATCTATGATCTGGTAGTGCGTCGTTTTCTGGCAGTTCTGCTCCCTGCGGCGGAGTACGATGAGACGGTGATTACGGCAGAAATAGGCGGCGAGCGGTTTATGGCCCGCGGCAAGGTAATGCGCTCTCAGGGCTGGCGGGAGGCCTACGAGACCGCTGGAAACGGAGACAGCGGGGCAGACAGTTCTGCTCTCCTTGCCGGATATCTGGACGATGAGGCAGATGAAGAGGGGGAGCGTGACGGTGCTGTCAAAGTGACGGAACAGACGCTTCCAGACGTGACGGAAGGCATGGCCATTGCCGGAGCAGGGCTGTCTCTGACAGAAGGAAAGACGAAGCCGCCGGCTCCGTTTAATGAAGCCACCCTTCTCTCTGCCATGGAAAATCCGGTCAAATATATGGAGTCCCATGATAAGGCCATGGCGAAGACTCTGGGAGAGACAGGGGGACTTGGAACAGTAGCTACCAGAGCAGATATCATTGAAAAACTCTTTTCAAGCTTTATGCTGGAGAAAAAGGGAAAGGACATTTTCCTGACCTCCAAGGCCAAACAGCTGTTAAAGCTGGTTCCGGAGGATCTTCGGAAGCCGGAGCTGACAGCGGAGTGGGAAATGAAGCTTTCTAAAATTGCAAAAGGCGAACTGAAGCGGGAAGCCTTCATGAGTGATATCTGCGCCTACACAGAGGAGCTGATCGGGGAGATTAAGGGAGGGGAGGGAACCTTCCGCCACGATAATCTGACGAATACAAAGTGTCCCCGCTGCGGAAAACGAATGCTTTCTGTCAAGGGAAAGAACAGCCAGATGCTGGTATGCCAGGACAGGGAATGCGGATACAGGGAAACCATTTCCCGTACCTCCAACGCCAGATGCCCGAAATGCCATAAAAAAATGGAGCTGAGAGGTAAGGGAGAGAACCAGATGTTCTCCTGCTCCTGCGGTTATAAGGAAAAACTGTCAAACTTCAAGGAGCGCCGCCAGAAAGAAGGCGCAGGCGTAACGAAGCGGGATGTGATGAAGTACCTGAATAAGCAGAATCAGGAAGAGAAAATGGTAAATAATCCGTTTGCAGAGGCGTTTAAGAATCTGGGGCTGGATAAATAGTAAAGCCAGTTTCTTTCAAAAAGTTTACAAATCATTTTCGCAATCCTTAAACCTCCGTTCCCCCTCTTGAATCTGGAAAAAAGGTGAAATATAATGACAGCATAAGGTAAAACCTGATACAGCAGAATAATGTCGATATAGATTCAGAGAGGGGGATTTATATGACACAGAAAATCAATCTTTCTTTTATGCATGTAATTTCAGGCGTACTGTTTCTGGTTATGATATTTTTCCAGGTGACAGGTATGCAGGCGGCATTTGGTTTGATGGCAGCCGCTGTTATTGTATTCGAGCTTGGTCTCCAGGCTATGGAAAGAAGCGGAAAGTTTAAAGAAGGAAGAGCGACAAGGGCGGAACAGGCACTCTATCTGGCGGCGGCAGTTATGATCATAGCCTATATGGTTTTTCAGTAGAGGACACTGTTATCGTACAAAAAATAGACGAACACAGAAGTCCGTCACATTTCAGAGGAAAAGAAATGTGACGGGCTTTTTCTGCATTTTGTCGCTGTCCCGGTTAATTTGTGATATACTTTTTTTAATATCACAGCACAGAGTATCATGGAGTCAGAACGATACCGTTTACAGTTTTTATAAAAGAGGAGGGGTGTTATGAACTACGAAGGACAGATATGCCGGGCGCCGATGGAGAGAAGCGCGTTTATGCTTCCGGTAATGGTGGGCTGTTCCTACAATGGGTGTAAATTCTGCAACCTGTTCCGCCATTTAAAGTACAGAAAACTGCCAATGGAACAGATAGAGGCAGAACTTAAAAGAGTGAAAGAGTGCGGGGGAAGTCCGAAGCGGATTTTTTTGGGAGACGGAAATGCCTTTGACCTTCCTATGGAGGAACTTTCGGCGATTTTACGGCTTGTAAAATCGTATTTTCCCCAGTGTGACATGATCAATATGGACGCCACAGTGACAGGAATCCTGAAAAAGACCAGGGAGGAACTGAAGGAGCTGTACGAACTGGGGGCGCGCCATCTTTACCTGGGCATTGAGACAGGACTTGACGATGTGCTGTCGTTTATGAATAAGGATCACAACCTGGAGGAGGCCTATGAGGCCATCAGGCGGCTTCAGGAGGCAGGTCTTATTTTTGACGCGCACATTATGACAGGAGTGGCAGGAAAAGGCAGGGGAGAGGAGAATGCACGGGCTTTGGCTCAGTTTCTGAATCAGACCCATCCTGCCCATGTGGTGAACTTTTCCATGTTTCTCCACAAGGAGGTTCCCCTTTACAGAGAGGTGGAGCGGGGCGCTTTTATCCAGGCGGACGAGCTGGAGTGCCTGAGGGAGGAACTGATTTTAATTGATCGGGCCGGAACAGAGGAGCATCCCATCTCTTACGACGGTTTCCACGATTTCATTGAATTCCGGGTGAGGGGAATACTTCCAAGAGATCGGGAGAAGATGAAAGAGAAGCTTCAGGCGGCAATCCATAAGTATGAAAAGGAAAAGCCCATATACAGCCTGGTTTACGGAGAATGCCCCAATATTATCAGGTGCGAGGGAGACGAGAGGATTTACTAGGGCTGGCTAGGCTAGATTTAAATAATATGATAAGTAATAACTTAAAGTCATTGAAAATGTAAGAAAAATGTAATGCACAGTTTCACTACCTTGTGGTACAATATAGTAAAGCTACTATGTGCCGCAAGGTAGTGAGACAGGGAGGACTTTATGTACGATAAGTCACAGCTGATGAGAGGGATTATGGAAGGCTGTATTCTTTCAATTATAGGACGGGAAAGGACATATGGTTACGGAATTGTAGAGCAGTTGAGAGAAAATGGCTTTTCGGAGGTGAAGGAGGGAACGATTTACCCGCTTTTGCTCCGTTTGGAAAAAAGAGGAATGATTAAGGCAGAATTTTTTCCCTCACCTATGGGTCCAGCCAGAAAATATTACAGTCTTACATTGGAAGGGAAGGAGCTTCTACAAGAGTTTTACACTTGCTGGTGTCAGGTGGCAGATGCGGTGGAAAGAGTAATTGGTGAAGGGCAGCAGGCCGGAAAGGAGTCCTTATGACAATGACTTTGAGAAGCTTGAGAAAAGAAAACAGGAGAAGAATACAAGAACTTGTTCCAGAAGACAGAGAACTCTTGTTTCAGATAAGAGAGTATTTTGAAATGCCGTCAATGGGAGCGGCAGACAGTGAAATGCTGATACAGGATTTAGTAGGGATGGCAGAAGAAGCAAGACTTAGAGGAGAGAGCTTTTCGCAGGTGATGGGAGAAGAGAAGAAACACTGGTGCGAGAATTTGAGAGAAAGCTATGGTACTGTCCAGCCTATAGAAAAAGTTTTATATTCTTTGAGAAATACTTTTAGGATGGCGCTTCTGTATTGGATGTTTTTTATGGCGTGGACTGAAGAGATGCGTCATACTATTACATGGGGAAGACTGTTAGCTCTGTTAGCTATTTTAATAGTAGGCTTTATTGGAGAATATTCAGGTGCAGAAAAGCGTAACTTTGCTTTTTATACTGAAAAAGAAAAAAATCAGTCGGATGCAAAGGCCGGGATATTTTGGCTGGGACTTATGGCAGCGGCAGGATTAGCCAGCTATTTCCTGAAACCGTTGAAAATAACAGTGCTTCATTTTTTTGGGGCTAGCTATGTAGTATGGTGTGGCTTACTGGTTACATTCTTATTATTTTCTTTTATATACAATCGGCGGATTGGTTTACAACTTCTTTCTCAATAAATAGAGATTTGCAGTAGGGGAGACAGACTTAGAGCGTATCAGTGACGATAGCGAGGCTTTCGTAGCGAGGTTTGCGCTAATTTCCGCCGCAGAGCGAAGTGTTTGAGCCGCAAGGCGAGTTTTCGCGAACGGCGGATCATGGATGCGCGAACCGAGCCGGAAACGTAGCTGGTCATGTATACGCTCTAAGTCTGGCGATATACGCATTTCCTAGATTGAGAAGATTACTAAAACTCCTGCCGCAAAATAAACTTGTAACCATCTGTCAGATATGATATAAAGAAAAGGCAAATAAATTGACAACTAAGAATTTAAAGGAAAACGAAAATGAAGCGGATTTCAATCATTGTTCCCTGCTTTAACGAGCAGGAGGCGCTGCCCTTGTTTCTCCAGGAGATAGGAAGGGTATGCGAGGGGCTTTCTGAGTATGAATTCGAGTGGATTTTCGTGGACGACGGCTCTAAGGACGGGACTCTTGCTCTGCTGAAAGAGAGGGCGAAGGAGGACTCCCGGATTAAATATATTTCTTTTTCCAGAAATTTTGGCAAGGAGGCAGCGATTTATGCTGGTCTGGAAGCTTCAGAGGGAGACTATACAGCCATTATGGATGCAGATCTCCAGGATCCGCCCAGACTTCTGCCGGAAATGATAGAGGCGTTAGAGTCGGGGGAATATGACAGCGCAGCTACAAGGCGGGTAGACAGAAAGGGCGAGCCTCCGATCCGTTCCTTTTTTGCCAGGATGTTTTATCGCCTGATTCGGAAAATTTCTGATATAGACATTGTGGACGGCGCCAGGGACTTTCGCCTGATGAACCGGAAGATGAAGGACGCCATTGTGTCCATGACAGAGTACAACCGTTTTTCCAAAGGGATTTTCGGCTGGGTGGGCTTTCGCACCAGGTGGATTCCTTTTGAGAATGTGGAGCGGGTGGCCGGGGAGACCAAGTGGTCTTTCTGGAAGCTTTTAATCTATTCTATTGAGGGAATCGTGGCTTTCACCACCCTTCCCCTCTCTATTGCAGCTTATCTGGGGCTGATTTTCTGCCTGGTGGCTTTTTTCATGGTGCTGGTAGTGATTGCTAAGACTCTGATGTTCGGCGACCCGGTAGGAGGCTGGCCTTCTCTGGCCTGTATTATTCTGTTCGTAGGAGGAATCCAGCTGCTCTGTGCAGGCATTGTGGGGAAATATCTGGCAAAAATTTATCTGGAAGTAAAACGGCGGCCTCTTTATCTGGTGGCTGAGGATAATTTAAAAAATGCTTCCGGAGAGAAGGAGGAATTATGACAGTTCCTTTTCTTTCTTTTATCAGAGAAAACAGGGCGGGCGCTTTGCTGTCGGGAGCGGCCGTCCTCTGTACCTATGGGGCCTGGATGACCAGACAGGATATTACGATTGATACAGAAATTATGATGGCAGATCCTGAGGCGATGATGGATTCCTGGCTGGGAATCAATCGGTTTGGTCTTGTTTTTACCAAGCACCTCTTTGGCCAGACTTCCTTTCACCCTGTTTTTTCACGTGTGCTTACTGTGGTTTTATTGTGGATAACAGCCATGGTTTTATCGTTTTTTGTGTATAAATGGAGCGGAGAACAGAAGCGTTTTCGTCTGTTTGCAGCCATATTTCCTGTGGTGTACGTGACAGCTCCCTGCTTTACAGAGCAGTTCTATTTTGTGCTGCAGTCGGCAGAGGTGGTTTTCGCCCTGCTTCTCTGTGTCCTGGCGGCGTATGGAGCCGGAAAATTTGCTCTTTTCGGGGGAAAATGGATCTGGGCGGCTGGTTCAGTTCTGCTGCTGGTATGGGCATTTGGAACGTATCAGGCTATGGCGGCTGTGGCCGTGTCTGTGATGGCAGTTCTCTTTCTGACTGTCTATCTGGGAAAATATGGCAGGAATCTGGATCAGAAACGGTTTGGCTGGCTTTTGGCCGGTATAAAGCTGGCAGCCGTATTTTTGAGCGGATTTGTCCTGTACATGATAACTGCCCTGGCAGTCCGTACTCTGTCCGGCGGCAGCGAAGCCTATGTGGCTGATATGATGCATTGGAAAAGGGACGGATTTGATGTCTGTCTCCGCTCAATTTCAGGAGAGCTGAGGCGGGTATTTGACTGCTACTATGTCATGTTCCGGCCGGAGTTTGGCTGGTCAGTCCTTTTGTTTTTTATCTCGTCCCTGGTGTGGATGGGAATTAGGAAACGGCCTGGAAAGCCATGGTTTCTGGCGTCAGTCAGTGTCTTTTTGCTGTCTCCGTTTTTGATGACTATTGTGGCAGGGTATTACCAGCCCATTCGTGCCCATCTGGTCTATCCGTTGGTCTTTGCCTTTGCAGTTTCTTTTCTGACAGCTTTTCTCTGGCCAGGTGAGGACAGAAAGGAAAGAAATGGAAGCATGTGGTGGAGAAAGGGAGCCGCGTCTGTGGCAGCAGCACTGTGTCTTCTTATTTCCTGGAACCAGGCAAAGGATGCAGCCATATTGTTTGAGACCATTCATCAGGTATCGGATCAGGATATCAGCCTGACCAGAGAAATTTATGAAAGAGCCAGTGAAACGGCAGAGAGGGAAGGAAGAGATGCAGAAGACTGTGTGTTCATTTTCCTGGGCAAACGGGAAGCAGCTCTTTTGCCGGAGTCTCTGAGAGGAGATGTAATCGGCTGTTCCTTCTACCAGTGGGATGCACAGAGCCCTATGGGAATTTCCAGGAGAATTTACGATCTGATGCAGGCGTTAAACCTGCCCTCGAAGGAACCGGTGCTGTCCAGATATTTAGATTCTCTGCCTTTTGCAGAAGAGATGGCCTGCTATCCGGAGGAAGGCAGCATCCGGATGGATGAGGATACGGTGATTGTGAAGCTGTCAGAATGATTTACAATATAAACATAGAAAGGTTGTGCATAAATGTTCCCAAAAAGGATTCTGACCAGAAGAGATAAATTTCTTCTCTTGTCTCTGATTCCTGTTTACTTTATTGTCTGCGGATTTATTCTGCAGCCGTTTTCGGAGATCTGGCCGGGAATGGTTACCCTGATTCGGGAACCGGATTTCCTGATTACCGATTATTTTGTGGTAGGAGGTGTGGGAGCGGCTTTCCTAAATGCAGGAGTTTTAACGCTTTTAAGTATTGCCCTTATCTATTTTCTGGATATGGAAATGGACGGACACACGATTACTTCCGCCTGCCTGATGTTCGGATTCTCACTGTTTGGAAAGAATCTGTTTAATATCTGGACAATTATGCTGGGCATCTGGCTTTATGCAAAATACCATAAAACCCATATGTCCCGGTACGTTTATGTAGGACTTTATGGAACCAGTCTGTCTCCCATTATTACGCAGCTGATGCACATTGGAAATCTTCCTGTTCCGGCCAGATTTTTCCTGGCTCTTACAGCGGGTATATTAATCGGTTTTGTACTTCCGCCTCTGGCAGCCCAGGTTCATCATGCCCATCAGGGATATTCTCTTTATAATGTGGGATTTGCCGGTGGAATTATTGCTACGGTTATTGTCTCTCTTCTGAAATCCTTCGGGATCACAGTAGAGAGCCGGCTGATCTGGTATACAGGAAACGATTTCCTGTTTTTTACTCTGCTGTCTATCCTGTTTGCCGGTATGGCGGCAGGGGCTTTCTTATTCGGCGGCCGCGGTGTGGTGGAGGAATACTGGGAAATTATCCGAAGCTCCGGCCATGGCGGATCGGATTACCTGAGAGATAACGGCGGACCGGCCACAGTTCTTAATATGGCGGTGAACGGCTTTATAGCCACACTTCTGGTGCTGATTGCCGGAGGAGATCTAAACGGGCCGACTATTGGAGGCATTTTTACAGTGGTAGGATTCAGCTCTACAGGAAAACACATCAGGAATATTTTTCCGATTATGGCCGGTGTGTATCTGGCAGGGCTTACGAAGAGGTGGAATATCAGTGATCCGTCACCTATGCTGGCATTCCTTTTTTCCACTACGCTGGCTCCTATATCAGGAGAATTTGGCTGGCTGGCCGGATTGTTAGCTGGATTTCTCCATTCTTCTGTAGCCCTGAATGTGGGAATTGTCTACGGAGGAATGAATCTGTATAATAACGGCTTCGCCGGAGGAATGGTAGCCATTTTCATGGTTCCTGTTATCCAGTCTGTGAGAGACAGAAGAGCGAGGGCAAAGGAAGAGGAGGCTCTGGAATAGAGCCTCCTCTTTTACCTTTCCGTTATTTTCTGTACCTGGCCAGGCAGGCGCACACCTCCTGCTTTCTTGGGCGGGCAAAGCCGGACGCTGCAAAGCCGCCGCCCTTACTTTTTTTCAGGAAGGAGGAGAAACCTTCTGTTCCCCACATTTCTTCCAGCTGATCTGCTATCTGGCCAATGCTTGCTTCGCCGTCTGCCAGAACGGTGCAGGCGTATTTGAGAATATAGGCCAGAGCCGCTGTCTGTTCAGAATCTGCAATCTGCTCTACATAGTGGAGATTTACCGTGTTTTTATCAATGGAGAAGGAATCCCTGTCAAAACATTTGATTTTCGCGTCTGCGAGGCGTTTTCCATTGACCCGGTAAGGGCGGGAAAGCTCTGGCAGATGAAACGAGGGAGCTTCCTCCTGGAATTTCAATGGAGATGGGAAAGTGTTTAGCGTTTCTCTTACCTTGGCGGTAATGTCTACTGGCCGGTAGTTGTCCATCTGAATGACAGTATCTGCGATATGGAAAAATGCTCCTGAGCTTCCGGCTACCAGGATAGTAGAAATACCGCAGGTTTCAAACAGCTGTCTGGCCCGTTCGATAAAAGGTGTAATGGGTTCTTTCTTTCTGTGAATGACCTGCTGCATCAGCTCATCCCGTACCATGAAATTGGCAGCGCAGGTATCCTCATCGATGAGAAAGGTCCGGCATCCGGAAACCATGCCTTCTACAATGCCGGCTGCCTGGGAGGTGGAACCGCTGGCGTCTTCTGTGGTGAAATGACAGGTGTCCTTTCCGTTTGGAAGATCGTTGATAAACAGGGAGATGTCTGTATCTTCAATATAGCGTCCGTCCTCTGCCCGAAGTTTGACAGCAGTGGAATCTGTGATTACATATTCCCGTCCGTCTCCGGAAATATGGTTATAGACACCCATTTCCAGAGTTTTCAAAAGAGTGGATTTTCCATGATATCCTCCTCCTGCAATGAGAGTAATGCCTTTTGGAATTCCCATGCCGGAGATCAGGCCTTTATGTGGCAGAGAAAGCTGTATTCTGAGAGAATCTGGAGACTGGAATGGTACACATCCTTTTAAAGGCAGATCAGAGACGCCGCTCTGTCTGGGAAGAATGGAATCATCTGCCACGAAGGCTGCCAGATTCAGACGTTCCAGCTCATTTCTGATAAATTCCTGATCATCGGCCAGCTCGGATCTTTGTTGGATCTCACTGGCAGGAAGAGAAGAACATACAAGGGATTTTCTGACACAGGCCGGAATAAAATCAAAGAGAATTTTTTCCAGTTCTCTGGCATTGATTGTGCGCCCGTTGGCTGGAAAACCGGCGTGGAAACGCAGCCAGATTCCGTCTTCACAGATTTCACAGGCAGTTCTGGACAGAATTTCCTGCCCGCAGCGAGTAATGGAAATCAGACCGCTTTTGCCGGAGCCTTTCGCCTGGAAATTGAAGTGGGCTGCTTCTTTTCCGAACTGACGGATCAGATAGTCTTCAAGAGCCGTTTTTCTCACATCAGTGCTGTAGAGCGAGCTGTCAAAGCCTGCCGCTTTGTGTGGGACAAATACGCTCAGATGGGAGGGAGAGGCGAAGGGATCCCCCTGCACATGATCAATGGAAAGCTGAAAACCGGGAAAACGGTAGATTCCTGCTAAAGACTTGTAGGCCGGATAGCTTTTTCGGTCAATGGAGAGCAGGAGAGTCCGAAGTTCTTCAGAGGTCTTTAAAACTCTGGGTTTGTCCGGAGTGGAGAACCGTCCGCCGTCCCGGCTGTTTCTTCCATCTCCTCCCCGTCCGCCGCCGTTTCCGCTTCGGTGTCCTCTGTTTTTATAGGAATCGTATGGTGTCATAGTTAAGTACCTGTTCCTTTCTGACTCAGTCAATTAAATAGTAGGTATGTGCGTTACTTCGCTGGTCAAAACCGGCGCAGTATCACATTCTGGATTCTGGAGTTATTATACCATCCCTTTACAAAGGCGGAAAGGCCTGCGCGTTATTTCAATTTTTACAGATAGGGTGGGCGGAAAGAAAAAAGTGTGATATAATGTACCACGTCAGCAGGAAAGCAAGCGGCTGCGAAGCAGACATTTGATTTCACCTGATGTGGTAACTCCAAAATATACAGCTGCCTTTGGCAGCGTCAGATGTGCAAAGCACAGCTGAATTTTGGAGTTATGGAAGAGGCGAACCTGCCGCAGGTAGCATTTGTTTTTCGCCGCGAAAACGAGCAAACCGTCTGCGAAGCAGACAGTGAGCGCGAAGCGCGGGTTTGCGAGTGAAAAAGTGGTAACGACAAAATGTCGATCTGCCTCTGGCAGTGAAGATGTGCAAAGCACAGCTGCATTTTGAAGTTATAATAGGGGGAAATTATTCATAGGAGGAAAGTTTTAGGATGAGCAAAGGGTATTTTCATGTCTTCCACGATCCGGAAGATGGATTTATATCAGGAAAGGCGAAGGATGTGGCGAGAGACATGGCAGCCAGAGGGGCTTTTAAGCCGTACGGCTGGCTGGAAATTCTGGTCTGGATTGGACTTTCCATGTTTCTTTCGGTAGAGCTGTGTGATTACCTGAAGGTAGAAAGCGGCGTTGTTAAAATAGCCCTGTGGCCGTTTTTAGGAATACTGTTCTATTTGATATCCAGAGGAGTATTTTTCCTGTCTGCCTGGGTAACATCCAGAAAAAATGCGGGAAATCCGCAGTTTCGTCAGTCTTTCCGTCAGTACCTGTGGTTTGGTGAGGGAAGCATGTTTACAGAGTCGGATGATTCCAGAATGGATGTGTCCTATAAGAGGATTGAGAGCCTGGAGTGCGAGAACGGCCGTTTTATCCTGAACATGACGGCTGGAAAAAGAATTGTTCTTGAAAAGAAAAATTTCCTGGAGGGCAATCCAAACGACTTCGAGTCATTTTTGCGTGGAAAAATGGCTGAGGAAGCTTCTCTGGAGCTGAAGGAAGACGCTCCGAGAGCGGAGGTTATGGAGAGCGAGGAAGGCATTTACAGGCTGTACAAAGCGGCAGAATGGAACCGAATCCAGTCAGGCCGGGAAAAGCATCCTGCAAGTATGTATTTAATCGTATTTCTCTGCGTCAGCGCAGCGTTTACATTTATCAATATGACGCTGAAGCAGATTACACTGCCCTTTGGTATTTATCTGGCGATTGAAGCAGTTCTCGCCGGTGTCTGTGCTGCTCACTATTTCCTGAAAAATAAGGAAGCCAGAAGTGAGAAGTCTCTGAGAAAGGCAGCTGCCAAGGACTGGAGCAAGATCAGAGAAAAATCAGATGGTATGAAGAAAGAGCTGGTATTCTTTAAGAACGGTTTCAAGGTTCAGACAGAGGAATACATCACCTCCTATGACTACAGAAACCTGAATACCATGATTGTGTCAAAGGATACGATGGTAGTATCCGGAGACGGATTTTCCTTTGTGGCTCTGATGGGAACGGAGTCAGAAGGCTACTACGAGATGAAGAAGCTGGTAGAAAACGGATCCAGCCTGAAGATTCAGGTAATGGAGTAAAATAAGACGATTATAAAAGCGGCACAGCCTTCAGGCTGTGCCGCTTTTGTATGCTCTTCTTTCTTCTTATTTTCTCTGATATACGATCTCTCCGCCCAGAATCGTGGCATCTACCTGAACATTCGGCAGATCTTCCGGATCAACAGCGCAGGGATCACGGTCTAAAATAACCATATCAGCCAGTTTTCCCTCTGTAATGGAACCCTTGATATTCTCTTCAAAAGCAGCGTATGCGCCGTTGATGGTGTAGAATTTAAGAGCCTCCATAACAGTTACTTTTTCATGTGGATTCCATGGGGCAAGCTCTGGGTGATCCAGGGATTTTCTTGTAACGACAGCATAAATTCCACAGAATACATTCGGTGTCTCTACAGGAATATCAGAGCTGGCGTTTAAATTTACACCCAGATCCGTCAGGGTACGCCATGCGTGGCAGTATTTAGCCCGGCTGCCCAGACGATCTTCCATGATCGGAATATCCGTTGAGGTGGAAGCAGGCTGAATATTAATATTCAGGCCCAGCTTAGCAATTCGCTTATAAAGCTCCAGATTTCCTACCTGTCCGTGAACGAGACGATGACGGTGATTTTCCCGTGGGAAATCATTCAGAACACGCTCATAGGCATTTAATACCTGCTCTAAGGCCCCGTCGCCGATGGTGTGAATGCAGACCTGCATACCGGCACAGTGAGCCTTGCGGATATTGTCATACAGCTCCTGATCGGTGTAGTAGTAAATTCCGGTGGTTCCGGGAGAGTCAGAGTACGGCTCCTTCATACCGGCAGTGCGGGCTCCCATCGTACCGTCAGCCCACTGCTTCATCGGTCCGATATGGTAGAAATCATGTCCCATTCCTGTGCGGAGGGAACATCCCTCCAGGAATTCATCAACCTCCTTTCCCGTCGGAAGAGAGATTTTCTGATAAATACGAAGCGGAAGCTTTTTCTCTTCAGCCAGTTCCTGGTAAGCATGGTAAATATCCATAAAATCGCCTGGGTATCCTAAATCATAGGTATCCTCTGTATGTACAGTTGTTACACCGTAGCGCAGCATTTCTTCACCACCGCGGATAATGGCCTGCTTTAACTCTTTTCTGGCAGACTCAGGATTGCGCTGCCGTTTAAACCACTCCAGGGCAGCCTCGCGGATCACGCCGTTGGGCTCTCCGTCTGCACCTTTGTCAAACTGTCCGCCTGGAAGATACGTTTCTTTCGTAACCTTTGCATCAGCCAGAGCCATGGTATTGGCGATTCCCACATGTCCGCAGGTGCGGATAATCAGGATCAGATGCTTATCAGAAACCTTGTCAAGATCCTCCTTGGTTGGAAAAGCGCCGCCTGGGAACAGGTTCTGATTCCAGCCGCGGCCGAATACCCACTCGCCCTCAGGTATCTGCTTTTCCTCAATAAAGTTTTTGATCCGCTCACACATTTCTTCACAGGAGAGGCAGTTTTCCAGATTCACATATCTCAGAGAATTGCCATAGCCTACCAGATGGGTATGCGTGTCATTAAAGCCGGGAACGACGGTGCGTCCTTCCAGATCAATCACCTGGGTGTGTTCTCCCTGCCAGGCCTCCAGCTCCTGATTGGAGCCGACCTTTGCGATTTTATTGCCTGCAATAGCGACAGCCTCCTCCACACGGCCGTCCATGGTATAAATCCGGGCATTTTTAAGAACCATTGTTGTCTGTGGCATATATGTTCCTCCTTACATAAAATAGATACCATTTTTAATAAGCAGATTTTGTGCCATGAAAAAACAGCTGTATTTCAGTGCGAAATTGTCAGTTTATTATAAAAAAGAGATATCATGACGCAAAATTTTTTGCCAAACCAGGGAAAAGCTTTCTCTTTCCGGAAGGATAGGAAAAAAATTCTGCGCTTTAACTGAGGCGGTATTTTTCGATTTTGTAGGACAGTGTCTGCCGGGAAATCCGCAGAAGCTTTGCCGCTTCCGTGATGCTGTCTGTCTTTGCAAGGATGCGGCTGATAGCCTCTTTTTCATAGGCAGAGGTATTTTCTGTCAGAGAGAGAGCCTCATCATATGGAAAGGCGTTTTTTTCTGTTATTGTCTCCTCTTTCTTTTCATGGATGATACTGTGGCTGCTTTCCATTTCCTGCAGACAGCTCTGTATCCTGTAATTTTCCTGGAGAATATCAGGCAGATCGCTCATATTAATGATAGAGCCCTGACATAGATTAAACGCGTATTCTAATGTATTTCGCAGTTCCCGCACATTTCCCTTCCAGTTATAATTCTGGAACGTCATTTTTACCAGAGCGCTGACCCCGCGGATGGATTTTCCCATTTTCCGGTTAAAATAGTTAATAAAATAATCCGTCAGTATCATTACATCCGGTTTTCTGTCCCGCAGAGGAGGAATGTCGATTCTCACTACGCAGATTCTGTAAAAAAGATCTGTCCGCATCAGTCCTGCGTGAAGAACCTCCGCAGGGTTCTGATTCATGGCGCAGATGATCCTGGTATGAAAATGCGTGCTTTTGGCGCTTCCCAGCCTTCGGACCTGCTGTTCTTCAATCGCTTTTAAAAGTTTGGCCTGCATGGACAGCTCCATGGAGTTAATCTCATCCAGAAACAGAGTTCCCCCGTCAGCCAGCTCAAAGAGACCTTTTCTGTTTTCTGCTCCCGTAAAGCTGCCTTTTTCCACTCCGAAAAAAATACCCTCCAGAAGAGATTCCGGAATTGCCGCACAGTTCTGTGAGATAAACGGTTTTTTTGCCCTGTGGGAGCAGGTGTGAAGAGACTGGGCAAACAGCTCTTTTCCAGTTCCTGTCTCTCCGTAGAGCAGCACGGGAGAATCATTATTGGCAATGAGAGTACACCGTTCTTTTAAAGCGATCATAATGGGATCCTGGGAGATGATGTCATCCAGGGTATAGAGATCTCCCTGCTGGCGTCTGGGAAGTCCCTTTCCGGCCTGATATTTTTCGTAGAAAATAGTAGAAGTCATAGCTCCGATTACTTCGTTTCCGGCCATCAGCGGAATGGTAGATGAGACGATGTCCAGCAGCTCGCCGCGGCAGGTGTGTATGACCTGTCTCTCGTCAAAACGGGGCTTCCCGCTTTCGATGACCCGCATGATAGTGCTGGTCTGATTATTCAGTTCCGGATATACATCTGTTACATGCATACCAACGACCTCGTCTGCTAAAATCCCGTCGTGAAACCATTTCATAAATTCCACATATCCATATTTGTCGCAGACCAGCACACCGTCCGTATCCTCATACAGCTGTCTGGCCTGTACCAGAGCATTTGTAATCATGATTTGTTCTCCTTTCTGATTTTTGCTTCAAGTGCCTTCAGTGTATCATAAAAAAAACAATGTCGCAAATATTTTTGCTTTTTGTGAGATTGTGCAAAAAAACCGGCAGAAATTTTCTGTAAATCAGAAAAAATTACCAACAAAAATGATGATTTATTTAAAAACTATATGATTTGACCTGAATATTTATATCATTTATAAGTGGCACAAAAGTTGCTTAAATAATAGGCATAAAAACGACATACTATAACAACAGAATGGAGGATACTGCATGAAACTTTACCAAAACGGTGTAATCCTTACGATGAATGCCGCCGGGGATCGGGCAGGGGCAATGGCAGTAGAAGGGGATCGCATCGTCCGCGTCGGAGATGAGGAGGAACTGAAAAGGGAATTTCCTGACGCTGAAGCAGTTGACTTAAAGGGCAGAACGATTATGCCGGGCTTTATCGAAGGCCACGTCCATCTGCTTAATTATGCTTACAGTCTCACGAAAATTGACTGTGCTCCTTTAAAATCCATTGAGGAGATGATTGAAGCAGGAAGGGAATACATAAGGAAGCACCAGATTCCTTCCGGAACATGGGTTCAGGGCCGCGGCTGGAACCAGACATTTTTTGCTGAGAAGAGGAATCCTACCATTGCAGACCTGGATGCCATCAGTACCGAACATCCCATTGTGTTTACAAGAGTCTGTGAACATATGGTGGTAGCCAACTCTGCCGCTCTTGCCATGGCAGGCATCACAAGAGAAACGGAAAATCCGGAAGGTGGAGAAATTGAACGTGACGCAGAGGGAAATCTGACAGGACTGTTAAAAGAAACAGCCCGCTATCTGATTTATCAGATGATTCCCGATAAGTCGGTGGAAGAGATTAAGGAGATGCTGGTAAATGCCATTTCCATTGCTTCTTCCCTGGGACTGACGACCATGCACTCCGATGACTTTGAAACCTTCTCTGACAAGGACTGGAGAAAGGTTATGAGAGCCTACAGGGAGCTGGAACAGGAAGGCAGACTGAACATGAGAATCAGAGAGCAGTGTCTCCTGCCTCAGATTGACCGCCTGAGAGAGTTCATTAAAGAAGAGATTCTGGATCGCCATGATACCCTTATGGTGCAGGCCGGGCCTTTAAAGCTTCTGACAGACGGTTCCCTGGGAGGAAGAAGCGCATATCTGCGGGCTCCTTATTCTGATGCTCCTGATACCTGTGGAATCGCTGTATTTACCCAGGAGGAGCTTGACGAGCTGGTAACGACAGCCCATGAAGCCAAAATGGGAGTGGTATGTCACGGAATTGGTGATGGAGCCATGGAAATGTGTATGGATGCCTTCTTAAAGGCTCAAGAGAGAAGACCGGATTCCGATGCCAGATTTGGAATTATCCATCTTCAGATTACACAGCCGGATATTCTGAAACGCTTTAAGGATCAGAATATTATCGCTTACATGGAGCCGGTGTGCTTAAACAGCGATCTGCACATCACAGAAAGCCGCGTAGGTGCAGAACGTCTGCCGTCTACCTATAACTACAGAACCCTGTGCGATATGGGCGTTATGTATACGATAAGCTCAGACTGCCCGGTAGATTCCTTAAATCCATTTGACAGCTTATTTGTAGGAATGAACCGCTGTGATTATTCTGGATATCCGGAGGGAGGCTGGATGCCGGAACAGAAGCTTACAGTGGAGCAGATGCTTCGGGGATTTACAATAAATGGAGCCTATGCTTCTTTTGAAGAGGATATCAAGGGATCCTTAGAGGATGGAAAACTGGCCGATTTCGTGATTTTATCCCAGGATCCGACTCAGTGTGATCCCATGAAGATCCGTGATGTTTTTGTAGAAGAAACTGTTCTGGGAGGGCGTACCGTCTACCAGAAAAGATAAAAGCTAATTTATTTTAAGGAGGAAGTTTATGAGTAAGAAAAATCCTGACCCTAACCCTAATGCGAACAGCGCCAAAGTAAATGAAGCGAACGAAGATTTCAGGCCATCCTTCGGCGCAGCTGTCATTTGTGTCCTTTCACTGATTGTGTTCATGGCGATGTCTATTTTCTTCTTTAACCAGAAGATGCATATTGCTATGATGGCATCCCTGGGCGTAACGCTTCTGGTTCTGAAAATTGAAAAATGTCCCTGGAGCAAGATTGAAAGCGCCATTTTAAAGGGTGGAGAGCTGATGATTCCAACGGCTATGATTCTGTACAGCATTGGTGCCCTGATGGGAGCATGGATTGCCAGCGGAACCGTTCCGATGATTATTTACTGGGGACTGAAGCTGATTTCCCCATCCGTATTCCTGGCAACTGCCTGTCTGGCATGTATGATGACTTCTCTGGCTACAGGTTCTTCCTGGTCTGCCATTGGAACAGCAGGCGTAGCCTTAATGGGCGTTGGTATGGGTCTTGGAGTAAATCCGGCTATGACAGCTGGTGCGATTGTTTCCGGTGCAGCATTTGGTGATAAGATGTCTCCTCTTTCTGATACAACAAACCTGGCTCCGGCAGTTGCAGAGGGTGATGTATTTGACCATATTAAGGCCATGTTCTTTACTACAACACCAAGTATTATTATTGCTCTGGCTGTTTTCCTGGTTCTGGGATTTAAGTTCTCTGGTGCGGCAGAAAGTGATACGATTAACAATATCATGACCTCTTTAAGCACAAACTTTAACTTAAATATTCTGACACTGATTCCTCCGGTAATCGTTCTTACACTGGCTGTTATGAAAAAACCAGCGTTCCCGATTCTTCTGATTTCCGGCGGTACAGCAGCATTAATTGCAATCGTGGTACAGGGCTATACTTTAGGAGAACTGTTTAATATCATGGAGAGTGGATTCGTATCCAATACTGGAAATGCTGAAATCGACAGCCTGCTTTCACGAGGCGGACTTCTGAACATGAACCACACCTGTTCTCTCGGTATTATCGCTATGGTATACGGCGGTATTTTAGAGCACCTGGGATTCCTTGAGGTATGTCTGGAAAAGATGAAATTTGTCAGCAAATCTGTTGGTACACTGGTATGTTCCACAGTTGTCAGCTGTATTCTGTTCAATATCATTACAGCCAGCCAGTACATGTCCATTATCCTTGGCGGACGTCTCTTCATTGGAGAGTTCAAGAAAAAAGATATGCTTCCTCAGACCTTATCCCGCTGTCTGGAGGATGGCGGAACCGTAACATCCCTGATCGTTCCGTGGAACGTAGACGGAGCTTTTGCAGGGGCAACGCTTGGTGTACCGGTTCTTGGATTCCTTCCATTCGCTGTATTTAACTGGTTAGTTCCGATTGTATCTATCACATTCGGCTTCTTGAATAAATTCCAGTGGAAGACGGGAGAGATCAAATCAACGAAGACCTACAGAGATGCAGCAGAGTCGTAAGAGAGGTATATTAGAATAGAAGAGGAAATGTTTCTGCGCTCCTATTTATAGATACCAGAGAGGGAGAAAGTTTTCTGCGCTCCAGCGAAAGTCGCTGGAAAACTTCTCCCTCTCCGGTAAGGTACATGGCAGGAGGAAACATTTCCTCTGCTTATATTACTATACACCGAAGAAAAAAAGCAGATTTCCCATGACGTTCATCAGAACAGGGAAATCTGCTTTTCTGCTATATTCTATTCATTTCTTTTACTCTTAGTCCTGTGCAAATTTCTTAAACACAATGCTTCCAACGAAACCTGCCAGAGTTCCTCCGACTGCTCCGAGAGCCAGAGCCATCAGAACCTTCATAGGAGGGTTAAAAGCAAAGGGAGCTAACAGTCCTGGAATTGGAGATGCAGTTCCGGGAGCGTTGTTTACAATACCAAGCATAGCGGCTGCAATTCCCGCCAAGCCTCCGCCGAAGAAATTCGATCCGTAAATAGGGATTGGGTGGCGCGTAATAATGTGTGCCTGAGTTAAAGGCTCCAGCATAACAGCTGCAATATTGCTTGGATTTCCCAGTTTTAACTTGGCAAAGATAATTCCGTTTGTAAAGGAGCCTCCGAAGCAGGCAATAGCTGCAATTCCCATAGGAAGGCCGGTCAGTCCCAGCATAGCAGTCAGAGCCATAGAGCTTAATGGTGAAGTACAGATCATCTTAATAAGTCCGCCTAAGAGGAATCCCATCAGGATAGGAGACTGATCCGTGGCGGCTGTGATCGTATTTCCGATGTAGCCCATAGCTGCATTGACAACCGGATCAGTGAAAAAGGCGATGCTTCTGGCGATAGGAGCTAAAACCAGAGCACCCAGGATAGTGTCAAGCCCTGCAGGAAGATATTTTTCAATGAGTGGAGCCAGAAAACCGGTCAGGTATCCGACCATGAAGCCAGGAAGGATTCCGTAGCCTCCAACGGCTACACCTGCCACGACTGCGAAGAGAGGGTTGGCTCCCATGCCGATCGGGATCAGGATAGCGGATGCGACGCCTCCCAGACCTCCGGCTACTGAGCCGATTTCTCCGAGAAATGTGATACCTAACAGATCACCGGAAATGTATCTGTGGACTGCCTCTACCAGGAAGGTAGCCACAGCTGCATTTGCCAGTCCGGACATAGCTGCCGATCCCTTAGGGGCTTTCATGCTGAAGAGAGAAAAGCCGGCCAGGGTGAGAAGTAGCAGTCCCATGCCTAGAAGAATAGTTGTCATACGTAATACCTCCATGTTTTTTGTATAAAATTCCATATTAAAAAGTCGATAAAAAATATAATACTATAAAAATGGAGCTGTGAAAAGGGAAAACCGCAAAAAAATAGTCATATAAGGAAAAAAATTTAAGGAAAATGTAAGGATGGGTATAGTGTGAAAACTGTGAACTATATTTTTAGTTTAGATATGGAGAATATAAAAAAGTCTTGCTTTTTCTGTATAATAAAATTATTATGCGGAATAGACGATGTTTCTGAAGTTTTGAAATTAGTTTTGATGACAAAAAATACCGGTCTGCAGTATACTGGATTTTGAAATAGATATATTGCAGGCTGGTATTTTCTGGATACAATTTATTTTATATAGTTTTATCACATATTTTTTTGTAAAGGTAGTTTCCAAGTTCTTGTGTAATTTGAACCATTATAAATAAAATAATAATAGAAGTATAAAGAACAGAATCATTAAAACTCTGATATCCGTAATTTAATGCGATAGCGCCAATCCCACCTCCTCCAACAGCACCTGCAATAGTGCTGCTGGAAATATATGAAATGGTAGCCATTGTTAGTACAGAAATAATTCCAGCTCTAGATTCCTTAACAATTACTTTTATAATTATCTGCATATTTGATGCACCAAAAGAACGAGCTGCTTCTATTAGTTGTGGATTTACTGAGCTGAAAGTCCCTTCAAAGGCTCTTGCCATAAAAGAAGTCGCAGCAATAGCGAGTGGAAAGATAACAGCTTTTTCACCTACAGTGGTTCCGACGATCCTTCGTGTTATTGGCGATAATGCTACAATAAGGATTAAAATAGGAAACGCCCTTATTGTGTTGACTATAAAATCAAGTATCTTATATAGATGTTTTTTTGGATTAAGTCCCCTTGGAGAAAAGAGAATTAACATAATTGATAGTATAAATCCTAAACAACCTCCTATTAAAATTGTAAAAAAGACAATTTTTAAAGTGACAAAGGTTGATGGGGCTATAATTTTTTGAAAAAAATTCCACCATTCCTGCCAAAACTCAATGTTAAACATTTTTACCTCATTATAGTTTGTGCCAAACATATTGGTTTGCATTTAAGTAAGTTACTATTTTGGAAGTATCATTTTCAGATGTATGAAGAACAACAGAACCAATGTATTTTTGATTAAATGCCTCCATGTTAGTGTCTAAAACAAAAAAGTTTGCACCAGTTTTTTGAGCTATATCACTTATAATTGGAGTATGGCTGTTTTCTTCTGTGATATATATTTCAATGTTGCATCCTTTAGTAGGGAGAGACAGTTCTTTTTCTCCCATCAGATTTACTAATGCCTCCGGTTTTTTCAGAAAAATTTCATTTGTTTTTCCCTGACAGGCAATTTTACCATTTTCAAGAATTGAAATTTCATCACATATGTTTTTTAATACTGATAGTTGATGTGTTACAGTAATCAAAGTAATTCCTAACTCTTTATTAATGTTGTTTAGGAGCATGACGATTTCCTGTGCTGTTTTAGGATCTAATGCAGAGGTAGCTTCATCGCACAATAAAATTTTTGGATTTAGGGCCAGTGCTCTTGCAATTGCCACCCTTTGCTTTTGACCGCCTGATAGTTCCCTGGGGTAGAAATTTATTTTATCTTTTAAACCGATTACTTCTACTAATTCCTTTACACGTGTATCAATGGCCTGATTTTTATATCTCCAACACTTTAATGGTAGTGCAATATTTTCATATACATTTAAACTACCTAATAAAGAAAAGTCTTGAAATACCATTCCAATATCACGTCTTAAATATTTTAACTCTTTTTTGTTTAGCTTAGTAATATCAGTTCCATCGATTTCGATTCTACCGGAATCAAAAGTTTCCAGTGCATTAATACATCTAAGTAAAGTGGATTTTCCAGTACCACTTCTTCCGATTAAACCGTACTTTGCTTTAGGTTCAATCGATATAGTAACCCCCTTTAGAACTGTAGTGTTTTCATATGATTTTTGTAAATCAATTATTTGTATCAATGGTTCACCTAATTATCCTTTTTAAAGTCGTAATTCCAGTTGTTTTTGTCTAATTTTTCAATCAATTCTATGAGATAGTTGACAAAACCATCTAGCAATTTTTTTCCTTTTTCTTGCGTAGCTGAAGTAGAGTCTCCAGTTGAACCAGTCGCTGTTACTTCGGAGATATCCCAAATAACCATAATACCATGCTGACTAAATTCAATGACATCCTTGTGGATTTGGCAGTCAGCTTTTTTTAAATTTACCAAATCTGGATTGATTTCCAGCATAAGAGAAGTTTCAGCCTCTCCACCATGTCCTCGTCCATCCCATGTTTGATATTGCTCTTTCAGAAGGGTTCTGGAATAAAACCACCATCCGGGGACTATTAAAATAGTGATTTCTTTATATTTATGCTTAATATTTCTTGCAGCAATTTCAAGTGCTGGAATATTTCCATCATGCCCATTTATAATAATAAATTTTTTCAGTCCATATTGAATAAAACTGGACAAGATATCTTCAGTTAGTTTAATGGTAGTTTCAAAACTTAAAGTTAATGATAACGGATATTGATTATAATTGATGGAAGTTCCAAATGGTACAGGGGGAGCTAATATAGTTCCATTTGTTCCGGCAGCCACTTTTTCTGCTATTTCAGTGGCAATAAAAGTATCCGTTCCAAGTGGCAAATGTGCACCATGTGCTTCACAGCTTCCAAAGGGAATCAATACTTTATCTATGCTTCCATCCTGTATTCCCTTTTCTAATAAATCCATTCGCAGTTTGTTCAAATATAACTCTCTCATCACTAATTGTCCTTTATATCATCATATAATACAAATGTTCCTTTGTAGACGGAATTGAATTTCTCTTTGAAAGAATCTTTTTGTGTTACATCCATAAAAGCTTTTACCCAGTCTTCATTTTCTGTACCAGAATTTACAGTTAAACTAATTGGAAATTCTTTATCAATTGGATCGTCAAACAGGCTATTTTCAAAATCTTCGCCGGATAAACGCATGGCATTTGCACCAGAAATAATCATATCGACATCATACAAGCTTTTAACAGTTGCAGTAATTTCTGTTTCCATAAGCTTTATATTTTTTGGATTTTTTACAATATCTGCAACATTGCAAAGTTCTTTACTATCGTTTAATTCAATTAATCCCATTCTCTGCAGTAGCCGTAAGCTTCGATCCATGTTATTGGGATCTCCTGGGATTGCAACTACAGCATTTTCAGGTAATTCTTCAATGCTATTATATTTTGATGAATATACACCATTTTTAAAATAATAGATATAAGGTTCTACCATTTTTAAATTTGCATTATTTTCTTTATTAAAAACCTCTACCCACTGCAGATGATTAACTAAAAATCCATCAATACTGCCGTCGTTTAATGCTGTTGCAGGGATATTTGATGCGCCATCAAATACAACTTTTTCGATTTTAAAATCAGAGCCCTCCATTTCATTTGTGATGATATCAATAATATCTTCTGTAATTCTCATACAGCCTACCTTAATTGTTTTTTTCTCCTCACTATGAGTTTGCTTTTGTTTTTCGCCTCCACATCCTGTTAATAATGCTGAAATTGTGAGCATTATTATGAGTGTCTTAAAAAAGTTTGTTTTCATACCCTTTCCTCCTTATTTTATTATGAAACAATAGTCATATATTATCACATCAAATTGGTGAATTGTATGGTGGGGGGGGGTAAAATAAAAAAGATAATTCAAATAAATAAAAATAATTATTTAAATTATCTATATATTGAAAATTGTTTGATACATCTTTAAGTGAATCAGTTTTATTTTTTATCTATATTCCAGGATACATTTTTTCTTTACAAAAAATCCCTCTTCCACTATAATAAAATCAGGGAAAGAAGTTCTCCCCTGGTAAACCAAAACCGCTGATAGAGCTGATGACTTCTGTGATAATGATTGCAGAAATTGTCAGCTTTTTTATGTCACTATAAGGAGAATCAGATATGCTTACATCACTGGCATTTATTTTTCTGGCCGGACTGGCCATGGCGGGTATCTGCAGGAAGCTTGGGCTGCCCCGGATGATAGGAATGCTGTTTACAGGCATCCTGCTGGGGCCTAATGTTTTAAATCTTCTGGATTCGTCCATTCTGCTGATTTCCCCGCAGCTTCGGCAGATGGCACTTATTATTATTTTGCTGAAAGCAGGGCTCTCCCTGAATCTGTCGGATCTTCGGCAGGTGGGCCGTCCTGCCGTTATGATGGCCTTTGTGCCGGCCAGCTTTGAGCTTCTGGCTTTTGTCTTGTGCGGGCCGTTTATACTGGGAATTTCTTATATTGAGGCGGCTTTGATGGGAGCTGTGCTGGCGGCTGTTTCCCCGGCTGTGGTGATTCCGCGGATGGTTCAGCTGATGGATGAAAAATACGGAACGAATAAGAGTATTCCGCAAATGATTCTGGCAGGAGCTTCCTGCGATGATATTTTTGTTATTGTGCTTTTTTCTACTTTCCTGGGCATGGCTCAGGGAGGAAACGCCAGAGCGGCTGATTTTTTTAATATTCCTGTTTCCATTGTGCTGGGAATTCTTATGGGAGCTGGTTTCGGTTACGGGCTGAGTCTCTTTTTTGAGAGAGCCTATGAGAAAAAGTGCTGTATCAGGAACAGTATGAAGACAGTGATTGTGCTGGGAATGTCTTTCCTGCTCATGTCAATTGAGACCTGGCTGCAGGATATGGTTTCTGTTTCCGGCCTGTTAGCAGTAGTCAGCATGGCGTGTGTCATCAAAATAAAAAGCGTGCCGATTGTATCAAGGCGTCTGTCTGAAAAGTTTGGAAAGCTGTGGTTTGCAGCAGAGGTTATGCTGTTTGTTCTGGTAGGCGCGGCGGCAGATGTCCGCTATACGCTGGATGCAGGAGCTGCCGCTGTTCTTATGATTGCCATTGCCCTGATATTCCGGGCGGCAGGAGTCTGCCTCTGCCTGGCAGGTACGAAGCTGAATCGGAAGGAGAGGCTGTTCAGCGTGATCGCCTATCTTCCCAAGGCCACCGTTCAGGCAGCCATTGGTTCGGTTCCTCTGGCAGCAGGACTGGCCTGCGGCCAGCTGGTACTGTCTGTGGCAGTGCTTTCTATCCTCATTACAGCGCCTCTGGGAGCAGTGGGAATGGATTTAACTTATAAAAGATGTCTGGAGAAGGAGAAACTGACATGACAAGCACATGGATCACAAAGATAAAGGAATTTTTAAAACAGGAGACGGTTCTGGCTGTCTCCTGTTTTCTGGCGATTGCTTCCTGCTTTCTGGTAAGACCGGACAGGGAGTATCTGAACTATTTTTCTTCTAATATAGGAACGATTATTGTCCTGTTCTGTCTGATGACAGTGGTAGCAGGACTGAGCAGCCTGGGGGCATTCCGGTATGTGGGAGAACGGCTTCTGGAGAGGATTCACTCAGAGAGGGGAATTGTATTTCTGCTGGTTTTTCTGTGTTTTTTCGGAAGTATGTTTATTACCAACGATGTGGCACTGATTACCTTTGTTCCCTTTGGAATTATGATTCTTAAAATGGCCGGGATGACCGGGCGGCTGTGCCGTATTGTTACCTTTATGACCATTGCCGCAAATCTGGGAAGTATGTTTACGCCTATGGGAAATCCCCAGAATCTGTATCTGTACAGTATTTCAGGAATGACATTCACAGAATTTTTAAGACTGATGCTACCTTATACGGCGGGAGCGGCGCTTCTTTTGTGCCTATGTGTTTTCTTTGGAGCAGGAAAAGAGAAGGTCTGCGTTTCTGTAGGGGAGCAGACAAAGCGGCCGGAAGTTCCGGGAACCGTTTATTATCTGCTGCTGTTTTTTATCTGTCTGCAGACCGTAAGCGGCAGTCTTCCGGCTCCTGGTCTTCTTCTGATTATTCTGGCAGCTGTCATGCACCGGGACAGAAGACTCTTTAAAAAGGTAGATTATTCCCTGCTTCTGACTTTTTTGTTTTTCTTTGTCTTTATTGGAAATATGAACCGTTTTCCGCCGTTTCGGGAATTTGTGGTTCGCCTGATTACGGGACATGAAATGGCGGCTTCCATCGGCATCAGCCAGGTTGTAAGCAATGTGCCTGCGGCCCTGCTTTTGTCTAATTTTACGGATCAGTGGAAAGCTCTCATAATAGGAACGAATCTGGGCGGCCTGGGGACGCTGATTGCGTCCATGGCCAGTCTCATTTCCTATAAGCAGGTGGCGGCTGAATATCCGGAAAAGAAGGGACGCTACCTGGCAGTATTTACCGGGTGGAACCTGCTGTTTCTGGCAGCGCTTGCAGGCCTTGCATGGGTATGGGGGGCATAGGCCCTGCGCTGGAGCTTTTATTCTTCTTCCTCTTCGGAATCAGAGTTTTCTTCTGAGTCAGAGTCCTCGTCAGAACGGGGTTCCTTGTCCCTGGAAGAAGAATGCTCTTCCCTTTCTGACAGTTCGGGCTGCTCTGTTTCCGAATCGGAATTGGAATCTTCCAGAGAGCTGTCTGCGCGATCTTCTGATGCGGGAACATCCATGCTGTCTGAGGCGTCCGAATCCCGCTCTGCCGCATTCTGTTCCAGAGTATCCGAATCCCGCTCTGTCTCATCCTGTTTCAGGGTGTCCGAATCCTGTTCGGCCTTATCTTCATCCTGCTCTGGAGTGTCCGAATCCTGTTCCATCTTATCCTCATCCTGCTCTGGAGTGTCTGTCTCCTGTTCCGTCTTATCCTCATCCTGCTCTGGAGTGTCCGAATTCTGTTCGGTCTTATCTTCATCCTGCTCTGGAGTGTCTGTCTCCTGTTCCGTCTCATCCTCATCCTGTTCTGAATCAGAATTATCAGGCTCGTCAGAATGGTCCTTATCCTGCTGGCCGGTCAGATATTTTCCTAAGGACAGAGATTCTTTTTCTGCATTTTCAATATCCTGACTGGTTCCGTTTATGAATGTAACTGAGTGTGACGGGAAGAGCGCGCGGAGTTCCTGATCCAGGGAAGAGGCGTCTTCTTGTTCGCTGGTCAAGGCATACCCTACCAGGACATCGTCGAAGCCGCAGGCAGAGCGGAGTGTTTCTCCCGCTTCATTTATGTGCTTTCCGTGAAGCGCTTTAAGGACGCTGTCAGAAACCGACTGATCCGGTGATACGGCCTTAATAATCTGGAGATTGCGGTCCAGGCTTAGCTGAATGCTTCCCGCTCCGTCAAAGGATGCCTGGGCATAGGTTGTGACAGTAAGCTGGGGAAGCACCAGCGTGATGCATAGAATCAGCATGGCGGCAATAGAGGCAATTTTAACCAGAGAGCTTTTCTTTATGCCGGGAAACGGGACAAGCTTTCTCGGGAACCTGTGGAGAGAGGAATCAGAGCAGGCCTCCTGCCCCTGATAGAGATCCTCTGGAAGTACATAAATGGAATCTCCCACAGACAGGCCGTCCTTTTTTTTGATTCGGATGATACTGCCGCCTTCTTCCATGGCAATGGCATAGGCGGCTTTTATTTCCATAACAATTGCTTTTTTATACATGTGCCTGCCTCCCATCACAAATCCAATGCAGCAGCATGGAAAACTGTTTAACAAAGATCAGCATAACGGCCAGAATAAAATGGCGGCTGCCTTTTACGATTTTTTCGGTGGTACAGCAAAGTCTGGCTACATCCCGGACAGGCAACTTTCTCTTTCGATAGCTTGTGCTGACAATCGACGGCTCCTGGCTGGAACGCTCACCGATGGAAATGGCCCGTTCCCTGGTGTCCTGATGCCTGGGGGAATGTTCTGCTAAATCTTCCAGAGTCAGATGAAAGTAGGACAGTTCTTTTGAAAAAAGAGAGATTTCTTCTTTCAGGATTTCCTGATCCTGGCGATCTTCTTTCGGCTCTGGAAATTCCTGGCCATTTTCAAGCAGAGAATCCAGGGAAACCGTATCGGCCTGTTTTTGTTCTCTCTCCAGATAGGTGCGAAGCCTGCTCTGGATGACAAGGCCCGCAAAGGCAGGGAATGCGCCCCGTTCCGGTTCGTAACGCCTGACAGCTTCTGCAAAGGCAGACAGGGCAATGCTGAATTCATCGTCATTTTCAATGGATACATACCGTCCTGTTATACTGCTGACGGTACGGATTAAAAAGGCCATATAGTTTTCGATTAAATTATCAAGATTGTCAAGAGAAATCTCCCCGCTCTGTGCCAACAATATCACCTTCTTCTTTGTCATATCATGAGATTATTATATCAGACCAGAGAGAGAAGAGGAAGAATATCAGGATATTTTCTGGCTGGCCAGAAGATTTACACTGTCGACTCCCGTTAAACCGAACAGCCCCCGGATCATCTGATCGCTTTCCTCCATGGGAATCTGTATCTGATAAACCAGCTCATAGGAGTCAGACAGAATATTTTTGGCCTTTACCATACTTTTGACACAGTCATCCCTTACGATGGAGTGAATGGAGCTGATATCTGTATTGCTGCCGCGGATCACTAAGAGCATATCTTCTAAAGCTGCGCTGCTTTTTCTGGATGCTAAAAGGCAGACAGAGAGAATTAGGCTGCCTGACAGTCCGATGAGATAATGTCCGGTAGAGGCGGACAGTCCAATGGCCATACTCCAGAAGATAAAGCCAATATCGCGGGGATCCCGGATATTGGTGCGGAAACGGACAATGGACAGAGAACCCAGCATTCCAAGGGACAGAGCCAGATTCGACTGAATCAGATCCATCAGAATGGTAGTAATCAGGGCGAGAGATACTAATGTGGCGGCAAATTTCGGCTCATAGGAAGCCGGTGTATTAGAAAAGCGGTAGGTCAGCCAGATGACTGCGCAGAGCAGCAGGGCAGAAGCCAGACTAATCAGAATCTCTGCTGTGCCAGGTGTCGGCAGAACAGTTCCTAACAGTTCATTTACTGTATCATTAAAATTTCCCATAATCGAAACCTCCAGTCTTATTTTTTATTACGGCCGCTCTCCGTACCGGCCTCAGAATCAGAAGATGCATCTTCCACTGCAGATATGCAGATGGTTCCATGGTCAGAGACAAAGTCAATGCCCAGCCCGTCGCATTCAGAAAAATAGGGGGTGATGGAGCATTGTTCCAGACGTTCCTGTACCTGGGGATTCAGGGAGTCTGGATTTTCTTTTTCGTTTCCGGCAATGAGAGCATACTGCGGTTTAACCTGCTTTAAAAATGTCAGGGAGGAGGCATCATTTTCTCCATGATGTCCAAGCTTCAGCACATTGGCCGACACAGGAAAGCCAGATGCCAGAAGAGCAGCTTCCTCTTCCTGCTCCGCGTCCCCCATCATAAGAAAGCAGTTGGAACCGTGGGTCAGGCGCAGGATGACAGAGTTGTTGTTGGCATTGTCTAAAAAGGGCCGCTTTGGAAGCCAGCACTGGACGGCCACATCGCCCAGCTGCAGGGTATCGCCGCAGGAAAGCTTCTGAACGTTTGTCCCGTACTGTCCAGCCAGCTCTTCAGCGTCAATGTCCTGGTAGGAGACAGAATCCGTTCCGGACAGATAGAGTGTATCCACCGGAAACGAGGAGAGAAGAGATTCCAGGCCTCCGGCATGATCTTTATGCCCGTGGGAAAGGAAAATTCCGTCCAGCCTGTCAATGCCTTTTGTCCGCAGCAGACGGTCAATCTGGGGGTAATCCTTTTTCTTTCCTGTGTCGATCAGATAGTGGGTTCCGTCAGAAGGAGACAGCAGAAAGGAATCTCCCTTTCCAATCGTAATAAAGGTTAAGGTAAAGCTTCCTGTTTCTTCTGACGCTTCGGGAGCAGCTGTGGAATCAGCTGCCTGCCTGAAGCATCCGGTCAGTGCAAGCAGGAGAAATATACAGAGAGTAAGAAAAATCCGTTTATGATTCATTTAGGCCACCTTTGTCTGCGGAGCCAGTACATTGACGCCGTAGATTCCTTTCATGCTGCCAAGCAGAAGCAGCAGTTTTTCTTCTTCTGTATGGGGAACGCGGAGTTCATACACCAGCTCAAAGGAATTCTGAAACAGATTTTTCGACTGCATCATACTTCCCGGAGTCTGGCTGAATACATTCTGTACAGAGGCCGCTTGCTCTTTTTCTCCGCGAACTACCATGGTTAAAGTATCCCTTCTGCGGGCAGTACGTCCAAGGGCCAGCATCACAGCGCTTAAAACAACAGTCCCTGCAAGGCCTGTCAGGAATGCGCCGAGGGAGGAGGAGATTCCAATGGTAAGGGCCCAGAACACAAAGCCTAAATCCCTGGGATCTCTTGTGTTAGTACGGATCCGGCAGATAGAGAGCGCGCCCAGAGCTCCCAGAGAAAAAAGAGGGTTGTTCTGAATCAGCGCCAGAAGAATGTCAGAAGCCAGAGCCAGCATGAGAAGAGTGACATTAAAGGTGTGATTGTAGGTTAAGGAATCATGGCACAGCCGATAGACAAGCATCATGACAGCTGAAAGAGCCAGTACTGATAAAAGGCTTATCATAAGGCCGGCGGCAGTCTGGATAAACGGGCTGTCTCCCAGGGGTGTATCAGATAATAAACGAAATAGCTTGCTCATAAAAATCTCCATTCCGCCGCCGTTGGCTGGCGGCACAAATAGTAATGA
>JAQERH010000030.1 GCA_027698105.1 Lachnospiraceae bacterium AM93-12TA
AAACATTTTCATAACGTTTTGTGCCTGAGCGAAGCGAAAGGAATGGATATAAATATGAGAAAAGAGACATTTATTTATGGTACAGTCTGCGCTATGGCTGCTGCTGGCATACTTTGTCTGGCTCCAGGCATTTTAAATATTGGAAAAAGCGTAGGAGACCGGAATCTTTTGAACCATGTGCAGATTGCGGAAGAGCTGACTTCAGAGACCAGGGAGCAGGTGGAGACGACCATGGCCAATACCTACGAAAGTCTTGGCATGAAAAAAGTTTCAGACACTGTGATTGTGACAGCAGATGCGCTGCGCTATCGCAGCGCTCCGGATACTTCGGCAGATAATGTGAAAGGAACGATTCCAGGGGGGACAAGACTGGAGCGGATTTATGAGGGAAGCGGCTGGAGTGTAGTAAAAACAGGGGGAGGAGAATACTATGTATCTTCTTCTTATGTAAAAAAGGCGGACAGTGTCCAGAACCAGGGAGCTTCTGCGAATCAGGATGTATCTCAGACACAGAAGCAGGACAGCGCAGGAGGACCAGGAGGCGAGACTGGTTCCGAAGCTGTTCAGGCAGCTTCTCCTCAGCAGATCGGCCTGGATGGAAGTCTTCCTTATGCTGGATTTTCAAAGATCAACAGCGGAAAGGCTGTGCTTTATAAGAGTACAGCACAGAACAGGAAAAACAAGACAGTTGCAGTGAATGCAGGACACGGCACAAGCGGAGGCAGCAGCGTGAAAACCCAGTGCCATCCAGACGGAAGCCCCAAGGTTACAGGAGGAACCACTGCTTCAGGCGCTGCCATGGCTGTGGCTGTATCCGGCGGCATGACATTTGCAGACGGCACAGCAGAGGCCAAGGTAACTCTGCAGATGGCGAAGATTCTGAAAGACCGTCTGCTGGCAGAGGGGTATGATGTGCTGATGATCAGGGACGGGGAAGATGTGCAGCTGGACAATATTGCCAGATCTGTCCTTGCAAACTGCTATGCAGACTGCCACATTGCTCTTCACTGGGATTCTACGTCAAATGATAAGGGCTGCTTCTATATGAGTGTTCCCAGCAATGCCTCCTACCGCGCCATGGAGCCGGTCGCTTCCCACTGGCAGGATCACAACCGTCTGGGCGAGGCTTTAGTAGGCGGCCTTAGGGATGCCGGAAACAAGATTTTTTCAGGGGGATCCATGGAGATGGATCTGACTCAGACTTCCTATTCTATAGTCCCAAGTGTGGACATTGAGCTGGGAGATAAGGGTTCCAGCCATTCCGACAGTGTTTTAAATCAGCTGGCTGACGGTTTAATAATGGGCATTAACCGTTTTTTTGGACAGTAGAGTAAAACGTATAGGAGATATTGCCCGGATATTGCCCCACAGACGCGGAGACTGGAGAAAGTAAAAGCGGGGAAAATACAGTTCATATTTCCCATACCTCGTACATACCTTAGAAATAGCTAAAATGACGAAAAGGTATGGAGGGGTGAAGGTTGAACGACAGGAATACAGAAGTTCTGGAACAGTATGATATGGAAATTTTCTCTATCAGGAGAGGAAGAGGAGCCTGGATCTGCGAGACGGATCAGGGACTCAGACTCCTTCGGGAGTACAAGGGAACCAACAAGCGTCTGGAGTTTGAGGAGGAGGTTTTAAATGTCCTCAGAGACAGTGGAATTCCCAGAGTGGACCAGTATGTGAGAAACAGAGAGGGAGAACTTCAGTCTGCTGGTCCGGACGGTCTCAGATACATTGTAAAGGAATGGTTTTCTGAGGCTGAGTGCGATATCAGGGACGAGAGTGAAGTGGTAAAGGCTTCCGTGCAGATTGCGAAACTTCACCGGATTCTCAGGGGCATTACACTGAGGGAGGAGTGGAACCTGGGTTCGATTCTGGCAGAACCGATGGAGGAAGAATTCAGGCGCCACAACAGGGAACTTCGGAAAGCCAGAGCTTTTATCAGCAGAAAACGGAAAAAATCAGATTTTGAGCTTTGCGTGATTGGAAATTTTGCTCCCTTTTTAGAGCAGGCGCTGGAAGCCCAGAGAGGCCTTGAGAGAATGGCCCGGGAGGGAAAGGAACCGCCCCATTATCTCTGTCATGGAGAGCTGAATCAGCACCATATTTTAATGGGATTGAGAGATACGGCTCTGATCGAATTCAACCGGATGCATCTGGGAGTCCAGGCGGCGGATCTGTATCATTTTATCAGAAAAGTCATGGAAAAGCACAGCTGGAATCCGTCTCTCGGCATGCGCCTGTTAGAATCCTACGACCAGGTGATTTCCATGGGGGCGGCGGAACGGGAATATCTCTATTATCTGTTCCTCTACCCGGAGAAATACTGGAAGCAGCTAAACTTTTATTACAATGCCAATAAAGCCTGGATTCCGGCCAGAAATGTGGAGAAGCTTCGAAGCCTGGAAGAGCAGCAGGAGGCGCGCAATCGGTTCCTGGGTATGATCAGAAGCTGATTTTGGAGCAGTCATGGCTTCACTTTTACTTTATTTTTCCGCTGGAATATACTATAATACGAGAAGAAATGTGTATTTCAAGCAATACAACGGCTGAATCAGGGCCGCAATATAGAAATGGCGCAGGAGGAATTTAGGATGAAAGATTACAAAGCGATCTATGAGGAATGGCTGACCAATCCCTACTTTGACGAGGAAACGAAAGAGGAGCTTAAGGCCATCAGCGGAGACGAGAAGGAGATCAAAGAGCGTTTCTACATGGATCTGGAGTTTGGAACAGCAGGCCTTCGAGGCGTCATCGGCGCCGGAATCAACCGCATGAATGTCTATACTGTAAGGCGGGCAACCCAGGGACTGGCTGATTATATTTTAGAGCAGGGCGGAGCGGAAAAAGGTGTTGCGATTGCCTATGATTCCCGTCATATGTCTCCGGAGTTTTCTGATGAGGCAGCCCGTACCCTGGCAGCCAACGGAATCAAGGCGTACCGTTTTGAATCCCTGCGCCCTACTCCGGAGCTGTCCTTTGCTGTGAGAGAGCTGGGCTGTATTGCCGGAATCAACATCACGGCCAGCCATAATCCGCCGGAGTACAACGGCTATAAGGTCTACTGGGAAGACGGCGCCCAGTTCACACCGCCTCATGACAAGGGAGTGACAGAAAAGGTCATGGCTATTACAGATCTTTCATCTGTTAAGACCATGAGCCGGGAAGAGGCTAAGGCCAGCGGGCTTTATGTGACAATCGGTTCTGAGATTGATGATAAATACATTGCCCAGGTAAAGGCCCAGGTAGTAAATCAGGCGGCCATTGACAGAATGCAGGATCAGATTTCTATTGTTTATACTCCCCTTCACGGCACAGGAAATATTCCGGCCCGCCGGGTGATGAAGGAGCTGGGCTTTGAGCATGTGTATGTAGTGCCGGAGCAGGAACTGCCGGACGGCAATTTCCCCACTGTAAGCTATCCGAATCCAGAGGCAGAGGAGGCATTTGAACTGGGACTCAAGCTGGCAAAGGAAAAGAATGCAGATCTGGTGCTGGCGACAGACCCGGATGCAGACCGCCTGGGAGTCTATGTGAAGGACGATAAATCAGGTGAATATATTCCGCTGACAGGAAACATGTCAGGAGCTCTGCTCTGTGACTATGTGCTGAGCCAGAAGCAGGCAAACGGCCAGCTTCCAAAGGACGGCCAGGTGGTAAAATCCATTGTTACCACTAATCTGGTAGACGCAGTAGCTGCTCATTACGGCGCAGAGCTGATAGAGGTTCTGACTGGCTTTAAGTGGATTGGAAAACAGATTTTAAAGAATGAGCAGGAGGGAAAGGGAACCTATCTGTTCGGCATGGAGGAGAGCTATGGCTGTCTGATTGGAAGCTATGCCAGAGATAAAGATGCCATTTCCGCCACAGCAGCTCTCTGCGAGGCGGCTGCTTACTACAAGGAAAAAGGCATGACTCTGTGGGATGCCATGATTGCCATGTACGAGAAGTATGGCTACTATAAGGATGCAGTTCAGGCTATCAGCTTAAAGGGTATCGAGGGACTGGAGAAGATTCAGAAGATCATGGAGTATTTCAGAACGAATACCCCATCTGAGTTTGCCGGAAGCAAGGTTCTTTCTGTGAGAGATTACAAGGCAGATACCATCTGTGATACAGCTTCCGGAGAAGTAAAGCCTACCGGTCTGCCGTCCTCTAATGTGCTCTACTACGATCTGGAGGATCAGGCATGGCTCTGCGTGCGTCCTTCCGGTACAGAGCCTAAGATTAAGTTCTACTATGGTGTAAAGGGAACATCCCTGGCAGATGCAGACGAGAAGTCTGAAAAACTGGGACAGGCTGTTCAGAAGCTGGTTGAGCCGATGCTGTAAGAGGAAAATAGAACGAGGAAAACTTTTCGGTGACTTCAGGTGGAACGAGAAAAGTTTTCCTCGTGTATCTCTTTTCGGTGACTTTAAGCGGAACAAGAAAAGTTTTCCTCGTGCATTTTTTCTATGCAAATTTCCTTGACAACCATAAAAAAATATGCTATTTTATTCAAGTATTGACTGCCTAAGACAGCAGGTGCCGTAAGGCATAAGGTGAAGACGCCTGCCGAGGAAACGTACACTTACTGATGTAAATTGTGCCTCCCTGTCTTGTGCAGGGAGGTTTTTTCTGTAAGACTCCTGGCGGTTCATACGACGAAAATAAAACAGGAGGTAAACCATTCATGGCAAAAGTTGAGTTAAAGCAGCCTATCGTTGCTGAGATTTCTGAGTTACTCAATGGCGCAAAGTCTGCAGTAGTTGTTGACTACCGTGGATTAACTGTTGAGCAGGATACACAGCTTCGTAAGCAGTTAAGAGAAGCTGGTGTTACTTACAAGGTATACAAGAACACCATGATTCGCTTTGCTGCAAAGGGAACTGAGTTCGAAGCTTTAGAGCCGCATCTGGAAGGACCTACAGCTTTAGCTGTATCCAAGGAAGATGCTACTGCTCCGGCAAGAGTATTAGCTGAGTTTGCTAAGAAGGCAGACAAGTTAGAGTTAAAGGCCGGTGTTGTAGAGGGCACATACTACGATGCGAAGGGAATTCAGGTTATCGCTACTATCCCGTCCAGAGAAGTTCTTCTCGGAAAGTTACTGGGAAGCATCCAGTCCCCAATCGCAAACTTTGCACGCGTTATCAACCAGATCGCAGAGGCAAAGGAGGCTTAATTTCTCATATGATATGGGCTGCATAGCCGCATAGAGAAAGAGCCGTCTGATTTTTCGTAAGAATCAGAAAGAAGCCGGGAAAGCCGGCAGAACCATATTTTAAAACATTAATAAACAGGAGGAAATTAAAATGGCAAAGTTAACAACAGCTGAGTTCATTGAGGCTATTAAAGAGTTATCCGTATTAGAGTTAAACGAGCTTGTAAAGGCTTGCGAGGAAGAGTTTGGTGTATCCGCAGCAGCAGGCGTTGTAGTTGCAGCAGCAGGCGGCGCAGGCGAGGCAGCTGAGGAGAAGACAGAGTTCGACGTAGAGCTGACAGAGGTTGGCGCTAACAAGGTTAAGGTTATCAAGGTTGTTCGTGAGGCTACAGGTCTTGGCTTAAAGGAAGCTAAGGAAGTAGTTGACGGAGCTCCGAAGGTAGTTAAGGCTGGCGTTTCCAAGGAAGAGGCTGAGGACCTTAAGGCAAAGTTAGAGGCAGAGGGAGCAAAGATTACATTAAAGTAATTTATTGCCATTCTATACAAACTAAATGCATTACAATGAAAAAGAGTCCGAGACGTGTTGCGCGTTTCGGACTTTTTTTCGTTTCTGTATCAAAAACAGGAATATTCTAAATTGAGATGAAAATTTTGGAATTTTTTTGTATAATAGTATGTAATTGAGTACGAGGGAGGGTATAGGATGAACGTATCAGAGACAATTAAAACAAGAACTTCGCTGCGGATTTACGATGACAGGATGATTTCAGATTCGGATCTGGATCAGATTTTAGAGGCGGCATTTCTGGCGCCGACAGCTGGAAATCAGCAGCTCTATTCGATTATTGTAATTAAAAGCCAGGAGACGAAGGATAAGCTTTCTAAAAGCTGTGACAACCAGCCGTTTATTGCCAAGGCCCCGGTGCTTCTGCTGTTTGTAGCTGATCAGCAGAAATGGTTTGATTATTACAAGTCAAAGGGCTGTGAGGCCTTTGCATCCAGGGAGGAGGGACTTTCCTGGGAGGAGCCTAATGAATCAGACTTGATGCTCTCCATTGAAGATACGATGATTGCTGCTCAGAATGCAGTTCTGATGGCAGAATCTCTGGGAATCGGTTCCTGTTATATTGGGGATATCCTGGAAAACTATGAGTATCACAAGGAGCTGTTCCAGCTGCCGAAGCATGCTGTTCCTATTTCCCTGCTGTGCCTGGGATATTACAGAGAAGGCCACAAGCGTGTATACAGAAAAAGATTCGACAAAAAATATGTAGCTTTCGAGGAAACCTATAGGAGACTGTCTGACGAGGAGCTGGACGACATGTTTGCCGAAAAGGCGTCTGGGTTTGTGAAAGGGCCGGCCATTACAGCTGATAATTTTGCCCAGGCTTTCTATAAGAGAAAGACGGGAGCGGCATTTTCCAAGGAAATGGCCAGATCGGTGAGAGCCATGCTGAGGTCCTACGCAGGAACGCAGGAAGACGAGGCGTAGAGGCTGGCGTCTGCAGGCAGCGGAAGTTAGAGGTTCAGGAGCGTGCGGCATAGAAAGCAGCGCGGTAAAAGCCAGATACAGGAGAAGAACATGGAAAAACAGAAATTAGAGGAACAGCTCAGGCAGTTTCGGGAGGCAGTTTCCAACGCGTCCTGTCTTTTGATCGGTGTGGGAGGCGAGTGGGAGGCTGGAGTGAAGTATACTGCCCAGGAGCTTAAAGAAGCGTACCAGGCGCTCTGCTCTCTGACAGAGGGCAAGGATTACTTTATTATCACAACAGTGACAGATGGTTTAATCCGGGAAAATGCGCCGGATCAGGGCCGCATTACAGCCCCCTGCGGCAATGAGCAGTGGAAGCAGTGCAGCAAAGCCTGTACGAAGGACATCTGGGAGCCGGGGGAGATTTCAGACGGTATCTGTCCCCACTGCGGCGCGCCTCTGACTGGCAATACGATTTTTGCAGACACTTATATTGAAGAGGGGTATCTGCCTCAGTGGAAAGCTTACCAGGAATGGCTTGGAAGAACCCTGAACAGGGAGCTTCTGGCAGTGGAGCTGGGAGAGGATTTTCAGCTTCCAAAACTGATTCGGTGGCCATTTGAAAAAACGGTATTTTTTAATAAAAAGGCGCATATGTATCGGGTGAACGAAACTTTTGCCCAGATTTCAGAAGATATTGGGGATAGGGCAGTTTCTGTGAAGATGAATTCTGTAGATTTTATCAGAATGGCTGCGAAGGGCTGATACATGGAACCCTGGCAATTTGTAAAAAACTGACGGGGAATCATTGTCTATTCTGCCGCTCTGTGTTAATATTTTAGAGTGTGAAAGCTGTAAAACGAAAGAGAGGTAGAACATGGGAGCAATCAGCAACGACTGGCTTGCGCCGCTGAGTGCGGAATTTAAGAAGCCTTATTATAAAAAACTGTATGAGACTGTAAAGCATGAATATGAGACGAGAGCCATCTATCCGGACTCTAATGATATTTTCAATGCCTTTGAATTTACTCCCCTTTCCAGGGTGAAGGCGGTAATTTTAGGGCAGGATCCCTACCATGGATACGGCCAGGCTCATGGGCTTTGCTTTTCTGTGAAACCGGGGGTAGATACGCCACCTTCCCTGGTCAATATTTACCAGGAGCTTCACGACGACCTGGGATGTTACGTGCCGAACAACGGATATCTGAAAAAATGGGCAGATCAGGGCGTAATGCTTTTAAACACAGTTCTGACTGTGCGCGCCCATCAGGCCAATTCCCACCGGGGAATCGGATGGGAAGAGTTTACAGATGCTGCTATTCAGATTTTGAATGAGCAGGATCGCCCCATGGTATTTATTCTTTGGGGAAGACCTGCACAAGCAAAGAAAGCCATGCTTACCAATCCGAAACATCTGATTCTGGAGGCGCCTCACCCCAGCCCGCTGTCAGCTTACAGAGGATTTTTTGGCAGCAGGCCCTTCAGCCGTACCAATGAGTATCTGAAGGAACATGGAATTGAGCCGATTGACTGGCAGATTGAAAATATTTAACGAGAGGGAACAGTATGAATTTTTTTGAAATTTTGAAAGTTCTTGTGCTGGGAATTGTGGAGGGCTTTACAGAGTGGCTTCCTATCAGCAGCACGGGACATATGATTCTGGTGGATGAGATTATCCACCTGGATGTGAGCGAGGCCTTCCGCCAGGTGTTTATGGTGGTGATTCAGCTGGGAGCCATTCTGGCAGTAGTAGTTCTGTATTTCCACAAACTGAATCCGTTTTCTCCCAGAAAGACTCAAAACCAGAAGCGGGCAACAATCCGCCTGTGGATGAAAATTGTGGTAGCCTGTATTCCGGCAGCAGTCATCGGACTGCCCTTTGACAATCTGCTGGATAAACTGATGAACGGATATGTGGTGTCCGCCATGCTGATTCTGTACGGTGTATTTTTTATTTTACTGGAAAACAGAAACCGTGGTGTGAAGTTCAGAATTCAGAGAGTGACACAGATTTCCTTCCAGACAGCGGCGGCTATCGGACTGTTCCAGGTGCTTGCCATGGTTCCGGGAACCTCCCGTTCAGGCGCTACTATTCTGGGAGCCATGCTGCTGGGCTGCTCCAGAGGAGCTGCCGCGGAATTTTCCTTTTTCCTGGGAATCCCTGTTATGTTCGGAGCCAGTCTTTTAAAGATTGTCAAGTTTATCATTGAGGGCGCTTCCTTCCAGATGTATGAGATCTTTTATCTGATTTTCGGAATGGTCGTGGCCTTTGGAGTATCGGTATATTCCATTAAATTCCTGATGGAGTATGTAAAACAGCATGATTTCAAGTTTTTCGGCTATTACAGAATCGTGCTGGGAATTATCGTGCTGTCCTACTTTGGAATTTCCGCTCTGGTGGGAGCGTAACCGCTTAGGCTGAGGGCAGTAAAATTTATATCTGTATGGCGCAGAATAAGCGCAGTACAAAAATCATAGATGGGAGAGGCTTTCCGGCTGCTTTGGAAGGCTTCTCCCATTGTGCATCCGGGGAAATAGTATGTCTATCTGCCAGGCTGGTCCCGTATATATGAGACAGGAGGTGGATGATGTGAAAGGATTTCGCAGTCAGATATGTCTGTTTCTTTTAATAGCAGGAATTGACCTTCTGCTGGCTCTGAATCTGGCCAGGCTGGCAGGGGGATGGGGCGAGGCCGACGCGGCAGGCAGCTGGGAAGGGGCAGAAGGATGGGAAGAAACTGGTACGGCTGAGAGAGAACCGGTGCTTCCCGTTTCGGAGGCGGGAGACGGAAAGCCTGGAAAAGGAGCAGGAGGAGAGATACCTGACAGGACAAACCAGTTTCTGGCTCTCACCTTTGACGACGGCCCTCATTCTATCTGCACGAAGAAGCTGTTGGACGGCCTGAGAGAGCGTAATGTGAAGGCCTCGTTTTTTCTTCTGGGGGAAAATATTCCAGGCAATGAACCGCTGATCCGGCAGATGAAAGAAGACGGCCATCTGATTGGAACCCACTGCTACCGGCATGTAGATTTGACGAAGGAGAATGTAAAGACAGCGATTTCCCTGATTCGGGAGACAAACCGGGAAATCGAGGCAGTAACGGGAGAGAAGCCTGTTTACATAAGACCTCCATATGGAAAGTGGAACGGACAGCTGGAGGAGGTACTTGATATGACTCCTGTGCTGTGGGATATTGATACCCTGGACTGGAAGGTACAAAACAGCGAAAAAGTGCTGAGGACGATTGAAAAAAATGCGGGAAAGCATCAGATTGTGCTGATGCACGATATCTTTCCCACTACAGTGGACGCGGCGCTGGCAGCCATTGACACATTGGGGGAGCAGGGATATACTTTTGTTACAGTAGACGAGCTTTTGATTGACTGACAAAGGAAATAAGGGAAGGTGCAGATACAGATGGATTTATTTGACTATATGAGAAGCAATACCATGGAGAAGGAGGCGCCGCTGGCCTCCCGGCTGCGTCCCTCCACTCTGGATGAGGTGGTAGGGCAGAAGCATATTATCGGGAAGGATAAGCTGCTTTACCGGGCCATCAAGGCCGACAAGCTGGGTTCTATTATTTTCTACGGTCCGCCGGGAACAGGAAAAACCACTCTGGCGAAGGTGATTGCCAATACTACCAGCGCCCGGTTTACCCAGATTAACGCCACTGTGGCAGGAAAGAAGGATATGGAGGAAGTCGTAAAGGAGGCTAAGGACGCCCTTGGCATGTATGGCCAGAGGACGATCCTTTTTGTGGATGAGATTCACCGTTTTAATAAGAGCCAGCAGGACTACCTGCTTCCGTTTGTGGAGGACGGGACGCTGCTGTTAATCGGTGCGACTACGGAAAATCCTTATTTTGAGGTGAACGGCGCTCTCATTTCCCGCTCCCGGATTTTTGAACTGAAGCAGCTGGAAAAGGACGATGTTAAGGAACTTTTGCGGCGGGCAGTGACAGATTCAGAGAAGGGAATGGGAATGTACCGGGCTGTTCTGGAGCCGGAGGCAGAGGAATTTCTGGCAGATATGGCCAACGGGGACGCCAGGGCGGCTCTCAACGCGGTGGAGCTGGGCATTCTCACCACAGAGCGGTCGGAGGACGGCCTGATTCACATTAATCTGGATGTGGCCCAGGAGTGTATCCAGAAGCGTGCAGTGCGCTATGACAAAGGCGGGGACAATCACTACGATACCATATCTGCCTTTATCAAGAGTATGAGAGGTTCCGATCCGGACGCAGCTGTGTACTACCTGGCCCGGATGCTCTACGCAGGGGAGGATATTAAGTTTATTGCCAGAAGGATCATGATCTGCGCCTCTGAGGATGTGGGAAATGCGGATCCTATGGCTCTTACCGTGGCGGTCAGCGCTTCTCTGGCCGTGGAGCGGGTGGGAATGCCGGAGGCTCAGATTATCCTGTCAAACGCCGCCTCCTATGTGGCCTGCGCTCCCAAAAGCAATTCCGCAGTCAATGCCATCGACGCGGCCATGAAGGCAGTGAAAACCCAGACCCTGATGCCGGTTCCGCCTCACCTGCAGGACAGACACTACAGCGGCGCAGCGGCCCTTGGGCGGGGATTGGATTACAAATATGCCCATGATTATCCCAATCACTATGTGAAACAGCAGTACCTGCCGGATGGAATGGAAGGCGCTGTATTCTATGAGCCATCAGACAATGGATATGAGAAGGAGATCAAGGCGCGGCTGGCATTTCTGAGGGGAAGCGAGGAGTAAAAGTGAACGGGAAACAGAGGGAAGGCCTGACATCCGCTTTACTGGAGCGGAAGGGCTTTCCTTTTTTTCTGCGTTTTTTTATAAAAAAATGAACCGTCTGCCAGTTTGACGGCTCTTATAGACAGGTATACCAAAAAGGGAAGGAGATATCAGACAGTTGAAAGAGACGGAGCTTGTAAAACGGCTTATGGCCGGAGACAGGGAAGCGTTTGACGCCCTGTATGAACTTTATAAGGATCAGGCATTCAGGACATCCTGGTTTTTATCAGGAAACCGGGCCGACGCGGAGGACATTGTCCAGGATACCTTTGTGAAGGTGTATGTGAATATAGGACAGCTGAAACAGGCGGAGGGGTTTAAAAGCTGGTTTTACAGGATCCTGACAAGGACTGCGTGGAAGCAGTCTGACAGGCGGAAACTGGAATTTCCTGACGAGGAAATCCTGATCCATGCAGACGCTGTTTCAGAGGCGTCAGAGGAGGGCAATCCAGAACAGATTTTTAAGAAAGAAGAGAGAGATAAGATCAGAGCGATTGTAAACGGCCTGGATGAAAAGTACAGGACAACGCTGATTCTCTATTATTACAGCGAGTGTTCTACAAAGGCCATCGCGTCGATTATGGGATGCCTGGAGGGAACGGTTAAATCACGGCTGTTTTCGGCCAGACGGAAGGTGAAAACGGAACTGATGCGGGAATTAAAAAAGGAGGGAGCTGTCTATGAGCAGGAAGGAAGACGAAGCAATCAGGGAATTTTTTAAAGGAGAGGCAGAGCACATGGCGGCTCCCGACTTATTAAAGGCGCGGATTGACCGGGAAATCGACAAAATTGAGAATGACAGAATTAAGAAGAGAAGAGATTCAGAGAAGGAGGCAGTGATTATGAAATTTCAGAAAAGAAAAGTAGCGCTGGCAGCGGCAGTGATTGTGGCGATTGGAAGTATTACCTGCTATGCAACAGGAAAAATGACAGGTTTGATGGTGGGAAGCAGTCATCTGACAGAGGTATCAGAATACAGCGGCCTTGCGGCAGCAGAGGAAAAGGCGGGATTTGAGACAGGAATGCCGGAAACCTTTTCAAATGGTTATGTATTTAAAAACGTCAATACAGGAGATGGAACAGCAGTTGACGCAGAGGGAAACGGCATACCAGGAACGGAGTATGTGGATGTGTTCATGACCTATGAGAAGGATGGAAGTGAGATTACAGCCAGCATTATGCCGGAACTGAAAGAAGAGCCTGCAGAAGAGGCGGAAGAGGCAGAGGCAAAAGCGCCGGAAGCGTCCGAGACCAGAGAGATCGGAGGCATTGCAGTCAGCTATTACGAGACAACCATGAAGGTGGTTCCGCCGGATTATGAGCTGACAGAGCAGGATAAGAAGGACATGGAAAACTCGAATTTCACGATTTCCTATGGAAGCGATCAGGTGTACGTGCAGAAGGTGAGATCAGTGGACTGGAAGGCAGATGGAAAGGCATATAATCTTCTTGATATGGAAGGAATCGTGGATGCAGAAACCCTGTTCTCCATGGCCCAGGATGTGATCGAGGGAAAATAGAGAAGGAAAAATTATAATAGGTATAGAAGAAGACAGAAAAAAAGGAATAGATAGAGCAAAAAAATGCCCGCCGCAGGTTAAACCTACGGCGGGCAAAACTATTTAGTTCCATTCTTCTGCTAAGAGAAAATCGCGGATATTTCGATGTTTGATACCATTGCGGCTCATATCGAATTCATCCAGAGAAACGACATATTTCGGGAAGTTATCACGAATGCTGTCATAGGCCCCAAATTCACGTTTGATTGTCTCTTCGGAGGCAAGGAGATAGGTAACCTGAACGTACAGCTTCTCGTCTCTTTTATGGCAGACGAAATCAATTTCTTTACTGCCTGCTTTGCCGATTGTGACTTCATAGCCGCGGCGCAGCAGTTCCAGATAAACAATGTTTTCTAAGGTGAGGTTAATGTCTTTCATATTGCCTCCAAAGACAGCCTCGCGAATCCCGTGGTCTGCAATGTAGTATTTTTCATTGGATGCGAGAATCTGTCTGCCCTGCAAATCTTCGCGTTTTACCTGATAGAACAAATATGCATCGCAGCAATATTTGATATAATTGAGAATAGTTTCCGGAGCCACATTGCGCTGCTCGCTTTTTAAAAATTTGGAAAGGGAAGATGCGGAAAACGTGTTTCCAACATTTTCCATTACATATGCAATAATACGTTCCAGTAAATCTACGTCGCGAATTTTACCGCGCTTTACAATATCCTTTAACTGAACTGAGTTGAACAAATCATGGAGATACTGTCTGGCGGGTTCGTTGTCATAGCGGATATTAGCCAGGTAAGGCATGCCGCCACACAGAAGATATTTTTGAAAACATGTTTGTACTGATTCGTCAGGAACGATGGTCTGATACAGTTTCATAAATTCTGCAAAAGAAAATGGATAAATGACAAACTCAACGTAACGGCCGCCGAGATAAGTAGCGAGTTCGCCGGATAATAATTTAGCATTGGAACCAGTGATGTAGATATCGCAGTTTAAAGAAACACGGAATGAGCTGATACATTTTTCCCAGTCTTTTACTTCCTGAATTTCATCAAAGAAAAGATAAACTTTACCGTCTATGTCAGCAGCTCTTTTGGAAATTTCAGCGTGCAGCGCTTGAGCAGTCTGCAGATGGGCATAGTTCATATCTTCAAAATTGATAGAAATAAACTGAGCAGGATTTACCCCAGAGTCGGCCAGCTCCTGTTTGATCAGCTCCAGCATAACGGATTTTCCACAGCGGCGGATACCAGTCATAACTTTTACCAGATCTGTCCCGATAAAGGGGCGGACACGGTTCATGTAAATGTCTCTTTGAATCATGAAAGTATAAGTCTCCTTTCCTTTATTTCATATATCATATCACAGTTATAACTTAAGAACAATAAATAAAAATAAATTCTATAAGTTATAACTGAAAAAATGAAAAAAGACACTAGCAGTCGGAGTTTGATGCTTCATCCAGCGTGCAAAATTCCATAACATATTCTTTGTGTGTTATTTAACTATTGTGTTGATATTTTTGATTTTATGATATAATACAATTGTATTGTAAACATATTTTGGGTTTTTATATGATGATTTTTGTATAATTAGATAGTGGAACTGTGTATTAGAATATTTCTGCTGATGTCTGTAATGAATCAAATAGCAAAATTAAAGAACTGATCGAAATGCGTATTGTACGTATACAGCTATTAGCATTGCCGATCCGCCTTCCTTTGTTTTAGGTTTAATGCCATTTGAATATAGCACATTAGAATCTGAAAATAAATGGCAGGATTATTTATCAGAATTAGTTTCTGATTTAAAAGGGCAGTATATCATAACTCTTAGGTAAGATGAAATGAAGAAAATCAATTTTTATGTGTTAGAGATCGCTTTTCTCTGTTTTCTGGCAGGATGCTCGTCTGCCTCGCCGAATGCAGAGAAGAAAAACACGGTCAATTATCTGAATTCCATTCGGAATCAGGCTGTAAATGCAGAGTTTGGCTCTCTTACTATTAATACTGAATGGAACATAGGAGGAGAAATCGAAACGGTCGGACGCCAGATTGATTTTTCTCATCGGGGCTCTAAACTGCATTATAAAGAAGCTATTTATGATTCATTTGCAGATCATTCTGCGAAGCCATATCAGACAGCAGAAACATCAGAAGACGGGACTTACTTAATCGTTTCATCAGAAGGCGACAATTTTACTGTTGAGGTTCCTCTGGAAAAAGCCCCCTCTCTGGAGCAGTTTTTTGAAGGTGTCTGGGATACGTTAAATTCCTCAGAAATCGAACGTATCGAAACAGCTAAGCAGGGAGATATAACGTCCTATACCATAGTATATTCCTCTGATTACTGCAGCGGCAAAGGAAATGATACGGAAATAGGCTCTTCGGTGCTCCAGTCAAAGATTCTGGAATTGGAACTGACGCCAGATGAAAGCGTAAAAGCAGTCAAACTGAATACAGCCGGATACGTTTCAGGATTGAATGATTCAGAAACGCCAGTCAGTCAAAAAACGGAACTGTACTTCGATTAGAATATTCTAAAGCAGAACAGAAGTAAAAGAAATGCCCACCGCAGGTTTAAATTGCGGCGGGCATTTCTTTTATGCAGACGAAACCAGCAGGCGGGAGATAACAGCCAGGCTCTCCCCTTAAAAAAGCTGTAAAAACAAAAGAACTATGGTATAATGTACCACAGCAGCAGAAAAACAAGCGCCATCGAAGCAGGCATTTGTTTTTCTGCTGCTGTGGTAACGCCAAAATAGAAAAGCTGCCGTCAGGCAGCGCCAGATGTGCGGAGCACAGCTGTATTTTGGAGTGAAAGCGAGCAAACAGTCTGCGAAGCAGACAGAAAACGCGGAGCGTGAGTTTGCGAGTACAGACAAGCGCCATCGAAGCAGGCATTTGTTTTTCTGCTGCTGTGGTAACGACAAAATAGAAAAGCTGCCGTCAGGCAGCGTCAGAATGAGACAGATTTGCGGATATACCGCAGAAAATAAGGATATATTAGGAAGACAGAACAGAAAGGAATATTCCATTGAATAAACAGAATGAACCAGGCGTAAATGCCATTACCGTCAGGGATGTGACCAAGATTTACCGTCTGTATGACAAGCCTATTGACAGGCTGAAGGAATCTTTGAGCGTGACTCATAAAAATTATCATAAGGATTTTTACGCGCTTCAGAACCTTTCCTTTAATGTGAAGAAGGGAGAGACGGTAGGAATCATCGGAACCAACGGATCCGGAAAATCCACCATTTTAAAGATTATTACGGGAGTTCTCACCCCCACGTCCGGAGAAGTGCAGGTGGACGGAAAGATTTCCGCCCTTCTGGAGCTGGGAGCCGGTTTTAACCAGGACTATACAGGAATTGAAAATATTTACATGAATGGAACCATGATGGGCTTTTCAAAGAAAGAGATGGATGAAAAGCTTCCGGACATTCTGGAATTTGCCGATATCGGGGACTTTGTGTATCAGCCGGTGAAGACCTATTCCAGCGGTATGTTCGTCCGTCTGGCCTTCGCACTCTCCATCAATGTGGAGCCGGAGATTCTGATTGTGGATGAGGCCCTTTCCGTTGGAGACGTATTTTTCCAGTCCAAGTGCTACCGGAGAATGGACGAGCTGAGGAAAAATGGCACGACCATTGTCATGGTTACCCACGATATGGGAAGTGTGATCAAGTACTGTGATAAAGTAGTGCTGTTAAACCGAGGAGAATTTGTAGCTGAGGGACCAGCCGGAAAAATGGTGGATCTTTACAAGAAGATTCTGGCAGGACAGCTGGATTCCCTGAACGAGGAGCTGGCCCAGATGAACGATTTTTCAGGCGAAGGCATTTCCGGAAAGAATGGGGACGGGCAGGAAGTCGTGTCCGCTGCAGAAAGACAGGACGGGTCTGGGGAGAAAACAGGCCTTATGAAGGACAAAATTACGATTAATGGAAACAGGACAGAGTATGGGGATGGCCGGGCCGAGATCATTGACCTGGGACTGTGCGATGAGCGGGGAAATCTGACAAACCTTCTCCTGAAAGGGGAAATGTTCACTATCAAAGAAAAAATCCGTTTCAACACAGAAATCCAGGCCCCGATTTTTACCTACACTATTAAGGATAAAAAGGGCACGGATCTGTCTGGAACCAATACCATGTTTGAGGGAACTGACGTGAAGCCTGTGAAAAAGGGAGACATCTACGAGGTGTCCTTCACCCAGAAAATGACTCTCCAGGGGGGAGAATATCTCCTGTCCATGAGCTGCACGGGATTCGAGAACGGAGAACATGTGGTGTACCACCGCCTGTACGATGTGGCGAACATTACTGTTATTTCCAATAAGAATACAGTAGGAGTCTATGATATGGAGTCTCAGGTGGAGACAAAGCTTACCAGGGCCGGAGAGTAAAGGAGCTGAGAGTATGAAGAATTTAAACCAGAAATTGATTTCTCTTATAAGAGAATATGGGGAGGACAGGACAGTAGCTTTGAAAAGCTGTATTGACCTGGACTGCTTTATGGCGCTCTCTCCTCTCAGGGAAAATCTTCTGGAGTGGTATGAGTTTCAGGAGGATGGGGAGCTTTTGCAGGTGGGAGCTGATTACGGCGCGCTGACAGGGCTTTTCAGAAAACGTGTGAAAGCGGTAACTGTCTGGGACGAGTCTGAGGAACAGCGGAACATAGTCAGGGAGAGATTTCCAGACACCTCTGAGGGAGCGCCTGTTTCCTGTGTGGGAGGTTCATTAAAGGAACTTCTTCAGGAGGGAAAGAGATACGATTATGTAGTATGCGCCGGGGGCTTTAAAGAGCCTGAGGACCAGTGGGCAGAAATCCTGCGGGATCTGACAAAGCCAGGCGGAACGGTGACAGCCGCTGTCTGCAACCGGTTTGGCCTGAAATACCTGGCAGGAGGAAAGAGGGATGAGGTAAGCCTTACCAGAAGCCGCCTGTCTGCTTTATTTCCCGGCTGTACCTTTTACTATCCCATGCCGGATTACCGGGTTCCTTCTGTGATTTACTCAGACCGCTGTCTACCGTCTAAGGGAGAGCTGGCTGGGATTCATACGCTGTATGATTTTCCGGAGTATCCGTCTATTGATGTAGGGGCTGAGTTTGAGGCTGCCTGTGAGGATGGACAGTTTGCTAATTTTGCAGATTCCTTTCTTATTGTCTGGAAAAAAGGAGAGTAGACTATGTCAGAAACCATTTATGTAAAATATAACGGAACGAGACAGAAGGCTTTTCAGATTAAGACGGCTATCCGAATGGAGCAGGGAGAAAGAGCAGTGGACAAAACAGCTCTCTGCCCGGAGGGAGAGGCCCATATCCGTTCCTTTGAAGAGAAATACCGTCTGCTTTCCGAGGAGAGCGGACGGCTGACTTTTTTAAAACCTGAAATCAGAGATGGAGGCCGGACAGCCCGGTTTGCCTTTCTGACAGGAGATACACTGTCGAAGCGTGTGGGAGAGACGATTTCCCAGGCGGCGGGAGAAACGGAGGAAAATAAAAGGGAGGCGGTAAAGAAGGCTGTAAAAGAGGCTCTTGAGACAGCAGTTTCCTGCCGGCCGGAATATGTCTCTGATTTTACCGTGACACAGGAGTTTTTGGATGTGTTCGGTCAGTCTGAGACTCCTGAACAGGTGAAAGAAGATTTCCTGGAAAAGCAGAAAAAAGTTTTTGAAGAGGCGTTTGGAAAAGGGGAACGCTCCTTTCGGACGGCTAATGCAGACGCTTTGTTTGACAACATTATGATGTGCCGGAATCCGGAATATCAGGAAGGCGGGGAGGAGCCAAAGGAGCTTCCCATTGCCCTGGACTATGAATGGGTATTCCAGTTTCCGATTCCAGTGAGCTTCTTACAATACAGGATTCTGTTTTATTTCTATGAGGATCACCGCCCGCTTCTTGTAGATCTGTTCCCTGACAGAGCATCATTTCTGACAGAGTTTTCTCTGAATGAGAAGCTGTTCCCCGTCTATGAGGCTATGGAGAATTCTTTCCAGAACTATGTCCACGGGGAGAATCAGAGGATTCTGCAGGGGAATTATTATGTTCCCACAAAGACCATGAAGGAGCTGCGCCAGTCAGCTCAGGAGATGGAGCGGGCAAAAGATCGGATCAGCCAGCTGAAGGCAGAGGCAGCAGAGAAGGACATTGCCCTCAGAAAGGCTCAGGAGGTTCAGCGCCTGACCAACAACCATGTAGCCAATTTAGAGAACATGATCGGGGATCTGCGCCGGGAAATCGGCGAGATGGGAAAAACCCTTTCCTACTTAAACCGCCACGAGGCTCTGATCTTCAAGGCCAGAAGAAAAGCGGGACAGGCCTTTAACAAGGCGGTTCCGAAAGGCACGGTAAAGAGAAAGAAGCTGGGCTATGTGAAAAATACAGTGCTTCACCCGGCTTCCAGCCTGAAACTGTACACCACAGACGAGGGGAAGAACCTTATCAAGGGGCATTTTGAAATAGGGGACGAGTATCTGACCTATGGAAAGCTGGTCTTTCCTAAAGAGGAAAATCCTATGGTATCTATTGTGATTCCGGTGTACAATCAGATTCACTATACCTACCTCTGCCTGGCTTCTATTTTAGAGCACACAAAAGATGTAAGTTATGAGATCATCATCGCGGATGATGTATCGACAGATGCGACGGAGCACCTTTCTGAGTTTGCTGAAAATCTGGTAATCCGCCGCAATCAGACGAACCAGGGATTTTTAAAGAACTGTAACCAGGCGGCTGAGGCGGCCAGGGGAAAATACGTCATGTTCTTAAACAACGACACCCAGGTGACAGAAGGCTGGTTAAGCTCTCTGGTTAATCTGATTGAGTCGGACGATACCATTGGAATGGTAGGATCCAAGCTGGTCTACCCGGATGGACGTCTGCAGGAGGCCGGCGGAATTATCTGGAGCGACGGTTCCGGCTGGAATTACGGCCGTCTGGACGATCCGGATAAGGCAGAGTACAACTATGTGAAGGATGTAGACTACATTTCGGGAGCAGCTATTCTGCTGTCTGTGAAGCTGTGGAAGCAGATTGGCGGCTTTGACGAGCGGTTTGCCCCGGCCTACTGCGAGGATTCTGATCTGGCCTTCGAGGTGAGAAAGGCGGGATACCGGGTAGTATATCAGCCTCTCTCCAAGGTAATCCACTTTGAGGGTATTTCCAACGGCACAGATGTAAACGGCAGCGGCTTAAAGCGCTATCAGGTGGAAAACAGCGAAAAGCTTAAGGAAAAGTGGGCAGAGGAGTTTAAGAAACAGTGCGTCAATACGGGAAATCCAAATCCCTTCCGGGCCAGGGAGCGCAGCCAGGGAAAGAAAATCATTCTGGTGGTGGATCACTATGTGCCGACCTTTGACAGGGACGCAGGTTCAAAGACTACTTTCCAGTATCTGAAAATGTTCCTGAAAAAGGGATATGTGGTAAAGTTTTTAGGGGATAATTACCTTCACGAAGAGCCGTACTCTACTACCCTGCAGCAGATGGGAATTGAGATTCTCTATGGCCAGGAGTATGTGACAGGTATCTGGGACTGGCTGGATAAAAATGGAAATGAGATTACAGCGGCCTATTTAAACAGGCCTCACATTGCCACAAAATATGTGGATTATATCGCGGATCACACCAATATGAAGATTATTTTCTATGGCCACGATCTGCATTTCCTGAGAGAATTCAGGGAGTATGAGCTGACAGGAGATCCGGTGAAAAAACGTGATTCCGATTACTGGAAATCCATTGAATTTACCCTGATGCACAAGGCGGCGGTTTCCTATTACCCGTCTGAGGTGGAGATAGAGGCCATCCATGAGATTGACGACACGGTGAAGGCCAAGGCCATTACAGCTTATGTGTACGAGGACTTCTTAGACAATCTGAATCTGGACTTTGAAAAGAGGGAAGGACTGCTGTTTGTGGGAGGCTTTGCCCATCCGCCGAACGCAGATGCCGTTCTGTGGTTTGCAAACGAGGTGTTCCCGTTAATTCGGAAGAAACTGAATGTGAATTTCTACATTGTGGGTTCTAAGGTGACAGAGGAGATTAAGGCTCTGGAGCAGCCAGGAAACGGTATTATTGTAAAAGGTTTTGTCAGTGAGGAGGAGCTTTCAGAGCTTTACCGCACCTGCCGTCTGGTAGTGGTTCCTCTCCGGTACGGCGCAGGTGTCAAGGGCAAGGTAGTAGAGGCTATCTACAATGGGGCGCCCATTGTCACCACCTCTGTAGGAAGCGAGGGAATTCCAGGTGTGGAAGACGTGCTGTTGGTAGAGGATCAGCCGGAGGCCTTTGCCGATACAGTAGTTAAGACCTACAGCGATACAGAGAAGCTTGTGGAACTGTCAAAGAAGACACAGAGCTACATCAGAGATCACTTCAGCATTGACGCTGCCTGGGAGGTAATCCGGGAGGACTTTGAAGGATGACAGAAAAGAAAGAAACAGACAGGAGAGGACTCAGTCGGGAAGAGATCAAGTTCATTGCAATTTTAACGATGACAGGAAATCATATTGCTATTGCCATGCTTCCGCCGGGGCTTCTCCAGGCAGTTTTAGTCAATGTGGGCTATTTTACGGCAGTTGTCATGTGCTATTTTCTGGCAGAGGGATTCCGGTACACCAGCTCTAAAAGGCGCTATGGACAGAGACTTCTGTTAGGAGGAGTGATTTCCCAGCTTCCGTTCTGGCTGGCATTTCGGTTCATGGCATTTAATATGATGGTTACGCTGTTTCTCTGCTTTCTGCTTTTGGTGGTTCGGACAGATGAAAGGTTTGCCGGAAAACGGCTGGTGCTCGGTATTCTGATTGTACTTGCCAGCGGACTTTGCGACTGGCCGGTGATGGCTCCTGTGTTTACCCTGTTGTTCTGGAATGCAGGAGAGAATCGGGAGGAGAAAAAGAAGGCCTGCGGCTATGTGGTGATTTTATATGCATTTTTTATGTTTATCAGCGGGGTTTTCTATGGTCCTGTGAGGGCCTTGATCTACGCCGGAATCTCTGCGGTTGGTCCAGCAGCAGCCTGCCTCACGATTCTGTTTTTATATAACAGGAGAGAGACCAGACGGGGAGCGCGGGCAGGTAAGGCCCAGAAGCAGTTTTTCTACTGGTATTACCCGGTTCATCTGCTGATCATCGGATTGGTGAAAATGGCAGTGACAATTTAAAATAAAAAATAATAAAAAAGAGAAGATACGTAACGTATCTTCTCTTTTTAAGTTATGAGAATTGTATCTATTTTTTGAAAACAACAGCTATTTCAAATATTGTTCCATCCATGTTTTTAACAGCTTCACGGCATTCTCACCAGATACAGTTCCCTGACCTGTCCACAGGGATTCCAGATAACCATACATATCCTCTACTAATCCGGGCTCGTTGATAAATAGAGTTCGGAACATCTCTAAGTGGAAATACTGGATCGTTACTGTATCACTGTCAACGCACAGTTCCCAACGGTATTGAAGAGGAAATAGAGTTTCATCTAAAAAGCAGATCTGATACCATCCGTCTTTGCAGGCCTTTAAAACTCGTTCTAAAATCAGCTTTCTATCCTTTTTTTCCAGTGGTTTTGCAAAGAATATTTTTGGATACTCTTTAAATATTCCTGTCTTGATAAAATCGAGTACATAGGATGGATTTAGCAGAATCCTTATATTTCCAGTTCGTTTAGATTCATACAGCGATTTACAATATTGCACAAGCTGGCCTTTCAGCTGATCTGCCCCAGGGAGCTGCGGGTTAAGGTAGGTATCGATCAGTTGTTTATCCCAAAATTGTGAACTGCACAGTCCAGTACAGAGTTCAATGGTATTTTGACAGGATTCAGGATTTACATAAGTCTCATACCAGCAAAGCTCCCTGTTCAGCCCGTTGAAAGCAGTTCCCAAAGGCTGGCAGTAACGGGAGATTTTTGAAAACAGGTGCTGAAATGCTTTTGAAATACCAGAATCAGTATGTAAAATTCCTGTGTTTTCATCGGCGGCTATTTGCAGTACCCAATGTTCGGTACATACAAAATAGGGGAAAGGATTGGATGTTCCATACCTTTCTTTAGTGTTTCCATAAAAATAAAATGGTTCATATCTGTTCCGAAGCAGAAAATAGCGAATCAGCATATGATAGCAGTCGATATTGTTTCCGGAGCGGTCATTTTTAAAATCATCCAGACATAAAATATGAGAAATTTTTATATCAGAATGTTCAAATGAAGGATGTATCAGCAGATCCAGAAGAGAAGTTTTCTTTGGCTGCATTAATATGTTTATATCTTCCTTCTGGACATGTGAACGATACAGAAGGGAAAAAAACATCTGAGAAAGTTCCAAATGATTGGAAATATAGCAGGAGGAAGGCATGGCAGAGTTGTATAGGTCCAGATTTTGTATATTTGGTGCTGCTTGAACCTTCCATTTGTGTTCTTCCGGCTTTTCATTTAACGTAGGGAGAGAACGGATAAAGCTTTCCAGCTTTTTTCGCCGGTAAAAAAGTTCGTATCCAATTTTTTCAATTTCAAATATTTCTGCCAATTCTTCTCGTTCAGAAAGAGTCAGAGCCAGTCGGTTCATGATCTGTTCCAGATGTTCTCTGTTTTTTAGGGGTCTTGTTCCATGGACATACTGGAACATAGTTGAGCGGTCAATTCGACAGCTTTTTGCCAGTGCTGCCAGCGTGATATTTTTATTTTCTATATATCGTTCAAGTTTTTCTGCTAATGTTTCCAAAACTCTACCTCCTGAAGGTGATTTTATTTTTTCTATTTTAACAAATGTAGGCATTGGAAAAAAGAAAAAAGACGTTTTTTGTCGGAAAAAGGCGTGCCACATTTTCTGCCACAGGTTAATAATCAGAAAAAATCATGGTAAAATTTTTATATCTGTAATATACATGGGGGGGGGGTATAAAGAAAATAAAGCTGATTAGAGCAAGATAAAATAAATGTTTGAGGAGGATTAGGATGACATTTTGGAATAATCTGAGCCAGAAAACTTCTGAAACTACTGCAAAAGCGGTGCAGAAGGCAAAAGAGCTGTCGGATATTGCTAAATTTAATGGGATGATTTCAGAAGAAGAAACAAAAATTAATAACACTTATTACCAGATTGGAAAGCTGTATGCTGTCATGCACCTGCATGACTGTGAGAAGGAGTTTGCAGGCATGATAGCTGTTGTACAAGAAAGCAATGAAAAAATTCAGAGTTACAAACAGCAGATTCAGGATATAAAAGGAGTGGTGAGGTGCGCGCAGTGCGGTGCTGAGGTACAGGCAGGAACCGCTTTCTGCAGTTCCTGCGGCGCGGCTATGCCGAAAGTACAGCCAGCGCAGGCAGATGACGTAGTACGGTGTGAAGGCTGTGGAGCCATGGTAAAACAGGGAGTGCGTTTCTGTACCTCTTGCGGCAGGCCGATGGCCCAGTTTACAGGTGCAGAAACAGCTAATGAGACACCTGTGTCTGTGCAGGCCAAAAGGCTGTGTCCAAATTGCGGAGCAGAAGCAGAAGAGGGAGCCGATTTTTGTATGGAATGCGGTACAAGGTTGTAGAGGAGAGCGTTCATACGGTATTTCAATCAAGGACAGGAAACATGTGAAGTACAGTATTTTATATTGGTGCATCAGCCACCCAGGGAAGATGCGGGAGATGAATCAGGACAATTTTATCTGCGATGGTCAGTACCTGGAGGGCAGTCAGGGCATGGGATTGCCGCTTTGTGGCGTTAAATTGGGAAAGGATCATCCGGTGTTTGGAATTTTTGACGGTATGGGCGGAGAAGAGTGCGGAGAGATCGCTTCCTATATTGCGGCAAAGAGGGCGGCAGCGTTGAGCGTTAAAAGGAATGCAGCGCTGGATTTAGCTCAGTTTTGCGAGAAAGCCAACGAGGATATCTGCTGTTATGCCGCCAGACACCATATATCATCAATGGGAACGACGGCAGCGGTTCTTGCTTTTACAAGTCAGCAAATCACGCTGTGCAACATCGGAGACAGTAAGATTTTCCGGTTTTGCGGCGGAGAGCTGGAACAGATTTCTCGGGATCATGTGGCGGCAGCAGCATTTGGCAGAAAACCGCCCCTTTCCCAGAATCTTGGCATTCCTCCCGATGAATTATGGCTGGAACCATATATAGCCAAAGGAGAGTACAGCCACGGAGACGTCTATCTGATATGCTCAGACGGTCTGACGGACATGGTCTGCCAGGAGGACATAAAAGAAGCGCTGAATTTGCAGCCGCTGGAGGAAGCTGGCATGGAGTTGCTTAACAGGGCCCTTGATAACGGAGGAAAAGACAATATTACTATTCTTTTATGCCAGATTAAGCGTAAGGCCGGGAAACTTTTCAGACAGAAATTCTGCGTTTAGAAAAATGAGGTATGAAAATGGCAACGAATCTTTTGAAAGAAATATGGCCGGAATGGCAGGTGGAGGGGGAACCGCTTGGAAGAGGATCTTACGGAACAGTATACAAAGCGATCCGAAGAGATCACAATGTAGAGAGCTATGCGGCAATTAAAGTCATATCGATTCCCCTGGCTTCTTCGGAGATCGATTCTCTGCGTTCAGAAGGCTTTGATCTGAATGCTACGCGAACGTATTTACAGGAGATAGTCAATGATTTTGTCAGTGAAATTCAGCTGATGGAGTCGTTAAAAGGCGTTCAGAATATTGTAAGCGTAGAAGATTATAAGGTAGTAGAGAAAACAGACAGGCTGGGCTGGGATATTTATATCCGCATGGAACTGTTAACTCCGTTTAATACCTATATAAACAATAGGAAAATGACGGAGAAAGAGGTGCTCAGGCTGGGCTGCGATATCTGTACAGCCCTTGAAATATGCAGTAAACGAAATATTATTCATCGTGATATTAAGCCGGAAAACATTTTTATCAACGATTTTGGCCATTTTAAGCTGGGCGATTTTGGAATAGCCCGTAAGATGGAAAATATGACAGGAGGCCTTTCGCAGAAGGGGACTGTAAATTATATGGCGCCGGAGGTTGCCAACAGCAGTGAATATGATGTCCGCGCAGATATTTATTCCCTGGGAATCGTACTGTACCGCCTGCTGAATGGAAACAGGCTGCCGTTCCTGGAAAATGAACAGCAGTTGATGAATCCCAATGAAAGGAAACATGCAGCAGATCGCAGGCTGCGAGGTGAAAAACTGCCGAGGCCCTGCGACGCTTCAGAAGCTGTGGCAGACGTACTTCTTTGCGCCTGCGCTTATGAACCGAATAAGCGCTTTTCCTCTGCGGCTGCCATGAAAAAGGCACTTATGGACGCGGAAGAGCGTACTTATGGAAAGGCAGCAAAAGATCAGCTGAATCGAACGGTTTCTGTGCGAAAAAGCGCTGCTGACTATGATAAAACTGCTTCGGTGCGAAAGGCTGTTCCCGCCACCAGGCCGAAACCGGCCCAGCCAGAAGTGAATACCTTTGGAGACGCTCCGAAGAAGAAAAACAAAAAGAAAAAATGGACTGCCGCTGCGGCACTGATTTTTACCGCCGCTATTGTTGCCGGAGCCGGGGCAGTGGCTGTTCCTAAGCTGATGGACGGAGCCGAGGGAACGGCCATCAGAGAGCTGGCTGATAAAATCACCGGTAAATCGGAAGGTGAGAAACCAGACAGCAAAATGGCTGGAAAAGAAAGCAATGAGGCGGCAGAAGAGACAGTGGGAAAATCTGCACGGAAAGACAGTGAGACAGGCGAAGCTGAGACAGAAGACAGCTCAGAGGCTTATAAAGAACAGATTGCTTCCAGCATCTCAGAGGCAGAAAGCCTGGCAGAGGAGCAGGACTACCTGGGGGCCGTGAAGGTGATCGACAGCGCCCTGTCTGAAGCTGGTCCTGCTCAGGAACTGAAGGACAAGAAAGCAGAGTATGAAGAGGCCTATAGTGACTCTGTCATAGAACAGGCAGATGCCTTAGTGGCGGAGGAAAAGCTGGACGAGGCGAAAACCCTTTTAAATAAGAGTGTCAGCCAGGTCTCTGACAATGCCAAAATCAAGGCTAAAATAAGTGTCATCGACAGCCTGCGCCCTATTAATTTAAGCACGTTTCATGTAATTGACTCAAACAGAGTTTCAGAAGAGGAGGGAATCTTTGTAGATTCCTTTGGAAACGCCTTTGACGGATGGTTTCATTTTAATCATATAGGTGCTACAGGTTCTGATTGCTACGCAATCTTTAATCTGAACCAGGAGTGTACGACCTTTACAGGAAGTGTAACAGCCTGTCAGGATACTGGTTCTGACGAACAGATGATTTTGCAGATTTATGTGGACGACGTCTTAAAGTACACAAGCCCCCAGTTTGGAAAGACCACAGGAAAGTTGGATTTTCAAGTGGATGTGACGGGAGGAAAGCAGCTTTTAATCAAGCCTGGACTGGTATCAGGCCACTTTGGGGACGCTTGCTTTTCTATGGTAGACGCCAAGGTAACTCGAGATCCAGATGCTGTTGCTGCAAATCTGGAACAGAAACAGAAAAATACGTACGATCCGGGCAGAGCCGGACTGGAGAAGCTGTTTTTAATTGACTCAAAAAACTTTGATCAGGAGAGCGAGATCTTTACAGATTCCTTCGGAAACAGCTACGACGGTTTCTATCACTTTAAGAATATCGGTTCTGACAATCCGGGAACCTACGCTACCTTTAATATTACAGAGAGTAGCAGTACCTTCAGCGGCAGCATCGTGGCCTGTCAGGATACTGGCTCTGACGAGCAGATGCTCGTAATGATCTATGTAGACGATGTATTAAAATATACAAGCCCGCAGTTTGGAAAGACTACAGGAAAGCTGGATTTCAGCATTGACACTACAGGGGGACAGACCATTACCATAAAACCAGGCTTAATTTCAGGCCATTTTGGGGATGCCTGCTGTTCCTTTGTGGATCTCCGGCTGAATTAAGCGTCTGGAGTGGGGGGGGAGAAATGCGGGATTTTGATAAAACGACTCACTTTGCCGGGGAGATCGGCCAGGCCGCCAGTTCACTGGTGACGATTTTTGACGGCAGCCAGGCGCCCAGAACACTCCGGTTAAATGAGTTTGGAAAAAATACGATCTATTTCGGGCGTGATCCCAAAAATGACATTGTCCTGACTTCGCGCCTGGTTTCTGCTGAACACGGACGCTTTGTGCGAAAAGGCGGATCGTGGGTGATAGAAGATAAGGGGGCATACCAGGAACAGGGCAGCACGAACGGGCTGATTTACAACAACGGGCTGATTTTTTCCCGTCTTGTCAGCGACGGAGACTTTATCAGGATTGACGATGGAGTGGAAACTGTTTCAGAAGGGGTACTGTTTGTATTTTCTTCTTCCGGTTCCAATGATAAGTGGTATTCTATATCGCTTTTCAGAAAGCAGAAAGTGATCATAGGCCGGGAAACCGGCTGTGATATTACGCTTTCTCATATTTCTGTTTCCAAGCTTCACGCTCAGATTGTCCTTCAGAGAGATGGTTATTATATCATAGACAGCGGAAGTACCAATGGAATTATTGTCAATAACAGAAGGATTTTTGGAAAGGCAAAGCTCCATGAAAAGGACGTTATTGCCATTACCAATTCAAAACTGATTTTTACATCTGAGGCAGTGTTTTACTGCTGTTACAAAAACGGTATTTCAGTCGATGCGTCTGATATTTTGATCAGGCGGGGAAGGGGAAAAAAGAGTTTTATTGCCAGCAATCATGTGAGCGTCAATGTCAGGCCGGGAGAACTGGTTGCCATTATCGGCGGCTCAGGGGCAGGAAAATCTACCATATTGAATTGTATGTGCGGCTATTTAAAGCCCCAGCAGGGCAGCGTTTTTATCAATGGCGTCAACCTATATCAAAATTTTGACTCCATAAAGAAGCTGATTGGTTATGTCCCACAGTCGGATATTGTATATGACAATCTGACTCTCCACGATATGTTGATGTATACGGCAAAACTGCGGCTGCCCAGAGATATAGCTCCTGCGGAGAGGGAGCAGGCAATTATGCATGCCATTGATATGGTGGAATTGTCTGAGAAGAAGGACAGCCTTATTAAGTCTTTCAGCGGCGGACAGAGAAAGAGAGCCAGCATTGCAGTGGAGCTGTTATCGGATCCTAATCTGCTGTTTTTAGATGAACCGGCGTCCGGGCTGGATCCAGGTACAGAGAGAAATTTGATGCAGTCACTGAGAAATATGGCGGACGGAGGAAAAACAGTGATTCTTGTCACCCACAGCACTCTGCAGCTGAAAATGTGCGACAAAATCATATTTATGGGAAGGGGAGGAAATCTCTGTTTCTATGGCTCCTACAACGATGCCATGGCGTTTTTCGGCGTTTCAGATATTATCGATGTGTACAGCATGATAACAGAGCAGGCAGTTCAGTGGCGAGAGAAGTTTGAAGCCAGCAGAAGGCATTCCGGACAGGTGAAATCAGGCGGCGGCATTTCTGGAAAGGTAAAAAAACGGCGGTTCAGGCAGCTGAGGGTTTTGAGTATGCGGTATCTGAAACTGGCCACAAATGACAGGCAGAGATTTTTGCTGCTTTTGCTGCAGGCGCCGCTGCTTGCGGTATTGATATCGTTTGTTGCAGACGGGAAGCAGTTCGAACAGTATGAAATGACAAAAAGCTTATTATTTGCGCTCTCCTGTTCAGCCTTTTGGGTCGGTATGCTGAATGCGATTCAGGAAATCTGCAAGGAAAGAACCATCATGAAACGGGAATATATGGCTGGACTGTCGCTCAGCGCTTATGTATTGTCGAAAATCATTGTACTGGGTTTTCTGTGCCTGATTCAAAGCTTTTTCATTACAGGTGTATTCAGCGCAACAGTAGGGCTTCCAGAAGAAGGAGTGATGGCGCTGCCGTTTCTGGAACTTTTGATTACCACCTTTATGACAGCTATCGCTTCCACTGCAATAGGGCTGTTTGTATCCTCGCTGTTTACCAATGCAGACAGGGCTATGACGGTTGCGCCTATTTTGCTTATGCCACAGATTTTATTTTCGGGCCTGATTTTTAAATTGAGCGGAGCTACGGAGATGATTTCCTGGGCAGCGGTTTGCCGCTGGAGCATGGAAGGATACGGAACGACTGCTAATCTCAACGAACTGCCCCTCCGGCTGCAACAGGAAGGAGTACAGATTCCTCACGAGGCAGAATCCTTTTTTGAATTTACATCGTTTCACCTGGCGAGTTCATGGGGGATTCTGACGCTGTATACGGTGCTGTTCCTGATTTTAGCAAGAGTCGTACTGGCTAAGGCTGGCAGAGAAGGATCCTAGAGAGACAGGAAGGGGGGAGAAACGTGAAAAAGTTTTTGCTGAGAATGCTTTCTGTCATAGCGCTGGCTTTGGCAGGGGCTGCCTGCGCTGGCATTTATTTTATCCATTCGCCGGAATATGCGCTGCTGGAGACGATAGAGGATGTAAACGATTCAGGAATAGACGGTCTGATGCCTCACCTGACAGCTGACGCCAGGGAAGCAGTGGATGCTGTATCGGTATTGACAGAACAGAAGACCTTCAGCTCAATTATGGGAATGCTGGATAAAACCGATTACGCAGGTATTCTGAAATCTAAAATTCAGGAAATCCAGTGGGAAGTGGAGGACGTTCTGAAGGGAAGGAAAAACGCGGAAGTCCTGCTTTCGTTTAATTACGAGAATAAACTGATCGGAACCATTGGCCTTTCCATGGTTCGCGAAGAAAAGGAATGGAAGATAGACAGTTTGGAATTTCCTAAATTTGAAGAAATTAATTTTTAATTTATTTATTTAAAATACAGAAAAAATGTGAAACAAAAGAAAACTTATTGAAAAGGGGAGGTAACGATATGTTTTGTCCTAATTGCGGTAATAAAGTTCCAGATGGAAGCAGATTCTGTGGTTCCTGCGGAGCAGATTTATCCGGCATGGTACCGGAAGCTGCACCAGCGGAGGAGAATCAGGCAGGCGTCATGAAGCAGAAACACTGGCCGAAAGACACAGAGCGGATGCCTCAGGTTCAGAAAAGCCCTAAGAAGAAATTAATTACGATTCTGGCTGCAGCAGTGGTATTTATAGCAGCTTTCCTGATCGTAAAAACGCTGCTGTTTTCCGGGGGAGGCAGTCATGCTTATGTATATCTTTCAGACGGCAGCTACGAACTTCTGACGAATATTGAAAAGGGGGAGGCCGTTGAAATCGCTTCGGGGAAAAATGACGCTTCCATGCGGGAACTGCTGTCCTTCAGCCCTGACAAAAAATATATTTATTATTACACAAAGTATGACAGCTCCTCAGAAACCGGTACTCTCTGCCGGGCTGAATATGGAAAGTTAAAAAAGGATTCCAGTAAAAATGACAAATATATTAAGATTATTGCGACCAACGTGAAGCTGGGATTCGAGTTTCTGGATGACGGTTCTGTGATCTATCAGAATGGCTCTGATGACCTTTATTTTTATAACGGAAAGGAACCGGCTCAGATTGCTAAGGAAGTAAATGATTATTACACAGATGGAAGCAGCCGTGTGGCTTATGAGGTTGACAGCGATACAAAGGAGTGCATTTTATATGGGGTGGAGCTGGATGACCTTGACAATAAAATAGAGCTGGCATCCAACTACTCAGGTATCTACAGTGCGGTTAATCTGGATCAGATTTTTTATGAAATATGGCAGGAGAAAGATCATACAAAGTCAGCCTTATACGTTACAGGCTTTGGAAAGGAGTCTGAAAAGCTAGGAGACGATGCAAGTTTTTTAGGTGGCACAAAGGAAAAGGATTATTATATTGTGAATAACGATACCAGCGTCAATCCTTACGACTATGTGACAGACGCTTACGCAGAGTCGGATGCAGGAATTGCAGAACCTAATGAGGATGATTTTGCTGTTCCCTATTATAATTATAGGATGGTGCACGGTTCTAATCTGGCAGAAGGTGATTTTAATGAGCTTTACACCAGCTGTACGAAGGAACTGTACTGGTATGGTGAAAGCACCTGGTTTGCAGACTCTATGGAGGATGCATTGCAGAGAGAATGGGGAGAAAATACAGCTGCCGTACACGCTGCAACTCAGGCCTTTATCGACAAATTTGCCAGCGACGCCGATGAGGACGGTTATATTTTAGTGACAGACGAGGTAAAGGCTGCACTGAAGGAAATCCAGAAGCAGGCGGAGCATCCGGAGAATGAATGGCAGTGGATGTGGCTCTGCTATGACAAATATCAGAGTGGTACGACTATCGACAGGGAGGCTTACAGCGCTGCCAAGGAGCAGTGGAATGAGGTTGAGAGCAGAATCCAGACGCGGGAATTTCTCCAGAACGAAGAAAATAAATACTACACCAGTACCTTATGCTGCTATGAGGACGGTGAGAAAACTGCCATTAATGAAAATGTACTGTCTGTAGAGTATGTTGACGGAGGAGTCATGTTTCGGACTATAGAACTGGCCTCCGAGCCGGTGGATATCTCTGAACTCAGTGAGTACAACTATATCAAGGAGCTGTTTGGAATTGACTACGAAATGCAGAATTATATAGTTAATAGAGATGATTCATCCGTTTACCAGATGTCTTCAGAAGCTGCAAAAGCTCTGGCAGAGGCTCATAAGGAATACACGGCAGAGCTGCATATTGCCGGAAATAAGATTTACATGGGCAGCAGTGAGAAAGACGTTTCCCTGTCTGTGGCAGATATCAAGAATGGAGTGATAGGGGATTTTACAATTCTTACAGACGACGCGATGATTGCTGACATAGATGACAGCGCCGTATACTATGTCAGTGAACTTTATACAAATGACAACTGCAGATACTGCGATCTCTACTCTTATGATGGCAAAGAAAGCAAGCGCCTGGCGCAGGATATTCTGATGGACAGAGTTTTACTTTACGAGAATGGCGATCTGCTGGCCTATACAGAAAACACAAGGTACGATGGCTACGAACTGACATTATTCAATTCCAAAGGTGAAAAAACCTTAATAGGGGAAGGTGTTACACAGTACATTTTTGTCTCCCCGTCTGTACTTTTGTATATTTCTGACGGAGATCTCCATGTATATGACGGCAAGTCTAGTCACCTGGTCTGCACAGGCGTAGACTGTATTTGGAGCTCTGAAGTCAGAAAAGCTCAGAAGTGGCTTGAACTGTAGGTAAGATAAAAATAAAACATTGAGAGGAAGCGGCCTATGATATGCCCTATCTGTAAATGTGAAATAAGAGATGGTTCAAAATTCTGTACAAAATGCGGCAGGAAGATTCCACGGTGTCCTGCCTGCGGCAAAGTGTTTTATCAGAAGGTGCGTTTTTGTACAGAAGACGGAACTCCTATACCAGAGGAGCTGTTTGAGGGACTTGTAGAAGTTCGGGAAAAAGAAACAGCACCTCCCAGACAGCCTGAAGACAGGCAAAGGCCTTTGGAGGCTGACATGCCTCGGAACCCTAAAAGACCTAAAAAGAAGAGAAACGTATTTTTTATGTTAGGCATTCTGATTCTTGTCAGCGCAGGTGGGTACCTGGGATATTCCATGGCGGGGAATATGGCAGAACTGATTTCGAAATTCTCTGCAGATGATGATAAAGAGGATGAGACAGAAGGCACAGAAAGTGAAACAGAACAAGAGTCTGGAGACGAAACGGAAGAGCAGACCGAAGAACAGGCAGAGGAGAGCCTGGCTCTGCCATCTGCAGAAGAAATTTTGCCAGAAACCTTACCAGACACTGAAACACAGGAACGGGTAATGCCGGAAGCCTCCGCCTTGGCAGAGTCAGAAAGAGCAGCGCAGGAATCTGCGGCAGCTGCCTTAGATCCGGTAGAATATTTTATTTTGAACTGCGATAAAATGTACTTTACCAAGGAAGATCTTCTGACTTTTGATGCACAAATGTGCCGTATGGCCCGAAATGGCATTTATGCCCGGTTAGGACGCAAATTTAAAGATGAAGTTCTGAACTCATATTTTACACAATTTGACTGGTATATGCCGAGATTAAGTGCGGAGGAATTTTCGGAAACTATGTTAAACCAGTACCAGATTGCCAACAGGGATTTAATTGTTGCGTATGAACGGGAGAAGGGGTATTGAAGAGAAGTGAATGTGGAGGAAGAAGTTCAGAAAATTAGAAACTTATATTACAAAGTTCAGAATAATCTTGATAAGTATGAACAGCAGGACGGAGGCGGTGGAATCACAAGGTACTTTGATGAGGATGGAAATATTGTCAAGATATCTGCAAAGAAAGCTGCATATCCATCGTTTGCTCCAAGCAAACTGTATTCGGCAGAATACTATTATGAAGTTACGGCTCAAGGGTATTGTCCTAGATTTGTGTTCGTATATGGGAAAAATGAAGAGTACAGGATATATCTTGCCGAAGATAAGAGTTGTATCAGATATATAGATGCAGAGGGAGAAATTCATGATTACGAGAATCCCATATCTCAGAGCGAACTGGCTCAAATAACAGAAATCCAGGGATTTTGCACGAATGCTGAAATGGAAATAGCGTGGGCATTCGGCGGATAGGTTTCTTATAGCGTCAGTGTACAAAGAGTGTATTGCTTTTTGTACACTGACGCTATAAGTATTTTACATACTTTTTTCTGAATTTACCCTTTCGATTTTACTTGAAGGTGCTAGTATGGCAGTATTCTCGGAGATATGCCGTATGAAAAGAGTAAAGTGAGGGAGAAATTGCAGATGATTAAAACATATGTATTAGACACGAATGTATTAATTCAGGCTCCGGATGCTATTGAGCGTTTTGAAGAACACCGGGTAGTCCTTCCACTGGCTGTGCTGGAGGAACTGGATCATCTGAAAAACGCAGATGGGGAAAGAGGGGCCAATGCAAGGGCAGCGATTCGCTTATTAGAACGACTGAGGCAGAATGGAGACCTGACAGAAGGCGTAGAACTCCCATCAGGGGGCAGATTGAAAATAGAAAAGAATTTTATTAATGAAGTGCTTCCGGAAGATCTGCCGGAGGAGCGGATGGATAACAGGATTCTTAAAGTCTGCCAGGGACTTTCAAGGACAGAGGAGGGGCAGGTTATCCTGGTGACAAAGGATCTCCTCCTCAGAATCAAAGCTCAGATTCTGGGAGTCAGGGCAGAGGATTTTACCTCTGAGCAGGTCAGGGCTGATCAGGAACAGTACCGGGGCAGAGCAGAGGTATACGTTCCGGAGGACAGCTTTAAGGAGTTTAAAAAGAAAGGAATCCCTGTTTCTGAAGCTTACCAGACAGATGAGAAGGGAAACCGCCTCAAGCTGGAATTATTTGAAAATGAATTTCTGATTTTGAGAAATGAACTGAATCCTGATAAAACACAGCTGGGCCGTGTTGAAAACGGAAAAATTAAAAAATTAGAATACAGAAAGCAGAAGCCCTATGGAATTACACCTCGCAGCGCAGGCCAGTGTTTTCTCCAGGAGGCCTTAATGCAGCCGGCCTCTTCGGCTCCCCTTGTCATCGTGAAAGGGATGGCAGGAACCAGCAAAACCTTTTATACGCTGGCAGTAGGACTGGAAAAGCTGTTAAACCATCCAAACGGAGAGTACAGGAGGATGCTGATCTGCCGTCCCAATGCCCAGTTTGATGATGATATCGGTTTTCTTCCGGGAGATGAGAAAGAGAAAATTTCTCCTCTTCTGAGACCGGTGATGGATAATTTAGAGCAGCTGATTGATTCAGATGAAACAAACAGATACGAAGATGAAAAGGAACTGAAGGGAAAAATCGAGGAGATTTTCGACAGAGGTCTGATTCAGGCAGAGGCGCTGAACTTTATCAGGGGCCGTTCCATTGTAAAAACGTATCTGATTATTGACGAGGCGCAGAATATGACGCCCAGTCAGGCTAAGGGAATCATAACAAGAGCCGGAAAAGATACAAAAGTGATTCTTCTGGGCGATCCAAACCAGATAGACAGACCGTTTCTGGACGAGAGAACCAACGGTTTAAGCTACGCTTCCGAGCATATGAAAGGAAGCCCCCTCTGCTGGCAGATTACGATGGATGCCTCAGAGTGCGAGCGATCTTTACTGGCTATGGATGCGGCCCGGAGAATGTGATGCCGGAAAGAAGGCAGAAGTTTAGAAAAAATCAGGAGAAAACAGAAAGCAGATATGGAACAGGAACTGACATACAAAGAGATTAGAAAAAATAAGGAGATTAACACCCTGTTAGAGCGGGGAAACGAGGTGCTGGGAAGCCTGGGCTACACAGAACACTCTGCTGCCCATGGAGCCAAGGTAGCGGAGACAGCAGGAAAAATTCTGGAGAAGCTGGGATACAGCAGCAGGGAGGCGGAACTGAGCCGGATTGCAGGCTATATCCATGATATCGGAAACAGTGTAAACCGCTGTGACCATGCCCACACAGGAGCAATATTAGGGTGGCAGATTCTGCGGGAACTGGGGATGCCTCTGAAGGAGACAGGAGTGGTTATGTCTGCAGTGGGCAATCACGATGAAAAGACAGGAACTGCTGTAGACCCGATCTCAGCGGCCCTGATTCTGGCAGATAAAACGGATGTACGCAGAAACAGGGTGAGAAATAAGGTAAAAGCATCCTTTGACGCCCATGATCGGGTAAACTATGCGGTGCTGTCCTCCAGACTGGTGATTCAAAAGGAAAAGAAGGTAATTCAGATGGAACTGGAACTGGATGATTCCATGTGTTCTGTTATGGATTATTTCGAGATTTTTCTGGATCGGATGCTCATGTGCCGGAGAGCAGCCGAGGTGTTAGGATGCAGATTCAAGCTGACAGCCAACGGAAGCAAACTGTGTTAGTTTGTTTTATCAGACAATGAAAAAGACAGGGCTGGAGAGAGCGTATGCTTTTTCCAGCTCTGTTATTTTATTTTACAGGAAAGTTTTCCGATGAAATAAAATATGCTTCGCTGCAGGCGAGCCTTTTTTCATAAGATATTAAGGATTTCGGCTGACTTGAAATTTTAAATTCCAGTGCATGATTAAATTCCACATGGGTTTAA
>JAQERH010000031.1 GCA_027698105.1 Lachnospiraceae bacterium AM93-12TA
CAAGGTTTACCTGACGTCTTTTTTTCATGGTGCTTTCCAATAAAAAGCAAAGACTACTAATACATTGCCGATATGTATACCGATTAAGAGTGGACTATTAGTAGAAAAGTGCCTGATATTTAAGAAATACTACCAATATGTTAGTATATACTTGTAAGCGAGAGGGACACAAAACAGTCCTGAGAGCTTAGAAATCGCCCCCATAACCTAGAAGAAGTGCGCCTGTTTGGCGATTGCAGAGTACTTATTTTGGGGAGTGGTGTGTTCAAGTGGGAAAAAACTGTGTAAAAGTGGCTTGTTTATGCAGAATAACATAGAAATATCATAAATAGACAGAATATTCAAACAGAAATGGAGGGGATAGCAGCAAAAAACTGCACCTTGACAACTGAATATGGATGATTAGACGCTAAATGCTTTTGCGCTTTAATATAGAAAATTATTATACATCAAAGGAGAAAATGAACATGAGTGACAAGATGATTACATTAGATAGAAAAGATAAGAACCTTATTTATGAGAATACAGAAATGAGAGTGTTTATGTATGGCATTCGGCATCAGGTAAACGGACGCAAAAAAATTTGGTTTGCCGTTCAGGATGTGAAAAGCGGACGAATGTATACGGGCATTTCTTCTAGTATGAAGGAGATCATTTGCAAAGGAAGCGTGTTTGATGAGTTCTACGACTACGGATTTGACAGGGAATGCGTGGCGTGTATCAAGGAGAACGCAGTGGAACGGATGGTTACTATGGAATATGAGGAGACTCAGGAGACGGAGTTAAGCATCGAGGAGATAAAAGACCGTCTGATTGAGTTGGCAGAACATAATAAAGAGCATAAGAGCTGGAAGATTTCGTGTGGCGAAAAAATATACTATAACATACCGACTGGAAAGTTTAAGGAATTGTGCAAGCAGGAGTTTGACTTCTTGAGTTATCGGCAAATCGTGCAGGAGTTTAAGATGCGTGGATATTTAAAATGCAATAGTGGACGGAATGATTATAAGAATGAGTCGAACGGAGTCAGAGGAATCTGTTTACTGGCTGAGGAAGTTTCCTGTGAGAAGCAGAAACCCGCAGAGGACAGCACTGGTACAGAGGGGGAGGCGGCATAAGATGAAGATTAGCTTAGTACCGTGGACAGGTGGAAAATTCCGTGTGGTGGATACGCTGTATCATTTATTCCCAAAGCATACTTCTTATTATGAACCGTTTTTCGGCTCAGGGGCGGTGCTGATCAATAAAAAGAGATGCCAGCATGAGACTGTGAGCGAGTACAGTAGAGACCTGTATATGTTACATAAGGTGTTGTCCGATCCGGAAAAAAGCCGAGAACTGAGAAGGCGGTTGAGACATCAGGAACTGAACGAGGAAGCATTTCTGAAGGCGAAAAGAATCCTGAATGAAGGAAAGGCGCAGGATGATATCGAATGGGCGATGTGTAAGTATTTCAGGATCGTATTATCCTACAACGGAATGGGAGAGTTTTATCAGCCTTATCTGGGGAGATATTTTACCAGTATGATAGAGCAGAAGTTTCCCGCTGTGACCGAGCGGTATCAGGGAGTAGACATTCGTTGTCAGGACGGCGTGGAGCTGATACGAGAGGCAAAAGACAAGGAGGATGCTTTTGTGTTTGCAGACCCACCCTATCTTCTGAACCTGCGAGGCAACAAAAAGATTTATGACAATGAAATGGGAGAGAAGGAACATATCCAGATGTTAGAGTACATGCAGGAAGCGAAGTGCAAGATTATGCTCTGCGGCTACTATGACAGTGAAAAAAAGGGCGGAGATTTGTATGACAGGCTCTTGGAGTATGGATGGAAGCGTTATAAGCTGGCGGATCTGGTACAATCCTGTTCCAATCAAAAGAAAAAAGGCATTGGCGAGGAGTTTATCTGGGTCAACTATGAGCTTCCTCCTCAGGCAAGATTTTATATCCGAATGAGTACGGAAGTCAGCAAAGCGAATAAAAACTAGCAGAAAGATTTGTGAAGAATGGCAATAGACAGACGGGGAGAGTCAGCGTTACCCTCCCAGACAGAAAGAGAGGAAAAGAATCTTATGAATAAAACCAAACTGAAAGGAACGTGTAAGACGGCACCCCAATTATTAGTAACGACAGAGGATCTGAAAACCATTTTATCCTGTGGAAGAGTATCGGCTCTGAAAATCGGTCAGGAAGCAAAGGCAAGGGTAGACGTTGGGAGACGGGTACTTTGGAATGTGGAAAAGATACAGCAGTATTTAAATAAGAAAGAACGCATTATTTTATAGTGAAACAAATTAGAAAAAAGAGAACAGGAGAGAAAATAGTATGCCAAGATTTAAAGATACAACCAGCCGCAGAGACAGTAAGAACCGAATTTTAAAGAAGGGATTCAGTGAGAGAAAGGATGGCAGATACATTTTTCGTATGAGCTATGATGGAGTACGCTGTAAACCTCTGTATGATAAAGATCTGAGGAGACTGGAAAAACGTGCAGAAGAAATGAAACGGAATCTTGATAACGGGATTGCAGTGAACAGCTATAATATGACGTTGAACCAGTGGTTTCGTAAGTATATCGAGTATCGGCGTATGACTGGTTTAGGCGAGAGGGGTGTTCAGCAAATGGAAGATTATTACAACTGGTATATTCGCGATACACCCATTGGAACGAGAAAGCTGTGCCGTCTGGATAAGTTAGAGCTGTTAAAGCATTATAAAGCATTGCAGGAACGAAAGGATCACCCGTTGTCTTATGGAACGGTAAAACGTGTGAGCAATATCGTGGAAAATGCGTTGGAAGAAGCACTGGCACAGCGGATTATCACCTGTAATGTAGCCTACAAGATTACAAAGGATATCCCGGAGATTATAGCGCGAAAGGACAGAGAAGCAGTACCGGAAGAGGATGTAAGACGTTTTCTGGAGTATGCAAAGAATCATCCGCATTATTGCTATCATTACAATGTTCTGGTGATTCTGTTTGGCTTGGGTTTACGGGCAGGAGAAATGTGTGCGCTGACCGAGGAAGATATGAAAGAGGATCCTGTTCTTATATATAAAACGCTGCAATATAGAGAGATAGAAGGAAAACGAATGTGCTTTATTGGAACGACTAAGACAGGAGCAGGAGTGCGTTCCCTTCCGTATCCAGACTATGTGAAGCAAGCAGTGGAACGGCAGAGAGCATTTAATAAGAGCAATCCTCATCGTTGTCAGACGGTAGTGCCGGTAAAAGATACAAGTGGGAAGGCAAAGCTGAAGGAAAGCTACCGTGATTTCTTTTTCTATACCAGAAGTGGAACCCCTTACAGACCGGACTATCTGGCGGATGTCATTAAGAAAATCATCAGGGCGTTTAATCGAGACGAGAAAAAGAAGGCGCTGGAAGAAAAGCGAGAAGCAAAGGAAATCAGCCTGTTTACGTCTCATTATTGCCGACATACGTTCGCAACGAGAGCAGCAGAGAATGGAGTGGAAGAACGTCAGATTTCCAAGTGGTTAGGGCATGCCTTGAATGAGGGAAGTCGTGTTACGAAAATCTATATCCATGAAAGTTGGGAGAATGGTTATAAGGAACTGGAGAAGGATCTGGTAAAGCTGAATCAGGTTCGTCTGAGCAGTGAAGCCTAAAAAGGAAGGATGCTGGTTTGTATGAATCAGTGTCCTTTTTTTATGCCCCGTTTCCTGTCGTCATTGATGAAACTGAGGGATTGAAAACAGGGTGCTATAATGTGCCATACTCCCATAGAGAGGGAACTTATGGAGAGAAAGTGGCTGTACTCAAAAATTTAAAAACCACATACTTTTTACTCCAATCTGTACTCACATAGGGTTTAGTTTAAATGCAAGCGGATGGAATCAGACGAAGCGTAAAACTTTGATTTTTAAAGGAAAAATAGGCGTTCAGAAAAAATTTTTTAGGCGTTCAGGTGTGCGGTTGGGGTAGCTCTTATGCCATATACTTGCGAGTAGAAGCCTGTAAAATCAAGGGTTTGCGGGCAATTGGGTAAGTGTTTTACTCAATTTTTTACTCACAAAAGTCATATAAGATTTTTCAAAAGACTCTGTATTCTGAGGGATACGGGGTCTTTTTTTGTCTGGAAATCACTGAACTGGGCAGGGTGGATCGAGAGAAGGCGGAAAATCAGTTGACAATAAAGGCTGGAATACGAATTTTTCTGGCAATTCCATTGAATCCTTTTCATCTTTTGCGTATAATATTTATATGGCTGAATGATTACATGTTTATGTGATGAATGAAATAAATAGTGACAGGGGAGGAGAGTAAAATCATGAAAAAAAGCTACGAGATGGATATGTGCAGCGGACCTATATTAAAGAAAATTTTGATTTTTTCTATTCCGCTGATGCTGTCCGGTGTGCTGCAGCTTCTATTTAATGCAGCAGACGTTATTGTGGTAGGGCGGTTTGCAGGAAGCCAGTCACTGGCAGCTGTAGGCTCTACGACAGCGCTGATTAACCTTTTGATTAATATTTTTATCGGACTTTCTGTGGGTGCTAACGTGGTGGTAGCCAGGGCATATGGCGGAAAGAGAGAACGGGACGTGAGCGAGTCAGTTCATACGGCGATTGCTCTCAGCCTTGTCAGCGGTGTGCTTCTGATTATTATGGGACTGGCTTTTTCCAGGCTTCTTCTGGAAATGATGGGCACGCCGGATGATGTGCTTGATAAGGCAGCACTTTATATGAGGATTTATTTTGCAGGAATGCCTGTGGTGATGCTCTATAACTTCGGCAGCGCCATCCTGCGGGCAGTAGGTGATACCAGACGCCCTCTCTATTACCTGAGTGCGGCAGGCGTGGTAAACGTACTTTTAAATCTGTTTTTTGTGATTTATCTCCACATGGATGTGGCAGGAGTTGCTCTGGCCACTGTGATTTCTCAGGCTATTTCCGCCTTTCTGGTACTGCGGGCTCTGGGACAGAGCGAGGGAGGGCTGAAACTGGAACTGAAAAAGATTAAAATCTATAAAAATAAAATGTTCCAGATTTTTAAAATCGGTCTTCCGGCTGGTATGCAGGGTGCGATTTTCTCTATTTCCAACGTCCTGATTCAGTCCTCCGTCAATTCCTTTGGCTCTGTAGCCATGGCAGGCAACGCGGCTTCCGCCAACATAGAAGGATTTGTATATAATGCCATGAATGCGGTCTATCAGACGAATTTAAGCTTTACCAGCCAGAATATGGGAGGAAAGAAATATACAAGAATTACGAAGATTATGTTTACCTGTCTGGGAACTGTGACAGCGGTGGGAATGCTGTTAGGCTTCGGCGCCTACGCCTTTGGCGGGGAACTGCTCAGAATTTATTCCACCGATCCGGAAGTGATTCAGTTCGGAATGCTGCGTATGAGTATGATTGCGACTACTTATTTTGCATGCGGATGGATGGATACAATGGTCGGAAGTCTGAGAGGAATCGGATATTCTGTGCTTCCGATGATTGTCTCCCTGACAGGAGCCTGTGGCCTGAGAATTTTATGGATTTTCACGATTTTTGCCCAGCACAGGACTCTGGCTTCTCTGTACATTTCCTACCCGGTCAGCTGGGTGATTACAGCAGGCGCTCACCTGATCTGTTATTTTATCATCACAAGAAAGATGCCGAAAAAGGACGGTATTCCTGATACGTAAAAACAGAACAGATGCGTCAGTTGAATTGCATCATCACGCTGAAGTGTCGCAAAATATAGAATTAATAAATTAATTGATTGAAAATTAAGTGCTGATATGATAAAATACAGGTAGAAATAGCCGCGAGAGGAGGCCTGTACTATGAGTAAGAAGATTATTACAATCAGCCGTGAATATGGAAGCGGAGGACGTCAGATTGGCCAGCTGGTCTCAAAAAAACTTGGGATGGATTTCTATGACAAGGAACTGATTGATCTGGCGGCTAAGGAGATCGGTTTTTCGCCGGAACTGGTAGCAGATAAGGAGCAGAGGGTAACGAACAGCCTTCTCTACAACTTTGCTATGGGAAGCTTATATGGCATTGCCTATCCCAGGACGCCGAAGCCGGAGGAACTGCCTCTTACAGAACAGATTTTTATCGCCCAGAAGAAAATTATCCAGGATGCGGCCAGAAGAAGCAGCTGTGTCTTCGTAGGACGGTGCGCAGACTATATTTTGAAGGACAGAGACGATGTGCTGAAGGTGTTTATTTACTGCGACAAAGACATCCGCAGGCAGAGGGCACTGGCTGAGTATGGCGAGATTGAGGAGTACATTGACGAGTTCATGCATCAGACAGATAAAAAGCGCCGGATTCATTATGAGACTTTTACCAATCAGAAATGGGGCCGCAGAGAGAATTATGATATTATGTTAAACAGCGGCCAGCTGGGAATTGAAACATGCGTGCAGATACTCTGCGATGCGGCGAAGCAGGATTAGCGGCAGCAGGGATATAAAAAACAGGAGGGAGCGCGGTGATACCACTGCGCTCCCTCCTGTCTGATCCTGCAGAAAAATCTGCTTCTGGAAAAAATAGATTTATTCATCAAAAATAGAGACAATTTCTCCGTCTAAAATCCGATTCATGTTTTTAACAGCGCAGAAATTTCCGCACATGGAGCAGGTGTCTTCTTTTTCTGGTCTGGAGGAGGCGCGATAGCGTCTGGCTTTCTCAGGATCCATGGAAAGCCGGAACATTTCTTCCCAGTCCAGTTTTTTTCTGGCGGTGCTCATCTTTTTGTCCCAGTCGGCAGCGCCGGGGATTCCCTTTGCAATGTCAGCGGCATGGGCGGCGATTCGTGATGCAATAATTCCCTCTTTTACGTCGTCCCGATCCGGCAGCCTCAGATGCTCAGCCGGAGTGACGTAGCAGAGGAAGGAAGCTCCGGCAGCGGCAGCGACTGCTCCTCCAATAGCTGCCGTGATGTGGTCGTAGCCAGGGGCTACATCGGTGACGAGAGGCCCTAATACATAGAAAGGAGCTCCTTTGCATAATGTCTGCTGGATTTTCATGTTAGCTGCGATCTGGTCAAGAGGCATGTGGCCTGGCCCTTCAATCATAACCTGAACCTGTTTATCCCAGGCTCGTCTGGTAAGCTCTGCCAGTGTGATCAGCTCCTCGATCTGCGAGATATCAGAGGCATCGTCCAGACAGCCAGGGCGGCAGGCGTCTCCCAGACTTAAGGTGACATCGTATTCCCGGCAGATATCGAGGATTTCGTCAAACCGCTCATAGAAGGGGTTTTCTTCTCCTGTCATTTCCATCCAGGCGAAGATAATAGATCCGCCTCTGGAGACAATGTTGGTAAGGCGTTTTGCCTGTTTAAACCGTCTGGCTGTATTTTTGTTGATTCCTACATGGATGGTGAGGAAGTCAACGCCGTCCATGGCGTGCATCCGGACGATATCAATCCACTCGTCAGAGGTGATTTCGGCAAGGGGTTTGTGGTAATAGACCACTGCGTCGTAGATGGGAACCGTGCCAATGATAGCAGGACACTCGGCGGTGAGTTTACGGCGGAATTTTTGGGTGTCTCCAAAAGAGCTTAAGTCCATGATAGCCTCTGCTCCCATAGCCACTGCATCATTGACTTTTAAAAGCTCCATATCCAGATCCATGCAGTCCCTGGAGGTTCCCAGGTTGACGTTGATTTTTGTTCTCAGCATAGAACCGATGCCGTTTGGGTGAAGACAGGTGTGAAGACGGTTGGCAGGAATTGCAATTTTTCCCTCAGCCACAAGGCTCATGAGACGTTCCGGAGCGAAATGTTCCTGTCTGGCTACCGTTTCCATTTCTTTTGTAAGAATGCCTTTTCTGGCGGCGTCCATCTGCGTAGAATAGGTTCGGGAAGAGGGGCCTGGGGCCGGATGTGCTGTCTGATTCATAAATATACTCCTTTCATAATGAGAGGAGAACGAAGGCGGAAAAAAAGATCTGAAACCATATGGATCCAGATCTGAGAAATGCAGCTGTCGGCTTTCTGATGGCCGCGCCTGTATAGTCCCTACGTTGGCATTACCCAAATCAGGTGATAAAGGTCGAAGTTCGGTTACTTCCTCTCAGCCCGCCTACGAGCTCCCTTGGTTTAGGCAAAGTATACCACCAGGAGATTATGGTGTCAAACTTTTTGCGTTTCTTCTGCGTGCCTAGACGAACAGCCCCCTTTATGTTATAATTTGATCCTATAGGCAGGGACAGTGTACGCTGACCCTGAGCAATATAGTTCCATCTATACCAAGGTAAACGCCCCTGGAGACTGCAGGGGAGCGTTCTTGAGAGTGAAACAGGAGAGAGAGATGAAAGAGGATATAAGAATACAGGGGCAGCTGCGTGCGTATCTGCAATGGCCGCTTTTTATGGCAGTGATCCTGATGGCCGCCAATGTAGTGGTGGGTCTGATGGATTTAAAGGCCGGCATTGTCATGACGGGCTTTACGCTGTTTTATGCGGCAGTATGCGGATGGCTTTATCTGTATAAGAGAAAGCGGCTTCTGGGGGGGCTTCTGGAATTTTCTGCTCAATATGCTGAACTTCAGGAGCATATTGCAGCAGATATGGCCTTTCCTTATGCGATTGCAGATGAAAGCGGCCTTTTGCTGTGGATGAATGAAGGATTTTCTGACATTGTAAGGGATGACCGGAAGAATAAGACGCTGTTCGGGCTGTTTCCGGAGCTGACCAGAGAAATTTTAAATGGAATTGACGGGGAGGGAAGCCTCCACATTACTTATGGGGACAGCTGCTACCGGATGGAGCTTCGGCATATCTGTGCAGGCGAGGACGGAGAGCTTAGCCTGGAAGCGCCGGACGGGGATGAGGACGAGACCCTGTGGGCTGTTTATCTGTTTGATGAGACGGAGCTTCTGACCTTAAAGCAGGAGATTACGAATCAGAACCTGGTAGCGGGACTGATTTATCTGGATAATTACGACGAGGCCTTAGAAAGCGTGGAGGAGGTGCGCCGTTCCCTTTTAGTGGCTCTGATTGATCGAAAGATTAACAAGTATATTTCCAATTTAGACGGAATTGTGAAAAAGCTTGAAAAGGATAAATATTTCTTTGTTATCAAGCAGAAGTATACGAAGGAGATTGAGAGGGAGCGTTTTTCCCTGCTGGAGGAAGTTAAAACAGTCAATATCGGCAATGAGATGGCTGTCACCCTGAGTATCGGCATGGGTATGAACGGAGAGACCTATATAAGGAATTATGAGTATGCCAGAACAGCTATTGATATGGCTCTGGGACGAGGCGGCGATCAGGCTGTCGTAAAGGACGGATCCAAGATTACCTACTACGGCGGCAAATCCCAGCAGCTGGAGAAGACCACCAGGGTAAAGGCCAGGGTAAAGGCCCACGCCATGCGGGAGCTGATGGAGACCAAGGATAAGCTTCTTATTATGGGACACAGGATAGGAGATCCGGATTCCTTCGGAGCTACCATTGGAATCTACCGGATTGCAGCTGCATTTAATAAAAAGGCTCACATTGTCATTAACAGTGTAAACTCTTCCGTGCGGCCTATGATGGAGCGGTTTCAGAATAATCCTGACTATCCGGATGATCTGTTTCTCACAGGAGACGAAGCTGCGGCCCGGGCGGACGCTAATACCATGCTTGTGGTGGTGGATGTAAACCGTCCCAGCATTACGGAGGCGCCGGAGCTTCTTAAAATGGTTAAAACGATTATGGTTCTGGATCACCACAGACAGAGCAGTGAGATTATTGAAAACGCTGTGCTCTCTTACGTGGAACCTTATGCCTCCTCCACCTGCGAGATGGTGTCTGAGATTCTGCAGTATGTGGGAGACGGCATTAAGATGCGTTCTGTGGAGGCTGACGCCATGTATGCAGGTATTGTCATCGATACGAATAACTTTATGAACCAGGCAGGTGTGAGAACCTTTGAGGCGGCGGCTTTCCTGAGAAGGAATGGAGCCGATGTGGTACGAGTCAGAAAGCTGTTCCGGGATCGGGTGGAAGATTACCGGGCAAGGGCAGAGGCTGTCAGAAGGGCAGAAATTTTTGAGAAGGAATTTGCGATTTCCGAGTGCCCTTCCGAGGGACTGGAGAGTCCGACTGTCATAGGTGCTCAGGCGGCCAACGAGCTGCTTAACATTATTGGAATTAAGGCGTCCTTTGTGATGACCCAGGTGAAGGATACGATTTTCTTCAGCGCCCGTTCCATTGATGAGGTCAATGTACAGGTGATGATGGAAAAACTGGGCGGAGGCGGTCACAGAACGATTGCAGGAGCCCAGTTAAAGGACGCTACCATGGAGGAGGCCAGGGAAAAACTGAAGGCCATTCTCAGGCAGATGATCGAGAAAGGAGAAATATAAAATGGAAGTTGTATTATTAGAGGATGTAAAGTCTCTGGGAAAGAAGGGACAGATTGTAAAGGTAAATGACGGATACGCCAGAAACTTTATTTTAAAGAAGAATCTGGGTGTGGAGGCTACAGCTCAGAACTTAAATGATTTAAAGCTTCAGAAGGCAAATGAGCAGAAGATTGCGGCAGAGCATCTGGCAGCGGCAAAGGATCTGGCTAAGTTTTTAGAGGACAAATCCATTACTCTTTCTATCCGCGCCGGAGAGGGCGGAAGAGCCTTTGGTTCTGTCTCCGGCAAGGAGATTGCCAAGGCAGTTTCTGAACAGCTGAAGGTAGATATTGACAAGAAGAAGCTGGTGCTTCCAGAGCCCCTTAAAACCTTTGGAACTCACGAGGTACCGGTTAAGCTTCACAAGGATGTAACAGGAACTCTTCGTGTTAAGGTAACGGAGGCATAAACATGGATGAAGCGCTGATTAAGCGCGTGCTTCCTCACAGTGTGGAGGCGGAGCAGTCCGTAATCGGCGCAATGCTGATGGATCGCGAAGCTATTATTTCGGCGTCTGAGATTGTCACAGGCGCCGATTTTTACCAGCACCAGTACGGCGTGATGTTTGAGGCGATGGTGGAGCTGTTTAATGAGGGAAAACCAGTAGATCTGGTGACGCTTCAGAACCGTCTGAAGGAGAAAGATGTTCCCCCTGAGGTCAGCAGCCTGGAGTTTGTCCGGGATATTATGGCTACGGTTCCCACCTCTGCCAATGTGAAATCCTACGCAGGTATTGTACGTGAGAAGGCAGTGCTCAGAAGACTGATTAAGATTAATGAGGAGATTGCCAATACCTGCTATGCGGGGAAGGACAAGCTGGACGATATTTTAGCCCGCACAGAGAAATCGGTGTTTGATCTGCTCCAGAGCAAGGGAAGCGGAGACTTTGTACCCATTCGCCAGGTGGCATTGAACGTGCTGGATAAGATTGAGGCGGCCTCAAAAAATCAGGGAAATGTGACGGGAATTCCCAGTGGTTTCCACGACCTGGATTTTCGGACCTCGGGCTTTCAGCCGTCGGACTTTGTGCTGATTGCAGCCCGCCCGTCCATGGGAAAGACTGCTTTTGTGCTGAATGTGGTGGACCACATTGCAGTGAGAAAAAATATGCCCTGTATGGTATTCAGCCTGGAGATGTCCAAGGAACAGCTGGTGAACCGTATGCTTTCCATGGAGTCCAGAGTGGATTCCCAGAAGCTGAGAACAGGAACACTGTCTGACTCCGACTGGGATGCCGTTGTGGAGGGAATTGGAACCATTGGAAATTCCAAGCTGATTATTGACGATACGCCGGGTATTTCGATTATGGAGCTTCGCTCCAAGTGCAGAAAGGTGAAGCTGGAGTATGGACTCAGCATTGTCATTATCGACTATCTTCAGCTGATGAGCGGAAGCGGAAAAGGCGGAGAGAACAGGCAGCAGGAGATTTCCGAGATTTCCCGTTCCTTAAAGGCTCTGGCCAGAGAACTGAATGCGCCGGTTATCGCCCTATCCCAGCTGTCCCGTGCCTGTGAGACCAGGCCGGATCACCGGCCTATGCTGTCGGATCTTCGAGAGTCGGGAGCCATCGAGCAGGACGCGGATATGGTTATGTTCCTCTACAGGGACGACTATTATCATAAGGACACAGAGACTCCCAATATTGCTGAGGTTATCATTGCCAAGCAGAGAAACGGCCCCATTGGAACCGTCAATCTGCTCTGGAGGCCGGAGCTTACGAAATTCGAGAATCTGGCCAAGTAGGGAGAAGAATATACAGATAGGAGCGGTTTCTTCCGCTGGCAAAAGGGAAGCAGGGAAAGTTTTTGGTGACTTTGAATTGGAACCAGGAAACTTTCCCTGCTTCCCTCTTTTATTGCCTTCAGAAGCTGTCTCAGCCCGGCTTCTTTTTTTGACATAATTGTCTCCTGGTTCGCATATAGTATTAACAGGCTACGAAATATTGTGAACTAAAGGAGAGGATTGAATCATGGCTGAGGTACATTATCTGATATCAGACGCTTCTAAAAAGGTGGATGTGGAAGCTCATGTGCTGCGATATTGGGAGGAGGAGCTGGAGTTTAAAATCCCCAGAAATGAAATGGGGCATCGTTATTATACAGAATTTCATATTCGGCTGTTCAGGCAGGTGAAAATGCTGAAGGACAAGGGGTATCAGCTGAAGGCGATTAAAACGGCTCTGTCAAAGTCTCTGGAGTCAGACGGAAAGGTAATTATTCCCAATGAGGTGCTGGAGGAGGACGTACTGGCAGCTCTCAGAAAGACAGAATCGGATGGGACAAACGGCTCTGAGCCGGGAACGGAGATACTGGCAGAGCAGGAGACAGCAGTTTCCTGCGCAGATGAGATGCAGCAGGGAAATACCGTAGAGACGTTGGTAGAGAGCGGTCAGCTGGAGCAGGTGCAGAGACTTTTAAACCATGTAATAGGACGGGCTATGGAGGAAAACTGTGAAAAGCTGAGTCAGGATATCGCTTACATGGTCCATGAAAAGCTTCTGAAAGAGATGGACTACCTGATGCGGGTAGCCGATGAGAAGGAGGACGAGCGGTTCAGGCAGCTGGATGAGATGATACGGGTCTGCCAGAAGGACAACCAGTGCCGGATGGAAGCGGCTGCGGCAAAAATGCCGTTTCTCCGATTTAAAAAGCGGAAGTTTGGGCGGAATGGAAATAAGCTTTAGAAGATAAAGGAAGATGAAGGAAAAGAAGGAGAGCTGTCCGGTGCATCGATTTGATGGGCCTGACAGCTCTCCTTTTATGCTTATTGATGTACAGCTTTTAGACCTTGTGGCAGCAGGCGAAATGTCCGGGACAGATTTCCCGCATACAGGGTTCCTCCATCCGGCATCTTTCGTCAGCCATATAGCACCGGGTATGGAAGCGGCAGCCGGATGGCACATGGGAGGCGCTGGGCACATCTCCCTCCAGTACGATTCGTTTTCGCGTTTCCTGGCCGGACAGAAGGGGAACAGCCGATAAAAGCGCTTTCGTATAGGGGTGGGCGGGGGAGGAGAACAGCTCCTCAGCCGGAGCATACTCCATCAGCTTTCCCAGATACATCACTGCCACCCGATCACTTAAATGCTCCACCACATTCATGGCATGGGAGATAAACAGATAGGTAATGCCATATTTTTCTTTAAGATCCAGAAGCAGGTTAATAATCTGGGACTGGATGGAAACGTCCAGGGCGGAAACAGCCTCATCGCATACAATAAATTTTGGCTGGAGAGCCAGCGCTTTTGCGATAGCGACTCTCTGGCGCTGGCCGCCGGAAAATTCGTGGGGATAACGGTCTGCGTAGACAGGGTTCAAGCCTACCTGAACCATTAAGTCTTCCACCTGCTCTCCTGCTTCCCTGGGCGTGCAGCCCTTCTGCACTGTGAGAACTTCTGATATCAGATGGCGTACTGTTTTTCTGGGATTCAGGGACGAGTAGGGATCCTGAAACACAATCTGAATATCCTTTCTCAGGTTTCTAAGCTCATTTCCCTTAGCAGCTAACAGATCCTGCCCCTGGTACATAATCTTTCCGCCATTTGGCTGATTCAGGCGCACAATGGCTCTGCCGATGGTGGTTTTTCCGCATCCTGATTCTCCGACCAGTCCTACGGTTTCGCCTTTATGAATGGTAAGAGATACATTGTCAACGGCTTTTACAACGCCTGTCTGCCTCTGGAACAGCCCGGAGCGGATTGGAAAGTACACCTGAAGATTTTGAATGTCAATCAATGTTTCCTGGTTCATTCTGTACCTCCTGTTGTGAAATGTCTGACGGAACGTGCAGCCAGCAGCTGACGCGGTGTCCGCCCTGTCTCGTCTCCGGCGGCTCCTCTTTAGAACATCGCTCTGTTGCAAAAGGACAGCGGGGATGAAAACGGCAGCCGGAAGGGAAGTGAAGGGGATTCGGAACCGTTCCTTCAATGGTTTTCAGCCGTCCGCCGCGTTTTACACGGATGCCGGGGATGGATAGAATCAGAAGCTCTGTGTAGGGATGCAGAGGTGATTCCAGCACCTCTTTCAGGGAACCTTCCTCCACGATTTTTCCTGCGTACATAACGGCTACCCGGTCAGCCATCTGGGATACAACTCCGAAGTCGTGGGTAATAAGCAGAATGGACATATTAAGCTCTTTCTGCAGTTCCTTCATCAAATCGATGATCTGGGCCTGAATGGTTACATCCAGGGCAGTAGTAGGCTCATCGGCAATCAGCATGGACGGTCTGCTGGCCAGGGCGATGGCAATCATAACTCTCTGGCGCAGGCCGCCGGAGAGCTGGTGGGGATAGACCTTCAGCCGCTCCTCCGGGTTAGGTACGCCTGCCCGCCTCAGAAATTCTACGGACTGGCTGTGTATCTCTTCCCGGCTCATGCCGGGATTGTGGAGCCGTATCATTTCCCCAATCTGCTTTTCAATCCGGTAAACAGGATTTAAGGAGGTCATAGGCTCCTGAAAGATCATGGAAATGTCTGTTCCCCTGATTTTTCTGGCCTCCTCCTTTGAGAGATCCTTGATTTCTCTGCCGTTTAAAAGAATCGAGTCAGCCTGAATCTGGGCCGATTTTGCCAGAAGCCGGATGAGAGAAAGAGAGGTGACGGTTTTTCCGCATCCTGATTCTCCTACCAGGGCCAGGGTTTCACCTCTGTCTATGTGGAAGGAAACTCCGTTGACAGATTTCACCAGTCCCTCTGGTGTGCGAAACCACGTACAAAGGTTTTCTACCTTCAGAAAGCAGCTGTCTGTGGAACTGTCTTTTGGTGTGTTTTGGATATTGAAAGGCGTTTGCAGTTCTGTCATCTGAATTCCTCCTATTTTCTAAGCTTCGGATCAAAGGCATCCCGGAGACCGTCTCCGATCCAGTTGACAGATAGAACCGTCAGGGAAATGGCAATTCCGGGGATTGTCGTCAGATAAGGAGCGTTCTGAAGGTAATTTCTGCCCTGATTCAGCATGGCTCCCCAGTCTGGAAGAGAGGCATCTGCTCCCAGGCCGAGAAAGTTCAGGCTGGCGGAAGACAGAATGGCGCTTCCCACAGACAGAGTCGTCTGAATAATGAGAGGGCCGATACAGTTGGGAAGAATATGGCCCAGCATAATCCGGCTGTTTTTAAAACCGGCTGCCTTGGCAGATTCTACATATTCCTGTTCCCGGACAGCCATTACCTGGCTTCTGGTCAGTCTGGCAAAATTGGGCCAGCTGACGATAGCTAAAGCAATGACGATATTTTTCTGGCTGGCTCCTAAGGCAGCCATAATAGCGATGGCAATGATGAGAAATGGAAACGATAACATAATATCTGTGATTCTCATCAGAAGAGAGTCCAGCCAGCCGCCGAAGTAGCCGCTGATGCAGCCGATAAAAATGCCGGCGAAGGCAGATAAAAGAGCTACAGTCAGTCCTGTGAGTACGGAGCTTCGGCCGCCGTAGAGCAGGCGGGAGAGGATATCTCTGCCATAGTCGTCAGTTCCCAGCAGATGGCCTGGAGAACCAGGGGGCAGAAGCATATCAGCAAGAACCATATCCTTAACGGGATCATAGCTGGTAAATAAAGGGGCAAAGGCGCAGAGCGCTACAATAGCCGACAGAATGAAAAGACCCAGCACTGCAATTTTGTTTTTGAAAAACTGTCTGGCTACATCCTTCCAGTAGGAGGCCTTTTTATTTGAGCTGTTAAGTTGTTCTGTGTGCATAAATCCTCCTCCTTTCCCTACTTGTCCAGCCTGATTTTGGGATTCAGCCAGGCGCAGATAATATCAATGATCAGATTGGTCAGAAGAAACAGGGCGCAGAGCACCAGTGTGTTGCCCTGAATCATGGGATAGTCACGCTTGGCAATCGAATTCATGGCAAGCCTGCCTACTCCAGGCCATGCGAAGATAGTTTCTGTTACAACTGCTCCTCCCAAAAGGGCGCCGAATTCGCTTCCAATTACTGTCACCACAGGAATCATGGCATTTTTCATGGCGTGTCCGATGATGACGGCATATTCTTTCAGACCCTTGCTTCTGGCAAAGCGGACATAGTCCTGGCTTAATACGTCCAGCATACTGGAACGGATCATACGGGTCTGTGTGGCTGCCAGACCCAGAGCCAGAGAAGAGGCAGGCAGAATCAGGTGGGACAGGAACGGCCCCAGCCCGTCGTCTATGTACGCCATTCCCTGGCTGGGGAGGATTCCGAGATTCTGTGAGAAAAAGATGATCAGCACCAGCCCGAACCAGAATTTCGGCAGGGAGGTTCCGATGGTAGCCAGAAAGGTGGCGATGGAATCCCAGATGCTGTTGTGTCGTATGGCTGCCAGAATACCTAAAGGGATGGAAATTAAAAGCCCTAGGAAAACGGCGGCCACAGTCAGCACAAGAGTGGCGGGCAGACGCTGCATAATCGCTGTAAACACGTCTTCGTCTGTGATATAGGAGGTTCCCAGATCTCCTTTCACTGCATTTTTCAGGAAATCGGCATACCGGACCAGCATAGGCTGATCAAGTCCCAGTTCATGCCGTGCTGCCTCGTATTCTTCCTCTGTAAAGCTCTGAGTGTCTCCAGAACCCAGCATAATATAGACCGGATCTCCCGGCGTTACATAGAGCAGGGAGAAAATCAGGAAGGAGATGACGAGCAGAGTCGGTATAGCCTGAAGAACACGTTTAGCAATATAGTTCCACATAGAATCGGCTCCTTTCGGTTAAGATAGAAAGGACGCAGCAGTCCTGCGGTGAGGCAGAGCGACGCTGCGTCCTGAGTGCCTGTTAAGCGGTTATTGCATGACAGCCGCTATTCCACAGTTATATTTCTCGTGCTGTTGGTGAGGGAGCACCACAGAACGGGAAGCTCTTCAAAATCTTTGACTCTCGTGTTCATTCCCAGCTGCACATATTCAAAGAATCCGCCCATGTGGACGCAGTCCTTGATAGTCATAAGGGAAGCTTCTGTGAGGAGCTTTGCTCTGGTATCCTCGTCCAGGGCAGCAAAGGCCTCGTCCAGTTTGGCATCCAGCTCAGGATTTGCGTAATTTGTACGGTGAGCTGTCATTTTTGATTTTTCAGAGTGGAACAGCATATTTAAACCGTCCAGTGTGCTTCCTCCGCCCATAACAAAGGCCTGAACATTGGAGGATTTGATGTCAGAGGTCAGAGTGGCGTACTCTGTCGGCTGAGGGATACAGTTAATTCCTGCTTTTTTAAGTTCTGTGGAGATAATAACACCGAATTTCATATTCGGATCCGTGTTGACGGTTTTTAATACAAACTCCAGTTTCTGTCCATCCTTTTCATAAATGCCGTCAGAGCCGAGAGACCATCCTTTTGATTCCAGCAGAGCCTTGGCCCCATCTGGATCGTAGGCAGGGTAGGCTTCCTTCCATGCAGCTTCATCTGCTCCTGGGAACTCCAGAGGAATCGGTCCTAAGGCACGTTTGGCAAGCGTGATTCCGGCGTCATTGGCGAAAATAGCTTTTACAGCAGATTCTGTATCTACCGCCATCAGGATCGCTTTTCTCACATCTGGATCGGAAAGGAGCGGATCTTCAAAGTTAAATCCCATATACCGGTACCAGCCCAGCGGGTTGGCTAACAGCTTTACATTTTCTTTTGCAGCTACTGCCTCTAAATCGGTGGAAAGAAGCTGTACGGCAATATCGATTTCATTATTCTGGAGAGCAATGGCAGCTACTGCTTTGTCTGGAATAATTTTATATACCACTTTGTCAAGTCCTGGTTCAATATAGTAATCCTCATTTTTTACCAGTACAGTCTGATCGTCCGTAGCGTAGGATTCGAACTTATATGGACCGGAGCCGACTGGATGCTTAGCCAGATCGAAACCATCGTCTACCGCTTTAGTGGGGAAGAGGTAGATATTGCTGAGAGCCATTAAAAACAGGGCTTCTGGTTTTTTGGTTACAAATTTAATGGTAGAGTCGTCGGTTACTTCAATATGATCAATGGATTCTGTCAGGCTGGACCGGCGGGCAGCTTCATTTTTTTCATCCATTACAAAATCAAACACATTTTTTACATCCTGAGCCGTAACAGGAATTTTTTCATCGCCGAACAAGTCGTTTCCAGTCTGCCAGAAGGAATTGTCTCTCAGATGAAATACCCATGTCAGATCATCTTCATTTTCCCAGCTTTCGGCCAGGCCTGGGAGAAAGTTTCCGCGGGTATCGTACTCAATCAGAGATTCGTAGACATTCGACAGAATATAGCGGTCTCCGTCTGAGGTGGATTTCCAGGGGACGAAGGTACTGACTGTGTAGGTGGTTCCGATAGTGAGGGTTTTTCCGTCTTCGCCGGTCTGGGCAGAGACAGAAGCATTTCCATCGTCTTTCTGACCGGAATCAGCTGACTTTGGAGCGCAGCCAGTTAAAGCGATTGCCAAAGCGAGCATGGATGCTAAAATTTTTCTTCCTCTTTTTTTCATGATACTCCTCCTTTATTCTGGTTTTTCAGCAAGCATATTGTGATAGATGACACCGTCAATCATAGTCATCCGACAGAGCGAGAAATTACAGAATGGATGTCCGTCGAAAACAGCGATATCGGCATCCTTTCCTGGTTCCAGAGAACCGATTCGGTGATCCAGCTCCAGATTTTCTGCGGCGTGGATGGTGACAGCGCGGAAGGCCGTTTCTTCCCTGAGTCCTCTTCGCATCAGAAGACCGATTTCTACAGGAAGCCAGGCAGTTTTGGACGCTGTGTCGGCCATGAGACAGATTTTCACTCCAGCCTTGTCCAGTTCTCCTGCTGTCTCCAGGTGAATGTTGTGAGTTTCTTGCTTATTCGGTTCTAAAAGGAGAGGGCCGATAACGCAGGTAGCATGCTTTTCACCTAGGAAATCCTTGATTTTTGAGCCATCCGTCGCATGTTCAATCGAATACTTCAGATGGAATTCCTCTGCCAGGCGGATGGCAGTTACAATATCGTCTGAGCGATGGCAGTGAATGCGGACTTTTCGTTGGCCGCGCACAACCGGAACGAGTGGATCCAGCTCAAAATTGAATGGAGGGGCAGGTTCTTTTCCTGCCTCTGCCGCAAGAAGCCGGTCGGAATAGGCTTTGGCTTCGTAAAGGGTTTTGCGTATGAGAGCTGCTGTTCCCATGCGGGTGGCAGGGGCTTTCTTTTCAGAGCCGTAAAACCGTTTGGGATTTTCTCCCAGAGCCATTTTCATCTGTTCACTTCCGGGAATGGCCATTTCATCGGCCGTGGATCCCCGCAGCTTCATGCTGATTCCCAGGCCGCCGATAGGGTTGGCTGAGCCGGGGCCTGTATAGACAGTGGTGAATCCTGCATTCCGCACTTTTTCCACTGCATAATCAAAGGGATTTAAGGCATCCAAAGCCCTCACATAGGGGGTTACCGGACTGCTGGATTCGTTTGTATCAGACTGCAGCATAGGCATGGTTTTCGGTTCTCCCATCAGACAGAGATGCGTGTGGCAGTCAATGAGTCCCGGCATGACGTAGCAGCCGGAAGCGTCGATTACCTCTGCGTTTTCCGGTATGGGGAGATCGGCTCCCACTGCTGAAATTTTTCCATTTTCAATAAGAAGAGTACCACGCTCAATCACACCGTTTGTAATTGTATTGACGGTTCCTCCTGTAATTGCAATCATAATGCAGTTCCTCCCTGTTTTTCTTTATACAGACGCCCGTTTAACCAGATTCTGAAACAGCAGCTTCATGCTTTCACTGTCAGGAACCATTTCCTCCGGGTGCCATTGAACACCAATCAGCCGTCCGTCAGGACTTTCGACTGCTTCTATAATGCCGTCCTCTGTCTGAGCTGAGACGCGCAGCCCCTTTCCTAATGTTCGGACACTTTGGTGGTGCATACTGTTAGTAGCAATCTGTTCTGTTCCAAGGATTTGAAACAGCCGGCTTTCTTTTTCGATTTGTACCTGGTGAAGCCGATAGCTGCGCCGCCCTGACTGACAGTGCAGAAAAGTTTCACACTCTCGCTGAGAATAGATGTCCTGATAGAGAGAGCCTCCCATAGCAACAACCATCATCTGCATTCCCTTACAGATTCCCAGAGCTGGTTTCCGCTGTTCCAGAGCATACAGGAAGCTGTGAAATAGAAATTCGTCTACTTCTGGACGAATTTCACCCAGATTTGGATGGGGATTTTCGCCATAATAACGGGGATCGATATCCTCGCCTCCTGGAAAGAGCAGTCCATCGCACAGGTCAATCAGCTTTCTGTTTTTTTCCTGATTGCTGCTGACCGGTATGATAAACGGAACAGCGCCAGCTTCTGCTACTGCGTTTATGTAGGCAGCATTTATATACTGCCTGTCTACATCGCCAAAGCTGCCCTGACGGCAGCGCATTGTGTCCGCAAATACCCCAATGATTGGGTTTCCCATGATATCCCTCCAGTCTTTCGGGGAGATGTTCTCCCCTTATTTACTGATACTATTTGTGAGATATAATATGCAGAAAATATGCCAAAATATAAAAAAACAATAAAAAAATGTAAAAAATGAGATAAATAGAGAAAGATAGAGCAATACAAATGAAAAAATATAAAAAATGCTCAGGCAGGAACAGCGTACAGGAGAAAAACCAGATGAAAATAGAAAAAAACAGAGGGAAAAAAGAGCTGTATGGAGAAAAAAGGGTGAAAATTGGGTAATATAGATGGAAATAGAAAAAAACTGGATGAAAATAAGGGCAAAATGGGCGAAATGGTAAAACGGACCATGCAGACGGCTGCCATATGCGCTGAAAGGGCGAAGAAACTTTTCCAGGGGCTGCGAGTGCAGAGGAGCTTGGAAAAGTTTCTTCTCTCTGATTGCTGACTGAATTTTGCCGCAGTAGGAATACTGCCGTTTTTATGCAGGTTTGATATCAGCGCAGGATACGCCGTCCCTGTTCTGTGATACGCGTTCCGCTTCGCCCGGTGTGCTTTACTGCCAGTCCCTTTTGTTCCAGCCCGTCTAAAAGACTGCGGAGGCGGTATTCACTGACAGGAGTTTCCAGGGATTTTGAAAGAGCCTGACACAGAAAACTGCGCCCCGCAGGCAGTCCGGAATCCTGCGTATCCCGGATCAGCAGAAGAAGCTGTTTCTCTTCTTCTGACAGGAGGCTGCCTTCCAGATGCATCAGATAATCGGGAAGGCAGTTTTCGCGGCATTTCATCAGCTCAAAATATTCAGCTGCATTTCGAAGTTCCCTGACGTTTCCAGGCCAGTCATGGGCGAGAAGGATGCGGCGGACCCGCTCCGGTATTTCACATGGTTCGGATAAAAAGCTGGAAAACAGGAGAAGGATATCTTCCTTTCGTTCCCGCAGAGGGGGAATGGAAACGGGCAGGACGCTTAACCGGTAGTAGAGATCGCTGCGAAAACGTCCGCATTTCATTTCCTGACGCAGATCACGGTTCGTGGCGGCGATAATGCGGACATCGATGTCAATGACCCGGTCGCTTCCAATTCGCATAATCTGTTTTTCCTGAATGACGCGCAGCAGCCGTGACTGGAGTCCAACAGGCATATCGCCGATTTCATCCAGAAACAGCGTGCCCTTGTCTGCCTGCTCAAACAGTCCTGGCTTTCCGTCACGGCTGGCCCCGGTGAAAGCCCCGCGGACATAGCCGAATAGTTCGCTTTCCAGGAGATTTTCAGGTACAGCCGCACAGTTTACCGCTACAAACGGCTGATGGCTGCGCTCTGACAAGTGGTGGATGGACTGGGCAATCAGCTCTTTTCCGGTTCCGCTTTCTCCCTCCAGCAGAATGGTCTTGCTGCCAGGTGAAAAGATTCGGACACTTTCCAGACAGCGGTTCATGGCTTCCGACTGGTAGAGAATATCCTGGATCTGATATCTTGCATGGAAGCCCTGCTTTTTGACCTGGCGGCTGATCTTTTCTTCCAGCGATTTTACATAAGTAATATCACGGAAAAAATAGAGTTCCTGATAGACAGAGCTGTCATAGCTGAGTCTGTTTTTTCGGACTGTCATTTCACAGACACCGAACCGGGCTGGTTCAAAATCAAAGGAATCTCTGGAGAAAAACTCCAAAAGAGATTCATCGAAGAGAGAGGAAAGACGTGTAACGCCCTCCCGCACTGGTTTTTTTATCATTTCACGGAATCTCTGATTGCATAAAACAATCGTTCCGTCAGGGAGAGTCAGAAGAATACCAAGATCCACAGATTCCAGAACGTGCTTCATCTGAATATTTTTCATAATTGTTTCTTTATAATATTGATTCAGCCCCCGGTTGGAATTTACAATCCCGTCAGCATAGGACAGCAGCCGCTTGGAAATCTCCTCATCTCCCAGCTGAAGACGATAAATAATATCCATAAAAGTGGCCAGATCTACACAGCGATCTCCGATATCAATAATCCGCTTAATAAAGGAAGGAACCCGGTCGGCCTCTCCTGGAGTGACGGCAATCGTGACATCGTCCTCACAGCTTGTCTGATCCCAGGGCTTTAAAATCAGATTATCGACATTTAAGTCATAGAGCAGATTGACAGTCTGCAGCGTATTTTCATAATTATCATTGACTACAAGAACCGGGGTCCCCTGGGGGATCTCAAAGAGCTTTACCAGATTTTTTTCCCGGATGGTCCGGCGTATGATAACAATATTTTCCGGGTGGAGGAGCTTTTCTTTGATTCTTTCAATCCGGTCTCCCAGAGTAAACAGAAGGAGATCACCATCGACTGACGGCATCCCGGCGATTTTCTCAAAGGTCAGCTTTTCAATTTCCGCCTTGCCGCGGAATACACAGAGCAGGTCTTCTCTGATTTTTTCTGCAATCCGTTCCCGGTCTGTGATAATAATAATGCGTTTCAATACTGCGCCCTCCTGAAGCTGTGTCAGCCTATGCAGGCTCTATGATTCTGAATGTGTTATTATCACACATTTTACCGCAAAATTTCTGAAAATAAAAGACAATTCGCGTGTCTAAAAAAAGACAGAAATGTCACAAATGTTTGACAAAAATATTAAATTAATAAAAACAAAACAAAAATAGTGAATTTAATATTAATAATATAGACAGATATATTAAGAAGCTGTATAATATTTGCAAATATGTGAAATGAACTTATTCTTTTTATGAATGAAGAAAAGAGAGCCGCACTATACTAATATGAGGCACAGGCAGGTTTTGGGAAGATACAGACTTGAGACAGACATTTCGCATAGACAGGCAGACCCAAACAGAGGATCAGCCGCCGGGCGGGAGTTTGAGCTGGAATAGCTGAAAATAAAAGGCAGAAGGTGGTGAGAGAATGGTAAAGGAAACGATTCTGGCAGTACAGGAGGCAGAAGAGAAGGCAGCAGGATTGGTAAGCGAGGCCAGGCAGAAGGGAAAGGAGCTGGCGGAGCAGACCAGGAAGGAGGCGGAGAACCGAAGGGAAAACGCTGAACGGGAAATCAGAGAAGGCCTGGAAGCTGTAAGAAGCGCTGCTAAGGTCAAGGAGGATGAAATTCTTACGGAAGCCAGACAGGAAGCGGAGACAGAGATCTCACAGATGCGCAGACGCGCAGAGGAGAAATCAGGGGAAGCAGTTCATCTGATTACGGACATCCTGCTTAAAACGTGACAGATACCGCAGAAAATCCAGACAGGAGGGATGTGGATATGGCAGTTCTGCAGATGAAGAAAATTACCATCTGCGCTCTTTTAACGGATCGGAAACAGGTTTTAGAGTTTCTCCAGGGAGCTGGAGTTGTGGAAATTTCACGGCTGGAAGAAACTGAGGGAAGCGCTTTCCAGAGACCGGATACCTCTGCCAGGCGGCAGAGCTGCGAGAGGGATGCCTGGACGGCAGAGCAGGCTCTGGAAGTTCTTGACCAGTATGCTCCGGAAAAATCCTCGCTCCTTGCAGGACTTGCAGGAAAACCCCTGACTTCAGGGGAGACATTTGCAGCGATTCAGGAAAATCACCGGCTGGTGATGGAGGACGCAAAGCAGATTTTAGAGTACAGCCGGAAGATAGGAGAAGAGAAGGCATCGATTGCCAAGCTGGAGACTCAGATAGAAGCTCTTTCTCCGTGGCTGCCTCTCGATGTGTCCATGCAGTGTTCCGGTACGGAAAAAACCACTCTTTTTATTGGAGCGGCAGGAGCGCAGACGACGCTGGAATCTCTTTACCAGACAGTGGCAGAGAGGGCGCCTTCAGCTGATGTGGTGATTCAGCTGATTGGAAAGGATAAGGATCAGGTATGCGCCGCAGTTCTGTGTCTGAAAGAAGACGGGGCGCAGGTGGAGGAGGCTCTGCGGGCAGCAGGTTTTGCCAGACCTTCTCAAAGCTTTGATCAGATTCCGGCAGTAAAAAAGGAAGAGCTGGAGGAGGAGATTCAGAACATCCGGGCAGAGATTCGGATGACAGAGGAAAAACTGAAAGCCTACGGCACTTCCAGAGAAAATATCCGGCTTTTGTCAGATTACTGCCGGATGGGAGCAGAAAAGTACCAGGCGCTGGGGAATATGCTTCAGTCGGGGAAGACAGTGCTGCTGACAGGATATATTCCTGAGCGGGAGGAAGAGAAGCTTCTGTCCCGTCTGAATGAGAGATTTGACCTGTATGTGCAGACAGAGGCGGTTCCGGAAGAGGAGGAAGCTCCGGTACTTTTAAAAAACAGTACATTGGCAGAGTCAGCGGAAGGAGTGACAGCCTCCTTCGGACTTCCGGCAAAGGGAGAGATGGATCCGACCTCCATCATGTCGCTCTGTTACATTTTTTTCTTTGGGCTGATGCTGTCAGATGCAGCTTACGGTTTGATTGTATTTCTGGCCTGCTTCATTCTTTTAAAGAAATTTCCAAGAATGGCAAGCGGACTGAAAAAATCGATTCGCCTGTTTATGTACTGCGGCATTTCTACCCTGTTCTGGGGCGTTATGTTCGGCGGATACTTTGGAGATGTAGTCAATGTGGTTTCCAGGACCTTTTTTGGAAGGGAGATCGGCATACCGGCCGTCTGGTTTACACCTCTTGACGATCCCATGAAGATGCTTGTGATGTCCATGCTGTTCGGAGTGATTCACTTATTCCTGGGACTTGGACTGAAGGGCTATATGCTTTTAAAGGATAAGCGGGTGCTGGATTTCTTCTGTGATGTGGTGCTCTGGTACTGTCTTCTGACAGGGTTGATTTTAATTCTTCTTCCGTCAGAGCTGTTTGCATCCATGTCTCAGATGACCATTGTATTTCCGGAATCAGTCAATCTGCTGGCGAAGGTACTGGCGATAGGAGGAGCTGTCGGAATTCTCCTTATGTCAGGAAGAAGCAGCAAAAATCCGGCTCTCAGGCTGGCTCTGGGAGCTTACGATCTCTACAACATTACAAGCTGGCTTTCTGATGTGCTTTCCTATTCCAGACTTCTGGCGCTGGGACTGGCAACTGGTGTAATTGCCTCAGTTATCAATCAGATGGGAAGTATGGCAGGAAACGGAATTTTTGGCGCGGTGATATTTATTCTGGTATTCCTGGTGGGACATGGCTTTAACCTGGCTATTAATCTGCTGGGAGCTTACGTTCACACCTGCCGTCTCCAGTATGTGGAATTTTTTGGGAAGTTTTATGAGGGCGGCGGCCGGATGTTTGAGCCGTTTTGCAGAAATACAAAGTATGCAGATATTAAGGAGGACTAAGTTATGAGTGAGATGGGTATTGTATTTGCATTGTTGGGCGCTGCAGTGGCAGTAGGACTTGCAGGAATTGGTTCCGCCATCGGAGTAGGAATGGCAGGACAGGCAGCCGCAGGAGTAGTGACAGAGGATCCGGGAAAATTTGCCAAGGTTCTGATTTTACAGCTGCTTCCTGGTACCCAGGGTATTTACGGCTTGTTAGTAGGCTTTCTGGTGCTCTCCGGAACAGGGCTGTTAGGCGGAGGCGCTGATATGGGAATGTCTTTAGCTACAGGTCTTCTGTACTTTTTAGCCTGCCTTCCTATCGGCATCGTAGGACTGGCATCTGCCATTCATCAGGGACGTACAGCTGTAGCTTCTATTGGAATCGTAGCTAAGAAACCGGAGCAGTTTGGTAAGGCTATGCTGTTCCCGGCCATGGTAGAGACCTATGCCATTCTGGCTCTGTTAGTATCCATTCTGGCAGTCAGCGCGCTTTAATAGAAGGGAGAGACCGGTATGACGGGACTGGAAAAAATTACAGACCGGATTTTAGCGGAAGCTGCGGCTGAAGCAGATGAAATCCGGGAAAAGGCAGAGGAAGAGGCCGGTGCAGTCCTGCGGGAAGCGGAGGAGAGTCTTTTGCGGCTTCAGGAGGAGGCAAAGGAGAAGGAAGCTCTTGTAAAAAAAGAGCTGGAGGCGCGAGCCAGATCCTCCGCTGCCCTGAAAAAACGCCAGCTGATTCTGGCGGCTAAGCAGGAGCTGATCCGGGAGCAGATTGAAAAGGCCCATCAGAGCCTTTTACAGATGGATTCAGAAGAATATTTTTCTTTGATAGAGCAGATGGTTCGGCAGTTTTCTCTTCCGAAAGAGGGAGAAATCCGTTTTTCAGAAAGAGATTTAAAGCGCCTTCCAGACGGATTTGGCAGGCGGCTGGAGCAGGCGGCTGCAGAGCGGGGAGGCAGTCTGAAACTGGGTTCGGAGCCAGCTCGTGTAGATGGCGGATTCCTGTTAGATTACGGTGGAATCGAGGAAAACTGTTCCTTCCAGGCACTGCTGGCAGCTAAGAGGGACGAATGCTCCGACCGGATTCAGAAGCTCTTATTTGAAACAGAATAGGAGGGAGGAGCATGGCGGATAAGAATTATACGTATGCAGTCGCCAGAATCCGTTCGATGGAGACAACTCTGTTTTCCTCCTCTGTGATCGAACAGCTGATGGCGGTGAAAACCTGGGCCGGATGCCTTGATTTTCTTCGTGAGAAAGGCTGGGGAAGCGGAAATTTAAACGAGACAGCAGAAGAGCTTTTAGAGGCTGAGGAGGCGAAGGCACAGAAAACAGTGCGGGAGCTTCTGGGCGGAAATGACAGGATTCTGTCAGTATTCAGCTATCAGAAGCTGTATCACAATCTGAAGGCTGCCATTAAGAAGACAGCGTTTCCTGATTTTCCAGGAGAGCTGTACTATGACGGCTGCGGCATTGATGGGACAGAGATGGAGCGGATTGTGGCGGAAAAGGATTTCAAAGCGCTCCCGGAGCATATGCAGGACACTGCTAAAGAGGCGTATGAAACCTTTCTCCACACAGGAGACGGGCAGGCCTGCGATATTATGATAGACAGAGCAGCGCTGGAAGCTATCTACAGTGAGGGAAAGCGAAGCGGAGAGCCGGTTCTTATGGCTTATGCGGAGTCAGTCACAGCAGTCGCCGACATTAAGATAGCAGTTCGTTCCCAGAAGACAGGAAAGAGCCTGGAATTTATGAGGCAGAGCATGGCCCCTTGCGAAAGTCTGAATACAGAGCGGCTTTCCATGGCAGCTCTTTCAGGTATTTCAGCTATCTGCGATTATCTGGAGGGAACTTCCTACCGGGAAGGGGCAGAAGCTCTGAAAGAGTCGCCTTCCGCCTTTGAACGGTGGTGTGACAATCAGCTGATTGAGAGTATTAAGCCGCAGAAATACAATCCGTTTTCAGCAGGGCCTCTGGCTGCCTATCTGTTAGCCAGGGAAAATGAGATTAAGACGGTTCGGATCATTTTGACCGGGAAGTTTAATAATCTTCCGGAGGAAGCGATCCGGGAAAGGATCAGGGAAATGTATGTATAAGATGGCAGTCGTGGGAGATTATGACAGCATTTACGGCTTTGCCGCCCTGGGACTTGACACATTTCCCGCAGACGGACCGGAGGAGACAGAGCAGGTGTTTCACAGGCTGGCTTCCGGAGAGTATGCGGTGATTTATATTACAGAGGCGGCGGCCGCCCAAATCAGCCACACAATTGAGCGGTATAAAGAAAGCCTGCTTCCATCGGTGATTCTCATTCCAGGTGTGTCCGGCAACACGGGCAAGGGAATTGAAGGAGTGAAAAAGTCGGTAGAACAGGCGGTTGGATCAGACATTCTGTTTGGAGGAGTCTAACAGAGTGCAGGAGGCGGCGTCAGGCCGCCAGTTGACAGAAAGGTGGGTGAAGCCTTCCAATGAGCAAAGGTGTGATTAAAAAGGTAGCGGGTCCTCTGGTTATTGCAGAGGGGATGCGGGATGCCAATATGTACGACGTAGTCCGCGTCAGCAGCCAGCGTTTGATTGGAGAAATTATAGAGATTCATGGAGATCAGGCATATATCCAGGTTTATGAGGAGACCTCAGGACTGGGACCGGGCGAGCCGGTAGAATCGATGGATATGCCGTTGTCAGCAGAGCTGGGGCCGGGCCTGATCACCAGTATTTACGATGGAATCCAGCGTCCTCTGGACGATATCATGAAGGCTACGGGAAGCAATAACTTAAAGCGCGGCGTGGAGGTTCCTTCCCTGAAACGGAATCTGAAGTGGAATTTTGTGCCCACAGTAAAAGCAGGAGATGCAGTAGAAGCCGGTGATATCATCGGAACCGTTCAGGAGACCATTGTGGTAGTCCATAAGATTATGGTTCCAAATGGCGTGAAGGGAACAGTCAAGGAGATCCGGGCAGGAGAATTTACTGTGGAGGAGACAGTGGCTGTCATTGCCACGGAAACAGGAGATCGGGAGCTGACACTGATGCAGCGGTGGCCTGTCAGACAGGGACGCCCCTATAAGAAAAAGCTGCCCCCGGAGATGCCTCTTGTGACAGGACAGAGAGTAATCGACGCCTTCTTCCCTATTGCCAAGGGTGGTGTAGCAGCAGTTCCAGGTCCTTTCGGAAGTGGTAAGACAGTTATTCAGCATCAGCTGGCCAAGTGGGCAGAGGCTGATATTGTGGTTTACATCGGCTGCGGCGAGCGCGGAAACGAGATGACAGACGTACTGAACGAATTCCCGGAGTTAAAGGATCCGAAAACAGGCCATTCCCTGATGCAGAGAACCGTTCTGATCGCGAATACCTCTGATATGCCGGTAGCTGCCAGAGAGGCGTCTATCTATACGGGAATTACGATTGCTGAATACTTCCGCGATATGGGATATTCAGTAGCCTTAATGGCAGACTCTACCTCCCGCTGGGCCGAGGCCCTCAGGGAGATGTCAGGACGTCTGGAAGAGATGCCGGGTGAGGAAGGTTATCCTGCTTACCTGGGAAGCCGTCTGGCCCAGTTTTACGAGAGAGCCGGTCATGTGGTGTGCAATGGTTCAGAAGGCAGAGAAGGAGCCCTCTCAGCTATTGGAGCTGTATCACCTCCAGGAGGAGATATTTCAGAGCCGGTATCCCAGGCAACCCTTCGTATTGTAAAGGTATTCTGGGGACTGGATTCTTCCCTGGCTTACAAGAGACATTTCCCGGCCATTAACTGGCTGACCAGCTATTCCCTCTATGTGGATAATATGGGAAAATGGTTTAATGAGAAGGTATCCTCAGAGTGGATGGCATGCCGCCAGGGTATGATGAGTCTTCTGCAGGAGGAGGCAGAGCTGGAGGAGATCGTAAAGATGGTAGGTATGGACGCTTTATCGCCTACGGATCGTCTGAAGATGGAGGCAGCCCGTTCTATCCGAGAGGACTTCCTGCATCAGAACTCCTTCCACGAGATTGATACTTACACTTCTCTAAGAAAGCAGTTTTTGATGATGAAGCTGGTATTGGCTTTCTACGAAAAATCAGAGAAGGCATTAAAAGACGGAGCGGATGTTCAGGGACTTATAAAAATGCCGGTCCGCGAAAAAATCGGACGTTTTAAATATGTGCTGGATGAAAAGATAGAGACAGAGTATGAAGCAGTGACAAAGGAACTGGAAGCAGAGATCGCCGATGTACTCAGAAGGGAGGACTTCTAAATGCCGAAAGAATATAGAACCATACAGGAAGTAGCCGGCCCTCTGATGCTGGTGAGAGGCGTTGAGAACGTCACCTATGACGAACTGGGAGAGATTGAGCTGGCAAACGGCGAGACCAGGCGCTGCAAGGTGCTGGAGATCGATGGAGGCAATGCCCTGGTACAGCTGTTTGAGAACTCTACGGGAATTAACCTGTCCAACAGCAAGGTGCGTTTTCTGGGAAGAACCATGGAGCTGGGCGTATCGGAAGATATGCTGGGCCGCGTATTCGACGGTCTGGGCCGCCCTATTGACGGAGGCCCGGAGATTCTGCCGGAGGAGAGAAGGGATATCAATGGCCTTCCCATGAACCCGGCAGCCAGAAGCTATCCTCAGGAGTTTATTCAGACAGGAGTGTCTGCGATAGACGGACTGAATACACTGGTAAGGGGTCAGAAGCTGCCGATTTTCTCAGCTTCCGGTCTTCCTCACGCCAATCTGGCAGCTCAAATTGCCAGACAGGCCAAGGTAAGAGGAACGGACGAACCCTTCGCCGTTGTGTTTGCAGCCATGGGAATCACCTTTGAGGAAGCCCATTTCTTTGAAGAGAGCTTTAAGGAAACAGGAGCCATTGACAGGACGGTACTTTTTATCAATCTGGCCAATGATCCGGCAGTAGAGCGTATTGCCACTCCAAAGATGGCTCTGACAGCAGCAGAGTATCTGGCCTTTGAGAAAAATATGCACGTTCTTGTTATTCTGACTGATATCACCAACTATGCAGATGCCCTGAGAGAAATCTCCGCAGCCCGAAAAGAGGTTCCGGGCCGCCGCGGCTATCCAGGATATATGTATACAGACCTGGCGTCTATCTACGAGAGAGCCGGAAGGCAGAACGGAAAGACAGGTTCCATCACTATGATTCCGATTCTGACCATGCCGGAGGATGACAAGACTCATCCAATCCCGGACCTGACAGGCTATATTACAGAGGGACAGATTATTTTAAGCCGTGAGCTGTACAGAAAGGGAGTCATGCCGCCCATTGACGTGCTTCCGTCCCTGTCACGACTGAAGGATAAGGGAATCGGAGAGGGAAAAACGAGAGCCGATCACTCCAATACCATGAACCAGCTGTTCGCCGCCTATGCCAGAGGTAAGGAGGCCAAGGAGCTGATGGTGATTCTGGGAGAGGCAGCTCTGTCAGATGTGGATTTAATTTATGCCAAATTTGCCGACGCCTTTGAGAAGGAATACGTTTCCCAGGGATATGAAACAGACAGAAGTATTGAGGATACTCTGAAAATCGGCTGGAAGCTGCTGTCGATTCTGCCCAGAAGCGAGTTAAAACGAATTGATGATAAATTCCTGGATCTGTATTACGGGAAAGAGTAGGGGAGGTGTGATGCATGGCTCAGGCTCAGGTAAACCCTACCAGAATGGAGCTTACAAGGCTTAAGAAAAAGCTGGCTACCGCCGTCCGGGGGCATAAGCTTCTGAAAGACAAACGCGATGAGCTGATGCGCCAGTTCCTCGACCTGGTGAAGGAAAATATGGCCCTCAGAAAAGAGGTAGAGGCGGGGATTAAAAGCGCAAACCTAAACTTTGTCATTGCCAAAGCCGGAATGAGCGGTCCTGCCCTGAATGCCGCCCTGATTGCCCCTAAACAGGAGGTATATCTGGAAGCGGGAAAGAAGAACGTGATGAGCGTGGATATTCCTGTGTTCCAGTACAAAACCAGGACAGCAGATGAGAATGATATTTACCCGTATGGCTTTGCTTTCACCTCCAGCGATTTAGACGGAGCGGTAAAATCTCTCCAGGATGTACTTCCCCAGATGTTAAAGCTGGCAGAGACAGAGAAATCCTGCCAGCTGATGGCATCTGAGATAGAGAAGACCAGGAGAAGGGTAAATGCCCTGGAACACGTAATTATTCCGGAAACCCAGAAAAACATCAAGTATATTACCATGAAACTGGATGAAAATGAGAGGAGCACTCAGATTCGCCTGATGAAGGTAAAGGACATGATGCTGGAGGAAGCCCACCATTACAGGGAGAAAGAATAAGCGGCTGAGAAAAGGGAGAAAACTTTCTGCGTTCCAATTGGAAGCGGCTGGAAAGCTTCTCCCTTTTTTGGCGTTTTTTATTTTCTGAACCATTCTTTCATGGTCTGTATTACCTGAATCAGTTCCTCCTCAGTGATAATATAGGGAACCATGGCGTACAGATAGTTCAGAAACGGGCGGCTGAATACGCCCCGCTCTCTGGCGAACTGCTGATATCCCTTCAGAACAGAGGCGTTTTTCACCTCGATACAGACGCAGCCTCCCATGATTCGGATTTCCTGGATTCTCTCGTCAGAAAAACCGTTCAGTTCTCTCCTTGTGACGGCCTCAATACGGCAGATTTTGGCCATGTAGTCCTGGGTTTCAAACAGTTCGATGGATTTGAGGGCCGCGCTGCAGGCCAGGGCGTTGCCCATAAAGGTGGGGCCGTGCATAAGAGCGTGTTCCGGCCGGTCGTCAAAAAAGCCGCGGAATACTTTTTCATTGGCAACCGTGGCGGCATGGCCGATATAGCCGCCTGTCAGAGCTTTTCCGAGAACCAGAATGTCCGGCAGAACCAGATCGGATACAAAGCGGTTTCCCGTCCGTCCAAATCCAGTGGCAACCTCGTCAAAAATCAGAAGGACGCCGTACTGATCGCACAGCTGCCTGGCTCTTTTTAAAAAAGACAGGCTGTACATGCGCATTCCGCCTGCGCCCTGGAGAAGAGGTTCCACGATCAGGCAGTTCAGACGACTGTGATACTGCTTAAAGGCCTGATCCAGGGCTGGAATTTCCGTGGGAATGTGAATCACATGCCGGCTGGGACCGTAGGCCTTCAGGACAAAGTGGTAATCTTCATCGTCTCCGGTTTCCATGGTTTTAAAGGTATCACCGTGGTAGGCGTGTTCGAGAGCCAGCGTCAGAGTCCTCTCTGTTTCTCCCCGGTTCATGTAATACTGCAGGGCCATTTTCAGGGCTACCTCCACAGCCACGCTTCCTGAATCAGAGAAGAAGGAATAATTCAGATCTCCGGGGAGAAATTCCTCCAGTTTTCTGGCCAGCTTCTGGACTGGCTCATGAGTCAGTCCGCCTAACATCACGTGGGAAAAACGGCTGACCTGGTCTATCATGGCCTGGTTCAGCTCCGGGTGATTGTAGCCGTGAATGACGCTCCACCAGGAGGATACGGAGTCAATCATTTTCTCCTTTTCGGTATATAAATAGACTCCTTTGGCGCCTGTAATGGAAATCGGCGGGGCCATGGTTTTCATCTGCTCATAAGGATACCGAATCATTTTACTTCCTCCTCATAAAGCGCTTTCAGTTCGTCAATAGAAATGCGTAGGTCGCTGTCTCCGTCCTGAACGCAGGCCACGACCTTTACGCCTGTCACATATTCGCACATCTTTTTGTTGTCCTCATGCAGGACGTTTCCCGGCTCATAATGGTTTAAGATCACTCCCCTCAGAGGGACATTCTGCTGCCTCAGAAAGAAAGCGGTCAGCCCGGCCTGATTAATCGTTCCCAGACCTGCGTCCGCCACCAGAAGACATCCGGAACCGCAGGAGCGGATTACGTCAGGAAGCCACAGCTCCTGCCCGTCAAAGCGCAGAGGACAGAGGACGCCGCCGGAACCTTCCATGGTTATGTATTCATAGCAGTTTTTCAGAGTGTGAAAACTGTCCATAACAGCGCCGAGATCTACTGGATTCCCCTCCAGCCGGGAAGCCAGATGGGGGGAAACAGCGGCTTCATAGACAAAGGGACACATTTCCAGCAGGGGCTGGGCAATACCGGAATGTTCTTTTACCCACAGGGCGTCGCCGGGGATCAAGCTGCCGTCTTCGCCTTTCTCATTTCCGCTCATGGCCGCCTTGTAGTAGGCGGCATGGATGCCGCTCTCATGCAGTTTTTTCAAAATCAGGCCGGAAACGTAGGTTTTGCCCACGTCTGTGCCTGTGCCGATGACAAACAGAGATTTACTCATAATCAGACCTCCTCGTATTTAAATCATTCCGCTCTTTACCAGCGGAATCAGCCGTTTTCCTAAATATGCCCCCGCTATGCAAAGAAGAATATCTCCTGGAACCGCCAACAGAAAGCAGTAGAGAAACAAAGGCCAAAGGCCGATGGGCGTTTCCAGATAAAACCGGCTGATCAGCCAGTACCAGGCCATGCCGAAGGAATATACAATCCCCAGCCCGGCAAAATTGGCGGCCAGAAGCCGCCGGATTCCCGGATATTTTTTTGCTTCAGCCAGGAAACCTGTAACATACGTGCCTGCGGCGAAGCCGATGAGGTAGCCGAAGCTGGGCTGAAGCAGATAGCCGATCCCTCCGCCCTGGGCGAAAATCGGAAGTCCCATCAGCCCCAGAAGGATGTAGATCAGAACGGCCAGACAGCCTCTTTTCGGCCCCAGCAAAAGTCCTGCCATCATGGTAAATAAATATTGAAGCGTAAATGGAATGACTGGAATGGGAATTTTAATAAAAGCGCCTGCGGCAATTAAAGCCACAAACATGGCGCAGAGAATCATATCTTTCGTCTTTTCTCGTCTCAAAATCGGTCCTCCTGACTCGGTGATTCTGCATGCCGGAATCTACTGCAGATAGAAAACGCCTGTGTATCAAAGACAATATGCTATGAGTGCAGACGCTGAGCTCATTGAAGATAATATCATATCAGTGAGAAATGTCAACTAAAAAATAAAATAGGTTTACAATTTGGCAAAAAAGGCGTAACATTACCAGGGAACATAAATCCTGCTCTTGACAGAAAACAGTGTGAAAGAGATACTAGGTAGGAATGACGCTGCATATAAGGGGCAGCTTTATATGCTGGCGCGGCAGTGAAAGACAGAACAGAGATACAGGAGGACACTATGATTCGGACTATGAAATCCGGCGATATAGATGCTGTGGCAGATATATGGCTTGACACAAACAGGAGAACCCACCATTTTATCCCGTCAAAATACTGGGAAAACAATTTGGAAGCGGTCAGGGAAATGTTTCCGCAGGCAGAAATTTACGTCTGGGAGGAAAATGGGGAGATTCAGGGATTTGCAGGACTTACCGGGGACTACATCGCGGGGATTTTTGTGAAAAACCACTTTCAGGGAAGGGGAATAGGAGCGCAGCTTCTGAACAGAGCCAAGGAAGAGCGGGAAAAACTGAGTCTTCACGTATACAGGAAAAATGAGGGGGCGCTGAGATTTTACCAGAGGGAAGGATTTCACGTTCAGAGCGAAGGGACGGACGAAACAACTGGCGAGGCGGAGTACGGCATGTGCTGGAGCAGATAATTCCTTACATTTTTCTGTCATATTTACGTTTTATATACGTTTTCTTACTCCTTTATGAAGTCTATTGATTATTGTTTGAGAATTATTTATAATCTGCTCATAACAAAGCAGAAACGAAATGTATTGAAATGTATTAAAAAGGAGGGCTTCTATATGAGGAAACGTAATATCACTGGTTTATTGTTTGCAGCAGCGCTTGTAATGGCGGGAAGCCAGATGGGCGTCCTGGAGTCTCAGGCAAGACCTCACCACGGGGACGACTGGGAGGATCGGTGGGAGGATCGCTGGGACGACGATGATGATGACGATGACCGTTGGGATGACGATGACGACGATGATGACGACGATCGCTGGGATGATGATCGCTGGGATGACGACGACGATGATGATCATGATCACCATTGGGGCGGCGGAGATCACCACCACGGAGGAAACGGCGGACATGACAACGGCGAGCACCGTCCCGCTGTCGGCGGCTTTGTCAATGTAGTTTATTTCTGCGAGGAAGATAATACAGTCTGGGCGAACGGGGAGATTTGGGCAGCAGGCCTGGCAGACGGAAAAGGTAATGTAAATTCCAGCGAGCTGACCAACGTGCCGGAGGGCTATAAGCTGAAGGA
>JAQERH010000032.1 GCA_027698105.1 Lachnospiraceae bacterium AM93-12TA
ATAAACCATGGTCTCTATTTAATTTTTCTTGCTCCTGCGTCCTCTCCGCTTGCCGGAAGGTTCAGATACCAAAGAGGTCTCTGACGGCTCCAAGCTATCCCCTTCCGGTTCTGGCTGCTCCTCAGTACTCTCAAACGGTTCATCCCCCGTCACAGGCTGCTCCTCAGTCAGTTCAGATGGAGATTCCTCAATACCAGAAGATTCGCTATGACCGTCCACAAGCTCTATTTCCAGCTTATCTGCATCCGGTTCCGGTAAACCAATCTCCGGCAAGACAGCTTGTCCCTCAGCTATGCCAGCGTCCTCACATTCTGTCAGGTTCGGCTCCAACTCACGCTCTCGAAGCATCTCTACCAATGCCTCAAGTGCATAAGCCGAAGTCCTGACTTCATCTCTCAGTTGCTCACTCAACTCCTGCACCTGAGGATAGATACTCTTCTCTGCATCTGTCAGCTCCAGCATATTGAATGTACACGCTCGGTCAAGGTCAAGCTGAAATCTGCGGCACACGTTATAGATTTTCTCAAACGTTGTGGATTTTGCTTTCCCAACGCCCTTCACATAACATCCACGCCGAACCGGATAAATCTCTCCGTCTGCGGTCATCATTTTAATTGCTCCGGCGATTACTCCATCTGTCACACCATTGTCTATATGGGTCTGAACATACTCTACAATGTCCTTACGTTCTGCTTCTTCCTGTACCTGACCCATAAACGCTGCGATTAAACTCTTCACTTCTGCTGTCTTTGATGTAAACATTTTCTCACTCATATCTTAATTGCTCCTTTATTTTTTCTTTTTTGATACTACTACTCTAACGCTGATTTCATACGGCGTCTGTAGACGTAATGCAAGAACATCGGCTCTCTGTTTTAGGGACAATCCACAGGAAACTGCCATTACGGTACTTTTATCATCTGAACATTGCAATCCATACACAGGATATTCACATCTTTTGTTGCTCTTACACTATTCCCACAGACAGGACATAGATATTTTCTGGTGCTGCTCGGTCTTTTCTTAGGGGATTCATCCCCATCTGTCCCCGGTTCATTGCCCGATCCACTCGGTCCGATACTGCCGCTATCCGGTTCTCCACCCAGACGATAATTCTCACAGGCAGCATCCAATCCCCAGTCCTGAATGTTCTGAATAAACTCCTCAGTCGGTTCTGTCACGCTCCATCCGATATAACCAGCTTTACTGATTTTAAGACCACGCCTCTCTGCCTCCGCTTTAAAGCTCTTGTTATGATACCTGCCAGCATTGGACGTATCCTTGATTCCGTTCTCCATACAGTAAATATGAACCATCTCATGCATCAAGGTAGCAAGTACATATTCAATCGGGCGGGACAGATACTCAGCTCCCAGATTCAGCTCATAATAACGCCCCTCTCCGGAAGCCCAGACTTTCTGTGTTGTGCAATGTCCATACGCACCCCGGCTGGATTGAATGGTAATCATTGCAACCGGAAGACCATTATCAAAATATTCCTGATTAAATACCGCATAAGCATTTTCCAACTTTTTTGTATCGGCACTCAGCAAACGGAATCACCTCTCTCATAAATAAAATAAAAATAAATATACTCTTTAACACTGCACAGTTGAAAAAAATGATTCTCCGTTCTTCAAGAATGCCCCATAAACGAGAAAACAGCCGTGAGCTTACGGCTCACGACTGTCATCCTCGTTCTCGATACTTTCAACTATTTTCAAGCAGACCTTTTTCATCATACGATATCCGGCTAACACAACCACCGCATCCAGCATCACAATCATCACGATTGCGATTACCGCAACAACCTGTACCATCATCTCAGCACCTCCTAATTTTTAATGGTGCCATTCTAACGCCGCATAATGCTTCCGGCAATGGTGATGACGCACAAACTTACCCTTATGATTTTAGGGATATCCACGGTTTTCCGCCTCCATATCCTTCGGTTTTCCATCTTTACTTTTCTTCGGAATCAACCTCCCAGACCCCTCTGTGGCTTGCCAAAATCCTCGTATTCCGGTTTTTATTCTCTTACCCTACTCTCTAACCATAACCACATCTATACTCCCTTAGAGCTTGCAGCAAATCTGCATGATTTTTTCTATTCTCCATTTTCAAATCGCCGCCATTCTCCTCATTCCAGAAACTCACAGACCCCTCTGTGGCTTGCCAGAATCCCCATATTCCGGTTTTTATTCTCTTGTCCTACTCTCTTACCATACCACATCTATACCCCCTTAGAGCTTGCAGCAAATCTGCTTCAACTTTATCCACATCCTTTTTCCATTCCACCTAGAAATCCACATTCTTTTCCTGTTTATACCCAATAAACCCTAAGCCGACTTCCAACCAGACGCACCCCACCACTTCTCTCCTACGCTCTCAAACTCTTCCCACAACGCAAAAAAGACCCCGTACCCCTCAGGATACAGAGTCTTTTGAAAAATCTTTATATGACCGTTGTGAGTAAAAAATTGAGTAAAACACTTACCCAATCGCCCGCAAACCCTTGATTTTACAGGCTTCTACTCGCATGTATAAGGCATCAGAGCAATGTGACGTGCTCTCTTGATAGCTACTGTAAGAGCTCTCTGATGCTTTGCACAGTTTCCTGTGATTCTTCTAGGAAGAATTTTACCTCTCTCAGATACGTATCTCTTTAACTTGTTTGTATCCTTGTAATCGATAGTGCCGTTCTTCTCTCCACAGAAAACGCAAACTTTTTTTCTTCTGCGCATACCGCCTCTTCTTACCTTGGAAGCGTCTGCCTTATCACCTTTATTGAATGCCATTGGTGTTCCCTCCTTCAAAAATACCGATGCAGCAATCTCCCGCTCAACTGGCGCCCTGACAGGCTTTCACGTCTCTAGTTAAACGGAAGTCCTTCATCTTCTACTCCGTCGGGGATGTTCATAAAGCCATCGCCGATAGCGCTTGCAGGTGCCGGACGCTGAGCTGCCTGATAGCCGCCATCATGTCCTGCTCCCTGAGAAGCGTTCTTGCTCTCAGCAAATTCCTGATCCTCAACGATTACATCTGTTGTATAAACTTTCTGACCGTCTCTGTTTGTGTAGCTTCCTGTCTGGATTCTTCCTGTCACGAGAACCTTGGTTCCCTGATGGAAATACTTCTCAGCAAACTCTCCCGCTCTGTCAAATGCAACGCACTGGATGAAATCTGCTGTCTGCGCTCCGTCATCCTGGCTTCTGCGGCCTCTTCTGTCAACTGCCAGCGTATATCTGGCGATTGCCATGGCCCGCTCTCCCTGAGAATACCGAACTTCCGGATCCCTGGTAAGTCTACCCATCAGAATTACTTTATTCATACGATCACTCTTTCTTTATTTATGCATCCTGTCTTACGCATAAGTATCTGATTACCGGCTCCATGATACGTACATGTGCCTCTACCTCGTTCGGGCATGTGGAATCAGACTCAAACTGGATAAAGTAGTAGAAGCCCTCTTTCATCTTCTGGATCTCGTAAGCTAATCTCTTCTTACCCCACTCGTCCACATTTGTTACAGTACCGCCGAAACGTGTGATGTAACCTTTTACTTTCTCGATGGCTGCTGCTCTCTCTTCGTCTTCCAGCTTTACGCTAAGAACAACTGCTAACTCATACTTGTTCATGCTGCTTAAACCTCCTTGTGGTCTCTGACTCCCTGACTTTTAACAGAGAGTAAGGAATTCAATAATATATCACGAATATTTATCTTACCAGAGAAACCTGATTAAATCAAGCTCTTTTTTTGTTTTTTCTTCGTGTTTTTCTCTGCTTTCCCGGTCTTTTTTTCTCCTGGCTTCTGAAGTCCCTACGCCTTCTTCTCCCCATCTGCTGACCGAAGTCCTCTTGTACTCTTTTCCACCAGGGAACGGGCCATCATCACCTGATGGCCGCAGCCCGTACATTTCAGCCTGAAATCAGCGCCCACCCGGAGAATTTCCCACTCTCTGCTGCCGCAGGGATGGGGCTTTTTCAGTTTTACAATATCTCCCACTTCATACATCATATCGCTCTCCCCCTGTCTTCCTCCTGCAGTCTGCTTCCCAGAATTTCATCGATCCGTTTCATTTCCTCTGAAGAAAGCGGCTCCTGCCTGAGAATTTCCGCATTTTCAAGCAGCTGCTCTGGACGGCTGGCTCCAATCAGTACAGACGTTACCTCCCGTCTTCTGAGCACCCAGGAGAGAGCCAGCTGAGCCAGCGTCTGGCCCCGGTTCTCTGCCAGCGCTTTCAGCTCCGTTAACAGGTTCCTGTTTTTTTCATTAATATACCGTTCTGCCACGGTCGTTCCTTTGCGTGCTGCCCTCGAATGTTCTGGAATCTGTTCCAGATATTTTCCGCTTAAAGCTCCCTGGGCCAGAGGACTGAAGCAGATGCATCCTGCGCCTCCCTCCTCCAGTGCGGCTAAAACTCCTTCTTCCGGCTGCCGTTCCAGCATATTGTAGCGGATCTGATTGACCAGACAGGGCGTTCTTCTCTCTCTGAGAAGTCTCATTGCCTCTCTGGCTTCTTTTTCCTTATAATTGGAAATTCCCACATAGAGAGCCTTTCCCTGCCGCACCAGATCACTTAATGCGTCCATGGTCTCCTCTAACGGCGTATCTGGATCCGGCCTGTGGTGATAAAAAATATCAACGTATTCCAGCCCCATTCGTTTCAGGCTCTGATCCAGACTGGCTGTCAGGTATTTTCTGGAACCCCAGTTTCCGTATGGCCCTGGCCACATCTCATACCCTGCCTTGGTGGAAATAATCAGCTCATCACGAAACGGCCTTAAATCTTCCCTGAGAATCTGTCCAAAATTCTCCTCTGCCGCCCCGACTGCTGGAAATCCATAGTTATTGGCCAAATCAAAATGAGTAATTCCCAGATCAAAGGCTGTAAAAATCAGCTCCTTCTGCTGCTTTCCTGTGGTCTCTCTTCCAAAATTCTGCCAGAGTCCAAAGGACAGTTCCGGTAAAAGAAGCCCGCTTTTTCCGCACCGCCTGTATTTCATTTTTCTGTATCTGTCTTCACATGGCCTGTATGCCTGTTCCTCTATTGTCATTGATCTATGTCTCCTGTCTGTCCTTATTCCTGTCTCCCCAGATCCCTCTGCTGTGCTCTCTTCCCCATGTCGCCAGATATGACAAGGCTACAGTTCTGCCGCCTCTGCTAACGCCTCTCCCACGCTGCCGCAGATGACAAGATCTGCCTGGCTGTCTCTGGAAGTGGCCGATTTATTAATTAACACCAGCTTATTTCCCCTGTAATAGTCAATCAGTCCTGCCGCCGGATAAACCACCAGGGAGGTTCCGCCGATAATCAGCACATCGGCATTTCTGATATGCTGGATGGAGCGGGAGAGGACGCTGTCGTCCAGCCCTTCCTCATAAAGCACCACATCTGGTTTGATTATGCCGCCGCAGCTGCATCTGGGGATTCCTTCGCAGGAAAGAATATGATCCATGGAATAAAATTTACCGCAGCGCTCACAGTAATTGCGGTGTACGGTTCCATGCAGCTCCAGCACTTCCCGGCTCCCGGCTGCCTGATGGAGACCGTCTATATTCTGGGTAATCACAGCCTTCACCTTTCCTTCCTGCTCCAGCTTGGCCAGAGCCAGGTGAGCGCGGTTAGGCTTAACCTCCGGAAACAGCATTTTATTCCTGTAAAAGCGATAAAACTCTTCCGGCTTCTTCAGATAGAAGGTATGGCTCAGAATCGTCTCCGGAGGATAATCGTACTCCTGATTATAAAGACCGTCTACGCTTCTGAAATCAGGAATTCCACTTTCTGTGGAAACTCCTGCTCCGCCAAAAAATACCACGTTTTTGCTTTCCTGAACCCATGTCTTTAAAAGCTCTCTCTTTTTCTTCTCCTCAGCGCTGTTTTCTCCCATAACCAGTCTCCTCTCCCTTCGTTAAATTCGTCTCCGCTGTCTGCGGGAAACAACTCCCCTGCGCCTGCTCTCCCGTTTTCCAGAAGTTCTCTGTCTGTCAAAAAACAACGGCTTCTACACTACCTCATCTAAAAATACACCGTCTATGGGGCGGATATCCTCTGTCCAAGACGGAAGGTGGATTTTGCTGTCTCTGCCTTCTTCTGCTGCAATCTCCTGTAATGGTCTGAAACCAAACAGCCACTGAGCCAGGCCGTCAATGGAAATAGCCAGCGTCACGCCGCTTTGTTCTGCCGCGCCTTCTGTCATCTTCACAGCCCTGGCTCCCCCTGCCTTGTCTGTAAAAATCTGATAGCTTCCGGTACAGGCAGGCAGAAACGGATCCGTAATCTCCAGATATCCATCCGGCTCCTGTCCGGCTTCCCTGTCCCCATCTGTTTCCCCTGTTTTACTTCCGGAATCTGCGCCGGAAATCATCCGGAAAAAAGCCTCCACATCTGTCACTCTGGCCATAATTGCCGGTTTTTCCTGCTCTCTGTCCCTGAAAACCAGGCTGTCCTTTGTATAGAGAAGACGCTGTTCTCTCTTTTCAAAGCCCCACTCTGCGTGAAGGCCGGACAGCTTTTCCTCCCCATTCTCTTCTTCCAGTAAAAACTCCAGGATCCCATCCTCGCTGGCTAACTCTCTTATCAGCCTTGACACATAGGCCTCATCCCGAAGGCAGTATGCCTCAAACCGCTCCTTCAGCCATTGTTCCATGAAAGCTGCCGCCTGGGCTGCGTCCTCCCGGCTGCTGCAGGGCCTGCAGTTCAGCCTCTCCTTCGCTTCTTCTGTCAGGTGAAACTTCGGCTGGCGATAGATAAAGGAAAACTGGAAGGGACGGTAAATCGCCTCATCGGCAGGCATCAAAAAGGTAAACGGCACATGAGCCTGATTCATATCCTCCAGCATTTTTTTAAGAATAGAACGCATATGGCCCTGATGGCGGCTGTCTTTATCAGTAGCCACCCCCACAATATAATCGACCGGCCATTTTCCGTCCCGGCAGACAAAGGTGTAGGGATTCAGCTGGGCCATGGACACCAGCCTTCCCGCCTCTGCCTTAATTAAAATCCTGTTGTCCTTCACCTTCTCCTGATAATAATAATCAGCAAAGGAAACAGAGTCATCTGGAAATGCCTCATGCCACAGCGTCCGGCAGCGCTGTTTTTCCTCATCATCGGCATAGCGAAGTCCATCCTTCCATAACGCTTCGGAACTGTCGTTTTGAGCAGTTCCTGCCAGCTGAGCTGCCGTAAGCTCCTCCTCCGGCTCTGCCAGGGCTCCTATCTTTTCTGCCCAGTCAAATCCCTCTTCTGTACCAGCTCCCTGGCCGAAGGAAATCTGCTGTACCAGATATTTCTTTGCAAAATCAATGGGACAGTAGGACATTTTCGCCCGTCTAAGTCCCTCCAGTCCCAGATCATCCTCCCGGTTCACCAGCTCGATTCCCGGAAATTCTTCTAATAGAAACTGCTGGTTGATCAGCTGATACAGCCCTCGCATTTCCGGATTAGCCTTCTCAATGTGGATGACAGCCATCCGCTCCAGAGGGTTATAGCTTCCAATTGAGAATGCTTCCATCTCTCCGTCCACATAGATTCCGCCCATGCGGATATTTAAGGAACAGCAGTTTCTCAGGATTTCGTGGATGCCCCTGACCTCAAAATCCAGGTGCTCCTCCACCTCTTCGCCCTTGCCCTCTCTCCAGCGGTCTAAAAACTTCCAGACATCCTGGATGTGATCGCAGGTCAGGGTTCTGTACTCATAGCGTCCTTCATACGCCTTTTTAAAAGCATTCAGGTTATTTTTCTTTTTGTGGAGTTTTTTTCCGGAAAGGGTTTTCAGGGCCTCAGCTGAATAAATGTAATCTGCAGCTCCCTCCTCTTCCTTTACCAGATAGTTTTCCGGGGACAGCTTCAGGTACTTCACAGCCTCCTCATCCGCCAGATTGATCACCAGAGGATATCCTAATTCTTCATTAAAATACTTCTCCAATGCCTGAAAGGCTTCCTTTAAGTCCTCCTCCCGGCACAGCGGCATGGCAGAAAATACCCGGCCCTTGTATTCCATCAGCCAGAGAAGGGCTTTATCCTCCCATATGGCATATCGTACATTATAATATTCTCTCCAGAGAAAACTCTCCAGAAATACGCTGTCACAGGTTTTATTGCGGCGCATCAGATAGAAAGGTGTCAGCCTGTCAAGATCCTTAGCGCTGATTGGTTTAAATTCCAGATTCATAGATTGATTTCCTTCCTGGTTTTTGCAATATTTTACCATATCCTCTCTGCGGATATGATCCTTCGGCGGATACGCACGGTTTGAATCTGTATCTGCTTCGCTGTGCTCGCTCAAACCGGTATGCGCGATGATATAATGCCTGCTTTGCAGCCATTATATCATAATTTCCTTCTTTTATGGAAGCGGGAAGGCCTGAAAATCATGTCGTGAATAGATTTATAGATTTTTTCAATATATCTTTATTTTATATAGAAAATACCAATCTCGAACCATTTAAAAAGGTGCTAAAATAGTAATATATTTCATACAGATGGGAGTTCTTAGTTTGAATAAACCGATGATTCAGATGGATGGAATTGTAAAGCGGTTCGGCTCCATCACAGCCCTTGACAACATGAATTTTCAGGCCTTCGGCGGGGAAATTACCGCCATTGTAGGTGATAACGGTTCTGGAAAAAGTACGCTGATTCAGATTCTCACCGGATGTCTGAAACCGGATCAGGGTGTCATCCGGATCAAGGACCGCATATTCCGATCCCTGACAGTCAAAGAGGCGATGGAACAGGGCATCACTGCTGTCTATCAGGATCTGGCCCTTGATAACTGTAAGGACTGCGCCGGCAACCTGTTTCTTGGGCGAGAGCTTCTGCGCTTCGGACTTTTTCTGGATCACAGAGCCATGTACCGGGAGTCAGAACGGCTTTTAAAGCAGCTTCATATCCATATTCCAGATATTCGCCAGCCAGTAGAAAAAATGTCCGGCGGGCAGAGACAGGCAGTAGCTATTGCAAGAGCCGTGTACCAGAACGGTGATATTATGATTTTTGACGAACCCACCTCAGCTATGGGAATGAAGGAAACCGCCCGGATTATGAAGCTGTTCTGCGCCTTGAAAGAACAGGGGAAAACCATTATCCTGATCAGCCACAACCTGTTTCAGGTTTTCGACATTTCTGACCGGATCTGTGTCATCAAAAACGGCAGACAGGTGGATTCCTTTCTTACAAAGGACAGCTCCCCGGAACAGCTGTACCAGACAATTATTGAAAAGGAAGAGCAGACCGATGACAAAGAAATGGATCAGTAAATATTCCCAGCAGCTGTTTCTGATGGCTGTGCTGTTATTTATCTGCGCTGTTTTAGCGGAAAAAAGCGAATATTTCTTTACATGGAAAAATATCAGAAATGTTCTGGAGGCTGCCAGCTACCGGATGGTGCTGGCTGTAGGCATGACCTTTGTAGTAGCCTCCGGCGTGATGGATCTGTCTGCCGGATCCATTGTCTCCCTCTGTGGGGTACTGACGGCTCTGGCTCTTCACGGCGGAATAGGAATCCCGGCGGCCTGCCTTATGGGAATCGCGGCAGGCGGGCTGATGGGCGCCTTAAACGGCGTTCTCATCCACTGCACGGGAATCAATTTTTTCGTCCTCACCCTGGCCTCCAGCAGTATGCTCCGTGGTATTTCCTTAATGATTACAGACGGAAAACCCATCACCAAATTCGGAAAAGAATTCATGCAGCTGGGAATCGGGCGTATCGGTGAATTTCAGCTTCCTGTTCTCTTTGCTCTGGCGCTGATTCTTCTTTCCTTTCCTCTGATGTTCCACACAAAATGGGGAAATTATATTCAGGCTCTGGGAGGCAGCGAAACTGCCCTGAAACGATCCGGAGTAAGAACCGGCTTCTACCGCGTTTCCGTCCATATATTCCTAGGAATCGCAGCTGCTGTTACTGCCGTTATCGTCACTGCGCGCCTGAATTCCGCTGAACCAAATGCTGGTATGAATATGGAATTTGACGCTGTCACAGCAGTGATTATGGGCGGTACGCCCATCCGAGGAGGAAATGCCAGCATTACAGGAACTGTTCTGGCCGTTCTGATTCTGGGAATCATTCGAAACGGGCTGACACTTTTAAGCGTATCCTCAGACTTCCAGCAGTGGATCACTGGATTTTTGCTGCTGATGTCTGTATTAATTTCAGAAATTAAGGTCTGGAAGTTCAGGGCTTTAATCAAATCATAAATCACAAAGATTGAGGAGGTAGTATGATGAGAAAATGTTTCACAGGTTTACTGGCAGCCGGCTGTATAGCAGCAGTATTAACAGGATGCGGCAGCTCTGACAGCGGAAAGGAAACGTCCGCTCCGGAGACAACGGCTGCTGCTGAAAAAACGACAGAGGCAGAAACTTCTAAAGAGACTGAGGCGGCAGAGGCTTCCTCCGGCAAGGTGGATCAGCTGCTGGCTGATGTGGAGACCAGAATGAGCGAAGCCTTAGGGGAGCTTCCGGAAAGCGGCCAGGGAGAGAAAATCGGCGTTCTTATAAGCTCCACCTCCAACGAGTTCTGGGGAACCATGAAGACCCGCTATGAAGAGGCAGCTAAGGATCTGGGAATTGAAGTCGAAGTGTTTGAGGCAGATGCTGAGGACGATACACAGGGACAGCTGGATGCATTAAACACCATGGTAACCATGGATTTCGATGCCATTATCCTCTCCCCGATTGACGGCACAAATCTGATTCCAGGCATCGTAGCTGCCAACGAGGCAGAAATCCCTGTCATCAACCTGGGACCTGGCGTAGACGGAGAAGCCTTAGCTGATGCAGGCGGCCATCTGGATGGAAAAATCACTGTAAACTTCGAGGAACAGGGCAGCACAGTTGCCAATGACATGATTGCCAGAATGGAGGACGGCGGAAAGGTTGCCATTCTCTCCGGACTGGAAGGTGCAGGACAGAGCGTAGGCAGAACAAACGGAGCCAAGGCCGTGTTTGAGAGCACAGAGGGCATTGAGCTGGCTGCTGTCCAGGCCTGCGACTGGGATACAGAAAAGGCTTATGAAGCAACCAAGGATATTCTCACTGCAAATCCGGATCTGGAAGGCATCTTCGCCTGCAACGACAACATGGCGTTAGCTGCTGTTCAGGCTCTCCAGGAGATGGGCAATGAAGACGTAATGGTATACGGCGTAGACTACACTTCCGATGCCAAGGCTGCTATCGAAGAGGGAACCATGATGGGAAGCATGACCTACTCCAGCGCCATCTACACAAAGGCAGCTGAGGAGATGGCTATGCTGATCGCTCAGGGCAAGACCTTTGAGGAGCCGGTTTACCTGCCGCTGACACTTGTAACACAGGACAATGTAGCTGACTTTGAAGGCTGGAAATAAGTATGAAGTATTTAATTGAGACAGCGCTTTTAACCCATGGTCTGCGCTCTCTGAGCAATGATTATCTGAAAGCTCACTGGACTCTTTCCGAGGCTTCTATCGCCTGGATCTGTAGAGGAGAAATCAGAATCGGAACTATGGAGGAATATCTCTCTTTCCGCACAGAAGCCCAGTCTGCCATCAGAATTGACTGCGAGATCCTGGACAAGGCTCTGCAGGACGGCCTTTCCGGGGCTCTCACGGCCTCCGGAACTATGGCTGTGTGCAGAAAACTTGGAATTCCCATGGCAGTCACCTGCGGTATGGGGGGCATTGGAGATATTAAAGGAGAGGAGCTCTGCCCGGATCTTCCCGCTCTGGCTGAAATTCCTGTTATCCTGGTATCTACCGGCCCCAAGGATATGCTGGATCGACAGGCTACCATCTCCTGGCTCACCTCCCACGGTGTCCAGGTCATCGGCGCAGAACGCAATTTCTGCACCGGATATGTGTTTACCGGCGAACCAGTACAGCTTCAGGCAGTTCTGAAGGACTCCGCGTTTGCAAATCAGCCTGGTTCCCTTCGGCCCCCGCTTCTGATTATCAATGAAATTCCGGAAGAAAAGCGAGTAAAGGATCGCCAAATTCTCGCAGAAGCTGTGGCAGAGGGAAAACGGGCAGAGCAGGAGGGCCGGTATTTTCACCCTGCTGCCAATGGGAAAATCGACGAGCTGACAGATGGGTATTCCTCAGAAATTCAGCTGGCATCCCTGTTGGCAAATGCAGAACTGGCAGGACAAATCCTGTAGCAGGATTCATATCCCTGAAAAAACAAAAAACGACAGACCTGGTGATACAAACCGGGCTTTCACAAAAAAGCCTGTTCATCTGTTCACCAGGTCTGTCGTTTTCTTATTTAACCGCTGTGATGATGTTATCCCTCAATGGCAATATAGCGGTTTTCTTCCATCTTCTTCTGTTCCTTTTTCGGGAAGGAAATCTTCAGGATACCATCCTCAAATCTGGCCTTGATATCCTCTTCACTGATTTGCTCTCCGATGTAAAAACTTCTGCTGCAGGAGCCGCTGCAGCGCTCTCTTCTGATGTATCTGCCTTCCTTGTCTTTCTCATCCTTGTCAAGGCCCTTAGCGGCGCTGATAGTCATATAGCCATCCTTCAGCTCTGCTGTAACCTCTTCCTTCTTAAATCCCGGAAGGTCGATATCCAGCTCATAGGTATCGTCAGTCTCTCTCACATCTGTCTTCATCATGTTCTTCGCGTGTTTTCCGTACAGCGGATTGCGTCCCTCGAAGAAATTCCTGTCAAATGGGAAATCCATCCAATCGTCAAATAAATTCTCTCCAAAAATGCTTGGCATTAACATAAAACATACCTCCTATCCTTTCAGATGTTACGGTTCCGTTTCATGGCTGGGACTGTAATATCATCGTCTGCTGTCTGCAGACTGTTATCAGTTTTTCTGTTGTCAGAACTCAGAAGGTTCTTTCAGGTCTTACTTTTGTTTCCCTCCTCTTTGTTCTATCTGTAATATAACACATGATATTAGCAGTGTCAAGAGGTGAGTGCTAATTTTTTTAAAAAATTATTTCTTTTCACACCTATTTCTGCTCAGGATAGCTTTCATTCATACTGCACTCAAACAAAAATGCTTCTCCTGGATGATCGGTCTTCCTTTCCCCTGAAAATGATGTATAAACTTTTATCTGTGTAAAGCCTGCTGCTCTTAAATACTGTTCCATTTCCCCTTCCCGGTAGAGGTAAATCTGAAAATCCATTTCCTCTCTCTGCTGCAGCTTTGAATCGCAGTACAGCTCATAAATACCCGGCAAAAACTGGATCTGCGCCATCTTATCATAAAAACTTTTTGTTTTTAAAATCAGGTCAAATCCATCTTTTGTTTTTACAGATGCAGAAACCTCATACCCATTGCTGTCCGGGCATCGATCTGCTTCTGTCTCAACTGAAAAAACAAGCTTTCCTTTTTCAGACAGACACTCTCTCAAATTTTTTAATATTTTTCTGCACAGCCCAATATCAGTAAACAGAGAAATTGAACCAGCTGGAATGAAAATATAATCATACTTTTCTTTTGGGCAATACTCTGACAGATCAGCCTGAATCACCTTCGCGTCCGGTGCCTTCTGCTTCAGTTGAGCCAGCATTTCACCTGACAAATCAAGTCCCGTTATATCAAATCCCCGTTCCATAAAAGGGATTAAAAAGCGGCCGCTTCCACACAGCGGTTCTAAAATTCTGCATCCTTTCTCTGCATAAGAAAGATAGAAGTTCAGCTCCTCTTCTGAAGCCTTCTCATGTAAAATTTCATACATCCTGGTACATAAACTGCCATAGTAATTCTGCCTTCTCATTCTGCATCTCTCCTGATTTTTTTCACCGTATCTTCCCTGGCCTCTCTGCGAAGCTGCCGCATATATTCAGAGAAGGCAGCTTTATCCTCCCCATAGGTCTGGTTCAGCTCGTATTCCATGGGAAGCCAGGTACTCAAATCTGATAAATTATGCTGCAGTACCGCCTCCATACTGTCTATGGCCTTATAAATCTTAGCTTCCAGTGTGCTGCGTTCCGCCATTTCATTATATAAAGCTTCCATCTTTTCTGCATATGGAGCCGGAAGGGAGGAAACCCAATCTCTGAGAAGCCGCTCCTCCCTCTCTTCATCTTCCTCTGTCTTTTCAAAAGCCGGTATGTCCCCGGTAAAGGCCTCCCCCAGATCATGAATGATACACATAGCCGTCACCTTATCCATATCCGCCTCAGGAAATTCATCCCGCATGAAAAATGCCATCAGAGTCATCATCCAGCTGTGCTCTGCCACACTTTCCCGCCGTCCCTTAGATGTATAGCAGTGGCGTGTGGTATCCTTTAACCGCTCCGCAACTGTCAGCGTCTCGATCAGTTTTCTTGCCTCCATCTCTTCCTCTCCCTTCTGCTGCCCTGCTTCGCAGGCATAACATTTCTCTGCACGCCCTCTCTTCTGTTTCCAGGCCATCCGCTACTCTAAATATTCCAGAAGCTGATATACTCTCTCTTTGGTCAGCTCTGCCGCTTTCTGGCTGATTACCATAGACTGCATACTTCCTCCCTCATAGGGCGCTCCGGCATCTTTTGCCGCTGCTTCCTTCTCTTTAATCCACGCTCTCTGCTCACTGGTCAGCTTCTCCATCTCTTTACTGTCTTTCGACTGCTTCAGCACATCCCACAGCTGGTTCAGCGCAGAGTCCCACAGCTCATAAACTTCCTGGCTTTTCCTGTTTAAATCGGCCTGCGTCAGAGAGCTGTCTGTCTCAAGCTCTGCCTCAAGCTTTGATGTCTGTTTCGCTGTATTATCAATCAACTCCTTAATTCCCTGGAAACTGTCCCAGCCTCTGAAGCCGTACTGCTGATTTTCATTGTCCAGCACGTAAAAAGACAGCTCTGTCTCTTCAGACAATGACAGATCATAATATCCGATCCATCCCCTAAGCTCCTCCGGCAGAGACTGAAGCGGCGTACCCGGCAGGTGGATAAGAATTCGATCTGCCCCGTCCAGCCCGTAAACATCTGAATAGCAGTAACGGATCCCATCCTTTATTTCCTCTGTCCCTGCCGTATTCTTATATTCCATGGAAGCGATTCTTACTGCATAGGTATAAGCGTCTATTTTTTCCGGTTCTGTAAACTGTCCTTTAAAATCACATAAATACACCGTGCCGTTGGGATAGGTCTCTCCCATGCTCCCCATATCAGAGTCAAAATATTCTCCCTCAAAGCTTCCATCTGGCCTGATATCCAGCAGAGTAGACCAGCCTCCGGCTCCGCTGGAAAAAACAAACTGGATGTGCTTCAAATCCTCAAAGCTCAGACCTGCCTCTGAACTCTCAGCCTCACTGGTTTCCCCGGCAGAACTGCTTTCTGTCTCTGTATCCTGGGAATCATCATAGATGGAAAGTTCCCCGGCCGTACTCTCTGTCGTCGATACTGCCTCTGTTTCAGCTATCGTTTCAGCTGCCATCTCTGTTTCCTTTTTCGTACATCCGCTGAAAGCCAGTGCTGCCGCCCCTGCAAACACTGCAGCTGTTATCTGATATCTCTTCATATAAATTCCTCCTATTTCTGACTCCGATTAACATTTCCAGTATCCTTATTATACACGATTTCATCTGCGCCAGAAAACAGAAACCTGTCTTTCCTCCAAGTATTTATGTATATTTGCCGTTTTTTTCATTAAACTAAAATCAGACACAGCTGCACATCCAGCATAAAAAAGTTCTTTACCAGCTATCTGTTTTAGGGTATAATGATATCAGTAACTATTTCTATTATAATACACTGTAACTTACACTGATATAATTCAAGAACGCTCCTACACGGTTCTTGACTGCGAAAAAGGAGGAGCACTTATGCATATGGTAAAATTGAGAGACGATTTTTACTGGACCGGAGTCACAGACGAGAATCTGCGCGTCTTCGACATCATCATGTACACAGAGTTTGGAACCACCTATAATTCCTATGTATTAAAAGCTGGTGACAAAACCGTCCTGTTTGAAACTGCCAAAGCAAAATTTTTTGATGGCTATATTAAAAAGCTGAATGAAATCATAGACGTCCACCATATTGATTATCTGGTTGTCAGCCATACAGAACCGGATCATGCAGGAAGCGTGGAACGGCTTCTGGATTTAAGCCCACAGATGAAAATTCTGGCTACCGGCTGTGCTATCGGGTTTCTAAAGGAAATTGTAAACCGTGATTTTGTCAGCATTCCGGTGAAGGATCACCAGCGGATGGAAATCGGAAACAAGACTCTGCAGTTTCTGATTGTACCGAATCTCCACTGGCCGGACACAATGTACACCTTTATTGAAGAGGAACAGATTTTAGTAACCTGTGATTCCTTCGGCTCCCACTATGCCCATCAGGGCGTGCTGGCCAGCACAGTTCCCAGCCAGGAAGACTATTTGAAGGCAGCCAAATACTACTACGACTGCATTATCGGCCCCTTTAAGCCCTTTATGCTGAAGGCTTTAAACAGGGTAAAAACCATGGATATCTCCATGATCTGCACAGGTCACGGCCCGGTGCTTGATACAGCGGAATCCATTAAAACCATCATGCAGAAATATGAAGAGTGGTCCACGGTTATCAATCCCAACACGAAAAAAACAGTGGTGATCCCCTATGTCAGCGCCTATGGCTACACAAAAGAGCTGGCAGAAAAGATTGCAGAAGGAATTAAAGACAGCGGCGATATCGATGTACGTTCCTACGATATGGTGGAAGCGGACAAGGCTGCTGTAGAACAGGAGCTTTTGTTTGCCGATGGTATTCTGCTTGGCACGCCTACCATTCTCGGTGAAGCTCTGGCCCCTATCTGGGAGCTGACCCTCTCCATGTTTGCCGGAACCCACGGCGGAAAATTTGCCGGAGCTTTTGGAAGCTATGGCTGGAGCGGCGAAGGTGTTCCCCATATATTAGAACGCTTAAAACAGCTGCGCATGAAAGTAGATGACGGATTCCGTGTACGCTTTAAACCCAGCCGTTCTGATTTGGTGGGGGCCTATGAGTACGGCTACCAGTTCGGCTGCCGCGTATTAAATATCGAATCCTGCAGGCTGAAAAAGACCGGAGCCAGAACTCTGGTAAAATGCCTTGTCTGCGGTGAAATTTTCGATTCCTCCCTGGAAATCTGTCCTGTCTGCGGCGTTGGAAAAGAAAACTTCATTCCTGCAGAAGCAGAGGAAAATACCTTCTTCAACGATACAAAGGAATACTATGTGATTCTTGGAAACGGAACTGCCGGTCTGAATGCAGCCAAAGCCATACGCCAGCGCGATAAGACAGGAGCGGTCATTATGATTTCCAACGAAGCCTATCCTTCCTATAACCGGCCTATGCTGACAAAGAGTATGCTGGCTTCCCTGACTCCGGAGCAGATTGCAGTCGAAACAGAGAGCTGGTACGAAGCAAACAACATTTACCAGATACTTGGAAGAACTGCTGTCTCTGTGGATACAAAAAAATCTGAGGTCATTCTGGATGACGGCAGCCAGATTCACTTTACCAGACTGATTTACGCCCTGGGAAGCGAAAGCTTCATCCCTCCGATTCCAGGCAGCGGCAGAGAACAGGTTATTGCTGTCCGCCGTATCAGCGATGTTGAAAAAATTTCCAGTCTTCTGAAAACCTCAAAAACTGCCGTTGTTATCGGCGGAGGCGTGCTGGGACTGGAAGCGGCCTGGGAACTGAAAAAAGCCGGTCTTTCCGTTACGGTTCTGGAAGCGGCGCCTATGCTGATGGGACGTCAGTTGGATGCCACAGCCGGATCCATTCTGGAAGAAATAAGCAGACGAAACGGTATTTCCATTCATACCGGTGTTTCCATCACCTCCATTGACGGGGATGAAACCGGCGCTGTAAGCGGCGTTTCTCTCTCTTCCGGAGAGGTACTCCCGGCTGACCTTGTCATCGTATCTGCCGGTGTACGCGCTAATACAGCCCTGGCCCAGGAAATGGGTCTGAAAACAGAAAAGGCAGTCGTTGTAAACAGCCGGATGGAGACAGGAATGAAACATGTCTATGCCTGCGGAGACTGTGCTGAGTATAAGGGAGCCAATTTTGCTATCTGGCCGGAGGCCTCTGAGCAGGGCCGCGTTGCCGGAGCTAACGCGGCAGGAGATGAACTGGAATACCGCCCTGTATCCTCCGCCCTCACCTTTAACGGCATGAACACCTCTCTCTATGCCGCTGGAGATAATGGAAAGAATCCGAACCTGCTTTACAAAACTGTAGAATTTAAAGATATGGGAAAAGAACAGTACCGAAAGCTTTACTTCCTGAATAACCGTCTGTGCGGTGTCATTCTTATCGGCGATCTGTCCCAGATGGCCCGGATGACAGAATTTCTGGAGCAGCATGCTTCCTACAACGAAGTTATGAAATAAAGCAGGACTCTGTTTTCCTGTAAAAAAGGCAGCCCAGCCGGGCTGCCTTTTTTATAATTCTATTTTCTTGCGCGTCTTCTCATTCCCTCATAGACAATAAGTCCGGCGGCCATCACTGCAATACTTCCCAGAGACATCACAGTGGCCTTCAGCCCGGCCAGACACAGCTGGTTAATAATCACAAACACTCCGCTTCCAATGGCTATGGCAGGCATCAGAGGATATCCTGGAACCCGATAGCTTCTCGGCAGATCCGGCCGTATTTTCCTGTACCGAATCACTGCCATAAATGTAAGTGTATAAAAAGTCCAGCTGGAAAAAACTGCCAGATCTGTCAGCAGGTTAAACTGTCCTGTCATGGACAGCAGGATCCCAAGACCACCTACTAACAGAAGACAATTTCCCGGCACATGATTTTTATTCAGCTTTGAAAGACTCCTGCTGCCTGGAAACAGTCCCTGTGAAGCCATAAAATAGGCCACTCTGGAACCGGAAAATACAAATCCATTGCAGGCGCCGAATACGGAAACAATAATTCCTGCTGATACCAGCCTTCCTCCGGCCTCGCCAAACAGGGCAATCGCCACTGCAGAAGCAGGAGCCGGAAGCTTCGCCAGCTCCTCGGCCGGAAGTACCTGGAGATACGCCAGATTCATGACAAAATACACAGCTGTAATAATAGAAACGCCGCCGATAATGGCCCTCGGCAGATCCCGCTCTGTATGTTTCATTTCTCCTGAAATAGCGCCTACTGCCGTCCAGCCCTCAAAAGCAAACAGTACCGCCACCATCAGCTGTCCTACAGCGCTCACCGGATTCACTCCCTCACCCAGCATGGGGGAAAAAGCAGGATAATGGCCCTTTCCCCACAGAAAGCCGAACACCATCAGAAGAATCAGAGGAATCATTTTACAGATAGTAAAGATTACCTGAACGCCTCCGCCCACCTTAGATCCCATCATGTTCAAAAAGACAATCAGACAAATCACAGCCGCCGCACAGGGAATCACCAGATCATCTCCTATGAACAGCGCCGCCTGCTGGGCGCAGGCTACCGCCAAAGCGGAAACCATGGCCGGGTAAAACAAAACAACCTGAACCCAGCCTGCCAGAAATCCTGCCTTCGGTCCGTAAACACGGCTCAGATAAGTAGGAATACCTCCTGTTTCTGGAAATAAAATGGCAATTTCTGCAAATGTCAAAGCCGCTGCTATACTTACCAGTCCTGTAATTACCCAGGCAAGCATTCCAAGCCCCGGCGCTCCCCCTGTCACACTGTAAATCGCCTGAGGCTTAAAAAAAATACCGGAACCAATCACACAGCCCACCACCGTAGAAATTGCCGTAGCAAGCCCCAGCTCCCTCTTAAGCCCCTCGTTTGGGCTGTCTGTCCCCTGATGTCTTCCTCTCTCCTGCTCCATTATACTGTTCCTCTTTCACTTTCTGCAGCAATCGCTTCCATCTTTTTCATCCTTTTTTCTTCTCATCCAGACAGAATTCCCCGCCGCATTTTGAGATCTATGATATCATTTTTAAGAGAGCCGGGCAACCAGTAAATCCCCTGAATTTCTGTTTTTCTGCACAGAAAAACAGAGTCCTTTCAAAAAGCCAATTCTTTTCAAAAGGACTCTGCAGCATATTAATTCAGAGAAACTCCGCGTTTCTTTTCAAGTGCTCTCTCTACAGCCTTTTCTGTTTCCATAATCGGAATAATCAAGGCGGAAAGCAGCAGGGCAGCTCCATATTCCATCATAGAAATATGTTCGAACTCAAAGGCTTCCCTGAGCACTGGCACATAAATGACAACCGTAGTACATACCAGAGACAGAATAAAAGATCCAATCAGGTACTTATTCTGCTTCGGCAGCGTAAAAATAGAATGTCTTCTGGAACGCATATTAAAGGAGTGGAAAATCTGTACCATGGACAGTGTCAGAAAAGCCATGGTCATTCCATCCGGAGAATCTGTAATCTCCCACACACCTGATTCCATATAGTGTCCCAGGAAGTATGCCGCCATGGTGAGCACCGTAATCACAATCCCCTGGAATACGATATCAAATCCCATGCCATTTGCAAAAATTCCATCTTTAGAATTTCTCGGCGGTCTCTGCATTGTATCCTTCTCTGCATCCTCCATTCCCAGGGAAATAGCCGGGAAGCAGTCTGTAATCAGATTGATCCAGAGCAGGTGAACTGGCTTTAAAATCGTAAAGCCCATCAGGGTAGCCATAAATACAGAAATCACTTCCGCCAGGTTTGCAGACAGCAGGAACTGAATCGCCTTTCTGATATTGTCGTAAATTCTGCGTCCCTCTGCCACGGCAGAAACAATCGTCGCAAAGTTATCGTCAGCCAGCACCATATCTGCTACGTTCTTTGTAACATCCGTTCCCGTAATTCCCATTCCAATTCCAATATCTGCCGATTTGATGGAAGGGGCGTCGTTGACACCATCTCCTGTCATAGCTGTAATCTTTCCCAGCTTCTTCCAGGCTTTTACAATACGCACCTTGTGTTCCGGCTGAACTCTGGCATAAACAGAGTAATTCTGAATGGTTCTGTCCAGCTCTTCATCAGAAATAGCATTTAATTCAGCGCCTGTAACAGCCTTCTGACCTTCCTCCAGAATTCCCAGCTGTCTTGCAATGGCTGCTGCTGTATCCCTGTGATCTCCTGTAATCATAATCGGCCGGATTCCGGCACTGCGGCACTGGTCAATGGCCTCTTTCACCTCCGGACGGATCGGATCAATCATTCCGGAAAGTCCCAGATAGGTTAAATCCTTCTCAATCGCCGCTGGAGCCGCATTCTCCGGCATGATATCATAAGTCTTATAAGCGGCACAGAGTACGCGCAGAGCCTGATCTGCCAGCTTTTTATTTTCTTCCAGGATGTGCCGTTTTACCTCATCTGTCATCGGCACTTCCTGTCCATCTACATAAGCCTTTGTACAGAGCCTTAAGACCTCATCCGGCGCTCCCTTGGTAAACTGTATAAAGCCTCCGTCTGGACTGCTGTGAATAGTGGACATCATCTTTCTCATAGAGTCAAAAGGCGCTTCCCCGACTCTCTCATATGTTTTCTTCAGCTCGTCCTTGGGCATTCCGGCCTTTAACGCATCATTTACAAGGGCACACTCTGTGGGCTCTCCCACTGCCTCTCCCTGTTCCAGCTCTGCATCACAGCAGAGTGCCATTGCCTTAATCAGGAAATTTTCATCTGAAGCAGAATGTTCCACTACTGTCATCTTATTCTGAGTCAGGGTTCCTGTCTTGTCAGAACAGATAATCTGGGTACAGCCCAGAGTCTCCACTGCTGTCAGCTTTCTGATAATCGCATGATTTTTAGACATTTTTGTAACGCCGATAGATAACAGAATCGTCACAACAGCTGCCAGGCCTTCCGGGATCGCTGCCACAGCCAGTGATACCGCTATCATAAAGGTATTCAGCACCAGTCCGCTGTCCACGCCGGTTCCGCTTATCATGCTTCGGGCAATATTGACACCAAATACCAGTACGCAGATACCCAGCACTATCACTGTCAGGATCTTGGAAAGCTGATTTAACTTCATCTGAAGTGGTGTCTCCTCTTCTTTCGCACTGGCTATCGCATCAGCGATTTTTCCCATCTCCGTATCCATCGCTGTCCCACAGATCACTGCCTTTCCGCGTCCGTATACTACGGTGGAACCCATGTACACCATATTTTTCCGGTCGCCTAAAGGCACTTCTCCATTCTCATCTGCAGAAACTGGTTCCTCCGTTTTTTCCACTGCTACTGACTCTCCTGTCAGAGCAGCCTCCTCTACCTTCATAGAGGCGCATTCAATGATTCTTGCATCTGCCGGAACAGCATCTCCTGCCTCTAAAATCACAATGTCGCCTGGAACCAGTTCCTCGGATTTGACTGTCATCTGGTGGCCGCCGCGGATGACCTTCGACGTAGCAGCCGCTATCTGCTGCAGCGCCTCAATAGCCGCTTCAGCCTTAGATTCCTGATATACACCCAGCACAGCGTTAATCACAACTACCAGCATAATGATAATTGTATCTGCAAAGCTCTCGCCCCGGTGAACCGCTGTAATTCCAGATACCACAGCCGCCACTATAAGCACCAGAATCATAGGATCTGTCAGCTCTGACACAAACTTGTGAAGAAGGCTTTCCTTTTTGCCTTCTTTCAGCTTATTGGGACCATATTCCGCAAGCCGTCTGGCAGCCTCCTCCTGCGTCAGGCCGCTGTCGGATGCATTCAGATTTTTCATCACCTCTTCGTGGGGTAAAAGGTATTCTTTTCTGTTTTCACTCATACGCCTTCCATCCTTTCTTTCTGTATTCGAACTTCCGCCGGTATCTGCCTCCTGTTTTATAGTATTCCCTGAAAGCAGTTCTTTTTTTCCTGTAAAGCAAGAAAGAATGTGCCCCGGCACATTCGGCGTCTCGCACGGCCACTTGCAGCATATTTCTTCTTCACTTGAGTGCATCCTAAGCGGAGCGTTTTTTATGACACAGGGTACCTTTTCCTATGTTATAAAAAAAGACTTCCAGCATATCTTGTATATGCTAAAAGTCTTGTCTTTCTGCAAAAGCAAAGCGGTATACAGAAACCATACAGCCACCGGACTGACGCCGGGAAGTGTTGACTGTATGAAGATAACTACTCCCTTTTAACTCCATATTCAGAAGTTCTTTCTTTTCATTTCCTATTGTATAACATCTGTTAAAGATGTGTCAACTGATTTTTCTTGTGGCATATCTTTTATTTTTCCTGTATGATAGTCCTAGAATACCATTTATTTACAACTATACAGGAGTATTATCATGAATCAGCATCATCAAAAATTTCCGCCTGTTTCAGGCGCTGTAAACATACTAAGTATCACTGCCCAGAAGCCTCACAGCACAGGAAGCGGAGTATATCTGACTGAGATCGTCCAGGCACTCCACCGCCAGGGATGCCGACAGGCTGTCCTGGCTGGAATCTGCCGGGAGGATTCTGTCAGCTTTCCAGAAAACGTTGTCTTTTATCCTGTGTATTACCAGTCTGACCAGATTCCATTTCCCATCTGCGGAATGTCTGATGAAATGCCCTATGAAAGCACTCGATATCAGGATCTGACACCCGCAATGACAGAGCAGTTTCTGAATTCTTTCGGAAAAGCCCTAAAACAGGCCTTAGATGAATTCAAGCCGGATCTGATTATCTGCCACCACCTGTACCTTCTGACTGCACTGGCCAGAGAAGTCACGCCTGCTGAGAGTGCCCGGAATACAAATAAGCCCAGAATCGTCGGAATCTGTCACGGCTCGGATCTTCGTCAGTTTAAAAAGAATCCCATGAATCGTTACTATATCCGCACGCAGATCCGCTGCCTCGACACGATCTGGTGTCTCCACAGAGAGCAAGGCCAGGAAATTATACGGCTGTTTGGCTGCAGTCCTGAAAAAGTTAAGATCCTTGGAACTGGCTATAACAGTCTGATCTTTAAAAAAATACCCTTGCTGCAGGCAGAGCATAAAATTGCAAATTCAGATCAGTCTCCATCTTCAGACAGGATTCGCCTGATATTTGCCGGAAAGCTGTCTGAAAAAAAGGGGGTAAAAAGCCTGCTTCGCTCTCTCCGGCTTCTGCCTCCTGATCTGGCAAAGCGGCTGACTCTTACCCTGGCAGGCGGCTGGGGAAATGAGCAGGAATTTCAGGAAATAAAACAGCTGGCAGATCCAGAACAGGGCTGTCCCTGTGCCGTAGAGTTTCCCGGAAGACTATCTCAGACTGAGCTGGCACAGCAGATGAACCAGTCCGATCTGTTCATCCTTCCCTCCTTCTATGAAGGCCTTCCCCTGGTTCTCATCGAGGCTTTGGCCTGCGGTCTCAGACCCATATGCACCGATCTTCCGGGAATCCGTCCCTGGATGGATGAAAATGTACCGGGACATGGAATTATTTTTGTAGCGCCTCCAGACATGGAGCACGAGGACGAACCTGTCGCTTCCTCTCTTCCAGCCTTTGAGGCAAAACTGGCTGAGGCTATCATCCAGGCTGCCGACTGTATGAGTTCTCCAGTGTCCAGACAGGAACGCCTGGACAACAGCCTGCAGCAGCTTTCCTGGGATGGATTATGTAAACGTCTTTTAGAAGATATAAAAAGATAGCTCTGCAAAGTAACAAAGAACAAGCAAAAAAGTGAGGTTTTTGACATGAATAGATTAAAAATCAGAACCGTTGTTTTCGGAGAAGGACGTCCTAAAATCTGTGTTCCTATTGTGGGAACACAGGAGAACGAAATCTTATCTGCCGCAGCAGCTTTAAAGAAAACACCTGCCCAGGTAGCAGAATGGAGAGCAGACTGGTTCTCTGATATTCTGGATGAACAGAAAAAACCTGATTTAAACGCTGTCACAAGCATTTTAAAACAGCTGCGGACCATTCTGGGGGAAATGCCTCTGCTTTTTACCTTCCGCACCGCCGCCGAAGGCGGCGAGAAAAACATTTCTCTTCAGGATTACAAAACGTTGGTTTTAACAGCAGCCAAAGATGGTCTTTCCGATTTAATTGATGTGGAACTTTTCACTGCCGGAGAATCTGCCCGGGAACTGACAGAACAGCTTCATAAGCTGGGGGCCAAAGTCATTATTTCCAGCCACGATTTTCAGAAAACACCTGATGCTCAGGTACTTGTAAACCGCCTCTGCACTATGAGGGAGATTGGGGCTGATCTTCCAAAAATAGCAGTAATGCCTCAAAGCCGGAGAGATGTTCTGACTCTTCTTGATGCAACAGAAGCTGCTTCCAGACGTTTAGACTGTCCCATTATCACCATGTCCATGTCAGGCTCTGGAGTGATCAGCCGAATATGCGGAGAGGTTTTCGGCTCCGCCATGACCTTTGGAGCATTTGGAAAGGCCTCTGCTCCTGGCCAGATAGATGCTGACGAACTGGCCGCCGTGCTTGAGCTTCTCCATAAAAATATGTAATATGTAACATAAAGGGGCTGTCCTTTTTACGGAAGCCCCTTTTTCAATCTAATCATTTTCAATTTAATAGTTTTCGATTCTGCTTCAATTTAATAGTTTTCGATTCTGCGATGTTTGCGAAGCTCATATCGCTTTTCACCGGCGCTCCAGGCTTCCCTCTCCTCCTCTGTTTCCAGAATCAATCCAGGAACCTGTACTGGATGATCATTCTCATCCAGAGCTACCATTACAAAATAAGCAGTATTTACCAGTTTTCTGCTTCCGTCTAAAGCTTCTACAAAGCTCTCCACCTGTACCTCCATCGAGGTTCGTCCCACATAAGTAAGTTTTCCGACCAGAATCAACGTATCATTTACGTGAACAGGCTCCCGAAACTGCAGGCTGTCTACTGCCGCTGTTGTCTGATCTCTGCGGGAGTGACGGCGTGCCACAACTCCAGCTACTACATCGATCCATTCCATCAGCTGGCCTCCAAACAGACGACCGGCTCCATTAATATGGCAGCTGAGAACAACCTGTACCTGCTCTACAACCGAATCGCTTACCCTTCTCATTGGTCTTTCCTTATCCATCAGAACTGTCTCCTTCCTGTTTCACTGTCTGACAATTGAATACTGGACGTATCTATTTTACAGCCTGCAGCAGCCATGAATGTCAATGCATACATACATGGAACATAAAAAAAGCCTTGAAAATCAAGGACTTTTTAGAGGCCATAACCAGATTTAGATAACTGGACGTCCAATATATCCATAAAAAGGAGGGCTGCACATACAGACTCCTTTATCTCATTTGTATTGTCATTTACCTCTCTTTTTTCTATTATAATTTATACAATCTGTCCTGTCCACATTACCCACCATATAATTTTCATAATCCCTGGATTGATTCATTTGTTACATTATTAAAATCAGAGCCAAATTAAAAATCCATATAAATAAACACAACTATGAACTGTCACATGAATACAGAATCACAAAGAGGCACAGCCAACGGATTTCCTATCCGATAGCTGTACCTCTCCTTTACAGGCAGTTGTGGTTCACACATTCAACAAGACCAATTGCCTATCTGTCTTTTTACGTTTTCTTTAAAAATCAACATCCCTGTCATAAAAGCAGCAGCTCAGAAGCTTCTCCATCTCCGCCGGAGTAATCGGTCTCGGATTCGAACCTGTACAGGCATCTCCAACAGCCAGCTCTGCCACCTGGGGAAGTTTCTCTAAAAATTCTTTCTCATCAATGATTCCGCCTTCATAAAGCTGAATGCTGGGAGCGATGGAAAGCTTCCGGTTCAGCTCCTGAATCTCCTGGATCAGCGCACTGGTCAGTTCTTCATCCGTCTCACCGGAAAGACCGATAAAACGTGCAATTTCTGCATATCTGGAAGCGGCTTCTGGTACCTTAGCATTAAACTGAATCACCCGGGGCAGGTACATGGCATTGGCCGCGCCATGCACAATATGTCCTCCTGAATAAGCTGCACCTGTCTTGTGGGCCATGGAATGGACAATTCCAAGAAGTGCATTGGAAAATGCCATGCCCGCCAGGCACTGGGCATTATGCATGCGTGCTCTCGCCTCTTTATCTCCCTCATAAGATTTAACCAGCCAGGTATGAATCATTTTAATTGCATGAAGTGCCAGTGGATCTGTGTAATCACAATGCAGCGTTGACACATACGCCTCAATGGCATGGGTCAAAGCATCCATTCCTGTATTAGCTGTCAGCTTCTGAGGCATGGTCTCTGCCAGCTCCGGATCTACGATGGCCACATCTGGTGTAATATTAAAGTCTGCCAACGGATATTTGATTCCCTTGTGGTAATCTGTAATAACACTAAATGCTGTTACTTCAGTAGCCGTTCCCGATGTGGACGGAATTGCACAGAATTTTGCCTTTGTTCTCAGAGTCGGAAACTGGAATGGTGTAATCAAATCCTCAAACTTTGTATCCGGATACTCATAAAATGCCCACATTGCTTTAGCTGCATCGATGGGGGAGCCGCCTCCTATGGCCACAATCCAGTCCGGTCCGAATTCCTGCATCAGCTTTGCACCCTTCATAACCGTCTCAACACTGGGATCCGGCTCAACTCCCTCAAACAGTGCTACTTCCATTCCCGCTTCTTTCAGGTATTCTTCCACTCTGGCTAAAAAACCAAACCTCTTCATCGAACCACCGCCTACTACTACAACGGCTTTCTTTCCCTTCAGATTTTTAAGCTCCGCCAAAGAGCCTTCTCCGTGATAAAGATCCCTGGGTAATGTGAAACGTGCCATAAGCCATACCTCCTGTTATTTTTTTAACTATCTGATTAAATTAATTATATCATCCATAGTTCAAAAATTCAACTGGAAGCAGTTAATAAAAAGGTTAAAAAACTATAAAATAAAAAAGTCCTTGATTTTCAAGGACTTTTTAGAGGCGACAACCAGATTTGAAGTATCTAAACATATCAAAAAGCCTTGTAGAAAGGAGGTTTCTGAGAGTTTAATTATTGTCTGCATACACTTTGCATACATTTCAATGTTACATCTGTTGTCGCGAAGTGTTGTCAAGGGCGGCTACGCCGTTCATTTTACCCTTGACATAAACGTAGCACACAATAGTGGCTGGGTGGAACAGTTTTATCTGTTCCACCTTGTTTACTTTCTGTATACTGTGGCCGCTTAAAGCCCTCGGCGTATGAGAGCCAGTGGAACCATTTGGGAAAATGGTATAACTGGCTATACCATTTCGGCTAAAATGGGAAGTACTTCTTTCATACTATAATTGAGGTGATGTTATGCACGTTGAAAAATATACAAAATCGGCTGTTGGCCATCTGCTTCGGCATTATAATCGGACAGCCAACCATGTCAGCAATCAGGATATATGTGCTGATAAAACGGAATTTAATTATAACTTATGTAAACGGGAAGAATTTGACCTTTCCTATTACAAGAAGCGGATTTCACAAGTCAAGTGCCAGAACAGAGCAGATGTAAAAGCACTTTGTGACTGGATTGTCACACTTCCCAAGAAAGACTTTACAAAAGAACAGGAACAGCTGTTTTTCCAATCCGCTTATAACTTTTTAGCTGAGCGTTATAGAGAAAAGAACGTGGTATCTGCATGGGTTCATAAAGACGAAGCCGGACAGCCGCACTTACATTTTTGTTTTATCCCTGTTGCGATTGATAAAAAGAAAGGAATTGAAAAGGTATCAGCAAAAGAAGTTTTGACAAGGCGTGAACTGCAAACTATTCATAAGGATATGGCTCACTATATGGAGCATATTTTTGGTTATGATATCGGCATACTAAATGGCACTACCGTCGGCGGAAACAAAAGTATAACCGAACTAAAGCTTCAAGACAGCCAAAAAGAACTAACACGCAGAATATCAGAAATCTCTTCATTAAAACAAATAAAACATCAATCTATATCAGAACTTGCTAATGCAATTAAACAAAAACCCTCTTTAATTGCCGACGTATCAAAGGCCATAAACATTGCACTCGGAAACCGAAATGAACTTACACAACATTTGCACCATGAAGAACGGTTTAGAAGCCGTTAAAATCAGGAGGAATTGACTTGATTCAAAGAAAAACTGAAATCGTTATAAAAGACCAAGAATTACAGGAACTTATATATCAAAAAGTTTCAGCTATGCGGCGGATGCTTTTTGACTTACGCACCGAAGATTATCCTTACATGCCTAAGACCATTTCAAAACGGCGAAGAGGGAAAAAAGTTGTTATAATGCTAGAAGATGAGTGGAACCTCTACAATGAGAATGTTGCCATAAGCATGGGAGATTTAGAAACTGCCAGAGAACTAATTAAAAAAATGGAACCTGTATATCGAGAATTCCATGAAGAGTATGAACGCAGGCACAATCTATCCTTTGACGAGTATATGCAGCAGATCATTGTAGATTATAATGCAGAAGAATTTGAACGGGTTAAAGAACGATTCGAGGAAGAATATTATAACCAATTACAAGGTGAGGACATCGAGCGGTAAAAAAGAGGGAGAAATTTCCCTCTTTTTTACTAGCCGAAAGCTACTGCCTTATCTGTCTAATCTAGCTAAGTCAAATATAAGCGTTAAGGTTGTAATTCCATCTGTGCTGTTGATTCCTATATGATTACTAAATGCAAGCATAAAACGCATAGCTCTGCAACTTTCTGTGATATCAAATCCCTGAGAATGTGCTAATGTTGCTATAAAATAAGTACTCTGAGGGCGTTCTATTTCCAAAACGGAAGAAGTCATTTCGGCAAACTCCTTTAAAATTGGCAGAATAGCCGCGTCAAACCATTGAGGAATCTGTTCCTCGCTTTTTTTTAAGCTAATTTGTTTTGTCTCTGAAATTGCCTGTATTGCCGCTTCAATTTCCGTCCCATTCAAAGTGTCAACAAGCGAAATCAATTTGTCTGACTGCCCTATTACTCCAGAATAATCATATCTTTCCATATATCTGCTCCTTTCTGGACTCGTTTTAGTCCCATTATATCATGGGAAATGGATATTATAAATACAAAAAGGACTAAAACAAGTCCATTTTGAGGGAGTATGGATATCATAAGGAACGATAATCAAACGTGTATTGGAAATAATATTCGCCGCATTAGGAAAGAGAAAGGTATTGGGCAGACAGAACTTGTACGAATGATACAGCTATCCGGCGTTGACATGACAAGAGAAACTCTCGTAAAAATTGAAAGAGGTGTTCAGCATATTAAGGTATCACAATTAAGAGCTGTAAAGGAAGCACTTCAAACTACTTATGAAGAATTACTAGAAAACTAAGAGACTAGAAACAGTCTCTTTTTTTATTGCCGTTTATTCACATCCGTATAAAGAAGTCCGAGGATAGTATTACCTCGGACTTCTGTGTTATGTGCCAATATTTCAAAAAGCCTGTCTTTAAAGCTTTTCAGCCATAAAATCTGGAACAGATTAATTGTGCCAAACTACCTTCTACTGTGCCAAAAATTTGTTCACAAAAAATTCACAAAAAAAATTTTACCATTTGTCTCCAATCTCACATACTATTTTTGCCACCAAAAACAATGTTTTATTCTTAAGAGGTGTTTATGAAAACATATAAATACGACCGCTATACTATCAGACTCACGCCTAGTATGGCCGAATATGTAAAAGCAGTTTCCTCAAAACGAGGGATTGCACCAACTGCATTTATTAAATCTATATTAGGAGAATATAAGGAGGCCGACGAGTATGGCAAAAAAGAAAAATACGATTCCTGATCCTGATGCCCGTTTTCGTTCTTGGTTCATTGTTTGCCCAAACATTCTTGCTAACGGTGTCTGTGGATTAACTGCAAAAGATTTGGAGGGCATGACTCCACAGGAAATTTGTGATTTTGTAGTCACACAATGGGCAAGCGCAACCAAACAGGCCGCCTGCCTGTACTGCATTTCTAAAGTAGGGATGATTCATCTGCATATTGTTCTGTGCTCAATAAATGGTGTAAGATTCTCTACCATCAAAAAGTTTATAGGCAATAAAGCCCATATTGAAATAACAATAGGAACAAAGAAACAGGTGGAAGCCTACATTAATAAGACGGGAGTATATGAAGAAAAAGGCGAAACGATTATCGCAAAAGCTCAGGAAGGAGAACTGATTGGCCGTCAGGGAAAACGCTCTGATATTGCGCTAATACGAGAAGCCATCGACGCAGGTATGACATGGCGGGAGGTTCGCAGGCTGAAAGATGAATTTTTTGATACCAGAATGACCACTATAATTAAAAATATGTATTTTGACAAGCGAAATCTGGAAACACCATTTAAACGAGAGGTAAGGGTACACTGGTGTTTTGGAGCCAGCGGAAGCGGAAAAACAGGAATTACGCTGGATTTAATAAAGGAATTGGGAGAAGAACAGATCTATCTGGTGTCTGACTATAAAAATGGATTTGATATATACGCTGGAGAGCCCATCCTAATTCTTGACGAGTTTCGTGGACAGCTTCCCTATGCAATATTGCTGGGCATCCTTGAAGGATATAAAAAGCAAATTCCGGCACGCTACGCCAATATTCTAGGTCTGTGGAATGATATTTACATTACCACTATCAAGACACCAGAACAAGTCTATGCAAAGATGATTGACTCGTCTGAGCAAGATGATGACCCAATCAGCCAGCTGATGGGACGAATTACAGACTTGACATATTGTTATCGGGTAAACCGTGAAAGCGGTACCAAAAAAGACCGGAATGGACAATCCTGTGAATTTTATCGAACTACTATTCCAAAAAATGTTTACAAAGAATTGAAAGGGAACATAAAAGAAATAGAAAAATACGTTCGCGCAGATTATATGCTAAAACACTATCAACCCGGAGACATCTGCGAAGCACTTAATATCTAGAAAATAAATTGAAAGAAGATGACTTTTATTAAAAGTAATGATAATATAGATATGCACATTGACAATATAATTAAGCTCTCAGAGTATGACATGACTTATCTTCAGAAAGTTAATACTGTAAAGCAAACCTTTAACCTCAATAAAATAAAAATGAGAAAAGACGGCCGTGTTTATATATACATAAACAGAAAGCAAATCATTGCACATGATGAGCGTGCATTAATTGAAAAGCTTTATGATTCATTGGAGCAGTGTAGAACTCTGCGTTCTCTATATCCAGACTGGGAGGATTATTGTAAAGACTCTCTCTCCAACAGTGAAAAGACTATAAGGGAACACCGGCATATATGGAATAACCAACTCCAAAATGAAAAAATAGTGGACAAAGATATCAAAGAATTGAAAACAATTGATTTCTTAGAATTTTTTAGAACAATCACAAAACATAAAGCTATTACAAAGCAGCGCTTTAAAGATATTCGCTCTGTACTCAATGGAATTATGAAATACGCTCTTGAAAAAGAGTATATACAAAATAATCCCATTTCTGCAATTAACATTAAACAATTCAAGTTTAAAGCAAGCAATACGCAAATATCTCCGTATACCAAAGAGGAGCGCTCGAAACTTATCAATCATATCAAATCAAATACAATGGATTTATATGATTTAGCTATTATATTAGATTTTCAGCTCACAATACGAATTGGAGAATTAAAAGCGCTAAAATTCTCAGATAAAAATGAACGGCTTATTAAGGTACAACGGTTTATGGATGATAAGCACCAAATCCATAACCATATCAAAGGCGGTGCCGACGAAGGAATCCGATGGCTACCACTTACCGATACAGCCTTAGAAGTAATCTCACTAGCTAAAGAACTAAATCCTAATAGTGAGTATGTATTTATCAAAGGCGGAAAAAATCTTACTACCATTACTTTCAACCGGCGTCTTAAAAAGTATTGTGAAGAACTCGGTATTAATTATCGTTCTTCTCACAAAATAAGATTTTCAACTGCTTCTATTGCTCATATGAGTGGGATGGCAGATGTGGAATTACAAAAATTATTGGGACATACTACTTTAACTATGACCCAACACTATTTAAGAAATATTGTTTCAACACAACAAACAACCGAAACTTATCTAAAAGCCCTTGCATAGCAAGGGCTGCATACATTTGCATACATTGAAAAATAAAAAGAGTCCTCGAAAATCAAGGACTCTTTAGAGGCGACAACCAGATTTGAACTGGTGATCAGGGTGTTGCAGACCCACGCCTTACCACTTGGCTATGTCGCCATATTAAGTTATTCAAATGACCCCAACGAGATTCGAACTCGTGTTACCGCCGTGAAAGGGCGATGTCTTAACCGCTTGACCATGGGGCCTTACTGATTAAAGCTCCACAGCTTAACTGCTTCGCTCTGCTATCTTACCACAATTTCGAGCAATTGTCAATCAAGTTCTCTGTTGAGGTTGCTGAAAACTCCCCCTGTTGGACTCGAACCAACGACACTGCGGTTAACAGCCGCATG
>JAQERH010000033.1 GCA_027698105.1 Lachnospiraceae bacterium AM93-12TA
ACAGCCCCTTATAGGGGCAGAGCAAGCCACCGGCTAAGCCGGTGGTCTTGACTATCAGGAAAATGGGATGTTCAGATATTTTTGTTTCAAAAAATAACAATATTTAGATGTTGAAACAAAGTAGTCTGGTGGACTTGGGTGGAATTCTTTTCAAATTGCAGTTTTTTCAGGTTTTACCCCTGCTATAAGTCTTATTTTAAAGCAATATAGGAAATATTTCGATATTTTCAAAATTGGCATGCTATTTGCTTTATATATTGGCATAACATGATTGGTACGATTCAGACATTACTGTATGAAACAAATTCAGAGGGAGAAAGGAAGCGTAAGATGAAAGCAATAGGAAGTAAGATCCCTGATACGATCTACGTAAACGGGAATATCTACACCGTAAATGAACATTTTGAACGTGCTTCTGCATTTGCAGTTAAGGGAGATCGGTTTATCGCAGTTGGTTCCGATGAAGCGATCAGGAGCATGGCCGGCAGTCAGACCGAAGTTGTGGATCTGGAGGGGAAAACCGTTCTTCCAGGTATGATAGAGTCTCATATTCATATGGAAAGCATGGGAATGGGACTGCTGGAAATAGATGCGCACGATCTGACACTGGATGAGATTCTTGCCGAAGTGAAAAAGAAATATGATGATTCCAGTCTTGGCTCCTGGATCCGTGGAGATGGATGGCATGAGAGCAACTGGAATGCAGCAGGCTTTCCTACCAAAGAGGATCTGGACAGGGTTTCTCCCGATAAGCCAGTGTGTATCAGACGGGCTTGCGGACACGCTTCCTGGGCAAACAGCAGGGCGCTGGAGCTGGCTCATATTACACGCGATACACCCAATCCTGTGGGCGGTGAAATTTTGAGAGATGAAAACGGAGAAGCTACAGGAATGGTGACAGATGCCGCTCAGCAGTTTTTGTTTGACGTCTGGCCGGAATACACTTATGAGGAATGCAAAAAAGCGGATTTGCTGGCTCAGGAGGTTTTCTTTCGAAACGGCATTACAACGGTTCACGATGCAGGAAGCACGCCTGCAATGATTAAAAGGTGGGAGGATTCCTATGAGGCTGGCGAGCTGAAGGTCAGGATCTGCGGTATGTTCCGTGCTCCCGGCAGACCGACCTATGAACAGCTTCTGGCTCAAGCCAGAGAATATTTTAAGACAGGCCTGAAAATCGGAAAATTTGATAACAGGCTGACAGTCAGATCATTCAAAATATCATCGGACGGTTCTCTCGGCGCAAGAAGCGCCTGGATGCTTGACGATTATTCAGATAGGCCGGGACATAAGGGAAATGGAAAGTTTACAGACGAAGAGCTCTATGAGCTTGTTCATCTGGCGGCTGACCATAATTTTCAGGTAGTAATCCACGCTATAGGGGATGCCTGCAATAAGCAGGCGCTGGACGTTTTTGAAGCAGTTTTCAGCGAGCGCCCTCCCTATGATCATAGATTCAGAATCGAGCATTCTCAGATTCTCCGTTTGGAGGATATTCCACGATTTGCGAAGCTGCATGTGATCCCCTCCATGCAGCCGATTGCCATCGGAGTAGATAAAACAGTTGCGGTGAGCAGGGTCGGAGAGGAACGGATCAAGGGGGCATATGCCTGGAGGGCCTTAATTGATGCAGGTTCAGATGTTCTTCCTATCAGCTCAGATGCTCCGATTGATCCGATCTATCCTCTGCTCAATATGTGCGTTGCTGTTACCAGAAAGGATCGCAACGGAGAGCCGGAGGGTGGCTGGTATAAGGAAATGGCTATGACCAGGGCAGAGGCATTAAAAGGCATTACGATTAACGGTGCTAAGGCTTCCTTTGAGGAAAACCTGAAGGGAAGTATTGAGACAGGCAAGCTGGCCGATTTTGTTGTGATTGATCAGGATGTTATGACGTGTTCGGCAGATGATATTAAAAATACTACAGTTTTAAGAACAGTAGTAGGCGGTGAAACGGTATATCAGGCAAAGTAAAGCCGGTTTTTCTCTGACTGCAGAGAGAAGGAGTTTATTATGGATAATGCGATACAAAAAGTGAAAAAAGAAAAGCAGAGTCTCTTTTATAAATTTATAAACGGAATTGAGGTGGTAGGAAACAGGCTGCCCCATCCATTTTACTTATTCTGCTTATTAATTATTCTTGCTTTTGTGCTTTCTATTATTTTTTCAGGAGCGAGCACAACCATAGAGCAGGCGGCGCGGGATGGCGGCCTGCCTCATATTGAAACAGTCACCATTCAAAGTCTTTGGAACCGGGAAACCATAGGATATCTGCTGGAGCAGATGCCTTCTATCTATTACAATTTCTCGCCCATGATGCTGATTGGAACGCTGATTCTTTCTCTGGGACTGGCGGAACGAGTGGGATTTTTCAATGCTCTGATTAAAAAGACATTGGGCAAAGCCAGCCCGACGCTTGTCTTTGCCATCCTTTCGTTTATTGCGATTAACGCCAATATCGCATCGAACGGCGGTTATCTGGCTATGGCGGCAATTTCTGCATCTGTATTCGCTGCAATGGGATATAATCCATGGCTTGGTATTCTGCTGTCCTATGCGGCAGGAAATGCCGGGTACACGGCGTGCGTGGCCATTGGCGATCTGGATATTATCCTGGCAGGAGTCAACAAATCGGTCTGTGAAGCAGTTGGAATTGATACCTCTACGGTTCACGTTCTTTCTAACTACTATTTTATGTTTGCAGCAGTATTTGTACTGACTGTGGCGTTTACATTCACTACTGTTAAGTTCGTCAGGCCTTATCTGGGAGAGCCAAAGGATCTGTCCCTGATCGGTATGGAAGAAAATAAGGCTGAGCTGTCTCCGGTGGAAGAGAAGGCTTTGAAAAAGGCCGGTCTTGCTGCCCTGCTGTTTGTGGTGCTTTTAATTGCCGCCTGTATCCCTAAGGGATCTTATCTGCGGGCTGCAGACGGAACGCTGATTCCTAAGTCTCCTCTGCTCAGCGGCATTGTAACTATCCTGTTTTTCTTCTTCTTGCTCGTCGGCGTCGTTTACGGACGTGCGTCAGGTGCTATTAAGAGCTGGAAGGAACTTCCGGGAATGCTGGTAAAAAGTCTTGATCTTTTAGTGAATTTCATGGTTATTGCCCTTCCGGCATCTGTGTTCCTGTATCTGTTCAAGGCATCCAACATCCCTACCTATCTGGGCGCTGTAGGAGGAAAGTGGCTTGAGTCTTCTGGGCTTGGCGGATTTGGACTTTTCGTAATTATTGTTATGCTTTCTACATTCCTGAATCTGTTTATGACCTCTGGCTCTACAAAATGGATTATGCTGGCTCCTGTTTTGATTCCGATGCTCCACAAGGTTGGATTCAGTCCATCCTGGGCTACGGTTGCCTACCGTATTGGAGATTCTGCAACGAATGCGATTGCTCCGATCTCCGCGGATGTTGCCCTTATTGTTGCGCTGCTGATTAAATACAACACAGACAAAGATAAGACGCCTGGTATGGGAACTGTATTTGCCGGATGTATGCCATATGCAATTACTGCGCTGATTGCCAATCTTGCTCTGGCGTTTATCTGGTGGATCTTTAAGCTGCCTCTTGGCCCTGGCGTTCCTATTCTGGCCGGCTAACAGCCAGTGAATCTTCAGTACCACTTGCATTGGCCGTGGCTGATGCAGGTGGTATTTTTACTGTTAATTGGGTTTAAATAAAAAGGAAGTATCCGTATGGAAAGTTTACTTTTTAGCTTTAATATTATTGCCCCGGTTTTTCTAATGGGCATGATAGGATATTATTTGAGACAAAAAGAGATGATTACTGGCTCCTTCGTGACCCAGGCAATGGGACTGTGCTTTGATCTTCTGCTTCCGTGTATGCTGTTTCGATCAGTTTATACAGCAGATCTTTCGAATGTCGGCGATATGAGACTGTTCTGGTACTGTTTTTTAGGGAATCTTTTTGTTGTCGTTGCCGCTGCAGTTATCGTTCCGTTCTTCATTAAGGAGAAAAAAAAGATCGGTACCGTGGTACAGGCCATTTTCAGAAGCAATGTAATGCTGGTCGGTCTTTCGATTCTGCAGAGTACCTATGGAAAGGAGGGAGCTGACTGTGCGGCGTTTCTGATAGCGCCTGTGATCTCTATGTTCACCATTGCATCGGTGATTGTGTTTGCAGTTTTTGATGAGACAAATGGAGTGAAGCTTTCGTTTGAGACAGTTTTCGTTAAAATTATTAAAAACCACTATATTATTGCTTTGAGCCTGGGGCTTATCTGTCTGGGGCTTGGGATCAGACTTCCGGTTTTTGCAGAGAAGACGGTGAACTATCTCGCAGATATTGCGACACCCTTTTCCCTTTTGATGCTGGGCGGGCAGTTTTCCTTTGCCAATGCGCAGAATAATCTCAGATGCTCTCTTATTACAAGCTTTATCAGGCTGGTTATAGTTCCCGGTATTTTTGTGGCAGGAGGAATTATACTCGGATATTCCGGGCCTCCTCTTTTGACTATACTTGTCTTATTTGGAAGCTCCTGCGCTGCTTCCTGTGCGGCTATGGCTCTGCGCTCAGGAGGAGATCATCAGCTGGCAGGCGAGATTACATTTATTTCCACGTTCTTTTCCGTTTTTACACTGTTCGGATTTATAGCAGTTTTAAGATCAGCAGGTCTGCTGTAGCCGGTATCCTTTTATATTTTCATGGACTTTGCAGAACCTCTATACTACAATAAAGATAGTTTTACAGAAGATTGATTAAAAAGGGGAGAAGGAAATGCAGGAGGAAACCATGAATGCATTAGTATTTCAGAAAATCGGAAAACTGGGACTGGAGAAACGCCCGGTTCCTGTGCTCAAGGAGCCGACAGATGCCATTGTCCGGGTGACGCGGTCTACCATCTGTACCAGCGATCTGCATATCAGAAACGGGGCCGTTCCAAGAGCCAGAGAAGGGGTGATTCTGGGCCATGAATTTGCAGGAGAGATTGTGGAGACAGGAGTTCAGGTTAAAACCTTAAAGCCAGGGGACAGAGTTGCTGCAAACTGCGAGACCATCTGCGGAGAGTGCTGGTACTGCCGCAAAGGCTTTGTCAATAACTGTGAGCAGGGCGGATGGATGTTAGGCTGTACCATAGACGGCTGTCAGGCAGAGTATGTGCGAGTACCTTTGGCGGATACCAGCCTTTACAGGATTCCAGAGGGACTGACAGAGGAGCAGGCTCTCTTTACAGGTGATATTTTATCCAGCGGCTATTGGGGAGCCAAGCTGTGCGAGATAAAGCCAGGGGACACGGTAGCTGTCATCGGAGCAGGTCCGGTGGGCATGTGCGCGGCTCAGTCAGCGGCCTACCTGGGAGCCGGACAGGTAATTCTTATTGATCCCAATGAAGAACGGCTGAAAACAGCCAGGGAAAACCATCTGGCGGACGAATATCTGACTGTGACGGGAAAAGAGGCTGCTGAGGCCGTAAAACGCCTGACAGAGGGGAGAGGAGCCGACTCTGTGATAGAAGCTGCGGGAACAAAGGATTCCTTTACTTTGGCCTGGGAGGCGGCCCGTCCCAATGCAGTGGTGGCCCTGGTGGCTATGTACGAGGAAGATCCGGTGCTGCCCCTGACAAGGATGTATGGGAAAAACCTGATTTTCAAGACAGGAGGCGTGGATGCGAAAGACTGCAGCGAGCTTTTGGAACTGTTAAAGGAAGGAAAGCTTACCACTGATTTTCTGATTACTCACAGAGGACCGCTGTCGAAGATCTTAGAGGGATATGATACCTTTGAATACAAGAAAGACGGCTGTATTAAGTGGGTAGTAACAGGGGAATAGATGCGTTAATAGAAAAAGAGGAATCAGGGATATCTGAAACAGGCAGGAGCCGCTGTGAAACAGATACGTTATTATCTGTTTCACAGCGGCTCCTTCTGTCCCCTAAATTTTCACCACATGGTGCTTAATTTCTTCCTCTTTCAGGATATCCAGTTCCCTTCTGTGGCAGGTGAAGATGATAATCTGTCCTTTGTATGCCTCGGACAGCCAGCGCAGAGCCTGCCGCAGCCGGTCATCGTCATAGAGCACGAAGCTGTCATCGAAGATAAGAGGCATAGAATCGGTTCCATTTTGAATAAACCGTGCTGCCGCCAGGCGGAGAGCCAGATAAATCTGATCTGCCGTACCGCTGCTGACCTGCTCCAGAGGAATCAGTTTTCTTCTGGTATTTAAGAACGCTCCCAGATTTTCGTCAATGCTCATACTGGTGTAGAGACCTCCGGTAATGCCGCTTATCAGCTCAGAGGCTGTTTTATTCAGATAGAGGCCGAAGGAATCACGGATGGACATGGAAAGCTCCTTCATGGTTTCCTGAGCCAGCTCAATGGCTGCGATTTCCTCCCGTATCCGGTCGTTTTCTGCGATAATCTGCCGCAGCGCGGAGGCCTGATCTTTAAGCTCTGCCAGATGTTCCAGCTTCTTTTCCAGCTCCCACTGAATCCGCTGCTGCTGTTCGATGATTTCGGAGCATTGATTCTGACGTCCCTGCAGCTGTTCTACATCGTCCATCTGCCGCCGTACAGTTTCTTCGGATCGAACAATCATGGAGCAGAGGTCTATAAAGTCGTCCATTCTGCCTTTCAAAGCCTCCATGGCCTGCTCGGAGATAGTGCCGTCTCCCAGGTGGCGTCTGAAAATCTCGGACAGGTTAGAAGCGCACAGGGCGGCAGTTTTTTTCTCCTGACGCAGCTTTAAGCGGAACAGGGCGGCTGCGAAGAAGGATACAGCCGACGCTCCGGCGGCTGCAGCTCCGGAGAGAAGGGCATCAATGGTTTTTGGCATCCAGGGCAGGAAGGAATTGTCGGGTATCAGTCCCCAGCAGAAGAAATAACCGGCTCCCAGAAGCAGCAGAAGTCCCAGAAGGCCGAAGAAGACAGAAAGTCCTCGGCGTGATTTCTTTGAGGCTGCCTGTCCTGCTTCCAGGTACTGGCGGTAAATATCCTCCGCGTGATTTAAGTAAGCAGAGACAGACTGGGCGTCTGTAAATTCGAACTCTGCCAGCGCCTGACGGCCCTTTTCAATCCGGGACAGCAGCTCCTCTCGCTCCTCCTGCTTCTTTTCGATGGCAGATTTCAAATCCGTCCGTTCCTTTGCATAGGAGCGCAGCTGATTTTCATATTCAGGCGAGGAAATTTCCCGCTCTAAATTTTTAATTTCTCCCAGAAGAGAGGTGTAGGTTTTGGCTGCCTCCGGAGTCAGCTGGTTTTCAAACTGCCGCTTCTGGTTTTTCAGATAGGCAGTGGCCTTTGTAATGTTTAAAGCCATATTTCCAGAGGTGTTCATATTGGCAATGTAGTTTTTCAGCTCAGAGATCATGCCGCCCTCAGTGGCGCTTTTCAGCTGTCCGATGCTGATGGTATTGTTGTAGGCAGTTTCGCTGAGTCCGCAGAGGATCTCATCTAACAGAGCCTTGGCAGGCTCTGCTTCCCGGCCTGTAGTTTCATTGACAATGATAAACTCCTTCTTATTTTTCTGGAAACTCCGCTCGAACCGGTAAATAGTGCCGCCGGATTCCAGACGCAGCTGTCCCTCATAGGTGGAGCTGTTTTCCCAGGGCTCATATTTGCTGTAAAGATCGTTTTTTGCCGCCCGCCCCCTCTGCCGCTCAATGCCGAACAGCATACCGCGGATAAAGGTGTGAATGGTGGACTTCCCGGCTTCGTTTTTTCCGTAAACCAGATTTAGCCCGTCTTCAAAGGAGACAAAAGTGTCGTGGAATTTTCCAAAGCCTTTAATATAAAGATCCAGAAAACGCATGGTTTAACTCCTTTCATCCGTAGTGAGCAGCAGGGCGTGGATGCCATAATAGAGAGCCTTTTTTTCCACAGGACTCATATCCGGCTTCTGAAGCGCCCTGATATAGAAACCGATCATATCGCTGGGGTGTTCCTCAAACAGGGCGCTGAAATCGTACTGAGGCTCTGATTCATCTAAGATATCAGCAATTCTGTACCGCATCATCAAAGATTCTAAATCAAAGGAAATATCAGGATCTCTCATGCCTTTTAAGCGAAAACGGAAAATATTTTCAGACCCGCGTTTTTCGATTTCCTGGGACATTCGCAGAAACAGCTCTGTGTTGGTGGTGTTGGGCGTCACATTGACCATGAGCGGAATGTACTGAAGCTTTGCCATGGGAATAAACTCCAGGTTGGTAATCCGAAGGCTGGTTTCACTGATTTCCCCATAGATAATGCCGTGGCGTCCTGTCTCTGTCTTGTCCAGGGGCTCCGGAGAGCCGCACCAGGCCATTCTAAGGCTCTGGGAGATCTCAGGCTTGTGGATATGCCCCAGGGCAGCGTAGGAAAAGCCTGATTTAAGAAGGGTTTCCCTGTCAAGGGGAACGTGCTTTGCATCGCCTCCATGCCCCAACAGAATGTGGATGAGCCCGTCGTCAGGGGCTGAGATATCGTTTAACCGGGCTTCAGTAATTTCAGAAGTCCAGTAGGAAAAGCCTGTTACCTCTGTGTGCAGCTCTTCAAAATAGGCAGAGGAAAATTCCTCATCTGACAGAAAAGTGACATTGGGCGCCCAGTTAAAACTCAGAACGGCAGAGCTTTTCCGAACACGATCATGATTTCCGGCTATCATTACCACCTGGACATCGGGAATCGTGGAAAACAGGTAATTGACCTCCTTTAAATCCTTTAAAAGCGGCTGACGGTGGAACAGATCTCCGGCAATAAAGAGAAAATCCACAGAAAGCTCCCCGGCCTTTCCGATAATGGCGGCGAAGGTTTCACGGATATCTCTGGCCCGTTCTCTGCTCCATGGTTTATCGCTGTCAGGAGCCATGCCCCAGTGGATATCTCCGGTATGAATAAATTTCAAGGCATTATTCCCCCTTTCTAAAGCAGTTCCTGGTGGGGGAATCAAACAGGATTCTCCCGCTCAGAAGAAAAGGGCGCCTCAGGGAAGGCGTGCCGCCGTCTTTGAGATGCCCTCATCGTGTTTGTATTATGTCAACTTAGCAAACAGAATTATTCTGATTATAATTCGCAGTTATTTACAGTTCTCGGGAATGGAATCACGTCGCGGATATTGCCCATGCCTGTCAGGTACATAACGCAGCGCTCAAATCCCAGGCCAAAACCGGAGTGGCGCACAGAACCGTACTTTCTCAGATCCAGGTAGAAGCCATAGTCCTCTTTTTCAAGTCCCAGCTCATCCATACGGGCAACCAGCTTATCGTAGTTATCCTCTCTCTGGCTTCCGCCAATGATCTCGCCGATTCCAGGAACCAGGCAGTCCATGGCAGCCACTGTCTTGCCATCCTCGTTCATCTTCATGTAGAAGGCCTTGATCTCCTTCGGATAGTCGGTAACGAAAACAGGACGCTTGAAGATTTTCTCAGTCAGATAGCGCTCGTGCTCTGTCTGCAGATCGCAGCCCCAGAACACCTTGTAGTCGAACTCGTCGTTGTGCTCCTCTAAGAGCTTAACTGCCTCTGTGTAGGTTACATGGCCGAATTCAGAGTTTAATACGTGATTCAGACGATCTAACAGTCCCTTGTCAATGAACTGGTTGAAGAAGTTCATCTCCTCCGGCGCGTGCTCCAGCACGTAGCGAATCACATATTTTAACATACTCTCAGCCAGAGCCATGTTGTCATTTAAGTCAGCGAAAGCCATCTCCGGCTCAATCATCCAGAACTCAGCTGCATGGCGTGTAGTGTTGGAGTTCTCAGCGCGGAAGGTCGGTCCGAAGGTGTAAATGTTGCGGAAAGCCATAGCATAGGTCTCTCCGTTTAACTGTCCGCTTACAGTCAGATTAGTAGGTTTTCCAAAGAAATCCTGGGAGAAATCTACCTTGCCTTCTTCTGTTTTCGGTACATTGTTTAAATCCATGGTGGTCACCTGGAACATCTCTCCGGCGCCTTCGCAGTCACTTCCTGTGATCAGAGGAGTATGGACATAAACGAAGTCTCTCTCCTGGAAATACTGATGGATCGCATAGGCAATCAGAGAGCGCACACGGAATACAGCCTGGAAGGTGTTGGTTCTGGGACGCAGATGGGAAATGGTTCTCAGATACTCGAGGCTGTGGCGCTTCTTCTGAAGAGGATAGTCAGGAGAAGACATTCCTTCAACGATTACCTCGGAAGCCTGGATTTCAAATGGCTGCTTTGCCTCAGGGGTAGCTACCAGGGTACCCTTTACCAGGATGGCAGCGCCTACGTTCAGCTTGCTGATCTCATTAAAGTTTTCCATATTGTCATGGTAAACAACCTGAAGCGTATCAAAATAGCTTCCGTCGCTTACTACGATAAATCCGAAGGTCTTGGAATCGCGGATACTTCTCACCCATCCGCCAATCTGGATTTCCTTTCCAAGGAATTTGTCTCTGTCCCTGTAAATCTCTCTTACGGTAATCAAATCCATAATCGTGCTCCTTTTTGTTTGATAAACGGCCCGGGCGCAGATGAGAGGCCCGAGCCGTCAAATGATTTCGAAATGAAACAGTTACTTTGTTTGACTATTTTCAAACAAATTTCCGATGTTGCCATTATACTGTATTTTTCCTGCATATTCAAGGGGAAGAGCAGTATTTTTACGTATCAGGGAAAAGGCAGGAGGGCTGAAAAACACAAGATACAGTTGAATTTTGTGTTTTCTGGCGATGGGACGCACAAAATGTCGGAAAATGTACAAAAAATAGATAAAATCATTCGGTAATTTGTGTACTTTTTATAAAAAGTATGGTATAATAAGCGTTACAACATTAAAGCACACAAGCAAATATACATCAAGGGGTGATATCGTGATCAAAAAAGAAATGATAGCTATGCTTTTAGCAGGAGGACAAGGCAGCCGTCTCGGCGTGCTGACACAGAAAGTGGCGAAGCCGGCAGTTTCTTTTGGCGGAAAGTACAGAATTATTGACTTTCCTCTGAGCAACTGCATTAATTCCGGCGTAGATACAGTGGGAGTTCTGACCCAGTATCAGCCGCTGCGTTTAAACGCACACATCGGAATTGGAATTCCGTGGGATCTTGATCGCAATGTGGGAGGCGTTACCGTTCTTCCGCCATATGAAAGAAGCAAGGGAAGCGACTGGTATACAGGTACAGCCAATGCTATTTACCAGAACCTGGAGTACATGGAAAATTATAACCCGGATTATGTCCTGATTCTTTCCGGCGATCATATTTATAAGATGGACTATGAGGTAATGCTGGAATACCACAAGGCAAACAATGCAGACATTACAATCGCAGCTATGCCTGTGCCGATTGAAGAAGCAAGCCGTTTCGGAATCCTGATCACGGATGAGCAAAACCGCATTACGGAATTTGAAGAAAAACCTGCAAATCCAAGAAGTAACCTGGCGTCTATGGGTATTTACATATTCAGCTGGCCTGTACTGAGAGATGCTTTAATTAAGCTCTCTGAGGAACCGGGCTGTGACTTTGGAAAACACGTCATCCCTTACTGCTTCTCCGGCGGAAAGAGAGTATTCGCCTATGAGTATAACGGATACTGGAAAGATGTTGGAACTCTGGGTTCCTACTGGGAGGCCAATATGGAGCTGATAGACATTATTCCGGAATTTAACCTGTATGAGGAATACTGGAAGATCTATACGAAGAGTGACATTATCCCGCCTCAGTATACGGCGCCTGATTCCAGGATTGAGAGAAGTATCATAGGAGAGGGAACAGAGATTTACGGACAGGTCATCAATTCTGTTATTGGAGCCGGAGTCACCATAGGAAAGGATGCAGTGGTGAAAGATTCCATTGTGATGAAGGGAAGCTCCATAGGAGAGGGAACAGTGGTGGACAAGGCGATTATCGCTGAGGATGTGTCTATCGGCGCAAATGCAGAGATTGGTGTGGGCGAGTATGCGCCCAGCAAATATGACCCGAAAGTTTATCAGTTTGACCTGGTGACAGTCGGAGAGCGTTCGGCCATTCCGGATGGAGTGAAGATAGGAAGAAATACGGCTATCTCCGGAGTGACAGATAGTTCGGATTACCACGATGGAATGCTTGAAAGCGGAGACTATATTATAAAGGCAGGTGGAGTACAATGAGAGCAATCGGTATTGTTTTAGCAGGCGGAAACAGCAAGAGAATGAGAGAGTTATCTAACAAAAGGGCAATCGCTGCGATGCCAGTGGCAGGAAGCTTCCGAAGTGTTGATTTTGTACTCAGCAATATGAGTAATTCTCATATTCAGAGCGTGGCAGTGCTGACTCAGTACAATTCCCGCTCTTTAAATGAGCATTTAAGCTCCTCCAAATGGTGGGACTTCGGAAGAAAGCAGGGAGGCATGTATGTGTTCACTCCTACCATCACAGCAGAACATAGTGATTGGTACAGAGGAACAGCAGACGCCCTCTATCAGAACCTGGATTTCTTAAAGAAGAGCCACGAGCCTTACGTAGTTATCGCAGGCGGAGACTGCATCTACAAACTGGATTACCATAAGGTATTAGAGTATCACATTGAGAAGAAGGCCGATATCACCGTTGTGTGCAAGGATATGGAGCCGGAGGAGGACGTTACTCGTTTCGGTCTGGTGAAGACAAATGAAGAGGGCCGTATTATTGACTTTGAGGAAAAGCCAATGTTAGCTACCTCCAATACGATTTCCTGTGGTATTTATGTGATCCGCAGACGCCAGCTCATTGAGCTTCTGGAGCGCTGTGCTTCTGAGGACAGATATGACTTTGTAACAGACATTCTGGTACGCTATAAGAACCTGAAGCGTATTTATGCATATAAGCTGGATTCCTACTGGAGCAATATCGCTTCTGTAGATTCCTACTACAAGACAAACATGGATTTCCTGAAGCCGGAGGTGAGACATTATTTCTTCCGTGAGTATCCGGAGATTTACTCCAAGGTAGATGATCTTCCGCCGGCTAAGTATAATCCGGGGGCAGAGGTGAAGAACAGCCTTGTTTCCAGCGGCTGTATTTTAAATGGAAGCGTGGAGAATTCAGTTCTCTTTAAAAAAGTTTATATTGGCAATAATTGTGTTATTAAAAATTCCATCATATTAAATGATGTATATATTGGCGATAATACAGTGATTGAAAACTGTATCGTGGAGAGCCGGGATACGATCCGGGCTAACACAACGCATATTGGAGCGCCGGATAACGTGAAGATTGTTATCGAAAAAAATGAGCGCTTCACTTTATAAGGACAGCCAGAGGGGAAAGAGCAGTCCAGAATTGTGCAGTACGGAAGAGGGGTTATGTTATGCAGATTACAGACGTAAGAGTCAGACGGATTGAGAGAGAAGGGAGAATGAAGGCCATTGTATCCATTACTCTGGACAATGAATTCGTAGTTCATGATATTAAGGTAATTGATGGAGAAAAAGGCCTTTTTATCGCTATGCCCAGCCGCAGATCTACAGATGGTGAATACAGAGATATCGCTCATCCGATCAATTCTGAAACCAGGGATATGATTCAGAACATTGTTCTGGAGAAATATCAGGCCACGGCCAGTGAATTGATCGAGAACGAGGCAGCAGAGCAGGCTTAGAGTAAAATCAGAATTCTGACCAGAAAATCAGGAGAGTTATGTTTCCTGTAAAATTCTGGCGCAGAACCATAATAGGAAAGAACCGGCGTCTTTGCTGGCAGAGCGGGCTTGTCCCGTGAGCCTGATAAGGCGTCGGTTTTGCATGTTATATTTGATTCGCTCCTGCCAGCTTCAGAAATTCCTCCATTTCCCCTGTCATCCATTTATCCTTGTGGTATACGATCTGACGCCAGATCTGCATATGAAAATCTCTTACGTCCAGGGCGGCCAGGCGGCCTGCTTCAATATCCTGGCGGACAGAAAAGAAGGGGAGCAGGGAGACACCGGTGTTTTCACCCAGCATGTGGACAATAAAATCTGTATTTCCAATCTCCAGAAAAGGCCGGATCTGCTTTCCATAGGCAGCCAGATACTGATCTAAAATATGACGGTAGCTGGCTGCCTTTTCTGTGAGAAGAAAGGGGTGGGAAATGACTTCGTCCAGCTTGAGATTAGAGCGGCCTGCCAGAGGATGATCCGATGAGGCTGCGAACACAATCTCTTCCGGTTCCTCTAATACCTTGACCCATCTTCTGTCAGAGATTCGCTTATCTAAGAAGTATACAATATCCAATGAATTATCATTGAGCTTATCCAGCAGAGCTCTGGGAGAATCAATGACAACGCTTACATTCACCTGGGGAAAACGCCGATGATATTCTGAAAGAATCGGCGGAAGCAGGGAGGAACAGAGTGACTCAATGGTTCCCAGAGCCAGGCTGCCTGTCAATTCTCTCGTGTCAGAGAGAGAGCACTTGATCTCTTCCATATTGTTCATGAGGGTGACGGCATATTGATAGAACTGCTCGCCTTTTCCGGTCAGGCTGATCTGCTTGCCAATCCGGTCAAACAGGCGGACTCCCAGCTCCTCCTCCAGATTTTTAATTTGAATTGTCACGGTTCCCTGAGAATAATTCAGTTTTTTGGCAGCCTTTGAGAAGCTTTTAAGTTGCGCTGCCTGCAGAAAAGTGGCAATTTCCCGAAATTCCATGTGTTCTCCCATCCTTTCGTCCTTTTTTCGGCAGGGAATAAAAATTATAATTTAAAAATATTAAATAATTTCTTTAAAACCTTAAATTTTACATTCCAATGTCTCTATACTATAATAGTTTTAAGAAGAGATCAAGAAATTCTATGGTTTTCGTGATTAGCTGCGTTTTCTGCTCAGCTCGCGCATCTGTTATCCGCCATTCGCGAAAACTCGCCTTACGGCTCAGACACTTCGCTCGGTGACGGAAATTAGCGCGAGCTTCCCTGCGAAAGCCTCGCCATTATCACAAAAACTGTAGATTTTCTCGCCGTACATTTGCCTGGGTAGTAGAAAAGAGCAGAAAAAGTTTTCCACGCTCCACCAAAAGCTTAGTCGCAGGAAAACTTTTCTGCTCTTTGAAGGGCGTGAAAATCCAGCCTTAGGCTATCAGACAGCGATTAAAAAATTTAAGGTAGAAAAAGGAAAGAGGGAAGGAAGCATGGAACGAACAGACAGCAGATATCAGGCTTATATGAATATTTTGAAGGAGGAGCTGATTCCGGCTATGGGATGTACAGAGCCGATTGCCCTGGCCTACGGGGCAGCTGTGGCCAGACAGGAGCTGGGCGTGCTTCCGGATCGGGTGACAGTAGGAGTCAGCGGAAGTATTCTTAAAAATGTCAAGTCGGTGATCGTTCCCAATACAGGGCATATGAAGGGGATTGCAGCGGCTGTAGCTGCCGGGATCGTGGCCGGAGAGGCAGAAAAAGAGCTGGAGGTACTTTCCCAGGTATCGGAAAAGCAGATACAGGAAATCAAAGTATATCTGGACAGTACTGAAATCAGGGTGGAGCACATTGACAATGGTCTCATGTTTGAAATCCTGATTACCATGTACAAAGGTGAGGACTGGTCCAGAGTGCGGATCGCCAATTACCATACAAATGTAGTTCTGATTGAAAAAAATGGTATGGTGAAAAAAGAAGTGAAGGTAGAAGGAGAATCAGAAAAAGGCCTGACAGACCGCTCCTGCCTGTCTATGGAGGGAATCTGGGATTTCATTAATACGGCAGATTTAGAGGATTTAAAAGAGGCGTTAAAGCTTCAGGCCAGCTGCAACATGGCGATTGCAAAAGAGGGTATGACTCATTCCTACGGCGCTAATGTAGGAAAGAGCCTGGCTTCCTGCGTGGAAGGCCAGAAAGCTGATTCTGACACTGATATCGCTATTCTGGCCAGGGCTATGGCTGCAGCTGGATCCGATGCCAGAATGGATGGCTGTGAACTGCCTGTAGTTATTAATTCCGGAAGCGGCAATCAGGGTATTACAGTCTCTGTTCCGGTGCTGGTATATGCAGATCACCTGCACGCCGGAGAGGAGAAAACTTACCGTGCGTTAGCGCTGTCAAATCTGACGGCGATCTATCAGAAAACGCCAATCGGCCGTCTTTCAGCCTTCTGCGGAGCTGTCAGCGCAGGCGCAGGCGCGGGAGCAGGAATCGCCTACTTAAAGGGCGGAGACTTCGAGGCAGTGTGCCGTACTGTCAGCAATACGCTGGCCGTTACTCCGGGCATGATCTGCGACGGAGCCAAACCCTCCTGTGCAGGAAAGATTGCCATGGCTGTGGAGGCGGGAATTATGGGCTGCCGCATGAACTCTGATGGCGAGAAATTCCTCAGCGGAGACGGTATTATCGGAGAGGATGCAGACGAGACCATCAGCAATACGGGAAGAGTAGCCAGAGAGGGAATGCGGGCTACCAACGACACGATTATAAAGATTATGATTGGGGATTAGTACATAGAAGAAAGCGGCCGTTTTTTGATGACAGGTGAATCAAAAAACGGCCGCTTTCTATATTATCCTTCCATCTGTCTTCCCAGAAATCCGGCAGCTGTGGAGGCCAGCTTGAGTTCTGTTTCAGAGAATTTTACTCGTGGTTCCCTGCTTAACAGGATAACGGAGCCAATGGCATCTCCCTCACAGATGATTGGGACAACGACTTGGGCGGTTGTTCCTTCTGGATCATCTGGGGTGATGGGGATAAAGTTTCTGTCGTCTTTCCCGGCTGTCACAATCTGGCGCTCGCCGATCAGAACTTCCAGCTGGCGGCTGATGGATTTTTGCAGATAATCCTTTCTGGGGCCGCCTGATACGGCGATAACCTGATCTCTGTCTGTAATGCAGACCATCAGGCCGGTACTCTGGGCCATAGCTTCCGCATACTGAGAGGAGAAAGAGGTCAGTTCCATCATGGGAGAGTATTTTTTCAGGATAATTTCTCCCTCCCGATCTGTAAAGATCTCTAGCGGTGTCCCTTCGCGAAGGCGCAGAGTCCGCCGTATTTCTTTGGGAATGACTACCCGCCCTAAATCGTCAATTCTTCTTACAATTCCAGTCGCTTTCATATAAAAATTCCTCCATCTGATACATTTTCATTTTCTGGAAATAGTATCTGTAGATGGAGGAATATTATACGTTTTGTTGGTGTTTTATGTAATGATATCTGTATGAAAGCGATATACATTCTGTAGTCACTTCATATTTCCATCTTAAATATTATTTTTTCCCTTTTTAATTCCTTGCCCTTTTCCATCTGGACTCTCCTTTCCGGATCCTCTATAATAGAATCATTGCCAGAATGGCCGGAAGGAGGAAGACAGATGAAAGGGAAGGAAGCGGACACCATAAAATCATTGAAACAGTTCTTTACAGCAGAACGCCCGGATGCCTATACACTGGAGGATTTGAGAAACATTCTCCGTATTCTCCGTTCAGACGAGGGCTGCCCCTGGGACAGGAAGCAGACCTTTGAGACTATGGTTTCCTGCGTTCTGGAGGAAGCCGGGGAGGTGGCGGAGGCCGTTAAAAACCAGGATACAGAGAACCTCTGTGAGGAGCTGGGAGACCTGCTGTTTCAGGTTGTGTTCTACTGCCAGATGGCAGAGGAACAGGGCCTTTTTACTTTCGAGGACGCTGTGGACGGGATCAGCCGGAAAATGGTTCGCAGACACCCGAAAATCTTCGGAGGAGACCTTCCGGAAACAGATGGAAACGAAGGCGATTTATGGGAGCGGATAAAACAGGCTGAAAAGGCAAAAAACCATAAAACAACTTGACAAAGCAGGTATAAATGTATATAAATGTAAGGTAAGTAATTAGCGGTTTTTTGAAGGAGTAATATTGCTGTTTTGGCCGTTCAGGCTTCATGGCAAGTAGAAGCTCAGTATAAGAAGAAGCAGGAGGAATAAATCAATGAACAAGACAGAGTTAATTGCAGCTGTAGCCGAGAAGGCAGAGATTTCCAAGAAGGACGCTGAGAAGGCAATCAAGGCTTTCACAGAGGCTGTTTCTGAGGAATTAGTAAAAGGCGGCAAGATCCAGTTAGTTGGTTTTGGTACATTTGAAGTTTCTGAGAGAGCGGCAAGAGAGGGAAGAAACCCGAAGACAGGCGAGACTATGCCTATCGCAGCTTCCAAGACACCAAAGTTTAAGGCTGGAAAAGCTTTAAAGGATATGGTAAACGCATAATCACAAGAGATCAGATAAATTTTTGAAGGTTTCAGAAACCGGAAAGATTTTTGCAGTTCGAAACATACAAAATAAAATTCCCCCTGGAATGCGAAAAGCATTCCAGGGGGAATTTACCAATTAAAAGGAGATAATGATATGCGTCTGGACAAGTATCTGAAGGTATCCCGCATCATTAAGAGAAGAACAGTAGCTAATGAAGCCTGCGACAGCGGCCGCGTGATGCTTAACGATAAAGTGGCGAGAGCCAGTGCAGAAGTGAAGGTCGGAGATGTGATAGAGATTGCTTTTGGCAACAAATCTGTCAAGGTGCGTATTACAAGCGTACAGGAAACCATCCGCAAGGAAGATGCGAAAGAGATGTTTGAGTATCTGTAAAGGGATGAATAGTCAAGGAATCCTGGGAGTTGAATATAGACTCCCAGGCTTTTTTGACATATTTCAATAGTTGAACAGTTTTATGTAGACGCATTCGTGATAGATATGGACAAAATTTCCTCCATGAAGCAGACCCACAGCTTTTCAGCAATGGGAATGACACGTTCCAAATATTTTGGACTTGTGATGGGTCTGAGCCGGTCAAGATTGTCGTAATAGCAGCCAGCAAATTCTCCCCCTCTTTCAACGTAGACAGCCTGTCCCTTTTGTTCAATGTTTAGTTCATAATAATCGAAAAGCTTTTCGTAGCAGTAGCTGAAGCTTACTTTGGTGGTATGGCGGAAATAACGATTAAAAAAATCGCGGCATAACTTTTTTTTCGAGTAATATTTTTTCAGATAGTAATCATCAAAGTGTCGCCGAACGTAGCAGACAAATTCCTCTGGAGTAATCATTCCGTAATAAAATGAGGCATTCAACAGCAGCGATATAACCCAGCCAGAATCGTTTTCCCCTCCGGGATTGCAAAGGGGGGCAGGGCTGAATAGTATATGATCTAACTCAAGTTCATAAGTTCCCTCACAAGAGACCATTTTGATCGCATCCCGATAAGAAATGCGATATCTACGATATATGTTTTTTTGTCCTTCCTCTTTAACTTTAATATTGGCATAAACATTTCGATCATCATGAAAATCGTGTAAGCATTCAAAAGTGAGATGGCAATCAACAATTTTTTTAAACATAAATTTTCCTCCTCTTTTTGTGGTTTAATTATATTAAAAAAGAAAATAATATTCAAATATAATATAAGAATGTAAATTTAAATAAAAATATAATAAGTGGGAATTAAATATTCTTTAAAAGAATAAAATAATGTGATATAGTACAAGAGGAGGTGTTTTTGTGAGTTTTAGCGATCATTTTAATGGAGATACGTTAAAAAAGTTAAAGGAAAATGTCAAGGAGCAGATGAAAAGAAAAAATATGAAGCAAGTGGATCTGGCTGAGAAATTAGGCACTCAGCAGTCGAATATCTCGAAGTTTCTGTCAGATAAGACAGAGAGTTGCTGCAGCGTGGAACAACTTGTTAATATGTCAAAGATTTTTGGGGTATCTGTTGATACTCTGCTTGGCAATGAGCAGGCTCCTTGCGGTTTGGACAGGGATAGTTTGAACATCAGAGAAGTGTGTTCGGTTTTGGCATGGCTGATACGAGAAAATTATCTTACTTTTGATAAGCGGGTTTTGGTGGATGAAGGAGAATATAGCGAGTCGCGTCCTTTAAACATAGATGGGAGAAAATACAGAGAACTCTATTTTTGTAATAAGGATACTGTTTATAAAGAAGATATTGATGAAGAAACAGGAGAAAATACAGGAACTTATCATCAGGAAATAAATGCAAATTTTTACCATACATTCCATTTTTCTAATTATGAGAAACCAGGTCTGTTTGTTTCGAGGCAAGAAGTAGAAGCGGCAGAGGAATTTTATGAAGCGTTTGGGAATGATAATACGGACAATATAAAAATTAATAATTTTTTGCAGACCTATCTGGATGTATACAAAGCCTATTATCAAGGGAGTATGGAAAAAGAGACGTTAAAAAATGTGGAAAAAGCTTTACTTGATGGACTGGGAGATGATTTTCTAAATCCTTTATAAACAGAGCTGTGTACTTGTTTACCACTGTTTATATCATAAAGAGACAAACCTCCTAATATATTTAACAATAGTTTAATATGTCAGGAGGTTTTTTGCATGGAAGAAAAGATAAGCCGCCGTCCTCACCGCCTGGATTTGATGAACCGGGGGAAGGGAAGCGTTACAGGAATTCAGGATGTTGTGGCTTTCGATGAAAACCAGATTGTGCTGGATACAGATATGGGGCTTCTGACAGTCAAGGGAAAGGGGCTTCATGTGAGCCGCCTGACCCTGGAAAAGGGAGAGGTGGATATAGAGGGAACAGTGGACAGCCTGGTTTACTCTTCAAACGAGGCCCACAGGAAGCAGGGAGAATCCCTGTTTACCAGATTGTTTAAGTAGGCGGCCTGTATGGATACAATATATACAGAGCTGTCCTGTATAGCAGCCGCTTTAACGGCAGGAATGGTACTGATGATGGTCTACGATGGTCTTCGTCTGTTCCGCCTGTTTATCCGCCATACTCCTATTTGGACAGGCCTGGAAGACCTTGCTTACTGGCTGGGAGCCGGACTTTCTGTCTTTTTTCTGCTCCGCAGCAGGAATGAAGGGGAGATGCGGATCTATATGATTGCCTCTGTGCTGGTTGGAATGATTTTTTATGACAAAACAGCCAGCCATCTTCTGTTCACCCTATTGAAAAAGTTAAAGAAATATTTTAAAATGAAAGAGAAGTAAACACAAAAAAGGAGATGGCCATATGCGCAGACAGGATAGAATGGCTGGAAAAAAGAAGAAAGAAAAAGCAGCCAACCGTCTGGCGCTGATGGGAATTACCATGGTAGTGCTGAGCCTGGCTGTTACAGTCCATTTAAGCGGCATTACCATGAAGGAAAAGGATTTGCAGTACCGGCTCAAGGAAGAGCAGCTCCAGAAGCAGAAGACTGAGGAAGAGCAGCGGGCGAAGGAGCTGGAGGAATACCGGATCTACGTTCAGACAAAAGAATATATTGAGAAAGTTGCGAAGGAAAAGCTGGGACTGGTGAATAAAGATGAGATTCTTTTAAAACCGGAAAAATAACGGGGAAACCTGTCGGAAAATTTTTTGGAAACTGTCCCGGATTTGACAAATATTTCCCTCCGGCCTGTATATAATTATGTTCACGCAGGTCAGGAGGGATTTTTATGATTGGAAAGAAATTACATAGAGATATGGCGGAGGTAAATGTCTATACAGCGAAGCGGCTGAGGGAAATGGCCTGTTCTCTGAGCGGACTTGCCAGGGCATTTACCGATGAGGCAGGAGCTGGAAGACGGCTGAGTTTTGACGAGGGACTGGCAGCCATGCAGACAGCGGCTTCCATGGTATGCGGCGGATGCAGCCGCTGCAATCTGTATGAGACAGGAAAAAAAGAAGGAAGCTATTATCTGTACTACCTGCTCCGCGCCTTTGAGCAGAAGGGCAGAGTGGATGGGGAGGACATGCCCCGCCTGTTTAACGAATCCTGCCGCAGGCAGGAGGAGTATTTGAACCAGCTCAACAGAAATCTGGGACGGGCTACCATGAATCTCACCTGGAAAAACAGATTTCTGGAAAGCAGAGATGCGGTAATTGTACAGTTTCGGGAAATGGCGTCTATTTTAGAGGAATTTTCCGGACAGATGGAACGGGCTATGGATGTGACATCTGGATATGAAGATTCGGTCCGGTATCTGTTTCGCCGTCACCATATGAAGGTAGAAAATATGCTGATGCTGGAGTATGAAAACGATCAGAAGGAGGCATATCTGACCATGAGGACTATGGGAGGAAAGTGTGTTACATCCAGAGACGCCTCAGATATCCTGTCCAGAGCGGCAGGAGGCCGCCGGTGGAGTGTTTCCAGGGATACAAAAAGCATTGTTACGAAAAGAACAGATACGTTCCGCTTTGTGGAAGAAGGGAAATACCAGATGATCCATGGAGTGGCAAGAGCTGTGCGGGGCGGCGAGGTGATTTCCGGGGACAGCTTTACGTTCAGCGAAGGGCTGCCCCATCAGGTGATTATGAGTCTGTCAGATGGTATGGGAAGCGGAGCTGCAGCTCTGGCTGACAGCGCCAGGGTGGTAGAGCTGACAGAACAGCTCCTGGAAACAGGATTTTCTGCCAGAGCAGCATTAAAGCTTGTGAATACGGTGCTTCTGCTGGCCGGAATGGAGCAGAATCCCGCTACCCTTGATCTGTGCTGTATCGATCTGTGCACAGGAGTTCTGGAAAGCATGAAGCTGGGAGCAGTGGGAACCTTTCTCATAGGGAGAGCGGGTGTAGAGATGATAGAGACAGGCAGCGTGCCGATGGGTGTCATGAACCCTGTAGAGCCGGCCCTTATCTCCAGGAAGCTATGGGATAATGACAGGGTGATTATGGTCAGTGACGGCGTGCTGGAGGCACTTCCGGGGGAGGAAAAGGAGGAAACCTTCCGTCAGTATCTGGAAGAGCTGGAGACAGGGAATCCTCAGGACATGGCAGATGAGATTTTAAGCTTTGCTCTGTCCTTTTCAGAGGAGCCTGCAGATGATATGACAGTGCTGGTAGGCGGCATTTTTGAGAAATAGAGTCAGGTGGGAAATGTCCGCTGAGGAAGCAGACGGGACGACAGACGGAAATATCCGTGAGGGAAGAGATACAGAGGAGGAAAGAGGCAATGGATCTGAGGGAAAAGGTGCTGTCCTATGCCAGGGCTTACAATATGCTGGAACCGGGACAGAGAGTGGTGATTGGCCTGTCCGGCGGAGCAGATTCTGTGTGTCTGCTGAAGCTGCTTGCAGATCTTAGAGCGGAATGCCGGCTGGAGCTGAGAGCCGTGCATGTTCACCACGGTCTTCGAGGGGAAGAGGCTGACAGAGATGCGGAGTTTTCGGAAAAGCTGTGTTTCCAGATGGGAGTCCCCTTCCGGCTGGTATCTGTGAACGTGAAGGAGGAGGCAGAGAAAAAACGGATATCTGAGGAGGAGGCAGGCCGAAACCTGCGTTACAGGGCCTTTTCAAATGAGGCAGAGAGATGGAGAGAAGAAACGCACAGGACAGGCAGTGCAGGAACTGACGAGGAAGGACAGGCGGCAGCCATTAAAATCGCGGTGGCTCACCATGGAGATGACAGTGCAGAGACGATTCTTTACCAGCTGTTCCGGGGCAGCGGCCTGAGAGGACTGTCCGGAATCCCTCCGGTGCGGGACAAGATTATCCGGCCTCTCCTCTGTGTGACGCGAAGAGAGATTCTGGAATATCTGGAGGAAAAAGGTCTTTCCTTTGTGACTGATTCTACGAATCTGGAAAGTGATTATGCCAGAAACAAAATCAGAAACCAGCTGATGCCCATGGCAGTTCAGGAAATTAACCAGGGAGCAGTGGAGCATATCATAAGGGCGGGGGAGCTGATAGGGGAGGCAGATCATTTTTTTTCAGAGAGGGCGGAACATATGCTGGAAACACTTCTGGAAGAAGAAAAGGCAGACCAGGCGGTGTTTTCTGTTTCAGGCCTTCTTGCACTCACCCACATAGAGGCGTCCTACGTGATTCGGGCGGTTTTTAAGAGAAAGCAATGGCCTCTCAGGGATATTACATCCGGTCATATTGAGTCCATTCTGATGCTTTTAGAAGGGAGAACCGGGGCAGGTGCAGATCTGCCGGGAGGACTTCGGGCAGAGCGCATTTATAACAGGCTGGTTCTCACAAAAGGTCAGCCTGGGCTGGAAAAACAAGGAACAGGAGCAGAACTTCCGGTTCTTTTGATGGAGGTAGCCGACCGGGAAAACCAGGGTGAAATTCCCAAAAACCTGTATACGAAATGGTTTGACTATGATAAAATAAAAGATACGTTATCTGTCAGATGCCGACTTCCTGGAGATTATATTACCCTGAAAGGAGGAGGCAGGAAAAGCCTGAAATCCTTGTTTATTGACGAAAAGCTCCCCAGAGAGGAGCGGGGACGTATTCCGCTTCTGGCCGAGGGAAGCCATGTTTTATGGGTGATAGGAGGACGTATCAGCGAGTATTACAAGGTAACGGAGGAAACAAAGAAAATTTTAAAAGTACAAGTAGATGGAGGTATTAACTGTGGCTGACAATATCCGTATTTTATTAACAGAAGAGGAAGTAAATAAAAGAATCAGCGAGGTGGCTGCCCAGATTAACAGAGACTATGCAGGACGTCCAGTCCACCTGATCTGTATTTTAAAGGGCGGAGTATTTTTTACCTGTGAGCTGGCAAAACGCCTTGATCTGCCGGTTTCCCTGGATTTCATGTCTGTATCCAGCTATGGATCCGGTACAGAGTCCAGCGGCATTGTGAAGATTGTCAAGGATCTGGATGAGCCGCTTGAGGGAAAGGAAGTTATTATTGTAGAGGATATCATCGACTCCGGCCGTACGCTGGCTTACCTGATCGAGGTATTAAAGCAGCGCAATCCGAAGAGCATTGAGCTGTGTACTCTGTTAGATAAGCCGGAACGCAGAGTGAAGAAGCAGGTTCAGGTAAAATACACCTGTTTTACTATTCCGGATGAGTTTGTAGTTGGATACGGACTGGATTATGATCAGAAATATAGAAATCTGCCGTACATTGGTGTGGTGGAAGTATAAGGAGGAAGACCGTTGAAACAGCGACAGCCAATGGGGGGATTTTTCCTCCTGATACTGGCATTGACGATGCTTGTTGTGATGTGGATGAGATCGCCCAACAATCCGCTGACGGCGCCTGCCATGACAGAGCAGGACGTCTATGTGGCTCTGGAAAACGGGACGATTACCAAGGCGCGAATCCGTCCTGATGCAGAGAACAGCACGGGACAGCTTCAGCTCTGGCTGAAATCAGGAGATCTGGAGGAGGTTCACGTTCTGAATGTTTCTGATTTTGCAGAGGAGTTCAGAGACGAGGGGATTCCATATGAGGTGGAGGAGATACCGAAGGAAAATTATGCTCTGACCATCATTCTTCCTATTCTTCTTTCCGCGGGACTTCTGGCTGCATTTTTCATGTTCATGAATCTGAGAAATGCCGGCGGAGGCAATGCCAAAATGATGAATTTTGGCAGAAGCCGCGCCAGGATGAGCCGCGACAGCAAGGTGAATTTTACAAATGTGGCGGGCTTAAATGAGGAAAAGGAGGAGCTGGAGGAAATTGTAGACTTTCTGAAGGATCCTCAGAAGTATACGGGAGTGGGCGCCAGAATCCCTAAGGGAGTTATTCTGGTGGGTCCTCCAGGAACAGGAAAAACCCTGCTTGCCAAGGCGGTGGCCGGGGAAGCCAAAGTTCCCTTTTTCTCCATTTCCGGATCGGACTTTGTAGAAATGTATGTGGGCGTGGGAGCGTCCCGTGTCCGCGATATGTTTGAGGAGGCTAAGAAAAACGCGCCCTGTATTGTATTTATCGACGAGATTGACGCGGTAGCCCGCCAGAGAGGAACTGGTATGGGCGGCGGCCATGATGAGAGGGAGCAGACCTTAAATCAGCTTCTGGTGGAGATGGATGGCTTCGGCGTCAATGAGGGAATCATTGTGATGGCGGCTACGAACCGGGTGGATATTCTGGATCCGGCTATTTTAAGGCCGGGCCGTTTTGACCGCAGAGTTGTAGTGGGAAGGCCGGATGTGAAGGGCCGGGAGGAGATTCTGGCAGTTCACACCAGGACGAAGCCGTTAGGAGAGGATGTGGATCTTCACCGGGTAGCCCAGACTACCTCCGGCTTCACTGGGGCAGATCTGGAGAACCTGATGAACGAGGCAGCGATTCATGCTGCCAAGAAAGGCAGAAAATATCTGGTACAGAGTGATATTGACAGGGCCTTTATCAAGGTTGGAATCGGAACAGAGAAGAAGAGCCGTGTGATGTCTGAGAAAGACCGAAAGATTACGGCATTTCATGAGGCAGGCCATGCGATTTTATTCCATGTGCTGCCAGATGTAGGGCCGGTACACACAGTTTCCATTATTCCTACAGGAACAGGGGCAGGAGGATATACGATGCCTCTTCCGGAAAGCGATGAGCAGTATATTACAAAAGGACGGATGCTGCAGCAGATCATGGTTTCCCTGGGCGGACGAATTGCAGAGGAGCTTGCTTTTGACGATATTACGGCAGGCGCGTCTCAGGACATCAGGCAGGCTACGGCTATTGCCAGAGCCATGGTGACAGAATACGGCATGTCTGAACGGATTGGCATGATCGATTATGGAAGCAATGAAAATGAGGTCTTTATCGGAAGAGACTTGGCTCATGCCAGAACCTATGGCGAGGATGTAGCCGCAGCCATTGATCAGGAGATCAAGCGTATTATTGATGAGTGCTATCAGAAGGCCAGAGAGATTATCGTCGGCCATAAGGAGGTGCTCTGCCAGTGCAGCGAGCTGCTTCTAGAGAAAGAAAAAATTGGACAGGCAGAATTTGAAGAACTGTTTAACCGGATCGAACATGGAAAAAGCAGTCAGACAGAGACTTTGAAGGATGCATAGAACCCCTTTTAATGCCCGGACGGCAGCAGCCAGATCCGGGCATTTGTGCGAAATAGAGGGAAGAACAGGAGAAGAGGAAGAGGGCAGTTTGCGTTATGCACAAAAAAAAAATTGAAATCGATACATGTTTGTGCACACTTATTTTTCGCTCTATGCTATTATAATAGACGTAACCCCCCCAATACATTATATAGTTTTTGCTACACCCCATAAAAACGAAATACCTTCTCCTAAAAAGGCCAGCTTACCCCGCTGGCCTTTTTACTTTATCTGGATATCTGAAGCAGGCAGGAGATTTTCTGTTTTTCTTGTACAATAGATAAAAATCAGATAAAATGAAAGGGAAGGATGGGAATAAGGGAGTGGTGAGTGTGATTGACAGAGAAGCGCTGTTTTGCGATGAGACAAAGGATTACAGGAGCCCCTATGAACCTGACGCCGGAGATACAGTCTGCCTGAGACTGCGAACGGCCAGGAATAATGCGGACTCTGTTTTTTATATAGAGCCGGAGACGAAGATCCGGCGGAAAATGAAGCGGGCTTTCACAGAAGGCCGCTTTGATTACTATGAAATCTGTATGGAGATCGATGAAGAGCCGGTTTCCTACTGCTTTGAAATACGTCTGGGAAGTGAAAGCTGTTTTTATAACCGTCTGGGTGTGGAAGATAAAGCGGATCCAGCCTATGCTTTTCGGATTATTCCGGGTTTTCATGTACCTGAGTGGGTACAGGGGGCCGTCATGTACCAGATTTATGTGGATCGTTTCTGCAACGGAGATCCCACCAATGATGTGGAGACAAATGAATATATTTATATCGGAAGTCCTGTGAAGAGGGCAGAGGACTGGAATGAGCTTCCTGGAACCCTGGATGTGGGACGGTTTTACGGAGGCGACTTACAGGGAGTGTGGAATAAGCTGGACTATCTGAAGAGCCTGGGTGTCGAGTGCATTTATCTGAACCCTGTTTTTGTATCCCCGTCGAATCACAAATATGACTGCCAGGATTATGAACATATTGATCCCCACTATGGAGTTATTGAGGAGGATATGGATCTTCTGGTAGCTCCTGATGCCATGGACAATGATATGGCAGGGAAGTATGCGGCCAGGACAGCGGATGAGGCCAATTTAAAGGCCAGCGATGAATTTTTTGCGGAGTTTATTGCTGCGGCACACCAGAAGGGGATCAGGGTGATGATTGACGGAGTATTCAATCACTGCGGCTCCTTTAATAAGTGGATGGATGCAGAGCTGATTTATCAGCATGAAGGCAATTACGAGGCAGGGGCCTATGTGTCGGCTGACAGTCCCTACCGCAGCTATTTCAAGTTTAATAATCAGGACGGCTGGCCTTTTAACGACAGCTATGACGGCTGGTGGGGTTTTTCTACTCTTCCAAAGTTGAATTATGAGGAATCAGAGGAACTGTGTCAGGCAGTCATGCGTGTGGCAAAAAAGTGGGTTTCCCCGCCTTTTGGAGCGGACGGCTGGCGTCTTGACGTGGCGGCTGATCTGGGGCGGACCAGTGAATTTAATCATCAGTTCTGGCAGCGGTTTCGCGATACAGTAAAGAAGGCCAATCCGCAGGCAGTGATTCTGGCGGAGCATTACGGCGATCCATCGCCCTGGCTGGATGGCAGCCAGTGGGATACAGTGATGAACTACGACGCGTTTATGGAGCCAGTTTCCTGGTTCCTGACAGGAATGGAGAAGCACAGCGATGAGTTTAACGAGGGGCTTCTGGGAAATGGAACAGCCTTTTTTGATATGATGCGTTATCACATGTGCCGAATGCAGCCCCAGTCTATTTACAGTGCTATGAATGAGCTTTCCAACCATGATCATTCCCGCTTTATGACGAGGACGAACCATAGAACAGGCAGACTGGCTTCGGCAGGTTCTGAGGCCGCATCGGAGGGCATCAGCTATGGTATTTTCAGACAGGGAGTTGTGATGCTGATGACCTGGCCTGGCGCGCCTACTCTGTATTATGGGGACGAGACAGGACTCTGCGGATGGACGGATCCGGACTGCAGGAGAACCTACCCCTGGGGGCAGGAGGATCAGGAGCTGATCGAGTTCCACAGATACATGTCTGGAATTCACAGACGTCATCCAGCCTTTCGCACAGGATCAGTGAAACGGCTTCTGGCAGAACAGGATCTGATTGCCTATGCCCGCGTGTCAGAGGGTTGGGAATTCGGAAAAACCGAGCTGGAAAACGGTGTGCTGAAGCGCCGGAAGGAGAGCAGGGGAGTAACAGCTGTCAATACATCTGCAGAGGAACGTACTGTGCAGATTCCGGTATGGCCAGCTGGGATTACCGATGATATGGATCTTCGCCGCTGCATGCTCACCTATGAGGAGGGCTATAATGCAGGGCAGGTGATTTATCCAGTCAGGAATGGGGTGCTGGAGATTACCCTTCCTCCCAGAGGAGCGGCTGTTCTGGTGGCAGAAAGGAGCGCTCCGCCGGATGTCCGGCCTGTATCATTGACTTAAAAATACAGGAAATTATTTTTAAAAATAGGCTTGATTTTTTCGTCAAAATATGATATTATCTAACACGGTTACAAACCGTATGGATGGGTTCCCGAGTGGCCAAAGGGGGCAGACTGTAAATCTGTTGCGACACGCTTCGGTGGTTCGAATCCACCTCCATCCATTACAGTGTGAAAGCACTGTTTCTCGGAGTGAGAATCACTCATAAGAGATGCCGCAGTGGCGGAACTGGCAGACGCACAGGACTTAAAATCCTGCGAGGGTTAAACTTCGTACCGGTTCGATTCCGGTCTGCGGCATTGTGCAGAGTCTTGAGAAATCAAGGCTCTTTTTTTATTTCCAGTCATAGAATCGAATCTTTGCTGCATACAATAGATAGCAAAGGAGTGATAGCATGTCTAATTATCAGAGGTTAATATCATATATCTATACATATGAGGGCGGTATGAAGGGCAAAAATGTGGGATTTGCCAAGCTGGAGACGAGGAACAGCCAGTGCCGCCTGACTGTCAATGTGAAGAAGATTTTTCCGGGGGGAAGTCCATTAGGAGTTTATCTGCTGTCGGGAGATGGAGAACAGAGAATAGGAACCCTGTTTTCCAGAAACGGAGCGGGGGAATTCCGCGCACTTCTGAATGCAGAGCAGGTAGAGGGAAGCAGCAGACCGCTGCGGGAGTTTTATGGTCTTTCTATCCACGATGCAGAGAATGAAACGTATTCCTATACAACCATTTGGGAGGATGTAAAAAGCAGCGCTGACGAGCTGGCGAATCTGAATTCAGGAGGCGCAGAGAAGCGCTTGGAGGATACCCGTCTGGAACAAGAGGAGAATAAGAAAACGGGGGAGCAGAAGCCGGAAGAAGGGCTGCATGGTCAGGAAGAGAGCGGACGGCAGGAATGCGGAACAGTAAAGGCGGAAGAACGGGAAGAGCAGGAAGCGCTGGAGAAGCAGGAGGAAGAGAGAGCAGAGCGGGAAGCGCCAGAGAAGCAGGGGGAAGAGAGAGCAGAGCGGGAAGCACTGGAGAAGCAGGAGGAAGAAGGCGCAGAGTGTAAACAGAAGGCGGAACAGAAACAAAATGAGCAGAGTGAAAAGGAGAAAATCGGCGTTAGAGATGCATTGCTCTGTCAGAATTTACCACAGGGGGAACAGAATCTTTCTGCACCTGATATGTCTGGGATGGAAGCCAGATATGATCGCCGAAGTGTCCGCCCCCGTTCCCGCCGGAAAACGGATGGAAGCATGAGCGCGAGAGAATGGGCAGAAAGTCTGTCCGAACAGAATGGGCGTGCCAGGGCCGTCTACCGAACAGAAACTCCTGTAAAAGCAGATACCAGAGCCTTCATTCCTATTCATGATCTGGAAGATGGATGCAGCCATCAGAGGATGTGGGCCAGACTGAGGCGGAAATATCCTAAAATTCTGGCTTTTGATTATGAACCTGGCTGCGAGATTTTGACAATTAAACCCCAGGATATTGGTCTTCTCCCCAGAGAAACCTGGATCTTTGGAAATAACAGCTTTCTGCTCCATGGCTATTACAGCTATCGCTATCTGATTCTGGCGAGACTGGAAAATCCAGACGGGGAACCCAGATATCTTCTGGGAGTACCAGGCCATTACTGCTCCAATGAAAAATATATGGCATCCATGTTTGGTTTTCCTGATTTTATTATGTCAAAAAAACAGCCGTCAGGGGACGACTGTTTTGGGTACTGGTATACAGATGTGCGGGTAGGCGATTGAGAGAAGCCTAATCTACACCCCGCAGCCGGACGGTTTCTGCACAGGGGCGGACGATGTCCAGATAGTGAAGGAGTTCTTCTTTGGAGCAGGCAGACAATCCAGGAGCGAGTACCTGTTCCGAATCCCGGTAGGACTGGAGAAAATAGGCGCTGCAGCCCTGGATCCACTGGGCGATATCTATAAAATCCTCCTCCGAATGGAGCTCTTTTACAACGGTAGTACGAAATTCATAAGGTACAGAGCCGGACAGCAAAAAGGAAACGCTTTCTTCAATTTTTGCAAGGTCGATCCCAGGCAGGCCGCAGGCCTTCCCATAGTTATTTCGTCCTGCTTTGATATCCATGGCAACGAAGTCAATCAGATTTTGTCCGCAAAGATGTTTCAGCATATCAGGCCTGTAGCCGTTCGTATCCAGCTTGACTGCCAGGCCCAGAGCGCGTATGTTCCGGATAAAATCTTCTAATTCCAGGTGCAGCGTAGGCTCTCCGCCTGTGATACAGACGCCTTCTAAAATATTGGAACGCTTTTTCAGGAAGGCCAGTACGTCTGACTCAGAGAAGGGATGTTCCGTCTGTCCGTCCAGCAGATCACTGTTGTGGCAGAAGGGACAGCGGAAATTGCAGCCGCCCAGAAAGATGGTGGAGGCCACATGGCCCGGATAGTCAAGCAGAGTTGTTTTTTGTAAACCGCATATATTCATGGTAAAGTCTCCTCGTATCATAAGCTTGTGAAATATCTTACCAGGTGCTTTTATTATACCATTCTGCCTGCAGACGGCCAAGCAGAAAGGAAGATTTTGCTGCTCTTCCTTTTATTTTTCCGCTATTGCCAGAAAAAGGCTGTATGGTCTATACTTAAGGAAGAATGAAAAATTAGGAGAATATTTATGAAGAAACTGCCAGAAGAGGAACGCTATATGCGGGAAGCAATCCGGCAGGCCAAGAAGGCCTGGAAGCTGGAGGAGGTTCCCATAGGATGTGTTATAGTATATGAAGGAAAAATAATAGGAAGGGGCTACAACCGCAGAACAACCGATGGAAATGTACTGGCTCATGCGGAAATCATCGCGATTCGCAAGGCGTGCCGTGCTATGGGTGACTGGAGGCTGGAGGGCTGTACCATGTATGTGACTCTGGAGCCCTGTCCAATGTGTGCGGGAGCTATTGTCCAGGCCAGAATTCCTAAAGTGGTAATTGGGTGTATGAATCCAAAAGCCGGCTGTGCCGGGTCAGTGCTTGATCTGCTCCATGAAGACGGCTTTAACCATCAGGTAGAGACAGAGGTGGGAACGCTGGGAGAGGAGTGTTCTCAGATGCTCAAGGATTTCTTCCGGGAACTGCGGGAGAAAGGGAAAGAGAGAAAGAAAAAGCAGAAGGAAGAATAATATCCGTATACAGGTACAAGGGCATAAAAGAGAGAAAGCGCCGTTTTTCAGCCGGCAGTTGGCCGTGCAGAAAAAGGCGCTTTTGTATTCGGGCAGGGAGCTGAGTGCTTTTTCAGCCTTGCTCAGCCAGCCTAGCCGGTAACTTTTTCAAAATCAGAGGCAGGATGCTTACAGATAGGACAGATAAAATCATCTGGAAGAACATCGCCTTTATACTCATAGCCGCAGATCCGGCATCGCCAGATGGTAACGCCTTTCTCGCTCTCCGGCTTTGGCTGAGGTTTTGGTTTAATGTGATTCTGGTAGTAGGTGTAGGTGGTGGACGGAGTATCGCTTAAAACATCCATATCTGTTACACCGGCGATAAACAGAGTATGGGTTCCCAGATCCAGAGTCTGTTCAACCTGTGCGGAAATAAAGCCGTTGGTACCTTCCGTCACATAATAAATTCCGTTTTCACTTCGGACAGCATGTTCATAGCCGTCAAATTTATCGACATTACGGCCGGACTGGAAGCCGAACCGCTTGAAAATGGAAAAGTCTGCTGCTTCGCTTAAAATAGAAACATTAAATTTTCCGGAGGCCAGAACCATGTCATGGGTAAAATTGCTTTTATTTACCGCTATGCTGATTCGGTTTGGGGCAGCTGTTACCTGTCCGGCTGTATTGATGATGCAGCCGTTATCTTTGCCGTTCAGGCTGGTGGTCAGAACGAACAGGCCATAGGTCAGATTAAACATGGTTTTGTCATTCATGGGCATACTCCTTTCGAATAATAGGTAATGGTGCATTTTTCAGAAAAGTAGTTATATTTTTTATTATAGTATGAATATGATGGAAAGTAAATGGGGATTTCACTGGCCGCAGGACAAACGCATGAGTAAATAAATTGTGAACAAATCCCCTTTTTCTGGTA
>JAQERH010000034.1 GCA_027698105.1 Lachnospiraceae bacterium AM93-12TA
ACGCACGGTGGTGTGAGAGGACGGCGGTTAATCACCGCCTCCTACTCGATTAATCTTATAACTTGGCGGTGTAGACTTCTTCTATCTGACGTCCATAGTCAAGGGCTTTTTCATGTGAATCAAAGTAGATATCAAGATGATTTCCATCTATGCCGGATCCAGTGTCTTCAACAGTATAGACAGTTCCGTCGATGAACAGACGCGTTCCGATAGGAAATACATCTAAATCGGCTGAGATGGTTCGGCCTTCCTCTGGTGTAGTTCCGGAATAGGTGAGAATATTTCCTTTCGAGCACTTCTGGCATCCACAGTAGGCAGTAATTTCAAAATCGCCTAAGAATTCTCCTTCCTGCATGGCATCCGGGGATCCGGCTTCGGCAAAGGCGGTCACTTCTGCAGCCGGACCGGCTGCATCTGCGGCTTCATCAGCCAAGGAAACGAAGGATGCGCTTAGAGAACAGACAGCGCAGAAAATAACTGCAGATACCTTGTGACTGAGTCTTCTCTTCATATAGTTCCTCACAATCAGAATTTTTTTAATAAAGATGATTCATATGTTAAAATCTGTTTATTATTATATTACAAAAATGTTAAATGTCAAGTGGGAGGAGAGAAGACGTCTGCAAAAACCTCAAAAAATTTACTAAAATCAGTTGACAAACTTCTATAGAAGTAATATAGTATCAACTGTAGATGTTAGCACTCCACGATAACGAGTGCTAACAAAAGAAGAATCTGACAGGAAAGGATGTGAGGCGCTTGGAACTGGGTGAAAGGAAAGAAAAGATTTTAAAAGCCATTATCCAGACCTACCTGGAGACAGGGGAACCGGTCGGCTCCAGGACCATTTCGAAATACTCGGATTTGAACCTGAGTTCAGCCACTATCCGGAATGAGATGTCAGATCTGGAGGAGCTGGGGTACATTATCCAGCCGCATACCTCCGCTGGAAGGATTCCTTCTGATAAAGGATACAGGTTTTATGTGGATCACATTATCAGGGAGAAGGAAGACGAGGTCACAGAGATCAAGGAGCTGATGATACAGAAGGTAGACCGGGTGGAGCTGCTCTTAAAGCAGATGGCCAGCGTCCTGGCGGCGAATACCAATTATGCCACCATGATAAGCGGTCCGCAGTACCATCAGACCAAGATTAAGTTTATCCAGCTTTCGAGAATGGAAGCAGGGAAGCTTTTGATTGTTACCGTACTGGAAGGAAACATCATTAAGAATTCTATGGTGGCTCTGGACGGAGAGCTGAGTGAGGAGGAACTTCTGAATCTGAATATTCTCCTGAACAATGCTTTAAACGGACTGACAGTGGATCAGATTAACCTGGGCGTCATCACAAAGATGAAGGAACAGGCAGGAAACAGAAGACAGATTGTGGATTTGGTGTTAAACGAGGTGGCGGAGGCAATCAAGGCCAACGAAGAGGATTTACAGATTTATACCAGCGGAGCGACGAATATTTTCAAATATCCGGAGTTAAGCGACGGCCAGAAGGCCAGCGAGCTTTTAGGAACCCTGGAGCAGAAGGAGCTTTTAAGAAATCTGCTTTCCGACACGCCTCAGGAGCAGGAAAGCACGGGGATTCAGGTTTACATCGGAGACGAGACGCCGGTTCAGTCCATGAAGGACTGCAGCGTTGTAACAGCCAATTATGTGCTGAGTGACGGACTTCGTGGAACCATAGGAATTATCGGTCCTAAGAGGATGGATTACGAGAAGGTGGTAAATACCCTGCGTTCTCTGATGAACCAGCTGGAAGCTACCTTTCATAAAGAATAGAACCCGCCGGACGGAGTAAGGAAAGGTGAAGTCAAGTGAGCGAAGAGATGAAAGACAGAGAGTGTACAGAGGCTGAGATGGAAAACGAAGCCGGAACCTGTACAGACAGCGCTGCCCAAAACTGCGGCGAGGAGCAGAAGGAAGAGGGAGACGGAAGAGCTGGAGAGAACGAGGCAGCCCCGGACGCTTCCCAGCCGGAGAAAAAGGGATTTTTCTCAAAGAAGAAGGATAAGCGGGATCAGCAGATTGAAGAGCTGACGGACCAGCTGAAGAGAAATATGGCTGAGTTTGACAACTTCCGAAAGAGAACAGAAAAAGAAAAATCTGCTATGTACGAGATTGGAGCCAAGGATGTGATTGAGAAAATCCTTCCGGTCATTGACAATTTCGAGAGAGGCTTAAAGGCCGTGCCTGAAGGCGGCGACGCATTCGCTGAGGGCATGAACATGATATATAAGCAGCTGTTAAAGACATTAGAGGATCTGGGCGTAAAGCCGATTGAGGCAGTAGGACAGCCGTTTGATCCGAATTTCCACAACGCGGTGATGCACATTGAGGACGAGAACTTCGGAGAAAATGTGATAGCCGAGGAGTTCCAGAAGGGATATCTTTACAGAGACAGCGTGGTAAGACACAGCATGGTAAAGGTAGCTAACTAGATTAATTGAGACAGCAACATTTTGATTGACACATAGAGTGAATCAGGAGGAAAAAGCTATGAGCAAAATTATTGGTATTGACTTAGGTACAACTAATAGCTGCGTGGCAGTTATGGAGGGCGGAAAGCCAGTTGTAATCGCAAATACAGAGGGTGTCAGAACAACACCATCCGTAGTGGCATTCACAAAGACAGGAGAGAGATTAGTGGGAGAGCCGGCAAAGCGCCAGGCAGTTACAAACGCAGAAAAGACTATTGCTTCCATTAAGAGACATATGGGTACAGACTATAAGGTATCCATCGATGACAAGAAGTACTCTCCGCAGGAGATCTCCGCTATGATCCTTCAGAAACTGAAGGCAGATGCAGAGGCTTATCTGGGCGAGAAGGTGACAGAGGCTGTTATTACAGTTCCGGCTTACTTTAACGACGCACAGCGTCAGGCAACCAAGGACGCAGGAAAGATTGCAGGTCTTGATGTAAAGCGTATTATCAATGAGCCGACAGCAGCAGCTCTGGCATACGGCCTTGACAATGAGAAAGAGCAGAAGATTATGGTATACGACCTGGGCGGCGGTACATTCGATGTTTCCATCATCGAAATCGGCGACGGAGTCATCGAGGTTCTTTCTACAAACGGCGATACACGGTTAGGCGGAGATGATTTTGATAACCGCATTACACAGTGGATGATTGATGAGTTCAAGAAGGCAGAGGGCGTAGACCTCTCCGCTGACAAGATGGCTCTTCAGAGATTAAAAGAGGCAGCTGAGAAGGCAAAGAAGGAGCTTTCCACAGCTACTACTACAAACATTAACCTTCCATTCATCACAGCTACCAGCGAGGGACCAAAACATCTGGATATGAATCTGTCCAGAGCTAAATTTGACGAGCTGACTCATGATTTAATTGAGAGAACAGCAATTCCGGTTCAGAATGCATTAAAGGACGCAGGCCTTACAGCTTCTGAGTTAAGCAAGGTTCTGTTAGTCGGCGGTTCCACACGTATGCTGGCTGCTCAGGAGAAGGTAAAACAGCTGACAGGCCAGGAGCCAAGCAAGACTTTAAACCCGGATGAGTGTGTTGCTTTAGGAGCGGCTATTCAGGGCGGTAAGCTGGCAGGCGATGCAGGTGCAGGAGATATCCTTCTTCTGGATGTAACACCTCTTTCCCTGTCCATCGAGACCATGGGCGGAATCGCTACTAAGCTGATTGAGAGAAATACGACTATTCCGACTAAGAAGAGCCAGATTTTCTCTACAGCAGCAGATAACCAGACTGCTGTAGACATTCATGTCGTACAGGGCGAGAGACAGTTCGCAAGAGACAACAAGACTCTGGGCCAGTTCCGTCTGGATGGAATTCCGCCGGCAAGAAGAGGAGTTCCGCAGATTGAGGTTACTTTCGATATCGATGCAAACGGTATTGTAAATGTATCTGCTAAGGATCTGGGAACAGGAAAAGAGCAGCACATTACCATTACCTCCGGCTCCAATATGTCTGATTCCGATATTGAGAAGGCCGTTAAGGAGGCAGCTGAGTACGAGGCTCAGGATAAGAAGAGAAAGGAAGCCATTGACGCGAGAAACGACGCAGATTCCATGGTATTCCAGACAGAGAAGGCCTTAGAGGAAGTAGGCGATAAGATCGATGCAAACGATAAGGCAGCCGTAGAGGCAGACTTAAATGCACTGAAGGAAGCAATTAACCGCGCTCCGATTGACCAGATGACAGACGCTCAGGTTGAGGATATCAAGGCTGGCAAGGAGAAATTAATGGCCAGCGCACAGGCACTGTTTGCTAAGGTTTACGAGCAGGCTCAGGCAGCAGGTGCAGCAGGCCAGGCAGGTCCGGCGCCTGACATGGGAGCTTCCCAGGGAGCAGATGACAATGTAGTGGACGGAGACTTTAAGGAAGTATAATCTTCCGGCAGGAAAACGAATAGAAACCGTGACGGGGATGGGGCGGGAACGCCCAATCCCCTTTGCGGGGTTTAGAGAGGAAGAGCTGACATGGCAGAAAGTAAGAGAGATTATTACGAGGTCTTAGGCGTTTCCAAGGATGCAGATGACGCCGCCCTCAAAAAAGCATACAGAACCCTTGCCAAAAAGTACCATCCCGATGCCAATCCGGGGGACAAGGAGGCGGAGAAGAAGTTTAAGGAAGCATCCGAGGCCTACAGTGTATTAAGCGATCCGCAGAAGCGCCAGCAGTACGACCAGTTTGGCCATGCCGCTTTCGACGGAGGCGCAGGAGCGGGAGCCGGAGGCTTTGGCGGATTTGACTTCTCAGGCGCAGATATGGGAGATATTTTCGGAGACTTTTTCGGAGATATTTTCGGAGGCGGAAGAAGCAGGGGAAGAAGCAATGGCCCTATGAAGGGAGCCAATGTGAGAACCAGCATCCGCATTACATTTGAGGAAGCGATTTTCGGCTGTGAGAAAGAGATTGAGCTGGATTTAAAGGAGACCTGTGAGAAGTGCCACGGAACAGGAGCAAAGCCCGGAACACAGCCTCAGACCTGTTCCAAGTGTAATGGAAAAGGTAAAATCATGTATACCCAGCAGTCCTTCTTCGGCCAGGTACAGAACGTACAGACCTGTCCGGACTGTCGGGGAACAGGAAAGATTATCAAGGAAAAATGTCCGGACTGCTATGGAACCGGCTACGTGACAAGAAGAAAGAAAATCAAGGTCACGATTCCGGCCGGTATTGACAACGGACAGATGTTAAGAGACCGCGGAAATGGAGAGCCTGGCGTAAACGGCGGCGAGAGAGGCGATCTGCTGGTGGAGGTAATCGTATCGAATCATCCTGTCTTTAAACGTCAGGATACCAGCATTTACTCTACGGTTCCCATTTCTTTTGCCAAGGCAGCCCTGGGCGGAGCCATCCGTATTAAGACGGTGGACGGCGAAGTAGAGTACGAGGTAAAACCGGGAACTCAGACCGATACAAGAGTCCGATTAAAAGGCAAGGGCGTTCCGTCACTCAGAAACAAGAACGTCAGAGGCGATCACTTCGTAACCCTGGTTGTCCAGGTTCCGGAGAAGCTTACCGAGGAGCAGAAAGAGGCGCTTCGTCGCTTCGACGACGCCATGAACGGAGTTGCACCGGAGGGAAACGAAAAACATAAGAAGAAAGGCCTGTTCGGCGGCAGGTTATAAGATAGAGGAAAAGCAGTTTTTGCAGAAGAAAGTATGCAGAGACTGCTTTTTGCTGTGATGGGAAACAGAAGCTGCCAGTTTAAGAAAAATGTAAGAACTGTAAGATTTCGGACATTGACTTACGATATAAAGTCAGATAGAATTATACAATGTCCAAAACAGGCGCCATGTGCTGGAGACAGTGCGCTTCACAGCAGAATCGGCGGAAGGGAAAGAAAGGAAGTTAATTGGAATGATTGATGGACTGGAAAGGAAAGAGAATCTGAAGGGAAGCCAGGAACCGGGGCAGCTGGCAGAAAATGGCAGTTCAGATAGAGGAGGCAGAGGCAGAAGCCGAGCCAGAGGAAGAAGCAGGCGAAAAGGCAGCGCAGCTGAACAGGCGACTGTGACAGAAAACCAGAAATCTGCTTTGAATCAGCCAGAAGCTTCAGGCGGCGGAGGCGGAAGATTTCACTGGGGAAGAAAGCAGACAGCGATTGCTGTGGGAGCTGCAGCGGCAGTTCTTGTGATTGGCGGGATTTCCTATGCCGGAATGAGCAGCAGGTATAAACGTGTATTTTTCCCTGGAACAGAGGTGAACGGGCTGGATGTGGCAGGAAAAACTGCGGCTGAAGCCCAGGAGATGATTGCTCAGGGAATTAATGGATATGTTCTCACCATAGAGGAGAGAGGAGAGAAAACAGAGCAGCTCTCACAGGAAGACATTGGACTTCAGGCTAAGTTTGACGGCAGCCTGGAGAAAATTATTGCGTCCCAGAATCCCTTTGCCTGGGGAATCCGGCTGTTCAGTCCGGACAGCTATAAGATTCAGACTATGATGGAATATGATGAGGAAGCTTTTGAGGCAGCCTTAAAGGCAATGGAATGCTTTGATGAGGAGACAGCTAAAGGGCCGGAGAACGCCCATCTGTCAGAATATTCCAAGGAGAACGGATATATTATTGTGCCGGAGATAGAAGGAACACTGGCCGATTATGAGATTGTAGAAAAAGGCGTTTCCGAGGCAATTTTAAAGCTGGAGACCAGGATTTCCCTGGAGGAGCTGGGAGCCTATGCGGAGCCGGAGATAACAGCAGACGATGAAACGCTGAACACACTCTGCGAGAATATGAACAAAGCGGCTGGTGTGACGATCACCTACAAATTTGGAGATCAGACGGAAACTCTGTCAGGAGACAGAATCCATGAGTGGCTGACACCGAATGCCGACGGCAGCGCAGGCGTAGATTCCGGTAAGGTTTCCGCCTATGTAAAGGAGCTGGCGGATAAATACAATACAAATCACAAGTCTAAGACATTAAAGACCTCCTATGGGAAGACAGTCACCATTAAGGGAGGCTCCTATGGATGGAAGATCAACCAGGCTGCAGAGGCGGACGAACTGGCGGCGCTGATCCGCTCCGGGGAGAGCCAGAGCGGCAGAGAGCCGGTGTATTCTCAGAAGGCAGCCAGCCATGGGGCCAACGACTACGGCGATACCTATGTGGAGATTAATCTGACTGCTCAGCATCTGTTCTTTTATAAGAACGGCTCCCTGTTAGTAGAGTCTGATTTTGTATCCGGAAATCTGTCAAAGGGCTGGGGGACCCCGGCAGGTTCCTTCCCACTGACCTATAAGCAGAGAGACGCTGTGCTGAAGGGGGAGAACTACCGTACACCGGTGGATTACTGGATGCCGTTTAACGGTGGTATTGGAATGCATGATGCGAAATGGCGTTCCAGCTTTGGAAGCACGATTTATAAGACGGGAGGTTCACACGGCTGTATTAATCTGCCTCACAGCGCGGCAAAAAAGATTTTCGAGAATATTTCAGCCGGAATGCCGGTACTTTGCTACAATCTGGAAGGTACGGAGAAACCGCCTGTCCAGGAAAAGCCACAGGAGACAGAACCGTCTACCCAGGCACCAGCACCTTCGCAGCCTTCCACAGAGGCAGAGAGCAAACCGGCAGGTCCATCAAAGCCATCGGAAGAAGCTCCTTCAGAGCCATCTAAAGAACAGCCGGTTCAGCCTACAAAGCCTGCTGAGACGTCTGCACCGACCCAGCCGGAGACTCCTGCACCTGAAGGTCCGGCCGGTCCGTCTTCCCAGGGAGGAAACGGCGGTCCATCCGGCCCGGCGGCTTAAACAGTGCTGCCAGTGTTCTTTTAAGACAGGAGAACAAGAACTTGTGAGAAAGGGACTTTAGCAGATGAGAAACAGGTGGAAGATGCTTATTCTGGCTGCAGCAGCAGTATGGCTGCTGGCTGGCTGTGAAAAAGCGACGAATCAGGAGACTGGGAGACAGAGTACAGCTGTAACAAAGCCGGCCGGAGAGGGGACTGCAAATGAAAAGCAAAAGCCCGCATTTTCCACGGAATTTTTGGAGAAGAATGGATCAATTCTAAAAGCAGAGCTTTCCGGGACGTTTGAGACAGGTGTGAGAACAGAGAGTCTTGGAAACAGGGAAGATCTGGAAAAGCTCAGGGAGATGCTTCTGGAAGTGGAGAAAAGGGAAACCTCTGTGAATGAACGCTTTCCAGGAAAGCTGACGCTTGCCATGGAATCGGGGGAAACAGCAGAGCTCTGGCTGTCCTTCCCGGCGGAAGGACAGATTCCAAAGCTTACGGCTGGAGATGCTTCTTTTTATACATGGAAGCAGGAGCAGCACAGGGAAATCTGGAGACTATTTGGAACCGTTTACGGCTTCGGAGTCTACGGGGAACAGATCTGGATGGAGATGGAGACGGACCGGGTGGCAGAGGAGGATGCAGAATTGTCCTTTATTCTTCACAATGATACGGGAAGAAGCATTCAATATATTCTTTCTCCGGTAATTGAGAAGAAGACAGAAAAGGACGGGATTGAGAGCTGGGAGCAGGTAGAGAGCCTGGCAGGCTTCTGCGGCTATTTGACAGAGCTTTCTGGAACGTCAGTGCGCCTGTCTGTACCCTGGAAGGGAAGTTTCGCTCCTGACGGCCCAGGAACCTACCGCCTGAGAATCCAGGTGCTTCCTGAAGAGGAACTCCGTTTTGGAGTGGAGGCAGAATTTGAGGTGGAGAAGCATGGATAAAGTTCTGTTTTTTGTAGTGACAGCAGGAGTGATGGGAGCGGCGGCATCTATTTTTGCTTCTGCTTTCTTCCTTATAAAAAGGAAGAGATTTTGGCGGCGTGCCCTGACAGCAGCTATGCTGGCAGAACTGGCGGCATCAGCCGGCGCTATGGGACTTACCTGGTTCTGCATTCTGATGGAAGATTTCAGGCTGCTGAGCCAGCTGATATCAGTTGTGTCTCTGACAGTGGCAGGGGAGTCCATTCTGGTGATCGGATTGTGGGGAATCGGAAAAATATGGGAGAGACGCTGGGAAGAAGAGTAAAAACAGATGAAAAACAGTGAAAAACTGATTTACAACCAGAAAATCCTGTGCTATACTCTATGACGTACAAACGCGCCGGCGCTCAGCTTTTTGAGTTCCTGACAGAAGCTTGGTGCACGGTAAGAATTTATTTTATTATAAGGAGGAAATCACCATGATTTCAAAGGAGAAAAAGTCTGCTATTATCGCTGAGTACGGAAGAAAGCCTGGAGATACAGGTTCACCAGAGGTTCAGATTGCTATTTTAACAGCAAGAATCACAGAGCTCACAGAGCACTTAAAGGCAAACCAGAAGGATCATCACTCCAGACGCGGTCTGTTAAAGATGGTTGGTCAGAGACGTGGTCTCTTAGACTACTTAAAGAAGACAGATCTGGAAGGATACCGTGCTTTAATCGAGAAGTTAGGCATCAGAAAGTAATGAATGACATTAGGGTGGAGAAATCCACCCTAATTATTTATATCATAGGAGAGAAGATTCTGTGATATAAAGGTGTGTTTATTCTGCGGAAGACGTGATCCGAGACCGCTGATGTAGGCACAGGAGACGAAAATCAGGAAAGCCTGTATAGACTTCTGCGCCCAGATCAGTAGTTTCGGACACTTTCGCAGACTCCTTCGCTGTCTGGACAGACAGCGGGAAAAGACAGGAGACAGCAGTTTTTAAACAAGGAAATTTGAAAAAAAGGAGACCATTCTATGTATAAGAGTTTTTCAATGGAGCTGGCCGGCAGAACACTGACAGTAGATGTTGGCAGAGTAGCAGCCCAGGCAAACGGCGCTGCATTTATGCATTATGGAGATACCACAGTTCTGTCCACAGCGACAGCTTCCGATAAGCCGAGAGACGGCATTGATTTCTTCCCATTAAGCGTGGAGTTTGAGGAGAAGATGTATGCAGTCGGAAAGATTCCGGGAGGCTTTAATAAGAGAGAGGGAAAGGCGTCTGAGAACGCAGTTCTGACTGCCCGTGTCATTGACCGTCCGATGCGTCCTCTGTTCCCGAAGGATTACAGAAATGATGTTACTTTAAACAATCTGGTTCTGTCTGTAGATCCGGAGTGCAGTCCGGAGTATACAGCTATGCTGGGTTCTGCCATTGCAACCTGCATCTCTGACATTCCTTTTGACGGCCCCTGTGCGACCACACAGATTGGCATGATTGACGGAGAATTTATCGTCAACCCGACAGCAGCCCAGAGAAAGGTTTCCGATATGGCTCTGACGGTAGCTTCCACCAGAGAAAAGGTTATCATGATCGAGGCTGGAGCAAAAGAGGTTCCTGAGGATGTGATGATCCAGGCTATCTTTAAAGCTCACGAGGTAAACCAGGATATTATCAAGTTTATTGATACAATTGTAGCTGAGTGCGGAAAAGAGAAGCACTCCTATGAGAGCTGTGCAGTTCCGGAGGAATTATTTGCAGCAATCAGAGAGATTGTTCCTCAGGAAGAGATGGAAGCAGCAGTCTTCACAGACGAGAAGCAGAAGAGAGAAGAGAACATCAAGGCTATCACAGAGCGTCTGGAGGAGGCCTTTGCAGAGAATGAAGAGTGGCTGGCAGTTCTGGGCGAGGCAGTTTACCAGTACCAGAAGAAGACAGTCAGAAAGATGATTTTAAAGGATCACAAGCGTCCTGATGGCCGCGGTATCACAGAGATCCGTCCTCTGGCAGCTGAGATCGATATTGTTCCGAGAGTGCATGGATCCGGTATGTTCACTCGTGGACAGACACAGATTTTAAATGTATGTACTCTGGCTCCTCTGTCTGAGGCTCAGAAGCTTGACGGCCTGGATGAGAATGAGACAAGCAAGAGATATATGCACCACTATAATTTCCCATCCTACTCTGTAGGTGAGACCAAGCCGTCCAGAGGACCGGGACGCCGTGAGATTGGACATGGCGCTTTAGCAGAGAAGGCCCTGATTCCGGTGCTTCCAAGCGAGGAAGAGTTCCCATACGCAATCAGGACTGTTTCTGAGACCATGGAGTCCAATGGTTCTACCTCTCAGGCCAGCATCTGTGCATCTACCCTGTCCCTGATGGCGGCAGGCGTTCCGATTAAGGCTCCTGTAGCCGGAATCTCCTGCGGTCTCGTAACAGGCGATACAGATGACGACTACATTGTCCTGACTGATATCCAGGGATTAGAGGACTTCTTCGGCGACATGGACTTCAAGGTAGGAGGAACCCACAAGGGAATTACTTCTATTCAGATGGATATTAAGATTCACGGACTGACAAGACCGATCATCGAGGAGGCGATTGCCAAGACGAGAGAGGCCAGACTTTACATCCTGGATGAAATCATGAAGCCAGTGATTGCAGAGCCGAGAAAAGAAGTGGGCGAGTTTGCTCCGAAGATTGAGCAGATTACAATTGATCCGCAGAAGATTGGCGATGTAGTAGGAAAACAGGGCAAGGTGATCAACAAGATCATTGATCAGACTGGAGTAAAGATTGACATCAGCGATGACGGAAGCGTTTCCGTCTGCGGTACAGACAAGGCTATGATTGATAAGGCAGTGGCTATTATTAAGAGCATTGTCACAGACATCGAGCCGGGACAGATTCTGACAGGAACCGTTGTCCGGATTATGAATTTCGGCGCTTTTGTAGAGCTGGCTCCGAATAAGGACGGTATGATTCACATTTCCAAGCTTTCTGATAAGAGAGTCGCAAAGGTAGAGGATGTGGTAAATATCGGGGACGAGGTTACTGTAAAGGTAATCGAGGTAGATAAGATGGGCCGGATCAACCTGAGCATGAAGCCGGGAGACCTGGAGCAGGAGGCTCATAAGGAGTAATCTTTAACAGTTTTTCTATCTGATGAATGAGATCAGGGCTGCTGTAAAACGAAAAGACAGTTTTACAGCAGCCCTTTTTTAAAAGGAGGGCAGATATGCTGGAAGTATCGGGAATCTATAAAAAATTTAAGAAGCGTCAGATTTTAAAAGGTGTTTCTTTTACAGCAGAGCCGGGAAGCTGCGTGGGGATTGCAGGAGGGAATGGATGCGGAAAAACTACGCTTTTATCTATTTTAGCAGGAGTAAGCCGTCCAGAACAGGGAAGTATCCGTTTTGACGGCCAGGAAGCAGTAGGGAAACGGTCTGTGTTTGAAAAGAAGGCAGCCTATGTGCCTCAGGAGAATCCTCTGATACCAGAACTGACAGCCAGGGACAATTTTTCCCTCTGGTATAAGGGAGATAAAAAGAGAATGGAAAAGGATTTGGAAGAGGGGGTTGCCAAAGCTCTGGGCGTGTCGGAATTTTTAGGCATTCCGGCGGGAAAGCTGTCCGGCGGACAGAAAAAACGCCTCAGTATTGCATCTGCTCTTTCCAATCAGGCGTCTGTCTTAATTATGGACGAGCCGGGGGCAGCGCTGGATTTGAGGGCTAAGGAGGAAATTCTTCGCTATATCCGCACTTTTGTAAAGAGAGGAGGAATCGTAATCCTGACCTCCCATGAGATGCAGGAGCTGAGAGTCTGCAGCCAGCTGTATATTCTGAAGGAGGGAGTCCTGATTCCTGAAAATATAGAGATGGGAGTGGAGCCGGAGAATCTGATTGGCAAATTCTGACAAAAGCTGTCAAAATCCTTAAAGAATTATTACAAAATAAACAAATATAATGACGAAATTAGAAAAATATGTTAAAATATATTCCATCCAAAACAGAGGAGGAAAACAGTATGAAATGCCCTTATTGTGATCAGGAAATTCCAGATGGGAGCGCTGAGTGCCCCGTATGCAAAAAGAATCTGATGGAAACTCAGAGTGAGACATTACAGAGTGAGGAAGCTCCAGTGGAAGCAGGCCAGAGCAGCCAGGCAGATGGAAGTTCTGCAGAGGAGCCGGCAGCATTAGCGGTAGCGGAGAAGAAGTCCGGAAAGGCCTGGATAGCCGGAGCAGCAGTAGCTGCAGTAGCAGTGATAGGCGGCGTGGCATTCTGGCAGATGAATAAACAGGATCCCAAGGATGTTGTGATTGAGGCATTTAAGGGTGTAATGGCAGAAGGCCAGACTGATCCGATGGAGGAGATTTTTGGCTGGAAGGCTCTGGGAAAGAAGCTGTACAGCGATTCCTACCAGGTGAACATGGACCTCACTCTGGGCGAACTCTTAGGAAGTACAGAGATGCAGGGAACAGGCTTTACGATTGATGCCAGGGAGGACAGGGAGAGCAGAGCCATGGATATGGATCTGGGATTCCAGTACGGAGAAATTCCTATGTTTAATGCAAAGGTATACCTGGATGATTCTGAGATGGCGGTTGCTCTGCCGCCGGATATGACGAATAAGGTATTTACCCTGAATCTGGAGGAGGATTTGAATACTCAGATTGCCAATTCTCCTTATTTGGGAAAAACTCTGGCTGATATGGGCATGGACCTTCAGGGCTATGCCGATTATATGAAAAAGGCAAACGAGCTGTCCCATTCAGAGACGCCGATGTTTGATTTTAAGGCGCTCTGGGACAGATATGAGACAGGAAGCAAGGCTGTTGATAATCTGAAGGCGGCTATGACAGTAGAAAAGGGCGAGAGCAAAAGCTGCACCGTGGGAGATGCAGAGGTAGAGTGCGACGGCTACGACGTAGTTCTCAGCAACGCCGCTCTGGTTCAGTTCTTTACAGAAACCAAGGATTTCTTCCTGGCCGATGAAACCTTAAAGAAGGATATGATTACCTACCTGGAGCTGATTTATGATCTGAACGCGTCTCTCTATAGCTCAGAAGAGATGGCTCAGCTCTACGGCATGGACAGTGCAGATATGAGTCCGGAGCAGCAGCAGACAGAGCTTTGGACCTCCGCAGACGAGGCGGTTGAAACGCTTCTCTCTCAGCTGGAGGGAGCGATGGGAGACGTAACTCTGGCAGTTTATGTGACAGACGACGGAAAGCTGGCGTCCTTTGACTACAGCACAGAGCTTTCTCTGGCAGAGCAGACAGCAGAATCTGAGACGGCAGCGGCAGAGTCAGCTGACAGTATGAAACTGTACGGAACTGTGAATTTCAGGGGCGGCTACAGCCAGACAGCCAATATCGAGGCAAACCTCACAGCAGAGGATCCGTCTGGTGAGACTGTAGTGATTGACATGGCTAAAATCGGAGAGTACGAGAAAGATAAGCTCTACCAGGCTCAGCTGGCCCTTCAGGTAGAGGCAGCCGATGAAAAGATACTTCTCAGTCTGCGGGGAGAGTATGATATCCCAACAGCAAACTATACGATTGATGCTTACGCAGAGGAGAATGACGCAGAAATTGGCAGCATCCTTATTAGCGGTATTGTGGAGGATCTGGTTCCCGGCGAGTCATTCAATGCAGTAGTTGATTCCCTGAGTGTTATAGCTGGTTCTCTGGAAGAGGGAGTGACTCTGGCAGAGCTGTCTGGAAGCTACGGAATCAAGCCTCTGGAAGAAGCTGTTTCTAAACCAGAGGGCGAATCCTTTGATATTCTGGCAGCCACAGAAGATGAGTGGAATGCAGTGATTATGGAATTGTATATGGGCCTTGCATCCATACTGAGCAGCAGTACCGGTCTCAGCTAAGGAAGAGGATAACGGAATTTCATGGGAACATTTTTAACGATTTTAAAAACAGAGATGAAAAGGGCGTTAAAAAGCATCCCCTATTTTCTGGCAGGAGCAGTTGTGCTGGCAGTATTAGCCGGCACAATTGCTTTTTCTGCAAATAAGATGCTTTACGGAAACAGGTCAGTAGGAAGTATTCAGGTAGGAGTAGCAGTACCTGAGGATGACCGCGGTGCTAAATGGATTATGTCCATGGTGTCCTCCTTAGAAAGTGTATCCAGCCTCTGTGAATTCGTCTATCTGGATGAGGAGGAAGGACGCAGACAGATGGATAAAGGGGAGATTTATGCTCTTATGCTGATTCCGGATCAGCTCCTGGAAGGAATTATGAACGGAACCAACCAGCCTGTGACCATCGTCTTCCCGGAGAAAGCCGGACTGGAAGCATCTGTTTTCAGGGAGCTGACAGATGCAGGGACAGAAATCTTAAAAACAGCCCAGGCAGCTATCTATGGAACCGATGAGCTTTTAACAGAACTGGGGAAAACAAGCCAGATTCCAAAAGCAGAGGCAGATCTGAATCAGATGTATCTCAAATACGCACTTTCCCGTTCTGTGTATTTTCAAACAAGCCAGGTAAGCGTGTCAGGAGATGTGACAACTGAGATGTTTTACGGGATTTCCTGCGCTGTGCTAGCAGTCCTTCTTTTAGGAATTCCGGCAGCTGGTTTTTCGAAGCCTTTTTCCCCTGTGATGGAAAAGAAGCTTTATCTTTCCGGATTCAGCCGCCCCATGCGCTTGTGGGCCAGAACAGCTGCGCTGGCTTTTCTGTTTGCCCTGGCGACTGCATTTCCATTTTTCTTCTGCCTGAGCAGGGGAATTTTTCAGAGCGGATGGTTAAGCATTCCAGTCTGGCTTCTGATTTGTGTCTGTGCATCCGGCTGGGTGATTTTTATTTACGAGGCTGGCAGAAGCACGCTGGCGGGAGTCAGCATTTTGTTTCTGTCCACGATTGTTATGATGTTTATGGCAGGAGGCCTGATTCCGTCGGTATTTCTGCCCGATGCAGTGGCTGAGGCGGGAAGAGTGACACCGGTCTTCTTTCTGATGGATGCAGTGAAATGGATGGTATCAGGGGACGGTTTGTCTGGAGCTGGCCAGCTGGCTTCCTGGATGCCGGTCATCCGTCTTCTGCTTATGGAAGTGGTGGTGTTTGGGCTTTCAGCAGCAGGAAGGAGGGATTATGAATAAAACAGGACTCTGGTTTTATCTTTCTTTGAAGCGGCAGACAAAACGCCTCTTTTTCCTGCTCCTTCTGGCAGCCCTGCCGATGGGATTATGGTGTTTCCGGGAGGCGGAGCAGCCGGAAAAGGACTCGATTGCCATTGCTCTGTATACAGGGGAATCGGAATGGAACCGGCTGACAGCCGAAGAGCTTTTGACAGGAGAGCATTCCTTTGAGTTTTATATGAGCAGTTCAGAGCAGGAACTGCGGGAGGATGTAGCGGCCAGGAGGGCAGAGTGCGGCTATATTTTCCCAGAAGATCTGAGGGAAAAAATGGAGACTGGGCGCTATAAAAGAAGCATTACTCTGGTAACGGCCCCCTCCACAGCTGTAGATAAACTGTCCTCGGAGGTGGTATTTTCCGGCCTGTTTTCAGTGTGGGGACGCAGTCTGCTGGAAACGTACAGCAGAGAAGGAGATCCTTTTCAGGGGGAACAGAAGGTATGGCAGAGGCTGGAGCCTCTGTACGATGCCTACCTGGAAAATGGCAGTACCTTTGCTTTTCAGTATGAGACAGAGGGAGGAGACAAGATTGGAAAGCCCTCCATGAAACAGACCTTTCCGGCCAGAGGCATAACGGCAGTGTTCGTTTTTGTACTCAGTCTGACAGCGGCAGTAACTGTCTGCGAGGATGAAAAGCGAGGCCTGTTTTCATCCTTATCAGGAATTCGGAGAGAAACTGCCGTGTTAGCCTGCCTGGCAGCTCCTGTGTTTCTAGCCTGCATCAGCGGGCTGGCAGGTCTGATCCTTTCAGGGGAAGCGGACAAGAGTTCATGGCTTCTGGAGTGGGGAAGGATGCTTCTCTATGGCGGAATGTGTACCGTTTTTTCCTGGGGAGTGTGCAGAATCGTGAAGAATCCTCTGACTATCGCCTGTCTGATTCCGTTTTTTGCAGTGGGAAGTCTGGTTTTCTGCCCTGTATTTATCGATCTGTCTCTGTTTCTGCCCGGGGCTTCATTTGCAGCTAAATTCTTTCTGCCCTGGTATTATCTCGCATAAATCCGTTGAAATTTTAATGAATTCTTACTATAATAGGAAGTAATGGATGAGCGGGTATGCTCCTCTTTTTCTGTTATCAGGGAAAAAGAGATAGACGGCGTGAAAGAAGCCGTGTCTGGAAAGGGAGTAGGGTATGGAGGAGATGAATTTTGATGATCTTCACGCTTTGGCTGATGAAAAGCAGTACAGAAGCCTGAAGGAAAAACTGATAGAGATGAACGAGGTGGATATCGCCTCGTTTATGGAGGAACTGGATTCTGAGAAGACTGTGGTCGTATTCAGGACGCTTCCCAAAGAGATGGCGTCAGATGTGTTCGCCTGCCTTCCGGTGGAGAAGCAGCAGCATATCATTACCAGTATTACTGATAATGAGCTTCAGTACATCATGGACGATCTGTTTGTGGATGATGCGGTGGATATGCTGGAGGAGCTTCCTGCGACGATTGTAAAACGAGTGCTGAAAAATTCCAGCCCGGATACAAGAAAGCTGATTAACCAGTTTCTCAAGTATCCGGACAACAGTGCTGGAAGCGTGATGACTGCCGAGTATGTGGGACTGAAAAAGGCCATGACAGTAGAGGAAGCCTTTGCATATATTCGGAAATACGGAGTAGACAAGGAGACGATCTATACCTGCTACGTAATGGATGCAGGACGCCATCTGGAGGGCGTGGTGACGGTGAAGGATCTGCTGATGAGTCCGTACACTACCACCATTGAGGAAATTATGGACAGCCATGTGCTGAAGGCTCATACGACAGATGATCAGGAGGCGGTGGCAGACTTGTTTAACGAGTACGATCTGCTGAGCCTTCCTGTTGTAGATGGGGAAAACCGTCTGGTAGGAATTATCACCGTTGACGACGTGATGGACGTTATGGAGCAGGAGGCCACAGAGGACTTCGAGAAGATGGCCGCCATGAACCCCAGTGAAAAGCCGTATTTGAAAACCGGTGTGTTTCAGCTGGCCAAGAACAGAATCGTCTGGCTGTTAATTCTTATGTTCAGCAGTATGGTGACAGGAGAAATTCTGACTACTTATGAAGAGGCATTTTCTGCAGTTCCTCTTCTGGTTACATTTATTCCAATGCTGATGAATACAGGAGGAAACTCAGGAAGCCAGGCCAGCACTATGATTATCCGTGGTATGGCGGTAGGCGAGATCAGCCCCTCAGACCTGGCGAAGGTAGTCTGGAAGGAGCTGAGGGTAGGTATTCTGGTAGGAATCTGTCTGGCGATTGCCAATTTTGTGCGTCTGACTCTGTCCTATCCGGGACAGGAGATGATCTGTCTGACAGTGGTGCTGAGTATTTTCTGCATTGTTATTATCGCCAAAACAATCGGCTGCACGCTGCCTATTATTGCCAAGGTTCTGCATATGGATCCGGCTCTGATGGCATCTCCTATGATTTCTACGATTCTGGACGCCTGCAGCCTTGTGATTTATTTTAATTTTGCCTGCCGTCTTCTCGACATGGCAGCCTAGACTTGTAATTTTTCAGATTAAGAGATATAATGAATTATCTTTAACACAGGCCCGGCAGCCGGCCGGGCCTTATTCTAACAGTGAGGAGTGTGGAGCTATGGAAAAGATCAGAACAAGATATGCCCCAAGCCCGACAGGAAAGATGCACGTAGGAAATTTAAGAACTGCGCTGTATGCTTACCTGATTACAAAGCATGAGGGCGGAGATTATATTTTACGAATTGAGGATACCGATCAGGAGCGATATGTAGAGGGCGCTACTGAAATTATCTATAATACATTGAAGGATACCGGTCTGATTCATGATGAAGGTCCTGATGTAGGAGGCCCGGTAGGCCCTTATATCCAGAGCGAACGTCAGAAATCAGGCATTTATATGAAATATGCCAAGGAACTGATCGATAAGGGAGAGGCTTACTACTGCTTCTGTGATCAGGAGCGCTTAAACAGCCTGAAGAAGACAGTAAACGGCGAAGAGATTATGGCATACGACAAGCACTGCCTGCACCTGTCCAAGGAGGAGGTAGAGGCGAACCTGGCAGCAGGAAAGCCGTTTGTCATCCGTCAGAACAATCCGACAGAGGGAACGACCACTTTCCACGATGAGATTTACGGCGATATCAGTGTAGACAACTCTGAGCTGGATGATATGGTTCTCATTAAATCTGACGGATTTCCTACTTACAATTTTGCAAATGTAGTAGACGATCATCTGCAGAAGATTACCCATGTGGTAAGAGGAAATGAATATCTGTCCTCCTCCCCTAAGTACAACCGCCTCTACGAGGCTTTTGGCTGGGAGGTTCCGGTTTATGTACACTGTCCGACCATTACTAACGAGGAGCACAAGAAGCTGAGCAAGAGAAGCGGCCATTCCTCCTACCAGGATCTGATTGATCAGGGCTTCCTCTCTGAGGCGGTAGTAAATTTTGTGGCTCTGTTAGGCTGGTCTCCGGAAGGCAACCAGGAGCTGTTTACTCTGGACGAGCTGGTAAAAGAATTTGATTACCGCCATATCAGCAAGTCTCCAGCTGTCTTTGATATGGTGAAGCTGCGCTGGATGAACGGAGAATATATGAAATCCATGGATTTCGACCGGTTCTATGAGATGGCTGAGCCTTATATCAAAGAAGTTGTGAAGAAGGATCTGGATCTGAGAAAGATTGCAGCTATGGTGAAGACAAGAATCGAGGTCTTCCCGGATATCGCAGGTCATATTGATTTCTTTGAGGAGCTTCCACAGTACGATCCTCAGATGTATGTTCACAAGAAGATGAAATCCACAGAGGAGACATCTCTGAAGGTGTTAAAGGATGTGCTTCCAATTCTGGAGGAGCAGGAGGATTTCACCAATGACGCTCTTTATGAGAAACTGTCAGCCTACATTTCTGAGACAGGTGTTAAGACAGGATTTGTTATGTGGCCTATCCGTACCGCCGTATCCGGAAAGCAGATGACTCCGGCCGGAGCTACTGAGATTATGGAGGTTCTGGGAAAAGAGGAATCGTTAGAGAGAATCAGAAAGGGAATTGAGCTTCTGGAGAAGTAGAAGCTGTTGCCAGGAGGATGTCCTGCGGAAAATCCGCGGCATCCTCCCTTTTGTCTCAGCGGAAAATGAACGGTAAGCGTCCCTGAACGGAATATGGGCCGCCTTGGAAGGAGTTAGAACATGCCATTTAATGAAGCGCAGTCTGCGGCAGTCAGCCACAGGGACGGCCCTATGATGGTTCTGGCAGGGCCGGGATCCGGGAAGACGACAGTGGTTACTCATCGGGTCCAGAGCTTAATTGAGAAGTATGGAGTAAATCCATCGTCTATCCTGGTGATTACCTTTACCCGGGCGGCTGCCAGGGAGATGAAGGAAAGGTTTGAGCGCCTGATGGAGGGAAGGCCCATGAGAGGACAGGTAAGCTTTGGAACATTCCACTCTGTTTTTTTCAGAATCCTGAAGCTGGCCTATCAGTACGATGCGTCGGACATTATAAGGGAGGAACAGAAGAATCGGCTGATTCGGGAGCTTACGGCAAAGGAGCAGCTGGAACCGGAGGATGAAAATGAGCTTGTCTCCTCTCTGATCAGTGAGATCAGCGCTGTGAAGGGAGAGCAGATTGACTTAGAGCACTATTATGCCAAAAGCTGCTCCGGGGATTCCTTCAGGCGGATTTACAGAGGATATGAGAGTCAGCTGCAGCAGGCACATAAAATCGATTTTGACGATATGCTGGTCATGTGCCATGATTTGTTCTGCCAGCGCCCTGATATTCTGTCTGCCTGGCAGAAAAAGTATGAATATATCCTGGTAGATGAATTTCAGGATATTAACAGACTTCAGTATCAGATTGTGCGGATGCTGGCCGCGCCTTCGGATAACCTTTTTATTGTAGGGGATGACGACCAGTCGATTTACAGGTTCCGTGGAGCAAAGCCGGAGATTATGCTGGGATTTGAGAAGGATTATCCAAAAGCTTCCAGAGTGCTTCTGGATGTGAATTACCGTTCCACCAGAGAGATTGTAGAGGCTTCCCTGAGGCTGATTGAGAATAATGAGAAGCGGTTTAAGAAATCTCTGACAACAGCCGGCGGCAGGGGACGGGGTGTTATCACAAGAGTCTGGGAGGACGAGGAGGAGGAAAACAGCCGCATTGCAGAGGAGATCCGCATGTATGCAGAGGCTGGATGCAGCTACCGCGATATTGCAGTTCTGTACAGGACGAACTCCGGACCTAAGAGGCTTATTGAAAAGCTGATGGAGTACAACCTGCCATTTAAGGCCAGGGATCTGGTTCCCAATCTTTATGAGCACTGGATTTCCAAAAATATTCTGGCCTATATTCGTGTAGCGATGGGAAGCAGGGAGAGGGCTGAGGTACTTCAGATGATAAACCGTCCTGCCAGATATGTGAGCCGGGATGCACTGAGAGATCCCCAGGTATCCTTTGAACAGCTGAAAACGTATTATAAGGACAAGGACTGGATGGTGGAGCGCATTGAAAATCTGGAGTTTGATCTGACAGCGCTCAGCAGGATGTCGCCTCTGGCAGCAGTGAACTATATCCGGAAATCCATCGGCTACGATGCCTGGCTTTACGAGTATGCAGCTGCTCACCACATAAAGGCAGAGGAGCTTTTAGAGACAGCGGAGCAGCTGAGAGACAGCGCAGCCAGGTATAAGACATTTGATGCCTGGTTTGAGCATATCAGGGCTTATGGGGAGGAACTGAAGCGGCAGGCTAAGGAGAGAGAGGAGCAGGAGGATGCGGTGATGCTCTCTACCATGCACAGCTCCAAGGGTCTGGAGTACCGGGTGGTTTACATTATGGACGCCAACGAGGGGGTGACGCCCCACAATAAGGCAGTGCTGGACGCTGATATTGAGGAAGAACGGCGTCTGTTCTATGTGGCTATGACCAGGGCTAAACAGCGGCTTCATGTTTACAGTGTGAAAAACAGGTACCACAAGCCGGCACAGCTGTCCAGGTTTGTGGAGGAATATCTGGATGGACAGGAAGGAAGGGAGTCATAAAATCATATGGGCTGCGTTCACATTTACTGTGGAGATGGAAAGGGAAAGACGACGGCGGCAGTGGGTCTGGCTGTGAGAATGCAGGGCTGCGGCTATCCTGTGGTAATTGCCAGATTCCTAAAGACAGACGATTCAGGGGAGGTAAGGGCTCTTGGAAGCCTTCCGGGCATTACAGTGATTCCGTGCAGAAAGAGCTTTGGCTTTACCTGGCAGATGACAGAGGAGCAGAAGGAAGAGGCCACCTGCTGTTACAGCGCTCTTTTTGAGGAGGCGGCTGTTCTGGCGCAGGATGCCTGCAGCAGGGGAGAACAGGCGCTTCTCATCCTGGATGAGATATTTGCAGCCATGGGAAATGGATTTGTAGAGGAGAAGCGGGTGCTGGATTTTCTGAAAAAACGGCCTCACAACCTGGAAATAGCACTGACAGGACGTAACCCCTCGGACAGGATGACAGAGGCTGCTGACTATGTATCGGAGATTCTGTGCAGGAAACATCCGTTTGAAAAGGGGCTTGGAGCCAGAAGAGGGATTGAATTCTGACAGCGTGAAAGGATAGGGAAAGATGAACAGAAGACAAAGGCCGCAGATGCGCCTGATTACTAACGAAATGAGAGAGGAATACATTTCCCAGATGGATGAAGCGTATCCAGGATACCGGGAAGAACGCGAAAAGCTGTATACCTTTGTCAAAATTTTTACAGGAGTGAGGGTGCTGTACAGCCTGTTTTATATAGGGCTGTGCCTGCTGTGCAGCCTGGATGTAACAGAGGGACTGGTAAACCTTTTGAGTACAGCAGTATTTTATTTCTGGTATACGCTTCTTCTTCAGTCTGGCTGGGGAGTAGCTGCGTTAATGCTGGCAGCCAGAGGAATCGGCCTCGGAATTGGAGGCGCCGGCCTTCTAAGCAATGCACCGTGGCTGGTAGCGGCAGCGCCTGGGGCAGTGGCAGGAGCCGTAATCTTTACAATGATTGCAGGGATGGTTATGCAGTTTCTGGAAGCGGTGTTCTGCATCTATGTGCTGTTTAACAGACAGGCATCCATGACAGTGAAGCTGAACCGGGCGATGAATCTTTACTTTTCTAAAAAAGCTGTCTCCAGAACGACGCTGGAACAGATGGCAGGGTATAAAAATGACGCCTCTGAGGAGGAGCAGACAGAGGGTGAACAGGAGAATCAGGAGAATGACGAAAATAAGAAATTTACTTGATTTTTCCGGTTGTCTCTGATAGCATTAGTGTACACAGATAAAATATGGAAAGGTAAGGAACGATATGGCTGAGAACAAGAACGTAAACCCGGATGCAGAAAACGAGGAGGAGATGACAGTTACCCTCACTTTAGATGATGGAAGAGAGCTGGAGTGCGTGGTCCTCACAATCTTCCCTGCAGGAGATAAGGAGTACATTGCCCTGCTTCCGATGGACGATGAGGACAGCGAGGAGGGAGAGGTTTATCTGTACCGCTATACAGAGGACGAGAATGGCGCTCCGAATCTGGAGAACATCGAAGATGACGATGAGTATGAGGTAGTAGCTGACGCTTTTGACGAGCTGTTAGACGAGCAGGAGTACGACGAACTTGTAAGCGAGGACGAGTTAGATGACTAAATAATTTCTGCGGCACAAAAGCTGCAGGATAAAAAACCCCGGAACTGCGTGTCGGTGAATGACAGCAGCTCCGGGGTTTTTACTGATTTTACTAAAATAATGGGTTCTATACGTTGAAGCGGAACAGAACCACATCTCCGTCCTTTACCACGTATTCCTTGCCTTCCATGCGGACCAGACCTTTTTCCTTGGCAGCTGTGTAGGTTCCGCAGTCTAACAGATCCTGGTAATTTACAACCTCAGCCTTGATAAAGCCCCGTTCGAAATCAGAGTGAATCTTTCCGGCTGCCTGAGGCGCTTTTGTGCCCACTTTGATGGTCCAGGCTCTGGTCTCAGTTTCTCCGGCTGTCAGATAGCTGATCAGGCCTAACAGACGGTAGCTGGCAGCGATCAGCTTGTCAAGTCCTGACTCAGTCAGTCCCAGATCCTCTAAGAACATCTTCTTCTCATCATCGTCCAGCTCGGCAATTTCCTGTTCAATCTGAGCGCAGATGACGAATACTTCGCTTCCGTTTTCAGCGGCGAATGTTCTCACTGCCTGTACGTACTCGTTGGAAGCTCCGTCGTCAGCCAGTTCGTCTTCAGCTACATTGGCAGCGAAGATTACCGGTTTCCAGGTGAGAAGGTTTAAGGAGGCAATAAATGCCAGCTCATCCTCATCCTCTGTCTCGTAACTTCTGGCCAGCTTGCCTTCCTCCAGATGGGCGTACATGGCCTTTAAGATTTCAAGCTCTTTAGCCAGTGCCTTATTTCCCATGGCGCTCTTTGTGGTTTTGGCAATACGGCGCTCCAGAATCTCCATATCAGAGAAAATAAGTTCCAGGTCAATGGTTTCAATATCACGCAGTGGGTTTACGCTTCCGTCTACGTGAACCACGTTAGGATCCTCAAAGCAGCGGACTACATGGACAATGGCATCTACTTCGCGGATATTGGACAGGAACTGGTTTCCCAGGCCCTCGCCCTTGGATGCGCCCTTCACCAGTCCGGCAATATCGACAAACTCGATGACTGCCGGTGTAATCTTAGCAGAATGATAGAGATCAGCCAGTTTCTGCAGTCTCTCGTCCGGAACAGGAACTACGCCTACGTTTGGATCAATGGTGCAGAAAGGGTAGTTGGCAGATTCTGCGCCAGCTTTGGTCAGTGAGTTAAAAAGTGTACTTTTTCCCACGTTGGGGAGACCGACGATTCCTAATTTCATATTTCGTTTCACCTGTTCAGAAACCCTTATTTTTACAGGTTCCTGCCTTTCTTTCTGTTTTTATTACATGGTGTATTACACCTTTTTCAATCGTGGATACAGCTGTTTCAAATAAACTCTGTTTCTGATGCAAAAGAGTTTAACGCAAATATAAAGTATAGCATAAGGACACCTCTTTTTCAATCGCATCAGCTAAATATTCAATGTAAACACTTGATTGTGCCCTGATATACAAAAATGGCGTGAAATCAAAGGGCTACAGTTCTGATTTCACGCCGTGGACTGCGGGTAACAGGACTTGAACCTGCACGGTCTCCCACCAGAACCTAAATCTGGCGCGTCTGCCAATTCCGCCATACCCGCAGATGTGTTTTATTATACGGGAGAGAAAGGAAAAAGTCAATTGCCCTGCAGAGAGAAGAAAAGAGAAAATTTGCTTTCCCTGTCTGGTATTTCATATTTATAAAAAGGTTGTGAATAAATTTGCAAAAAAGGCATGACTTTTCGCAGGTTCTATGTTAGAATACTTCGGGATTATCTGTAAAACAGGCCTGACTTCCCGATATCGGGGCGCAGGCCTTCCATACAGGGAGGATACGATGAAAATTTTGCTGACTGGGTTTGAACCTTTTGGATCTCACCGTTCCAATCCGTCCTGGGATGCGGCGGCGGCTCTTCCTGAGACGGTGGGAGGAGTTCAGATTGTGAAGCTGAAACTGCCGGTTTCCTTTCGGCGTTTTTCAGCTCTCCTGGAGGCTGCCATAGAGAGAGAAAGACCGGAGGGGCTTATCTGCGTGGGGCTGGCTGGAGGAGAGGACAAGGTAAGCATAGAACGGGTAGGAATTAATCTGATGGAGGCGAGGATTCCGGACAACGATGGTTTTCAGCCATTTGATACGCCGGTTCGTCCTGACGGAGATACTGCGTATTTTTCTACATTTCCTGTCAAGCGTATGGCTAAGGCAGTGGAACGCAGAGGGATTGCCTCCTGTGTATCCTATTCAGCCGGAACCTTCGTATGCAATGCAGTACTGTACACAGGACTTTATCTGGCTTCATCCAGATATCCGTCTATGAAATGCTGTTTCATCCATGTGCCATATGATGAGACCATGGAGGAGGCTTTGACAGGACAGCCCTTTATGAAGAGGGAAATGCTGATAGAGGCTCTGTCTGCGGTACTGGAAGAGACGGCGGAGGATTTGCGCGAAAAAGGGAAGCATGGTGATTTGCATGAAGCCGTCGGCACTATTTTTTAATTCACAGGAAAGTAACGTCTGCCGGAGCGGACGTTTATGCCAGAACAGAAAGGAAGCAGCCATATGATTTTAATAAAGGGAGCGCATGTATTTGCACCGCAGGACATGGGGATTCAGGATGTGCTGGTGGGCGGAACAAAGATTTTAAAAATCGGGGAAAATCTGCCGGCTGAGGAGACCTATGGAGTAGAGGTGATTGACGGCAGAGGAAAGATCCTGATGCCAGGCCTGATCGATGCCCATGTTCACATTCTGGGCGGAGGCGGAGAGGGCGGATACAGGACGAGAACGCCGGAGCTGATGCTCAGTGATGCCCTGGAGGGAGGCGTGACCACCATTGTGGGCTGTCTCGGCACCGACGGGACGACCAGAACCATGACAAATCTCATTGCCAAGGCCAGGGGACTGGAGGAAGAGGGGATCACCACGTATATTTATACGGGTTCCTACCAGGTCCCGGTGCGGACGCTGACAGGAAATATTATGGACGACCTGATTCTCATTGACAAGGCAGTGGGAACAGGAGAAATTGCTGTTTCAGATCACCGTTCCTCTCAGCCGTCAAAAGAAGAATTTGCAAGGATTGTAGCTGACACCAGAGTGGGAGGCATTCTGTCTGGAAAGGCAGGACTGGTAAATATTCACCTGGGCGATGGAAAGGAACAGCTTTCCTACCTGCGCTATATGCTGAAAGAGACACAGATTCCAGCCTCTAATATGCTGCCGACTCACATTAACAGAAGCCGGAGCCTGATGGAGGACGGCATTGACTATGCGAAGAATCTGGGAGGCTATATTGATCTGACTACCAGTTCCGATCCGGATTTTCTGGATCCAGAGGAGGTGAAGGCCAGCACAGGACTCAAGATGGCGCTGGATGCAGGTGTGCCGGCGGATCATGTGACATTTTCCTCTGACGGCCAGGGAAGTCTGCCTGTTTTCGATCAGGAGGGCAATTTCCTGCATCTGGGTGTGGGAAAGGTTTCTTCTATTTACAGAGAGATGAGAGACGCGGTGAAGAAGGATGGAGTGCCTTTTGCAGACGCTTTGCGGGCTGTTACAGAAAATCCTGCCTTTCTTCTGAAGCTTCCCCATAAGGGGAGAATTGCCGAATGTGCAGACGCAGATCTGGTACTGGCTGATTCTGATACGCTGGAAATCTACAGCGTTCTGGCCAAGGGCCAGCTTATGGTTTCAGAGAAACAGGTGTTAAAACGGGGAACCTTTGAGTATTAGAAAGAGAGTGTGTGAAAATGGAAAAGCAGAAAAAATTTCAGATGCCGCATACGTATATTATCATTTTTCTGGTAATCTGCGCGGCAGCTCTGATGACCCTCTTTATTCCTCTGGGAACATACCAGGAAAAAGAGATTACCTATATGCAGGACGGAGTGGAAAAAACCAAGACAGTTCTGGATCCAGACAGCTTTGAGTATGTGCTGGATGAAAATGGAAACAAAGTGACTAAGGCGGCTCCTCTCTGGGGAACAGAGGATTTCGGAGGCCAGGGTATCTTAAACTTTGTATTTGAGGGACTGACGGTAGGAGATAAAAACGGCACGGCTGTGGGCATTATTGCCTTTATCCTGGTAGTGGGCGGAGCATTCGGAATCGTCCTCAGAACAGGGGCTGTGGATGCCGGAATTATGAGAGTGATTTCCATTGCAAAAGGCCGGGAAATCCTTCTGATTCCCATTCTCATCACCCTGTTTTCACTGGGAGGAGCGGTGTTCGGCATGGGAGAGGAAGCGCTTCCCTTTGTCATGATTCTGGTTCCCATGTTCGTAGCCATGGGCTATGATGCGGTGGTGGGTGTAGTCTGCTCCTATGTGGCAACACAGATTGGCTTTGGAACCTCCTGGATGAACCCGTTCAGCCTGGCAGTGGCTCAGGGAATCGCAGGAATCCCGGTTATGTCAGGAGCTGCTTTCCGAATGATACTCTGGGTGTTCTTTACAGGACTGGCTATTGTATTTACCATGCGATACGCAGCTAAGATTAAGAAAAATCCAAGGCTGTCTGTGGCTTATGAGTCAGATGCCTACTACAGAAATGAATTCAGCGCAGAGGGCAGGGAGAACCTTCCCTTTACTCTGGGCCATAAACTGGTGCTCCTGACTCTGTTAGCGACTGTTATCTGGACGATCTGGGGCGTGCTTGCAAAGGGATACTACATTCCTGAGATTGCATCCCAGTTCTTTGTAATGGGCTTTGTAGCCGGAATTATCGGCGTTGTGTTTAAATTAAACGGCATGGAGTTAAACGATATTGCCAAATCCTTTGATAAGGGCGCGGCAGACCTTTTGGGTGCGGCTCTCTGCGTAGGTATGGCTCAGGGAATTATTCTGGTGTTAGGCGGCACAAGCGCCACAGACGGAACGGTTTTAAATACGATTCTTCATACCATTGGAGAGAGCATGAAGGGACTTCCGCCAATGGTTTCTGCCTGGTTCATGTATGTGTTCCAGTCAGTCTTCAATTTCTTTGTAGTTTCCGGATCCGGCCAGGCAGCGCTTACCATGCCGATTATGGCACCGCTTGCCGACATTGTCGGAGTTTCCAGACAGACAGCCGTTCTGGCTTTCCAGCTTGGCGACGCATTCACCAATTTCATCGTGCCTACTTCCGGATGTCTTCTGGGTGCGCTGGCAGCGGCGAGACTGGAGTGGGGACAGTGGGCAAAGTTCCAGATTAAATTCCAGGCGCTGTTATTTATCTGCGCTTCCGCGGCAGTTGTCATTTCGGTCATGATTGGATTTGCCTAAATTCCTGATTTACGGGCTTGACTTTCCAGCGGAAACCACGTACAATGGGGGAGTAAAAACTGATAGAAGGCAGTGACGGGAAGAAGTAACTGTTTTACACCCCAGACAGAGAGCAGCCGGATGGTGAGAGGCGCCTGGAGGAAGAGTCTGTGAATACATCCCGGAGCCCTGCACCGAAGGATCGGCTTCCGGAAGGGAGGATGCTCTGCGTAGGCTGCAGCGGGATTGCCGCACGTTACAGCGGCAGGAGTATAGAAGGCTGTACTCCATGAGGAAAAGAGGCGTGAGCGTCTTTTCAAACCAAGGTGGTACCACGGAAATGTAACTCCGTCCTTTGGATCTAGTGATTCAGAGGATGGAGTTTTTTTATTCCATAGGAAAAGACGTCCTATGAAATAAAAAATGCTCCGCAGGAACCGCACTGCGGCAAAGTGGTATTATGCTGCCGAAGCAGCCCGCCGCAGGCGGAGAATTCTGCAGAGCAGAATTCTTTCTTATTCCATAGGAAAAGCGTCCTATGAAATTATAAACAAGAAAACAGCTGCAGGAAAGGAGAATAAGATGCAGATTTATGAAGAACTGGTTGCCCGCGGCCTGATTGCCCAGGTGACAAATGAAGAAGAGATTAAAAAGATGGTAAATGAGGGAAAAGCTACCTTTTACATTGGCTTTGACCCGACAGCTGACAGCCTCCACGTAGGACATTTCATGGCTCTCTGCCTGATGAAGAGACTTCAGATGGCTGGAAACAAGCCTATCGCCCTGATTGGAGGAGGAACCGGCTATATCGGAGATCCGTCTGGAAGAACGGATATGAGATCTATGATGACTCCTGAGATGATTCAGCACAACTGCGACTGCTTTAAGGAGCAGATGAGCCGTTTTATTGATTTCTCCGACGGAAAGGCCCTGATGGTAAACAACGCAGACTGGCTGCTGGGCTTAAACTATGTGGAGCTTTTAAGAGAGGTAGGACCTCATTTTTCCGTAAACCGTATGCTGACAGCAGAGTGCTATAAGCAGAGAATGGAGAAGGGATTAAGCTTCTTAGAGTTCAACTACATGATCATGCAGAGCTATGATTTCTATATGCTGTTCCAGAAATACGGCTGCAACATGCAGTTTGGCGGAGACGATCAGTGGAGCAACATGTTAGGCGGAACAGAGCTGATCAGAAGAAAACTTGGCAAGGATGCCCACGCCATGACAATTACTCTCCTGTTAAACTCTGAGGGCAAGAAGATGGGCAAAACCCAGTCAGGAGCTGTATGGCTGGATCCGAAGAAGACCTCTCCGTTCGAGTTCTACCAGTACTGGAGAAATGTAGCTGATGCCGATGTACTGAAATGTCTGCGCATGCTGACCTTCCTTCCTCTGGAGCAGATTGATGAGATGGACAAGTGGGAAGGAAGCCAGTTAAATGAGGCGAAGGAGATTCTGGCTTATGAGCTGACAGCTCTCGTTCACGGCGAGGAAGAAGCTCAGAAGGCAAAAGAGGCTTCCAAGGCCCTGTTCAGCAGCGGAAACGCAGCCAACATGCCTACAGCAGAGCTTTCCGAGGAGGACTTTACAGAAGACGCCATTGACATTCTCTCTGTGCTTCAGAAGTCAGGTCTGGCTCCATCCCGTTCCGAGGCCAGAAGAAATGTAGAGCAGGGCGGTGTTGCTGTAGACGGAGTTCAGGTAAAAGATACAAAGGCGTCCTTTACAAAGGATCAGTTTGCCGGTGACGGAATTGTAGTAAAACGCGGTAAGAAAAACTTTAAGAGAGTCGTACTGAAGTAGGAAACGGCAGGCGGAAATAAAAGCAAGAACGAGGTGAGACAGAAGGGCCTGACAGGGCTTTTCTGTCTTATTGTATTAGGAAAACCACGCGATAGTCGCGTGGTTCTATAGAAGCTTTAGCGA